>NZ_JBIRFT010000003.1:0-91695 GCF_044327625.1 Streptomyces sp. NPDC018031
CGTCACGGGGGATAGGCGGACCTGGCACATGTCCCGCCGGTTGGCGTACTGGGGGGGGTGGTCCGCCATCTTTATGTTTGCGGCGGGGGGGGGGGGGGGGGGGGGGGCGGGGCGGGCCGGCCCGCCCCCCGCCCACCGTGAACCACCGGGCGTTCCCGGTGGCGGCCGCCGGCCCGGTGGCCCACCGGATGACGGGCGGACGAACTCTTGGATTTCGTCCGCCCGTTCGACTTACCAGCGGCCCTACTTGGCAGTAGGGTGTGCGCCCGTGACCCCCCGAGACCCCATTTCGCGCCGCTCCGCCGTCACGGCCGTAGCCGCCACCGCCGCAGTCCTGCCGTTCGCCACCGGTGTCACGGCCGCCCGAGCCGACAGCGGCGGCCCGGAGTTCCTGCACGGAGTCGCCTCCGGTGACCCGCTCCCGGACGGCGTCCTGCTGTGGACCCGGGTGACGCCGGAACCCGGCGCCGAGCCCGGCTCCGGGCGCGGCCCGCAGCTCGACGTGGAGTGGCAGGTCGCCGAGGACGAGGCGTTCGGCCGCATCGTGGCGAAGGGCACCGTGCGGGCGTCGGCCGCCGCGGACCACACGGTGAAGGCCGATGTGCGCGGGCTGCGGCCGGGCACCGCCTACTTCTTCCGGTTCACCGCGGGCGGGGCGCAGTCACCGGTAGGACGCACCCGGACCGCGCCGGCCGAGGCCGACGCCGCCGGCTCGGTGCGGTTCGGCGTCGTGTCCTGCGCCAACTGGGAAGCCGGCTACTTCTCGGCCTACCGCCATCTGGCCGACCGCCGCGACCTGGACGCGGTGCTCCATCTCGGCGACTACATCTACGAGTACGGGACCGGCGCGTACCCCGAGGAGAAGTACGCCGTCCGGGCGCACTCCCCCGCGCACGAGATCACCACGCTCGCCGACTACCGGGTGCGGCACGGCCGGTACAAGACCGACTCCGACCTGCAGGCGATGCACCGGGCCCACCCGGTCATCGCCATCTGGGACGACCACGAGTTCGCCAACGACGCCTGGGCGGGCGGCGCGGAGAACCACACCCCGGGCGCGGAGGGCGACTGGGCGCGGCGGGTGGCCGCGGCCAAGCAGGCGTACTTCGAGTGGATGCCGGTCCGCCCGTCCATCGCGGGCACCACCTACCGCCGGCTGCGGTTCGGCTCGCTCGCCGATCTCCACCTGCTGGACCTGCGCTCGTTCCGCTCGCAGCAGGCCGGCGTCGGCAGCGGCGCGGTGGACGACCCGGACCGCACGCTCACCGGGCGCGCCCAGCTCGACTGGCTGAAGTCGGGCCTGGCCGCCTCGAACGCCTCCTGGAAGCTGGTGGGCACCTCGGTGATGATCTCGCCGGTGGCCTTCGGTTCGGTACCGGCGCATCTGCTGGGGCCGATCGCCGAACTGCTCGGGCTGCCCAAGGAGGGGCTGGCGGTCAACGTCGACCAGTGGGACGGCTACACCGACGACCGGCGCGAGCTGCTCGCCCACCTCACCGACCGCGGCATCGACAACACGGTCTTCCTCACCGGCGACATCCACATGGCCTGGGCGAACGACGTGCCGGTGAAGGCCGCCACCTACCCGTTCTCCCGGTCCGCCGCCACCGAGTTCGTGGTCACCTCGGTGACCTCGGACAACCTCGACGACCTGCTGCACGTGCTGCCGGGCACCCTGTCGGTGGTGGCGGCGGGCGCGGTCAAGGCCGCCAACCGCCATGTGAAGTGGGTGGACATGGACCACCACGGCTACGGGGTGCTCGACGTGACCGCCGAGCGCGCCCAGATGGACTACTTCACGGTGTCCGACAAGACCGACCCCGGGGCCACCTCCGCCTGGGCCCGGTCCTACCGCACCCGCTCCGGGACCCAGCGGGTGGAGCGGGTGGACCAGCCGGTCCGGTGACGGCGGTCCGCTGACGTCCGAAGCCCGGCGGCTCCGGCCGGAACGCCGGGCCGGAACGCGCGGCCCGGCCGCCGCGCCCCGCCGGGCACCCGGACCCGCGACACCGGCCGGCCGGGCCCGCGGTTCAGCGGCCGGCGCCGGGCCCGCTCAGCTCGGCCAGGAAGCCGAGCGCCACCCGCCAGGTCTGCTCGGTCGCCTCCGCGTCGTGATCCGGCAGCTCCGGGTCGGTGTAGAGGTGCCCGGCGCCCGGGTAGCGGAACACCTCGACGTCGGCACCGGCCCGGTTCATCCGCAGGTACCAGGCGTTCAGCCAGTCGTGCGGCTCGAACGGGTCCGGGTCCGCGACGTGCAGCTGGACCGGCAGCCCGTCGGTCGCGGCGTCGTCGGCCAGGTCCGAGGTGCCGTGCAGCAGCAGCAGTCCGCGCGCCCTGTCGTCGGCGAGCGCCAGGTTCTGCGCGAGTGAGCCGCCCAGCGAGAACCCGGCGTAGATCACCCCGCGGTCGGACAGCGGCGCGGCGGCCGCGACGGCGCGCCGCAGCAGCTCCTCGCTGCCGATCGCGTCCTTGATCGCCATGCCCTCTTCGACGGTGCCGGCGATTCTCACCGGCTGTCCCGCGTACAGATCGGGTACGTGAACCTCGTACCCGGCCGCGCGCAGCCGGTCCGCGGCGGTGTGCACCGCGGGCCGCAGCCCGAACGCCGAGTGCAGAAGAAGAATCGTCGCATGGTCCGCGCTGTCCGGGGCAGCCGAGGTTTCCGTCACTGCTTTTCACTTCCCTGTCGATGATGGCCGGCTTGTGAACCCATCGTGCCAGGTAGGCACCGGAGAGAGGATGATCGCTCCATGCAGGACGTGCTGCGTCCGCTCATCGTCGTCGGCGGCTCGCTCGGCCTCACCCTGGCGGCCGGCTGGGCGGCCGACCGGCTGCTGCGCCGGGCCGACGCCCGGCATCCCGAGACCCCGCTGTGGGGGCTGCTGCGCCGTTGCCGGATACCGCTCCAGGCGGTGGTCGCGATAGCCGCGCTGCGTGGCTTCTACGACCAGGCGCACCTCGCCGAGGACCACGCGCCCACCATCCGCCAGATCCTCACTCTCGCGCTGATCGCCGCCGCCGCGTGGCTGACGGTGCGCGGTTCGGCCGCCGCCGTGGAGTCCACGTACTCCCGTTACGCGGCCACCGCGCACGACCGGGCGCGGGTGCGCCGGGTCCGCACCCAGGTGACGCTGACCCAGCGCGTGGTCACCGCGGTGATCGGGGTGGTGGCGGCCGCGGCGATGCTGCTGACCTTCCCGGCGATGCGGACCGTCGGCACCTCGATGCTCGCCTCCGCCGGGATCGTGGGCATCGTCGCCGGTATCGCGGCCCAGTCCACGCTCGGCAACCTCTTCGCCGGGCTGCAGATCGCCTTCGGCGACATGGTGCGGATCGGGGACGAGGTGGTGGTCGACGGCGAATGGGGCACCGTGGAGGAGATCACCCTGACCTTCCTGTCGGTGCGCACCTGGGACGAGCGGCGGATCACCATGCCGGTGTCGTACTTCACCAGCAAGCCGTTCGAGAACTGGTCGCGCGGCGGCTCGCAGATGACCGGGGCCGTCCTGTTCCACCTGGACCACTCCGCGCCGATCGACCGGATGCGGGAGAAGCTCGGCGAGATCGTCCGGAAGTCCTCCGCCTGGGACGGCCGGGACTGGAACCTGGCCGTCACCGGCACCACCCCGAGCACCATCGAGGTGCGGGCCCTGGTCACCGCCAGGGACGCGGACGCGGCGTGGACGGCCCGCTGCGAGGTGCGGGAGCAGCTGATCCGCTGGCTGTGCGCGGAGCACCCGTACGCTCTGCCGCGGATCACCACCGGGCCGGCCGCGGCCCCGCCCGCGCCCCGCTCAGTGCAGCCGCAGACTACGCATGTCGAGCTCTCGTAGCACCCGGTCCACCACCTGCGGGTCGGTGCCCGGCTCGCCGCGCACGGCCAGCACCTCGTGCCGGGCGGCCGACAGCAGCTCCCCGTGGACGCGCTGGATCTGTTTGATCCGCTGCACCCTGCGCCGGTGGGCCTCGCGCCGTTCGTCGTCCACGATGTCCGGCGAGATCCACGCGCCGAGGTCGAAGACGCGCCGGTTGAGCTGCTCCACCAGTTCCTCGGAGAGCTCCTCGGCCGGGGCGATCTCCCGCAGCCGCTCCCTGGCGGCCCGTATCACCCGGGTCGCCAGCTCCCGCTCCAGGGCCTCCTCCGCCGCCGAGTCCTTCTCCACCCGAAGCCGGCGGACCAGCCAGGGCAGGGTGAGGCCCTGCAGGACGAGGGTGGTGAGGACCACCGTGAAGGCGACGAAGACCAACTCGTCGCGGGCCGGGAAGTCACCGCCGTCGTCGACGGTGAACGGGATCGCCAGGGCCAGCGCGACCGAGGCCACCCCGCGCATCCCCGACCACCACATGACCACGGTCTCCCGCCAGGTCAGCGGGATGTCCTCGGTGTCACGGTCCCGGTGCAGCCGTTTGGCGAGCCAGGCCGCGGGCAGCAGCCACAGCAGCCGGACGAGCACCACCGCGCCGGCCACCGCGGCTCCCGCGCCGATCAGCGTGCTCCAGCGGCCGGCGGCGGTGGCGAAGAGCGTGTGCAGCTCCAGCCCGATGAGGCCGAAGGCCACGCCGGTGACCAGCGTCTCGACGACCTCCCAGAAGGCGTTGCCGGTCAGCCGGCCGAGCACGTCGTCCGGGTCCACCGCGTGCTCGGCGAGGAACAGCGCGGCGGTGAGCACCGCGAGCACCCCGGACCCCCGGAACTCCTCGGCCAGCAGATACGCGCCGAACGGCACCAGCAGGGTCATCCCGACCTGCAGGGTCGGGTCGTCGAGGAGCCCCATCAGCTTGTTCGCCGCCCACCCCACGGCGATCCCGGTGACGACCGCGACCACCGCGGAGAGCACCAGGGCCACCCCGGCGCCGGGCAGCGAGAAGCTGCCGCTGACCGCCGCGCCCAGCGCCACGTGGTACAGCACGATGGCGGTGACGTCGTTGAACAGCCCCTCGCCCTCCAGCAGCGACACCATGCGGCGCGGCAGCCCCAGCCGGCCCGCGACCGCGGTGGCCGCCACCGGGTCGGGCGGTGCGACCAGCGCGCCCAGCACCACGGCCGCGGCCGGCGTGACCCCGGGCACCACGGCCCGCGCGACGGCGGCGACCGCGGCGGTGGTGACGAAGACCAGTGCGACCGCGAGCAGGAAGATGGCCCGCTTGTTGGTGGCGAACTGCCGCCACGAGGTGCGCTGCACCGCCGCGTAGAGCACCGGCGGCAGCACCAGGGGAAGGATGAGGTCGGGCGGGATGTCGACGTTCGGTACGAACGGCAGCAGGGCGAGGACGACGCCCAGCAGTGTCATCAGCACCGGCGGGGGCACCGTCAGCCGCTCGCCCAGCGGGACCGTGACCACGGCACCCAGCAGCAGGGCGAACAGCAGGGCGAGCTGGTCCACGGGGTGCCCTCCCGGGCCGGGGTGCCGTCGGGAGCTTCCACCCTGCCACGAGTTCCGCGCCCCGGCCGGTCCGGCGGTGCCGCGCCCGGCGAGGGGCGGCCCGGGGCGCCTCGGCCGGTGGTCGGCCCGGGAACGTCACCCACGGTGGCCGGGCGCCGCCCCGCTCACCCGCGCCGCGGCCCGGGACGCGGCCGGAGACCGCCGAGGCGGCGCCGGTGCGCTCAGAGCGCGCACCGCATCGCGCGGTGCGGGATGCCGCTGCCCTCGTCGAACTCCGGTCCGAACGCGACGTAGCCGAGCCGCTCGTAGAAGCCCAGCGCATGGGTCTGCGACTCCAGGTACACCGCGGTCAGCCCCAGCCGGCGCGCCTCGGCCTCGACCGCGCGGACCAGCGCCGCGCCGAGCCCGGTGCCCCGGGCCGCCCGGCCGACGGCGAGCCGGCCGAGGACGGCGGTGGTGCGCCCGTCGATGCCGGTGTGGCCGTACTTCCGGACGGCGGCCGGGCCGTACAGGAAGCGGACGGTGCCCACCGGCCGCCCGTCCGGTTCGGTCGCGAGCAGGTGGACGGCCTCGGCGTCGTAGGCGTCCAGCTCCTCCTCCGGCGGGATGTCCTGCTCCACGATGAACACCTCGCGGCGGACCGCGTGGCAGCCGGTCAGGTCGCCGTCACGCACCACGGCGATGCGGTGCCGTCCGGCGGGCCCGGTCATCAGGCACTCTCCGCCCGCACCCGGTCCAGCGCCCCCTGGAGGTCGTCGGGATAGGAGCTCTGGAACTCCACCCAGGAGCCGTCCGCGGGGTGCTCGAATCCCAGGCGCACCGCGTGCAGCCACTGCCGGGTGATCTTCAGCCGCTTGGCGAGCGTGGGGTCGGCACCGTAGGTGAGGTCGCCGACGCAGGGGTGGCGGTGGGCGGCCATGTGCACCCGGATCTGGTGGGTGCGGCCGGTCTCCAGCTTGATGTCGAGCAGGCTGGCGGCCCGGAACGCCTCGATGAGGTCGTAGTGGGTGATGCTCGGCTTGCCCTCGGCGATCACCGCCCACTTGTAGTCGTGCTGCGGGTGGCGGCCGATGGGCGCGTCGATGGTGCCGCTCAGCGGGTCCGGGTGGCCCTGCACCAGCGCGTGGTACCGCTTGTCGACCGTGCGGTCCCGGAACTGCTGCTTGAGCAGGGTGTAGGCCCGCTCGGACTTCGCCACCACCATCAGTCCGGAGGTGCCGACGTCCAGCCGGTGGACGATGCCCTGGCGCTCCGCGGCGCCGGAGGTGGAGATGCGGTAGCCCGCGGCGGCGAGCCCGCCGATCACGGTCGGCCCGGTCCAGCCGGGGCTGGGGTGCGCGGCGACCCCGACCGGCTTGACGATCACCACGATGTCGTCGTCGTCGTGGACGATCTCCATGCCCTCGACGGGCTCGGCGACGATCCGCACCGGCGGCGCGGCCTGCGGCATCTCGACCTCGAGCCAGGCCCCGCCGGAGACCCGGTCGGACTTTCCGGCGACGCTGCCGTCCACCTGGACCTTCCCGGCCGCGGCGAGTTCCGCCGCCTTGGTCCGAGAAAAGCCGAACATACGGGCGATCGCGGCGTCGACGCGCTCGCCTTCGAGGCCCTCGGGCACGGGCAGGGTACGGATCTCGGGAATCGTGCTCACCCGTCGAGTATGCCGGACCCCGCGCGGCCCCTCGTACAACAGTCCTCGGGCGACGGCCCGGGAGACCGCCGACGGGCCGGGCCGCACCGGCCGGGTGCCCGGGGCCGTGCCCCGTTCCCCGGGATCAGTCCTTGTGCACGGTCCCGTCCGGGTCCAGACCGCGGAAGGACAGGATGACGATGAGGAAGCCGCCGCACACGATGGCGGAGTCGGCGAGGTTGAAGACCGCGAAGTGCGCCGGGGCGATGAAGTCCACCACCGCGCCCTGCAGACCGCCCGGGGCCCGCAGCACCCGGTCGGTCAGGTTGCCGAAGGCCCCGCCGAGCAGCAGGCCGAGGGCGATGGCCCAGGGCACGCTGTAAAGCTTGCGGGCGAGCCGGGCGATCACCACGATCACCGCGGCCGCGATCACGGTGAAGACGATGGTCATCGCCTCGCCGAAGCCGAACGCCGCGCCCCGGTTGCGGACCACCTCGAACTGCAGCCAGCTGCCGAGCACCTCGACCGGCGCGTGGTGCTCCAGGTGCGCGACCACCAGGAGCTTGCTGACCAGGTCGAGCAGGTAGGCGATGGCGGCCACGCCGAGCAGCACCGCGACCCGCCGCCTGCCGCGCCCGGGCGTCGGGCCGGCGGCGTCGGGCTCCCCCGAGCCGGGGTGCCGCTCCTCCGGCTCCGCGGCGCCCGCGGCCGGCTGCGCCTCGTCGTCCCTGTCGGCCTTGTCGGGGTTCGGCGTACCGATGGCCTGCTCCGCCTCTGTCACGTGAGTCCCTCAACGTCTGCGTCCGGCACCAAGCCGCCGCCTGGCTGAGGACGAGGGTACGGCACACCCGTACGAGCGGTCAGCGGCGCTCCTGCCGCTGCTTGCACTCGACGCACAGGGTGGCCCGCGGGAAGGCCTGCATCCGGGCCTTGCCGATGGGCCGGCCGCAGCTCTCGCAGAGTCCGTAGGTCCCCGCGTCCAGGCGCTCCAGCGCCCGCTCGGTCTGCAGCAGCCGTTCCCGGGCGCTGGAGGCCAGGGCCAGCTCGTGCTCGCGGGTGATGTTCTTGGTGCCGGTGTCGGCCTGGTCGTCCCCCGCCCCGTCGCCGGAGTCGCGCATCAGGCCGGTGATCGCGGCCTCGGAGGCGAGGATCTCGGCGCGCAGCCGCTCCGCGTCGGCCCCCAGCCCGGTACGGGCCTCGGCCACCTCCTCCGGGGTCCAGGGCTCCTCCCCCGGGCGTACCGCCAGCTCACCGGGGTCGGCCGCACCGCGCGCCTTGGGCAGCGCGTTCGCCGCCGCGGCGGCGTCCTTGCTCGCCGACGATGCGCCACCCGGAGTCTTCTTCAGCGCCACTGTGCTGGCTCCCGTCTTCTTCGCGGGCACCGCCTTCTCGGCCGGTGCGGCCTTCCTGGCTGCCGTCTTCGCCGCCGCGGTCTTCGCCGGGGCCCTCGCCGTCGCGTTCTTCGCCGGGTTCCTCGCCGCCGTACCGGTGGAGGCCGCGGCCGTGGTGTCCTTCGCCGGCGCGGCCGGCTCGCCCGGGGTGCTCTTCGACGCGGCCTTCCCGGCCGGTGCGGTCTTCTTGGCCACCATGGCCGCACCCCCTTCACCTGGTGTGATCCAGCTCGCGAATCGTGCCGGAACGATAAATCGACTCCGGCCACGCGGCAACGGGGCACGCCGCCCGATTCGCCCGGCTTGCTCGTATGAGAAGCCGGTGTCATCCGTTGTGCCCCACGCCATGCCGGGTAATCCGCCCGGCCGCTCGCGTCACCCGCCCAGGTACGGCGCCGAACCGCCCCGCCGCCGGGCCGGCCGGGCCGGCGGCGGGGCGGAAAACCGGTCGGCCGCAGCCCGTCCGGGCCCGTACACTGTGGGGGCTCCCTCCTGCTCGAGCGATGCCGAGAGCCTGGGGGAGCAGCGAAAGGCGTGGATGGGGACGAGTAGCTTCGTACGCAGCCAGGAGCGACCCGGGGACGGTGTGAGCCCGGGGGCCGGCGCGAAGTGAAGGATCACCCCGGAGCCGCCGGAAGAAAGCCTCGGACAGTGGGCTGCGCCCACGGGCCGCCGCGGGCGAGTAGAACCGGCTTCGCGAACCTCAATGAGCGGACCGGGAGAGCACGCCTCACGGTCAAGGAGGGTGGTACCGCGGGAGCGCAGCTCTCGTCCCTCCGACGGAAACGGAAGCGACGTATCCGCCGGAGGAAGCCCCGATGAATCCGCAGCCGCAGTACCGACAGGTCCCCGCCCAGGTGGACCTGCCCGCCCTGGAGCACTCCGTGCTCGACTTCTGGCGCGAGAACAAGGTGTTCGCCCGCAGCCTGGAGCAGTCTGAGGGCCGCCCCGAGTGGGTGTTCTACGAGGGACCGCCCACCGCCAACGGCATGCCCGGCGCCCACCACATCGAGGCCCGCGTCTTCAAGGACGTCTTCCCCCGCTTCCGCACCATGCAGGGCTACCACGTGGGCCGCAAGGCCGGCTGGGACTGCCATGGACTGCCGGTCGAGCTCGCGGTGGAGAAGGAACTCGGGTTCAACGGCAAGAAGGACATCGAGGCGTACGGGATCGCGGAGTTCAACGCGAAGTGCCGGGAGTCGGTGACCCGGCACACCGACGCGTTCGCCGAGCTCACCAGGCGGATGGGCTACTGGGTCGACCTCGACGACGCCTACCGGACCATGGACCCCGAGTACGTGCAGTCGGTGTGGTGGTCGCTGAAGGAGATCTTCGGCAAGGGACTGCTGGTCCAGGACCACCGGGTGGCCCCCTGGTGCCCGCGCTGCGGCACCGGGCTGTCCGACCACGAGCTGGCGCAGGGCTACGAGACCGTGGTCGACCCCTCGGTCTTCGTCCGCTTCCCGCTCACCTCGGGCCCGCTCGCCGGCACCGCGTCGCTGCTGGTGTGGACCACCACCCCGTGGACCCTGGTGTCCAACACCGCGGTCGCCGCCCACCCGGACGTCACCTACGTGGTCGCGACCGACGGCGAGGAGCGGCTGGTCGTCGCCGAACCGCTGCTGGGCAAGGCGCTCGGCGAGGGCTGGGAGGCCACCGGCCAGACCTTCACCGGCCGGGAGATGGAGCGCTGGACCTACCAGCGGCCGTTCTCGCTGGTTCCGCTGGACGGCGCGCACTTCGTGGTGAACGCCGAGTACGTCACCACCGAGGACGGCACCGGTCTGGTCCACCAGGCACCGGCCTTCGGTGAGGACGACCTCAGGACCTGCCGCGCCTACGGTCTGCCGGTCGTCAACCCGGTCCGCCCGGACGGCACCTTCGAGGAGGGCCTGGACCTGGTCGGCGGGCAGTTCTTCAAGAAGGCCGACGAGGCCCTCACCGCCGACCTCAAGGCGCGCGGTCTGCTGTTCCGGCACGTGCCGTACGAGCACAGCTACCCGCACTGCTGGCGCTGCCACACCGCGCTGCTCTACTACGCCCAGCCCTCCTGGTACATCCGCACCACCGCGGTCAAGGACGCGCTGCTGCGGGAGAACGAGCGGACCAACTGGTTCCCGGAGTCGGTCAAGTACGGCCGGTTCGGCGACTGGCTGAACAACAACATCGACTGGGCGCTGTCCCGCAACCGCTACTGGGGCACCCCGCTGCCCATCTGGCGCTGCGCGGAGGACCACCTCACCTGTGTCGGTTCGCTGGCCGAGCTGACCGAGCTGACCGGCACCGACCAGTCGGAGCTGGACCCGCACCGGCCGTTCATCGACGAGGTCACCTTCCCCTGCCCGACCTGCTCCGGCACCGCGACGCGGGTCCCCGAGGTGATCGACGCCTGGTACGACTCGGGCTCGATGCCGTTCGCGCAGTGGGGCTACCCGTACAAGAACAAGGACGTCTTCGAGAAGCGCTACCCGGCGCAGTTCATCTCCGAGGCGATCGACCAGACCCGCGGCTGGTTCTACACGCTGATGGCCGTCGGCACCCTGGTCTTCGACAAGTCCGCGTACGAGAACGTGGTCTGCCTGGGCCACATCCTCGCCGAGGACGGCCGCAAGATGTCCAAGCACCTGGGGAACATCCTGCAGCCGATCCCGCTCATGGACCAGCACGGCGCGGACGCGGTCCGCTGGTTCATGGCGGCCGGCGGCTCGCCCTGGGCGGCCCGCCGGGTGGGCCACGGCACGATCCAGGAAGTGGTCCGCAAGACCCTGCTCACCTACTGGAACACGGTCGCCTTCCAGGCGCTGTACGCCCGCACCTCGGGCTGGGCGCCCAGTGCGGCCGACCCGGCCCCGGCCGACCGGCCGATGCTCGACCGCTGGCTGCTCGGGGAGCTGAACACCCTGGTCGAGCAGGTCACCGAGGCCATGGAGGCGTACGACACGCAGCGCTCCGGCAAGCTGCTGTCGGCGTTCGTCGACGACCTGTCCAACTGGTACGTGCGCCGCTCCCGCCGCCGCTTCTGGCAGGGGGACGCCGCCGCGCTGCGCACCCTCCACGAGTGCGTCGAGACGGTCACCCGGCTGATGGCGCCGATGGTCCCGTTCATCACCGAGCAGGTCTGGCAGGACCTGATCGTCCCGGTGACCCCGGACGCGCCGGACTCGGTGCACCTGTCGAGCTGGCCGACCGCCGACCGGGAGCTGATCGACCCGGCGCTCTCGCAGCAGATGCAGCTGGTGCGACGGCTGGTCGAGCTGGGCCGGGCGACCCGGGCCGAGTCCGGGGTGAAGACGCGGCAGCCGCTGTCCCGGGCGCTGGTCGCGGCCGCGGGCTTCGACGCGCTGCCGGTCGAGCTGCACGCCCAGATCACCGAGGAACTCAACGTCTCCTCGCTGGCGTCGCTCTCCGAGGTCGGCGGTTCGCTGGTGGACACCACCGCCAAGGCCAACTTCCGTGCGCTGGGCAAGCGTTTCGGCAAGGGGGTGCAGGCGGTGGCCAAGGCGATCGCCGAGGCGGACGCCGCCGCCCTGTCGTCGGCGCTGCGCGACGGCACCGCGTCGGTGACGGTCGACGGGGAGCCGGTCGCCCTGTCGCCGGAGGAGGTCATCATCACCGAGACCCCGCGCGAGGGCTGGTCGGTCGCCTCCGACGCGGGCGCGACCGTCGCCCTCGACCTGGAGATCACCCCGGAGCTGCGGCGCACCGGCGTGGCCCGCGACGCGATCCGGCTGATCCAGGAGGCCCGTAAGAACAGCGGGCTGGACGTCGCCGACCGGATCGCCCTGCGGTGGCGCGCCACCCAGCCGGAGACCGAGGCGGCGCTCGCCGAGCACCACGCGCTGATCGCGGACGAGGTGCTGGCGGTGGACCTGGCGGCCGGCGAGGCGGACGACTCCTACGGCCGGGAGTTCGCCGACGAGGCCCTCGGGTTGACCTTCCGGCTGCGCAAGGCGTAGCCGCACGGCGTGCGGGCCCGGCCGGGACGTCCCGGCCGGGCCCGCGGCCTTTCCCGCTCCGTTCCCGAGGCAACCACCGCCCCCGTTCCCGAGGCAACCACCGCCTCCGGGACCGCATCCCGCGCTCTGCTCCCCGGCGTGGCGGTCCCGGCGGAGGCGCATCCGCTCCGCCGGCGGGACGGGGCGTCGGGGCGCTCCGCACGAAGGCGCGGTCCCGCACCGCACCGCCCGGCGAGGTGCCGGGTGGCCACCCCGCACGAGAAGACGGCCCCGCCTCGCCCCTCTCACCGGCCTCACCAGCTTCATCAGCCGCTCGGCGGCGCCATGGCGACGGCAACGGGCCGGGCCCCTGGGAGATCCCAGGGGCCCGGCCCGTACAGCGACTACGCGTAACGCTCCGCGTGCGGCGTCAGTTGTCGTCCTCGTCGATCAGGAAGCCCCGCATCGGGCTCGGCGCCTGCTGCATCGGCTGCGGGCCCTGCGGCCGCACCGGTGCCATCGGCTGGGTCATCGCCGGGGACATCTGCTGCTGGCCACCGTAGGACGGGGGGCCGCCCGCCTGGGTGTGGCCGCCCATGGAGGGGTTGCCGCCCATGGTGTGCCCGCCCATCGGTCCGGCCGCGGCCGTGGCCATCGACGGGGACGGCGGGAGCGAGGCGGCCGCCGGGGTGCGCGGCGGGGCCAGCGAGTCGTCGGCCTGGTTCTCCAGCTGACGCAGCTGGCTCTCCAGGTACGACTTCAGGCGGGTCCGGTACTCGCGCTCGAAGCCGCGCAGGTCCTCGACCTTGCGCTCCAGCGTGGCGCGGGCGGACTCCAGCGAGCCCATCGCGACACGGTGCTTCTCCTGCGCGTCCCGCTCCAGCGCGTCCGCCTTGGCGCGGGCGTCGCGCTCCAGGCCCTCGGCGCGGCTGCGGGCCTCGCCGACGATCTTGTTGGCCTCGGAACGGGCCTCCGCGATCGCCTGGTCGGCCGTCTGCTGCGCCAGCGACAGGACGCGGGCGGCGCTGTCGCCACCGGGGCCCTGGCCGGGCTGCGGGAGCTGCGGGCCGGGACCACCCGGACCGCCCATCGGACCCTGCTGGCCCATCGGGCCGGGACCCATCGGGCCGCCCATCGGGCCGGGACCGTGCGGACCCTGCGGGCCGTGACCGCCGGGGCCGGGAGGCAGCTGGGGTGCACCGCCGGGCAGCTGGGGCGGACCGCCCATCTGCTGCTGCTGCGGGGGCACCGGCTGCGGGCCCGATATGGCGGCGGGCACCGGAGCGCCCGGCCGTTCCTGTTGCTCGGGAGGTTTCCGCATACCCTGCTGCTGGTTCTGCGCGGCGGCTCGGGTCGCGGCGGCCAGCTTGGCCCGCAGGTCCTCGTTCTCGCGCAGCAGTCGGGTCAGTTCGGCTTCGACCTCGTCGAGGAAGGCATCGACCTCGTCCTCGTCATAGCCTTCTCGGAGGCGGACGGTCGTGAACTGCTTGTTCCGCACGTCCTCGGGGGTCAACGGCATCTCTTCTTCACCTCAACGTAGTCGTCGGCAGTCGGCTCGACCGTATCGCTCACACGTTGCTCGCAACGTTGCTCACGACGGTGATCAGGATGTAGACGATGATCATCAGTACGAAGAAGGACAGGTCGAGCGCAATGCCCCCGAGACGCAATGGCGGGATGAACCGCCTCAGAAGCTTGAGCGGCGGATCGGTGACAGTGTAGGTGGCCTCAAGGACGACCACCATCACCTTCCCAGGTTGCCACGAACGGGCGAACTGGAAGACGTAGTCCATGACCAGCCGGAAGATCAAAACGATCAGGAAGCAGTACAGCGCGATGTAGATCACCTGCAGTGCGATGTCCATCCCCGCGCGTCCCTCTCCCCTTGCTCGTACCTCGGCCTCGCGGCCGGATCTGCTCCGTGCTACCGGTGTTGCGTCTCAGCTTTGGTTGAAGAACCCGCCCTCAGCGATACGGGCCTTGTCCTCCGCCGTGACATCGACGTTAGCAGGCGACAACAGGAACACCTTCTGTGTCACCCGCTCAATACTCCCGTGGAGACCGAAGACCAGACCGGCGGCAAAGTCGACAAGTCGCTTCGCGTCGGTATCGTCCATCTCCGTGAGATTCATGATCACCGGAGTGCCCTCACGGAAGTGTTCCCCGATGGTACGGGCTTCGTTGTAGGTCCGGGGGTGGAGTGTGGTGATGCGGTAGGGCTCCCGCTCGGACACAACTTTGGGCATGATCACCGGCGCGTTCTTCTCCAGGGTCTGGCGTTCGGGTGTGATGGATGCCACGGGGGCGATTCTTCCTGCTCGCCCCCCTTCGGGGAGGAGGGAGGCGGATCGTCCACTTTCCGCTGCGAGCGGGGCGGGTTCACGTTGAGCGGGCGGCAGGGCGACTCGTACCGATTCGTCCCTCTCCGCGCGTGGTTCGGGGGGCGACTGGTGCCGCCTGCGGTCACGCTCGGGCTCCGGTTCGGGCTCGAACTCGTCGTCGGGGTCGAAGCCCCGGCCGTCGTACCCATCGTCCTCCACGAGGCCGAGGTAGACCGCCATCTTGCGCATCGCGCCGGCCATTCTCTGCGTCCTCCGCTCTGTGGTGGATCGGCTCCGCCACCGGATGCCGTGGATCCACGTGGCCCGCCCGCCTTTTGACGGGAATGACCATATTTTCTACTGTGGCCCGACTTCTTGGCGACGTTACCGGAGCCGAGGTCGGACTCCGAGTACCGCAGTACCGACGCGCACATGTGTCGCTCCCGCCGCCACCGCGTCCTCGAGGTCCGCGCTCATTCCTGCCGAGACCATGTTCGCAGCAGGATGGTTGACGCGCAGGCCGGTTGAGATTTCCATCAGCCGGTCGAATGACGCGCGCGGCCGGCCCGCGTACGGCCCGGCGAGCGGAGCGACCGTCATCAGACCGTCCAGCCGCAGCCCTTGGGCCGCGGCGATCGCGTCGGCCAGCTCGGCCACCCCGTCCGGCGCCACCCCACCGCGCCCGGACCGCTCGCCCGCCTCGGCGTCGAAGGCGACCTGGATCAGGCAGCCCAGCTCCCGGCCCCCGCGCACCGCCGCCGCGGACAGGGCGTCGACCAGTCGCAACCGGTCGACGGACTGCACGATATCGGCATAACTCGCCACCGAACGAACCTTGTTCGTCTGCAATTGCCCGACGAAATGCCAACTCAGTGGCAAATCCGAGCATTCAGCCGCTTTGGGCGCGGCGTCCTGGTCGCGGTTCTCCGCCACCTGCCGCACGCCCAGCTCGGTCAGCAGCCGGACGTCGCTCGCCGGGTAGGTCTTGGTGACCACGATGAGGGTCACGTCCTCGCGCCGGCGGCCGGCCGCGGCACAGGCCGCCGAGATCCGGTCCTCCACGCCGGCCAGGTTCGCGGCGAGTTCACTCTTGCGGTCGGTCACAGCTCCGCCTTCATCCCAGCCACCGGCCCGGGGGCGTCCCCGCACCAGACATAACTCGCGAGCCGCCCCGTCGTGCGGTCGCGCCGGTACGAAAAATGATCGGTCGACTCCAGGGTGCACACCGGGGAGGATGCGTCGATTCTCACACCGTGCCGGGCGAGTTGGGCGGTCACCCCGGCCGCCACGTCCACCGCGGGGGTGCCCCAGCTGGTCGTCGACCACGCCTCGGGGACCACCTCGGCCACCGCGGCCCGCATCGCCTCCGGCACCTCGTAGCAGCGTCCGCAGACGGAGGGGCCGGTGCGCGCCCGGATCCGGGCCGGTTCCGCGCCCAGCTCCAGCATCGCCTCGACCACCGCGGGCACCACTCCGGCGACCAGTCCGGGCCGCCCGGCGTGCGCGGCGCCCGTCACCCCGGCGACCGGGTCCGCGAGCAGCACCGGGGTGCAGTCCGCGGTGAGCACCGCCAGGGCCAGGCCCCGGCGGGTGGTCACCACCGCGTCGACCGCGGGCACCTCGCCCGAGGACCACGGACCGTCGACCACCGCGACGTCCCGGCCGTGCACCTGGTTCATCCAGACGACCGCCGCCGGGTCCAGACCCAGGGACTTGGCGGCCAGCTCCCGGTTGGTGCGTACCGCGGCGGAGTCGTCACCGACCGCCCCGCCGAGGTTCAGCTCTTCGTACGGAGCGGCGCTCACTCCGCCCCACCGGTCGGTGAAGGCGAAGTGCGCGCCGCTCGCTTCGTGCTGCTGCCCTATCACTTCAGGCGGTGCTTACTTGAGGAAGTCCGGAACGTCCAGCTCCTCGGCGCTGTCCTGGTACGGACGGGCCGGCGGGACCTGCGGGGAGCTGACCGGGGGGAGCGGCGGCTCCTTCCCATAGGGAGAGGAGGTGATGTCGCCGACCGGGGCCGGATCGGTGATCGGCTCCTCGTCCCGCTGGGTGACGCTGCCGAGTCCGCCGAACGACGGACGGCTGGGCTCGGCCGGGGCGACCGGGCGGGAGGGCGCGGAGGCGGTGGACTCCTCGCGGCCGCCGTACGAACCGAGTCCCTTCTCGCGGCTCTTGGCCGGCGGCTGACCGCCGTCGAAGCCCGCCGCGATGACGGTGACCCGGACCTCGTCGCCGAGCGCGTCGTCGATCACCGCGCCGAAGATGATGTTGGCCTCGGGGTGGGCGGCCTCGCTGACCAGCTGGGCGGCCTCGTTGATCTCGAACAGACCGAGGTCCGAGCCGCCGGAGATGGAGAGCAGGACGCCCCGGGCGCCGTCGATGGACGCCTCCAGCAGCGGCGAGGAGATGGCCATCTCCGCCGCGGCCACCGCGCGGTCGTCGCCACGCGCCGAGCCGATGCCCATGAGCGCCGAGCCCGCCTCGGACATCACGGACTTGACGTCCGCGAAGTCCAGGTTGATCAGGCCCGGGGTGGTGATCAGGTCGGTGATGCCCTGGACACCCGACAGCAGCACCTGGTCCGCGGACTTGAACGCGTCCAGCACGCTCACCTGGCGGTCCGAGATGGACAGCAGTCGGTCGTTGGGGATCACGATGAGGGTGTCGACCTCGTCGCGCAGCTGCGCGATGCCGTCCTCCGCCTGGTTCGCCCGGCGGCGCCCCTCGAAGGTGAACGGGCGGGTGACCACACCGATCGTCAGCGCGCCCAGCGAGCGGGCGATGTTGGCGACCACGGGCGCGCCGCCGGTGCCGGTGCCGCCGCCCTCGCCCGCGGTGACGAAGACCATGTCGGCCCCCTTGAGGACCTCCTCGATCTCCTCGCGGTGGTCCTCCGCGGCCTTGCGGCCGACGTCGGGGTTGGCGCCGGCGCCGAGGCCGCGGGTGAGTTCCCGGCCGACGTCGAGCTTGACGTCGGCGTCACTCATCAGCAGGGCCTGCGCGTCGGTGTTGATCGCGATGAACTCGACGCCCTTGAGCCCGACCTCGATCATCCGGTTGATGGCGTTGACGCCACCGCCGCCGATGCCGACGACCTTGATGACTGCGAGGTAGTTCTGCGGTGCTGCCACGTCGAAGGCCTCTCGCCTCGATTTACGTGTCGCCACCCCGCAGTTGCTGCGGTGCGCCGACTGATGCCGAATGGGGCGGTCCTCTTGGCCGACCCCAACCCTAAAGGTGAAGTTTAGGGTTACCAGTGCTGCTGTTCCCTGGGTTCCTGGAACAGGACACTAAGTCGACAAGCGGCGCGCGTTCAATGAACACGCCGAACCTCCCGTTTTTCTTTTCACCCTATGTGATCACCCCTGAGGGTAGCCAACCAGGGTGCTGGCCTGCCGGGATATCGGTCCACGCAGAGGTCAACTATCAGCCACGGCGGGGGCGCTCGGGGCACTCACGTCGAAGTGGCGCGCCTCCGGCGCCGCTTTCATCAGCGCGGTGAGCGCCCGCGCCTTGGCCGGGTTCCGCTCGCCGCTCCCCCACATCACCGTCCGGCCGCCGGTCAACTCCAGACTGATGGCGTCATAGGAGCGGACCCGGACGACCCGGGTGGCCCGGTGGACCGGAGCGGGGAGCGCGGCGGCCACCCGCACGCCCTCCCGGCGCAGCCGGTCGGTGCCGAACCGGCGCGTGCTCGGCGAGTCCTCGATGTCCAGTTCGAGGAGCGGAACCCCCTTGGGGGCCGCCTCGGAGGTGGCGAACCGGACGCCCTCGGCGTCGACTTCGGTGAACCCGTCCCGGGTCCGCAGCACCGCCTCCGGCTTCCGCTCGGTCACCTCCAGCCGGATGGTGTGCGGCCACGAACGGACCACGTCCACGTCCGCGATCCGGGGCAGCCGCTCCTTCAGCCGGCGCTCGATCGCGCCGGTGTCCACCGAGACCATCGGGGAGTCCAGCGGCACCGCCGCGGCCTTCCGGACCTCCTCGGCGCCGAGCACCCCGGTGCCGGAGACGTTCACCCGCTCGGCCCGCAGCCAGCCCGAGCCGTAGAGGACCCAGGTGCCGGCGCCGCCGAGCAGGACGGCGCCCACCAGGGCGAGCACCACCGTGCGACGGGCCGGACGGCGCAGCCGGCGGCGCGGCCGGGCCGCCGGAGGCCGGGCGGCCGGCGCCTGTCGTCCGCCGCGCTCGGCGGTCCTGGGTCCGGCCACGCTGCCTGCCTCCTTCCGGCGGGTGCCCGGGGCGGCCCCGGGCACCTCGCCTCACGCCTGGCGGCGCACCCGCCCGGTCACGCCTGACGGCGCTGGGCGATCGCCTCGTACACCATGCCGACGAGCAGTTCGTCGGCGTCCCGGCGGCCGAACTCGGCGGCGCGCCGCGACATCTCGTACAGCCGGTGCGGATCGCCGAGCACCGGGAGCACGTTGCCCTGGATCCACTCGGGCGTGAGCTCGGCGTCGTCGACCAGCAGACCGCCGCCCGCCTTGACCACCGGCTGGGCGTTGAGCCGCTGTTCACCATTGCCGATGGGCAGCGGGACGTAGGCGGCCGGCAGCCCGACGGCGGAGAGTTCGGCGACGGTCATCGCACCCGCGCGGCAGAGCATCATGTCGGCAGCGGCGTACGCGAGGTCCATCCGGTCCACATACGATACCGGGATGTACGGCGGCATTCCGGGCATGTTGTCGGCGTGCGGCAGTTCGTTCTTCGGGCCGACCGCGTGCAGGATCTGGATCCCGGAGCGCTGCAGGAACGGCGCCACCGCCTGGACGACCTCGTTGAGCCGGCGGGCGCCCTGCGAGCCGCCGGACACCAGCAGCGTTGGCAGGTTGGGGTCGAGCCCGAAGGCCGCGCGGGCCTGCGGCCGGATCGCCGCCCGGTCCAGGGTGGCGATGGAGCGGCGCAGCGGGATGCCCACGTAGTGGGCGTTGCGCAGCTTGCTGTCCGGGGTGCTGACCGCGACGAACTTGGCGTAGCGGGAGC
Source organism: Streptomyces sp. NPDC018031 (assembly GCF_044327625.1). Classification (NCBI taxonomy): domain Bacteria; kingdom Bacillati; phylum Actinomycetota; class Actinomycetes; order Kitasatosporales; family Streptomycetaceae; genus Streptomyces; species Streptomyces sp. NPDC018031. Next base: position 19,645 of record NZ_JBIRFT010000003.1, read on the forward strand.
CGATCTTGTTGGCGAGACCCGGCCGGGCGTTCGCCTCGTGGACCACGATCGGCACCCCGAGCCGCTTGGCCGCGAGGTAGCCGGGCAGCGCCACGTAGCCGCCGAAGCCGACCACGCAGTCGGCCTTGGTGCGCTCCAGGATCTGCTCGGCGGCCTTGATGGTGCCGCGCAGCCGCCCGGGGACGGTGATCAGCTCGGGGGTCGGCTTACGGGGCAGCGGGACGGCCGGGATGAGCCCGAGTTCGTAGCCCCGCTCGGGTACGAGCCGCGTCTCGAGCCCCCGCTCCGTGCCGAGCGCCGTGATCCCCACGGTCGGGTCCTGCCTGCGCAGGGCGTCCGCGAGGGCGAGCGCGGGCTCGATGTGGCCGGCGGTCCCCCCACCGGCGAGTACGACATGCACCGAAATTCACCGCTCTCCGGACGGTCGCTTCTTGACGCGCCGTCTCATCGTCTTCCATCTCAGCCCAGCCCGCTTCTTACCGAACACAGGCTGCCGCATGGCCAAGGCCGCTCGGGCACCGGGTTCCGATCTCGCGAAGGCGATCAGCAGACCGATGGCGAACATGGTCGGCAGCAGGGCGGACCCTCCGTAGGAGAACAGCGGGAGCGGGACGCCGGCGATCGGCAGCAGACCGAGCACCGCACCGATGTTGACCACGGCCTGGGCCGTGATCCAGGTGGTCACGCCTCCCGCGGCATACCTCACGAAGGGGTCCTCCGTGCGTCCGGCCACGCGGATACCCGCATAGCCTAGAGCCGCGAAGAGGGCGAGGACCGACAGTGTCCCCGCGAGGCCGAGTTCCTCCCCGGTAATGGCGAAGATGAAGTCGGTGTGCGGTTCGGGGAGTTCACCCCATTTCTCCATGCTGGCACCCAGCCCGGATCCGAACCATCCGCCGTTGGCCAGGGCGTAGATGCCGTGCACCGCCTGCCAGCACTGGTCGCCCGGCCCCGGCTCGGTGGCGCCGATGCAGGCGAGCCGGGACATCCGGTTGGAGCTGGTCTTGATCAGCAGGAAGCCGATCAGCACCGCGAAGCCCAGCACCCCGGCGAACAGCCGGGTGGGCGCGCCCGCCAGCCACAGCACCCCGAAGAGGATCGCGGTGAGGATGATCGCGGTGCCCATGTCACCGCCCAGCATGATCAGGCCGAGCAGGATGAAAGTGGCCGGAACCAGCGGCACCAGCAGGTGCTTCCACTGGGTCAGCAGCCGCTTGTCCTGTTTGCGCGCCAGCAGGTCCGCGCCCCACAGCACCAGGGCCAGCTTGCCGAACTCGCTCGGCTGGAGCTGGAACGGGCCGAAGGAGATCCAGTTCTGGTTGCCGTTGACCGCCACCCCTATCCCGGGCACCTGGACCAGGCACATCAGGAAGACCGAGGCGGCCAGCAGCGGATAGGCGAAGGCCCGGTGCAGCCGCACCGGGGTGCGCGCCGCGAAGAGCATCAGCGCTCCGCCGAGCACGGCCGCGAGCAGCTGCTTACGGAAGAAGTAGGAGGGCGCCAGCCCGGACTGCAGGGCCTTGATCTGGGAGGCCGAGTAGACCATCACCAGGCCGAGCACGATGATCAGCAGGCTGCCGCCGAGGATCACGTAGTAGGCGGTGAGCGGCCGGTCCCAGGCCCGCCGTGCCTTGTCGAGCAGCTGTCGCGGCCCGCCCCCGGCCGGGGTGCGGGGCGCACGGGGCGTGCGCGGGGCGCGCCCCGCGGCCGCCGGACTGCCGCGGCGGGCCGGGGAGCCGGGGCGGCCACCCGCCGCGCCGCGCGCCGGGGCCGCCGGGCGGGCCCGGCCCCGGGGGGCGGGTGCCACCCGGGGCCGGGCCGCCGCGGACTCGTCACGGGTCATCTCGTCGCTTCCCTCCGTAAGGCCCGCGCCGGCGGTCCTCGCGCAGGGACCGGCGGGTCAGTGCCGTGGAGAATCCTGGTCGTGGCCGCCGTCGCCGGAGGCCAGTTCGCGGACCGCGGCGGCGAAGGCGTCACCGCGCGCGTTGTAGTTCACGAACATGTCCATCGAGGCGCAGGCCGGGGCCATCAGGACGGTATCCCCCGGCTCGGCGAGCCGTGCCGCTTCGCGGACGGCCGCGGCCATCGCCCCAGTGTCCGTCCGGTCGAGGTCGACCACCGGGACCTCGGCGGCGTGTCGCGCGAGGGCTTCGCGGATCAGCGCGCGGTCGGCGCCGATCAGCACCACGCCGCGCAGCCGCTTCGCCGACGCCTCGACCAGGCCGTCGAAGGTGGCTCCCTTGGCCAGGCCCCCGGCGATCCAGACGATCGACTCGTACGCCGCCAACGACGCCTCGGCGGCGTGGGTGTTGGTGGCCTTGGAGTCGTCGATCCAGGTCACGCCGCCGACCTCGGCGACGTACTCGATGCGGTGCGGGTCCGGGCTGAAGGCCCGCAGTCCGTCGCGCACCGCCGCCGGCTCCACGCCGAAGGCGCGGGCCAGCGCCGCCGCCGCCAGTGCGTTGGCGATGTTGTGCGGGGCGGGCGGCGGCCCCTCGTCCCCGCCGCGGGCGGTGGCGGCGATGTCCGGGATCCGGGCGAGTTCCTGGGCCTGCTGCTGCCGGTTCGGCACGAAGGCCCGGTCGACGAGGAGGTCGTCGACGACGCCGAGTTGGGACGGGCCGGGAGTGCCGAGGGTGAAGCCGATGGCCCGGCAGCCCTCCTCGACGTCGGCCTCGCGCACCAGTTCCTCGGTGGCCGGGTCGGCGGCGTTGTAGACGCAGGCGACCCGGTTGCCCTCGTAGACCCGCCCCTTGTCGGCCGCGTACGCGGCCATCGAGCCGTGCCAGTCGAGGTGGTCGGGCGCGAGGTTGAGGACGGTCGCGGAGTGGGCCCGCACCGAGGGCGCCCAGTGCAGCTGGTAGCTGGAGAGCTCCACGGCGAGCACGTCGTACTCCGTCTCGCCCATCACCACGTCCAGCAGCGAGACGCCGATGTTGCCGACGGCCGCGGTGCGCAGTCCGGCGGCGGTGAGGATCGACGCGAGCATCCGGACGGTGGTCGTCTTGCCGTTGGTGCCGGTGACCGCGAGCCAGGGCGCCGGCTTCCTCGCCGGGTCCCGGTCCCGCAGCCGCCAGGCCAGCTCGACGTCGCCCCAGACCGGCACGCCCGCCGCGGCGGCCGCGGCGAAGAGCGGACTCGACGGCTTCCAGCCGGGGGTGGTGACCACCAGCTCGGTGCCCTCGGGCAGGGTGTCCCCGTCACCGAGGCGCACCCGGACGCCCAGCTCGGCCAGGTCCGCGGCCTGGGCGCGCTCCCGCTCCCCGTCGCCGCTGTTGACGACGGTGACCTCGGCGCCCAGCCCGCGCAGCACCCGCGCGGCCGGGACCCCGGAGACGCCGAGTCCGGCGACGGTGACGTGCTTGCCGTGGAGTTCCGGGGTCACTTGGCCGCCCGCCAGCCCGCGTAGAAGATGCCGAGGCCGACGATCACGCACATGCCCTGGATGATCCAGAATCTGACCACCACCAGGACTTCGCTCCAGCCTTTCAGTTCGAAGTGGTGCTGGAGTGGCGCCATCCGGAAGACCCGCCGGCCGGTGAGCCGGAACGATCCGACCTGGATGACCACGGACATGGTGATCAGGACGAACAGGCCGCCGAGGATGGCGAGCAGCATCTCGGTGCGCGAGCAGATGGCCAGGCCGGCGAGCGCGCCGCCGAGCGCGAGCGATCCGGTGTCACCCATGAAGATCTTGGCCGGCGAGGTGTTCCACCACAGGAAGCCGAAGCAGGCGCCCATCAGCGCGGAGGCGACGACGGCCAGGTCCAGCGGGTCCCGTACCTCGTAGCAGGCGGGTCCGGCGGTGGGCTGGTTGGCGCAGGACTCCTGGAACTGCCACACGCCTATGAAGGTGTACGCGCCGAACACCATCACCGAGGCGCCGGTGGCCAGGCCGTCGAGGCCGTCGGTGAGGTTCACGCCGTTGGACATCGCCAGGATCATGAACAGCGCCCAGATCACGAAGATCACCGGGCCGATCTGCCAGCCGAAGTCCTGGGTGAAGGAGAGCCGGTCGGAGGCGGGCGTCTGCCCGCGCGAGTCGGCGAAGTTCAGCGAAAGCACCGCGAACGCGATGCCGACGATGAGCTGCCCGGCCATCTTCGCCTTGGCACGCAGGCCGAGGCTCCGCTGCTTGACGATCTTGATGTAGTCGTCCAGGAAACCGACCAGGCCCATACCGGCGAAGAGGAAGAGCACCAGCACGCCCGAGAAGGTCGGGTCGCTGGAGGTGATCACCTTGGTCAGGGCGTACGCGATGATCGTGGCCAGGATGAAGGAGATACCGCCCATGGTGGGCGTGCCCTTCTTGCTGCCGTGACTGCGCGGGCCGTCGTCCCGGATGTACTGGCCGTAGCCCTTGCGGGCCAGCAGCTTGATCAGCAGCGGCGTGCCGATCAGCGTCAGGAAGAGCCCGATGGCTCCGGAGAAGAGGATCTGCCTCATGCCCATCGGCCGGCGACCTCGCCCTCACCATCGAGCAGTTCCAGCGCGACCCGCTCCAGCCCCACCGACCTGGACGCCTTCACCAGCACGACGTCCCCCGGGCGCAGTTCTCTGCGCAACAGGTCGACCGCCGCCCGCACGTCGGACACGTGCACCGACTCCTCACCCCACGAACCCTCGTTCTTGGCACCCATGTCGAGCCAGGCGGCCTCCTGGCCGCCGACCGCCACGAGCTTGCTGACGTTGAGCCGGACGGCCAGCCGCCCGACCGCGTCGTGCTCGGCGAGTGACTCCTCGCCCAGCTCGGCCATCTGGCCCAGCACCGCCCACGTACGCGCCCCCCGGGCCTGGTTGGCCCGGCCCATCGCGACCAGCGCGCGCAGCGCGGCTCGCATGGAGTCGGGATTCGCGTTGTAGGCGTCGTTGACGACCGTCACGCCGTCCGCGCGCTCGGTGACCTCCATCCGCCAGCGGGAGAGCTGTCCGGCCTCGGAGAGCGCCACGGCGATCTCTGATACGGACATGCCCAACTCATGCGCGACGGCGGCCGCGGCAAGCGCGTTCGACACGTGGTGCTCACCGTACAGGCGCAAGGTCACGTCGCTGCACCCGGTGGGGGTGTGAAGCGTGAAGGCAGGCTGACCTTCCGTAGTGAGCCGGACATTCTCGGCGCGCACATCGGCGTCCTCGGCCTCGCCGAACAGCACCGTACGGGCCTTGGTGCGGTCCCGCATGGCCCGGACGAACGGATCGTCCGCGTTGAGGACCGCCACGCCGCCCTCGGCGGCCGCCGGCAGGTCCTCCACGAGTTCGCCCTTGGCCAGCGCGATCTGCTCGCGCCCGCCGAACTCCCCGATGTGCGCGGTACCGACGTTGAGCACCAGGCCGATGCGGGGCGGGGTGAGCCCGGTGAGGTACCGGATGTGCCCGACGCCGCGGGCGCCCATCTCCAGCACCAGGTGCCGGGTGGACTCGTCGGCGCGCAGCGCGGTGAGCGGCAGGCCGATCTCGTTGTTGAGCGAGCCGGGCGTCCACACGGTCGGCGCGTGCCGCTCCAGGACCTGGGCGATCAGGTCCTTGGTGCTGGTCTTGCCGGACGAGCCGGTGAGGGCCACCACGGTGGCGCCCAGGCGCTCCACGACGGCCCGGGCCAGCGCGCCCAGGGCACGCTCCACGTCGTCGACGACGATCGCCGGCACGCCCACCGGGCGGGCGGCCAGAACCGCCACCGCGCCCGCCTCGACGGCGCGCCCGGCGAACTCGTGGCCGTCGGCGCGCTCACCGGCGAAGGCGGCGAACAGGGTGCCCGGTGCCGCCTCCCGGGAGTCGATCACCACCGGCCCGGTGACCTGCTGCTCCAGATCCGGTACGTCGTGCGGCCGTCCACCGACGATGCCGGTGATCTCGGCGAGGGACAGTGGGATCACTGGTCACCTCCGGCGGTCCCGAGAAGCTTCCTGGGGGAGGCTGGTGCGCGCATGTCGATCAAGTCATCCCTGGTCGTGACGGTGCGGTGCGGTGTCCACTGCCCGGGCTTCCGCCCGGGCCCGCTCGATGGCCCGCCGCAGGACCTGGCGGTCGTCGAAGGGGCGTACCACCCCGGCGATGTCCTGGCCCTGCTCGTGGCCCTTGCCCGCGATGAGGACGGTGTCCCCGGGCTCGGCGCGGGCCACGGCCGAGGCGATGGCGGCGGCCCGGTCGGCGTCCACCAGCACCTCGCCGCGCTCGTGGGCGGGCACCGAGGCGGCGCCCGCGAGCATGGTGGCGAGGATCGCCAGCGGATCCTCGGAGCGGGGGTTGTCGGAAGTCAGTACGGCGGTGTCGGCGAACCGGGCGACCGCGGCGCCCATCGGGGCGCGCTTGTGCGGGTCCCGGTCGCCGCCGCAGCCGAGCACGGCGTGCAGGCGGCCCTCGGTGACCTTGCGCAGCGCGCGCAGGACCGATTCGACGGCGTCGGTCTTGTGGGCGTAGTCGACCACCGCGAGGTACGGCTGCCCGGCGTCCACCCGCTCCAGACGGCCCGGTACGCCGGGCACGGCGGCGACGCCGTCGGCCGCGGTCTGCGGGTCGATCCCGGCGACCACCAGCGCGGTGACCGCGGCGAGCGCGTTGGCGACGTTGAACGGGCCGGCGATCGGGGACGCGGCGCGCACCCGCTCGCCCGCCGGGCCGAGGATGGTGAAGGTCGAGCCGACCGCGCCGATCTCGACGTCGGTGGCCCGCCAGTGGGCGTCCGGGTGGCCCTCGGCGGAGAAGGTGGTGACCGGGACCTCGCTGAGCGTGGTCAGGCGCCTGCCGTACTCGTCGTCCAGGTTGACCACCGCGGCCCGGCTGCGGGCCCGGGTGAACAGCTGCGCCTTGGCCTGGAAGTAGTCCTCCATGTCGGAGTGGAACTCCATGTGCTCCGGGCTGAGGTTGTTGAAGACCGCCACGTCGAAGACGCAGCCGTCGACCCGGCCCAGCACCAGGGCGTGGCTGGAGACCTCCATGACCACGGAGTGGACACCGCGCTCGCGCATCACCGCGAACAGCGCCTGGAGGTCGGTGGCCTCCGGGGTGGTGCGCTCGGACTTGACGCGCTCGTCACCGATCCGCGACTCGACCGTGCCGATCAGCCCGGTCAGCCGCTCCTGGCCGGCCGCCGCGGCGCGCAGCCCTCCCGCCCGTCGCCCGCCACCACCCTCAACGGACGCTGCGCGCAGCCCTCCTTCGACCAGGTAGGCCGTGGTGGTCTTGCCCGAGGTGCCGGTGATGCCGATCTGCAGCAGGCCGGCGCCCGGCTCGCCGTAGATGGTGGCCGCCAGCGCGCCCATCCGGGCCCGGGGGTCGGGCACGGTCAGCACCGGCAGCCCGGTGGCCGCGGCCCGCTCCTCGCCCGTCGGGTCGGTCAGCACGGCGACCGCGCCGAGGTCCGCGGCCTGGGCCGCGAAGTCGGCGCCGTGCAGGCGGGCGCCGGGCAGCGCGGCGTAGAGGTCGCCCGGCCGGACGGCGCGCGAGTCATGGGTGATCCCGGTGACCGGCTTCCCTTCCGGGGCGGCGATGCCCAGCTGACCGGCCAGCTCTCCCAGCGGGGTGGGGGAGACCTGGAGGGGACGGGGCGCTCCCGGGAAAACCGCGGGAACGTCCTTCTCGGAGGTTTGGGACTGATCAGCGTGTGGCACGGCGGTGAGCGTACCGGGCGTACCCGCCTGGTCGCGAAATCGGCGGCGGTTCCCGGAGCCCGGGGTGATCGTCGTCACGGTGACACCGCTCAGGAGCCCGGGGAGTAGCTCACGGGCAGCCGGGCGGGCTCCTTCCCGGACGGCGGGACCCGCAGCGTCTTCAGCGCGAACTCCATGACCTGCTTGTAGACCGGGCCGCAGACCTGGCCGCCGAAGTAGCTGCCGCTGGTCGGGTTCTGCACCGCGCAGTAGACGGTCAGCCGCGGCTGGTCGGCGGGCGCGAAACCGGCGAAGGAGGCCGTGTAGCCGTGGTAGCGGCCGGTCTTCGGATCCACCCGGTTGGACGTGCCGGTCTTGCCCGCGACGCGGTAGCCGGAGATCTTCGCCTTGGTGCCGGTGCCCTCGTTGTCGTCCACCACGGACTCCAGCATGGTGGCGAGCGTCCTGGCGGTCTGCCGGCTCACCACCCGGGTCCGCTCCGGGGCGGGTGCCGCGGTGAACCGGCCGTCCGGCCCCCTGGTGCCGCGCACCAGGGACGGTTCGATGCGTTCGCCGCCGTTGGCGATGGTGGAGTAGACGGAGGTGGCCTGCACCGCGTTGAGGGAGAGCCCCTGGCCGAACGGGATGGTGTACTGCTGGGAGGCGCTCCACTCCCCGGGCCTGGCCAGAATGCCCCGCGACTCGCCGGGGAAACCCAGGCCGGTGTACTGGCCGATACCGAATTTCCGCAGGTAGGAGTAGAGGACCCGGTTGGCCCGCGGCTGGCTGTCGCCCAGCTGCTCGGTGGCCAGGATGGTGCCGATGTTGCTGGACTTGGCGAGCACCCCGTTGAGGGTGAGGTACCAGGTGGGGTGGTCGATGTCGTCGGCGAACGCCCGGTCGGCGCGGGGCAGCCGGTTGGGCACCTCGACCCGGGTGTCCCAGCGGGCGGCGCCCTCCTCCAGGACCGCGGCCATGGACATCACCTTGCTGACGCTGCCCGGCTCGTAGGCGTCGGAGAGCGCGGCGTTGCCGAGGGTGGCGGAGTCGGCCGCGGACACGTCTCCCGGGTCGAAGCCGGGGGCGTTGGCGAGGGCGAGGATCTGCCCGGTGCGGGTGTCCTGCACCACGACGTAGCCCCGGTCGGCCTTGGACTCGGCGACCTGCTCGCTGATGGCGCGCTGGGCGGCCCACTGGATGTCCCGGTCGATGGTCAGCTCGACGTCCGAGCCGGGCACCGCGGGCTGCTCGTCGACGTCGGCGGTGGGGACCTGACGGCCGCCGGACTGGGCGTACACCCGCTTGCCGTCCTTGCCCGCGAGCTTCCCGTCCAGCTGCCGCTCGATGCCTCCGGCGCCCTTGCCCTGGGCGTCCACGAAGCCCAGTATCCCGGCGGCGAGTTCACCGTTGGGATAGACCCGCCTGCTGTGCGCCTCCCGGTTGACCCCGGCGAGCACGTTGACTCCCCCGGTCTGCTCGGCCTTGTCGGCCAGCGCCTGCTTGAGGTCCTTGATCTGGTTCCACACCTGCGGCGTCTGCTGCCGGGCGAGCACCACGTACTTCGACTTCGGGTTGGCGCTGAGCTTGTGCTCCAGGTCCGACCGCTTGGCGCCGAGGATCGGCGCGAGCAGTTCGGCGGCCTGCCGCGGCGCGTCGTCGATCCGGGCGGTGCCCGGGGTCAGCAGGTCCGGCGCGGCGGTGATGTCGTAGGCGTCGACGGTGGTGGCCAGGGCGATCCCGGACCGGTCGGTGATGGTGCCGCGTTCGGCGGCGAGCCGCACCGGGACGTACCGGTTGATGTTGGCCTTGGCGGCGTAGGCGTCGGCGTCGACGGCCTGCACCTGGAGCAGCCGGATGACGAAGGCCAGCATCACCAGGGTGAGCGCGAGGCTGATCAGCCGCAGCCGCGGGCGCGGGCTGCCCAGCCGCAGCGGCTGGGCTCTGCCGCCGCGGGCCGGTCCGCCGGGGCGGGCCGGGCGGGAGCGGGCGGCGTCGCGGGCCGGGCGGGGGCCGGGGCGGCGGGTGCCGGGGCGGGCCGGGCGGGACGCGCCGGAGCCTGACCGGGGGGTCTCGCCGCGGGGCCGGGCCGGGCGCGGCACGCGGCGCCCGGGGTCGCGGGGGGTGCTCATCGGGCGGCCACCGCCCCGGCCGGGCGGCGCGTGCGGAGGCCGGCCGCCACTCCGCGCGGCCGTCGTGGGCGGAGGTACCGGGGGCGCTTCCCGAGGGGGTGCGGCACGTGCGTCACCTACCGGAGGTCGGGGCGGGTTCGCGGGGGTCCTGGGCGGTGCCGGTCAGGGCCGGGGGCAGGGCGGGCGCGGGCAGCCGCAGCACGGAGGTGTCGCCGGCCGGCTCCGGCGCCCCGCGGACGGTGCCGTCCGGGTCGAGGAAGACCGGGGTGCCGCCGGGGACCAGCCCCAGCTCCCGGGCCCGCCGTTCCAGGGCGTCCGGGGCGGCGAGCCGGTCGACCTCCTGCTGGAGGGCCTGCCGCTCGTCGTCCAGGTCGGTGGTGCGCTTCTCCAGCCGGTCGAGTTCGAAGGAGCCCTGGTTCAGGGCGGAGTTGAGCATCAGCAGGCTGATCAGCCCGGAGCCCAGGAGGACCACCACGAGCAGCACGAAGGGTGTCCGCCGGGCCGCCGTGCCCGGACCCGCGGAGGCGGTCATGCCGCCTCCCGGCCCGGCTCGGCCCCGCGCCGGGGGCGGCCGGCGGGCAGCCGGCTCACCGGGCGTCCTCCCGGATGCGCTGGGCGCCGCGCAGCCGGGCGGGGGCGGCCCGCCGGTTCTCGGCGACCTCCTCCTCGGTGGGCAGCTCGGCGCCGCGGGTGAGCAGCTTCAGGCGGGGCTGGTACTGCTCGGGGACGATCGGCAGCCCGGGCGGCGCGGTGTTCGCGGCACCGGCCGCGAACACCTGCTTGACCAGGCGGTCCTCCAGCGAGTGGTACGACAGGACGGCGATCCGGCCGCCGACGGCGAGCGCCGCGACGGCCGCCGGGACGGCCCGCTCCAGCACCGCGAGCTCCCCGTTCACCTCGATGCGCAGGGCCTGGAAGGTGCGCTTGGCCGGGTTGCCGCCGGTGCGCTTGGCGGCCTGCGGCAGCGCCGCGCGGATGAGTTCGACCAGCCGGGCGCTGTTGCTGAACGGTTCCTTCTCGCGCTCCCGGACCACCGCCTCGACGATCTTCCGGGCGAACTTCTCCTCGCCGTACGAGCGCAGGATGCGGACCAGCTCGCCCGGCGGGTAGGTGTTGAGGACCTCGGCGGCGCTGATCCCGGTCGTCTGGTCCATCCGCATGTCCAGCGGCGCGTCCTGCGCGTAGGCGAAGCCGCGGCCGGCCTCGTCCAGCTGCATGGAGGACACCCCGAGGTCGAACAGGACGCCCTGGACCTTGGGGATGCCGAGCCGGTCGAGGACCTCGGGCAGCTCGTCGTAGACCGCGTGCACCAGGGTGGCGCGGTCGCCGTACGGGGCGAGGCGGTCCGCCGACAGCCTGAGCGCCGCCGGGTCGCGGTCCAGGGCCACCAGGCGGGCCGCCGGGAAGGTGCCGAGCAGCGCCTCGCTGTGGCCGCCGAGGCCGAGGGTGCAGTCGACCACCACCGCACCGGGCTCGGCGAGGGCGGGGGCGAGCATGTCCAGGCAGCGCTGGAGCATGACGGGAACGTGGAGAGCGTTGCTGCTCATGCGCCCTTCTGCAGGTCCGGCGCGAGAGGTACGCACCGCCGGGTCCCCACCCGCTCGAAGGGGAAGAGGCCCACTGGCGCCGGGGAAGTGACGTCAGGAGACCGGGAGCGGGAGGAGGCCGAGTGGTACGTACGCGCCGCGCACGTTCGGTGTCGGTGTCCTAGGGGAGCGTCACGCCTCCCACTTCGCGTCACTTTAGTCCACTCGTCCCCTCGGTCAACCAACCGGCCGGGGCGTGCCCCGGGGCACGGGTGCCGCTACCGTCACCCGGTCGGCGCAGGCCACTCCACTCATGTGGGTTACCTCACAACGGCGCATCGGGGCGCGTTGTGCCCGTGTTTGCCCGACCTCACGACCCTCCGCGGCAGCGTGGTTCCGCATACCTTCGTAGCCATGTCGATATCCGCGCCTCAGCCGGTTCCCCACTCCGCCGACGACCCCGCCGCCACGGGAGGCACGGTCACTGACCGTCTCGTCGAAGCCAACCGCCGGTACGCCTCCGATTTCCACGACCCGGGCATGGACGCCCGCCCGGTGCTGAAGGTCGCCGTCGTCGCCTGCATGGACGCCCGGCTGGACCTGCACGCCGCACTGGGACTCGAACTCGGTGACTGCCACACGATCCGCAACGCCGGCGGTGTGGTCACCGACGACATCATCCGGTCGCTCACCATCAGCCAGCGGGCGCTGGGCACCCGCAGCGTGGTGCTGATCCACCACACCGGCTGCGGTCTGCTCAACCTCACCGAGGACTTCCGGCACGAGCTGGAGGCCGAGGTCGGCCAGCGCCCGGCCTGGGCGGTGGAGGCGTTCAAGGACCTGGACCAGGACGTGCGTCAGTCGATGCAGCGCGTCCGCACCTCCCCCTTCCTGCTGCACAAGGACGACGTGCGAGGGTTCGTGTTTGATGTGCACACGGGCTTGCTGCGCGAAATCGACCCCGTCGAATCGCAGGATTGAGCCCATTTTCACGCCCTAATCGGGGCAATCCCGTCGAATCCCCCTGGGTTATCCACAGGCGAGTGACGGGATGCCGCGGGGACGGCAAGAATGCGTATGTGGCATCAGCCCCCTGCGGGGGGCCGGTGTCCGCATTTCGGGGTGGGCCGGGTCCGTATCGAGGGCGCCGGCCCGGGAAAGGGCCGAGGAGGGCCGGGTGACGACCTATGACGAGCGAGCGAGCCTCAGCGATCTGACCACCACAGCGGAGCGGGTCCGCAGGTCGGTGGAGGGCGTGATCGAGGGCAAGCCCGAGGTCGTGCGGCTCTCGCTGACGGTGCTGCTCGCCGAGGGACATCTGCTGATCGAGGACGTCCCCGGCGTGGGCAAGACGATGCTCGCCAAGGCGCTGGCCCGGTCCGTCGACTGCTCGGTGCGCCGGATCCAGTTCACCCCCGATCTGCTCCCCTCGGACGTCACCGGGGTGAGCATCTACGACCAGCAGCGCAAGGAGTTCGAGTTCAAGCCGGGCGCGATCTTCGCCCAGATCGTGATCGGCGACGAGATCAACCGCGCCTCGCCCAAGACCCAGTCGGCGCTGCTCGAATCGATGGAGGAGCGGCAGGTCACCATAGACGGGCAGACCTACGAGCTGCCCAGCCCCTTCATGGTGGTGGCCACCCAGAACCCGGTGGAGATGGAGGGCACCTACCCGCTGCCGGAGGCGCAGCGCGACCGGTTCATGGCCCGGGTGTCCATGGGGTACCCGAGCCCCGAGGCCGAATTGCAGATGCTCGACGTGCACGGGTCCGTGTCGCCGCTGGACACGCTGCGGCCGGTCGCGCAGGCCCAGGACATCGTGAAGCTGGTGGACGCGGTGCGCGGGGTGCACGTCGCCGAGGCGGTCCGGCGGTACGCCGTCGACCTGGTCTCCGCGACCCGCAGCCACCCCGACCTGCGGCTCGGCGCCTCACCGCGGGCCACCCTCCATCTGCTGCGGGCCGCGAAGGCGGCGGCGGCACTGGCCGGACGCGAGTTCGCGCTCCCGGACGACGTGCAGTCGCTCGCCGTCCCGGTGCTGGCGCACCGGCTGCTGCCGACCGCGCAGGCCCAGCTGAACCGGCGCACCTCCGAGCAGGTCGTGGCGGAGATACTGCACCGCACCCCGGTGCCCACCGCGGCTCCGCGCGGGGCGCAGCCGATGCCCCACCACACCGCGGCGATGCCCCCGGTCGCCCCGCCCGCCATGCCCCCGGCCATGCCGCAGGGAATGCCACCGGGCATGCCGCCGGCCGAGTACGGCCACCAGCCGCCGGGCGCCCGGAGGATGTGATGAGTGCTGGGGGGATTCCGCCGACCGGCGGTGACGACGACAAGGGCGGTGTGCGGACCGCTCTCGCCGGGCTGACCACCCGCGGGCGGTCCTTCCTCGCCGCCGGTATCGCGGCGGCGGTGTGCAGCTACGTGCTGGGCCAGGACGACCTGCTCCGGGTCGGACTGCTGCTCGCCGTGCTGCCGGCGACCTGCGCGGCCGTGCTGTACCGCACCCGGCACCGGGTCGCCGGCAGCCGGCGGCTCAACCCGGCCCGGGTGCCGGCGGGCTCCGAGGCCCGGGTCCACCTGCGGATGGAGAACGTCTCCCGGCTGCCCACCGGGCTGCTGATGCTGCAGGACCGGGTGCCCTACATGCTGGGCCCGCGGCCCCGCTTCGTGCTCGACCGGATCGAGCCGTCGGGGCGGCGCGAGGTGTCCTACCGGGTCCGCTCGGACCTGCGGGGCCGCTATCCGCTGGGGCCGCTCCAGCTGCGGCTCTCCGACCCGTTCGGCATGTGCGAGCTGACCCGCGGGTTCAGCACCTACGACACCCTGACCGTGGTGCCCCGGGTGGAGCCGCTGCCGGCGGTGCGGCTCGCGGGCGAGGCCGCCGGGTACGGCGACGGGCGGAACCGCTCGCTGGCGCTCGCGGGCGAGGACGACGTCATCCCGCGCGGCTACCGCCACGGCGACGACCTGCGCCGGGTCCACTGGCGCTCCACCGCCCGCTACGGCGAGCTGATGGTCCGGCGCGAGGAGCAGCCGCAGCGGGCGCACTGCACGGTCCTGCTGGACACCCGGGCCGTCGCGCACCACGGTGCCGGGCCGGACTCCGGGTTCGAGTGGGCCGTGTCCGGCGCCGCCTCGGCGGCGATACACCTGCTGGAGCGCGGCTACGCGGTCCGGCTGCTGACCGACACCGGCAGCTCGGTGCCGGGTGGGGAGGCGAGCGGTTTCGCCGGGCCGTCCCTGGAGTCGGCCGAGACCTCCGGGATGCTGCTGGACGCCCTCGCCGTGGTCGGCCACTCGGACGGCACCGGCCTCTCCCCCGCCTACGACGTGCTGCGTGGCGGCGGTGAGGGGCTGCTGGTGGCGTTCTTCGGCGAGCTGGACGAGGAGCAGGCCGCGCTGGCCGCGCGGATGCGGCAGCGCAGCGCGGCGGCGATCGCCTTCGTGCTGGACGTTGCCGCCTGGTCGCCCGGGGCCCGGAGGGCCGACGCCCACCGCGCCGAGGAGCGGCTGGGCCTGCTGCGCGAGGCGGGCTGGACGGCGCTGCACGTCGGCCCCGGGGTCCCGCTGGCCCATCTGTGGCGGCACGCCGGTGCCGGGGGCGGGAGCCGGGCGGACGCGGGAGCCGCGACGGCGGCGGGCAGGACGGGGGTGTGGTCGTGAGCGGACGCACACGGCTCGCGGTGTGCGCGGCGTTGGCGACGCTGGCCGCTTCGTGCGCCTTGATCCCGCTGGTGAACAAGTCCGGGTGGATCCTCCAGGCGGCGCTGCTGCTGGCCGTGCAGAGCGCGGTGGGGGCGGCGGCCCGGCGGGTGCCGCTGGCCCGCCCGCTGACCATGGCCGCGCAGCTGCTGGCGACGCTGCTGCTGGTCACCGTGGTCTTCAGCCGGGAGCAGGCGTTCGCCGGGCTGCTGCCCAGCCCGACATCGGTCGAGCACCTCGGCCGGCTGGTACGGCAGGGCGCGGACGACGTCGCGCTGTATGCCAGCCCGGCGCCGCTCACCGACGGCATCCGGCTGCTGCTGATCGGCGGTGTGCTGCTGATAGGCCTGGTGGTGGACGCGCTGGCGGTCACCTACCGCAGCGCCGCGCCCGCCGGGCTGCCGTTGCTGGCGCTGTACTCGGTCGCGGCCGGGCTCTCCGAGGGCGACCGGGACTGGCTCTGGTTCCTGCTCGCGGCGAGCGGCTATCTGCTGCTCCTGCTGGCCGAGGGCCGGGACCGGCTGTCCCAGTGGGGCCGGCTGTTCTCCGGCGGGGGCGGCGGGCCGCGCCCGCCGGAGGGGGCCGGCTCCGGCCTGGACGCCCCGGCCGGGCCCGCTCTCGCGCCGGTCCGCACCGGGCGCCGGATCGGTGCGCTGGCCCTGGGTATCGCGCTGGCGGTGCCGGCGGTGCTGCCGTCCCTGGACGGCGGGCTGCTGGACAACGAGGGCGACGGCCCCGGGAAGGGCGGGGGCGGCGGCACCATCTCCGCGGTCAACCCGCTGGTGTCGCTCCAGGACAGCCTCAACCAGCCGGAGAACAAGGAAGTACTGCGGTACAAGACCACCGCCGAGCGCACCCAGGACATGTATCTGCGGATCCTGGCGCTCGACAAGTTCGACGGCTCCACCTGGAAGCCGTCGGAGCGGCCGGTGGGCGACGTGCCGCCGGAGTTCCCCTGGCCGGCGGGCCTGGACACCGACATCCGCACCACCCGGGTGAACACCACCATCGCGGCCGCCGAATGGTACGCCCAGGACTGGCTGCCGATGCCCTTCCCGGCGACCCGGGTGGACATCGACGGACGCTGGCGGTTCGAGCCGGAGGGCCGCACCGTGGTCGGCGACCACCGGCAGACCACCCGGGGCGTGCGGTACACCGTCTCCAGCATGCGGGTCCAGCCGACCGCCGGGCAGCTGGCGGCGGCGCCCGAGGCCCCGCCGCGGCTGCTCCGCGAGTACACCGAGGTGCCGGACTCGCTGCCGCCGGTGGTGGCCGACACCGCCCGGGAGGTGACCTCCGGGGCCAGGAACTCCTACGAGCAGGCCGTCAAGCTGCAGGACTGGTTCTCCTCCGACGGCGGGTTCCGCTACGACACCCAGGTGGAGGCCGGCAAGGGGCCGCAGGCCATCGCGAACTTCCTGCGCCAGCGCGAGGGCTTCTGCGTCCACTTCTCCTTCACCATGGCGGCGATGGCGCGCACGCTGGGCATTCCGGCGCGGGTCGCGGTCGGGTTCACGCCGGGCACGGCCCAGACGGACGGCACGATGTCGGTCGGCATCCGGGACGCGCACGCCTGGCCCGAGCTGTACTTCGAGGGACTGGGCTGGACCCGGTTCGAGCCCACTCCCAGCCGGGGCACCCAGCCCGACTACACCGAGACGCCGATCCCCTCCGAGGACCCCACCGAGGTGCCGGACCCGGATCCCACGACGTCCGACCGGCCTTCGTCGGAGCCGTCGGCCAAGGAGAGCTGCCCGCCCTCGGCGAAGAAGCTCGGTGACTGCGACGACGCCGCGCCGGCCGGGCCGACCGACGACGGCTCCTCCGGCGGCTGGAGCTGGCAGCAGCGTTCGCTGGTGGCGGCGGCCACCCTCGCCATGGCCCTGCTGGTCCTCGCACCGCTGCTGCCCATGCTGTGGCGGCTGCGGGTGAGGGCGCGGAGGCTGAACGGGTCCGCCGGGCGCACCCCGGCGGACGCGGCGGACCGGACGCTGGCCGCCTGGCACGAGCTGACCGACTCCGCCTGGGACCACGGGGTGGCCCCGGACGACTCGCAGACCCCCCGGAGGGCGGTGGCCCGGATCGTCCGGGCCGGCCGGCTCGACCCGCCGACGGCCGAGGCGGCCCAGCGGGTGGCGGTGGCGGTGGAGCAGGTGCTGTACGCACCGCACCCGCATCCGGTGTCGGGGCTGGCGAGCGACGTACGGCAGGTGATCGCGGGGCTGCGGGCGGCGTCCGACCGCCGGACCCGGCTGCGCGCCCTGCTCGTGCCGCGCTCCTCCGTGCGGCTCGTCTGGGCGGCGTCCCGGCGGTGGTCCGAGCGGACCGCGCGGTGGAGCGCGTCCACCGCGCGATGGACTCGCTGGACGAACGGGATACGCCGGCCGGGCCGGCAGCGCGGCTGACCGCGCCACCACATCGGGCGGCCGGTGCCCAGGCCCGGGCACCGGCCGGGCCTGGGCACCGGCCCCGCCGGTGGCGGCCCTCAGGCGGCGGCCTGGCCCAGGTGACGGCCCTCGGGTGGCGGACTGGCCCAGCTGGCGGCCCTCGGGTGGCGGACTGGCCCAGGTGGCGGCCCTC
Source organism: Streptomyces sp. NPDC018031 (assembly GCF_044327625.1). Classification (NCBI taxonomy): domain Bacteria; kingdom Bacillati; phylum Actinomycetota; class Actinomycetes; order Kitasatosporales; family Streptomycetaceae; genus Streptomyces; species Streptomyces sp. NPDC018031. The sequence goes on from NZ_JBIRFT010000003.1 coordinate 37,171, forward strand.
CGGTGGCGGCGCTGCCAGAGTGCGGCCCGGTCTCGGTGGCGGCCCTGCCCGGTGGCGGCCCGGTCGGGGGCGGCAGTGTCTGGCCGATCGCCGATGATCAGCCGGCGCCCCCGATGGCGGCGCGCTGCGCCCACGGCCCGGGGCGCCGGGCCGGTGGCCGACCGCCCGGTGCCCGGGTGCCGTTCTCGCCCGTCCGACGCCCGGGACACCTGGGCCACTGGACGCTGGCCGCCCATCCGGAGCCCGGAGTGCCGCCCCCGGCCGGGCCGATGCCCGGGAGACTCGGGCCACTGCCCGCTAGCTGCCCTGCCCATCCGGTGCCCGGGGTACCGCCTCGCCCGTCCAATGCCCGGGACACTCGGGCCACTGGCCACTGGCCGCCCATCCAGTGCCCGGGGTGCCGTTCTCGCCCGTCCGACGCCTGGGGCGCCCGGGCCGGTGGCCGACCGCCCGGTGCCCGGGTGCCGCCCTCACCCGCCCGATGCCCGGGACACCCGGGCCACTGGCCGCCCATCCAGTGCCCGGGGTGCCGTTCTCGCCCGTCCGACGCCTGGGGCGCCCGGGCCGGTGGCCGACCGCCCGGTGCCCGGGTGCCGCCCTCGCCCGCCCGATGCCCGGAGCACCCGGGCCGCCGGCCGCTCATCCGATGCCCGATGGTCTGGGTGCCGGATGCCGTCGACCGGTCCTCCGTCCGGTACTCGTCGCTCCGGGTGCGCGGCCGTCCGTCAGTTGGACGGGCATGGCTACCGGGGCTCGCCCACCCGCCCCGTCCCGGCACCGGCCGGAGGCGGGGGCCGCCGCTGGGACCAGGTGCGAAGGCGCGAGCGAGCACGCGAGGGCACGCTCGGCAGGGGTCCCAGCCGAGCGCGGAAGCCCGGGCGGTCGCCCGGGTACACACGACGGAGGGCGGGCGCCTTGTGGCGCCCGCCCTCCTCAAGCCTTGATCAAGCGTTCTGTCACCCGCCACCGCCCGGGCAGGGCGGGTACGGTGCGGTGCTCAGTGGCCCTGTTCGTCGCGGCGGCGCTGCCACCGTTCCTCGATCCGGTGCATCATCGAACGGCGCTGGCGGCCCGGATGGCGACGTCCCGCGCCCTCACCGGCTCCGGCCGACCGCTGTTCTCCGGGCTTGGGGGCCTTGCGCCAGCCGGTCACCGCGAGCACGGCGCATCCGAGCATGACGAGGAAGCCCACCACGCTGACCCAGATCTGCTGGACAGCCACGCCGACCATGAGGAGCGCGATGCCCACCAGAAAACCAGCGACCGCCTGGTAGACCCGTCGACGGGTGTACGTGCGCAGGCCGCTACCCTCAAGCGCTGTCGCGAACTTGGGATCTTCGGCGTACAGCGCTCGCTCCATCTGCTCGAGCATGCGCTGCTCGTGCTCCGAGAGCGGCACGGAGTCCTCCTACTCGTCGGTCGCGGGGGGCGACCGGGTGCGACCCTTTCAGGATAGGCAGGGAATCGCCCCCGTGAAACCCGCCCCTCTGCGCCAATTCACCCACCGGTACCGCTGTGGTGGACGGTGGCGCTGAAAGCTCCATTCCCCACCCGCCGATCCGCCATGCGGGACGGTGTCCCTCGATCATACGGGGCGAACCGGCTGATCGGGTGGGCTGTGGCCCAGCGCACCGTCCGGAACCGCAGCTCGGCGGGGGTGGCGCGGTCAGCCCCGCTCGGCGAGGACGTGCAGCTGGGTGGCGATGGAGTGGAAGGCGGGCAGTTCGGCGGCGGCCGACTCCAGCTGGAGCAGTGCCTCCAGCGCGCTGGGCTCGGTGTCCACCAGTACGCCGGGGACGAGGTCGGAGAAGACCCGTACCCCGTGCACCGCGCCCACCTCCAGACCGGCCGCCGTGACCAGCTCGGTCAGCTGGTCGGCGGTGAAGCGGTGCGGAATCGGGTCGCCCTCGCCCCAGCGGCCCGCCGGGTCGGTCAGGGCGTGCCGGGCCTCGGAGAAGTGCCCGGCGAGCGCGCGGGAGAGCACGGCACCGCCGAGACCGGCGGCGAGCAGGCTGAGGGTGCCCGCCGGACGCAGCGCGGCGACGGCGTTGCGCAGCCCCTCGGCCGGGTCGTCGACGTACTCCAGCACGCCATGGCAGAGGACCACGTCGTACCCTGCGGGCCGGACCACCTCGAACAGCCCGTGCGCGTCGCCCTGGACGCCGCGCACCCGGTCCGCGACGCCGGCCTCGGCGGCCCGGCGTTCCAGCGCGAACAGGGCGTTGGGGCTGGGGTCGACCACGGTGACGCGGTGGCCGAGCCGGGCCACCGGGACGGCGAAGTTGCCGGTGCCGCCGCCGGTGTCCAGCACGTCGAGGACTCCCCCGGCCGCCGGATCGGCTGTCTTGACCCGGCGGTCCAGGGCGTCCTCGAGGACCTCCCACACCACTGCGGTGCGGAGGGACGCGCGGGGGCGAAGTGGGATCTCCCCGCCGGGGTTAGGGGAAGGCTCGGGCACGGCGGATGGCTCCTCGGCGCGGGTGTCGTCGCCGCTCCCGCGGTGACGACCGATTGCTGACGTCGACGGCCCCAGCCTATTGCCTCACCAGGGGTGTGGCGGCGCGCGGGGCACCCGCCGCGCCCGGCAGGTACCTCCCGGCCGCCCACGGCGGATCCGCAGGCCTGGCCGGTCCGGTGGCGGCGGCGCCCCGGCCACCCACCGGGCGGCATCCGCGAGGCGCTCTCCCGCCCCGGGTGCGCCCAGGGCGGGCCCCGGGCGCACCCCCGGGGCGGGTCAGCCTCCGGTCACCGGTGCCTCCCGTTCCTCCTCCGGCCCGTCGGTCCGGGTGGTCGGTCCGTCGGTCCGGGCGGTCTGCTGAGGGAGGGTCGGCTGCAGCGCCAGCATCCGCTCGACGATGCGGAGGAACATGCCGACTGCCCGGAACAGGTCGTCGGCGTCCCGGGCGCTGGCCGCGCCGGCTATGCCCGCCTCGGCCCGGGCCCGGCGGTCGGCTCCGGAGGCGAACAGGGCGCTCCATTCGGTCAGCTCGGGGGCGACCTCCGGCAGCACCTCCCAGGCGCTGCGGATGCGCGCCCGGCGACGCGCGGTGGGTTCGGGGCGGCCGCGCACCGCGAGGACGGCGGCGGCGGTCCGCAGTGCCGCCAGGTGGGCGGTGGCGAACCGTTCGTTGGCGGTCTCCAGCAGGGCGGCTTCCTCCAGGCCGAGGTGGGCCTGGGTGAGCAGTCCGAGCGCGGCCGGCGGGGCCGTGGCGCGGCGCAGGACGGGGTGGACATCGGTCGCGGGTCCGGTCAACGAAGGGGCGGTGCCGGCGGCACGGTGCCGGCGCGCGGCAGCGGTACTGGCCATGACGAACCTCCTGTCGTCCCAGGGCGGACCCCGCCGGTGATGACGGTGGCCGCCGTGTGTGCCCATCGTCCGGCACACCACTGACAATCGGCCCTGACCTGCACAAACGTCCCCTTCCCGGGCGATCGGGCCACCTTGCCCGCAGGCACCGCCCCCGGGCTCCTTCGCCGTCGCCACGGGCAGCCCGGCGCCCCGGCGCCGGCGGTCCGGCCCTCGGCGCGGTACCCCTCCGCCGCCCCGCCGGCAGGCCCGCTGCTACAGTTTTTGAACTGACCGGTCAGTTCAAAGAGTCGGCTTCCGGAGGGATTCTTGGACACCACCGCACCATCCGACGCCCCGGGCGCCGCCGCGGTATCGGCCGAGGGACTCGGCGTCCGCGGCCCGCGCGGCTGGGCGTTCCGCGACGTCCGGCTGAGCGCCGGCCCCGGTTCCCTGATCGCCATCGCGGGGCCGTCCGGCTCCGGCCGTACCTCTCTCCTGCTCGCCCTGACCGGCCGTATGCGTGTCGCGGCCGGGCAGGCGGTGGTCGCCGGACACCGGCTGCCCCGGCGGATGTCGGCGGTCCGCCGGGTGTGCGCACTGGCCCACGTCCCCGGGGTGACCGAACTGGACCCGGCCCTCACCGTCGCCGAGCACCTGAGGGAACGCGCCCTGCTGGAGCGGCGGTTCACCGGCTCCCCGCTGGCGCTGCTCCGACCGCGGGGGGAACGCGCGGCGGCCCGGGCACGGATCGACGCGGCGCTGGCGTCGGCCGGCCTGGACCTGGACACCCTGCCGAAGGGCCCGCGGACCGCCGTCCGGGACCTGGACAGGCTGGAGTCGCTGCGGCTGTCGGTGGCGCTCGGCCTGATCCGGCGCCCCGCCCTGCTCGCCGTCGACGACACCGACCTCAAGCTCTCGGACTCCGAGCGGGAGCGGGCCTGGGAGCTGCTGCGGGGGCTCACCGCGGAGGGCGTCACGGTGCTGGCGGTGTGCAGCGAGGCGCCGGAGGGGGCGGTGGTCGTCCCGACCGGCCCGCCGGACGCGACCGAACCGGCCGAAGCGACCGAACCGGATGGATCGACCGAACCGGCTGACCCGACCGGACCCGCCGAACCGGCTGACCCGACCGGACCTGCCGAACCGACCGAACCGACGGCACCGACCGAACCGGCCAACCGCACCCGGCCGGCCGAGCAGACCGAGCAGACCGGGCAGACCCGGCCCGCCGGGAAGACCGAGCAGGCCGTGCGGGAGCCGGCGGCCCCGCGGAACGAGGAGGGGGCCGGGGATGCGATCTCCGAAGCTGGCCGCGCTTGAGCTGAAGCGCTTCGGCAGGGGACGGATGCCCCGGGCGGCCCTGGTCGCCCTGCTCCTGCTGCCGCTGCTGTACGGCGCGTTGTACCTCTGGTCGTTCTGGGACCCGTACGGGCGGCTGGACCGGATCCCGGTGGCGCTGGTCAACGCCGACCGGGGCGCCGAGGTCCAGGGGAGGAAGATCACCGCGGGCGACGACATCGCCGAACGGCTGCTGCGGAGCGACACGTTCGAGTGGCATGAGACGAGCGCCGCCGAGGCCCGTGCGGGCGTCGAGAACGGCACCTACTACCTCTCGCTCACCATGCCGGAGGACTTCAGCAAGCAGATCGCCTCCAGCTCCGGGGAGAACCCGGCGACGGGCGCGCTGCGGGTACGGACCAACGACTCCAACAACTACATCGTCGGCCAGATCTCCCGGACGGTCTTCTCCGAAGTGCGGGCGGCCGCCTCCGCCAAGGCCTCGCGCGGCTTCTACGACCGGATCTTCATCTCGTTCTCCGACATCCACGGCCGGACGGAGCAGGCAGCCCAGGGCGCCGACAAGATCGACAAGGGGCTGGGCAAGGCGCAGCGGGGCGCCGGCAGCCTCGCCGAGGGCCTGGCCAAGGCGAAGAAGGGCAGCCGGTCCCTGAAGAACGGCCTGACCAAGCTCGACAAGGGCGCGGGCAGGCTGGAGACCGGCGCCGTCGACCTGGCCGAGGGCACCCAGACCCTGGCGGACAAGGTCAACGGGGTCGCCGACCGGATCCGGCCCTTCCTCAAGGAGAACGGCAAGGAGATCGGGGAGGTCTCCCAGTTGGTCGCCGACGCGTCCGCGAAGGCGTCCGAGGACCTGGGCAAGCTCCCCGAGGCGGCCGCCACGGCCGCGCTCCAGGCCCGCACGGCCGCGGACGACCTCGCCGCGGAGTACGCGCGCCGCTGCGAGGGACCGGTGCGGACGGACCCCGACTGCCCGGCGCTGAAGAAGGCCAAGGAGGCCGCCGGGACCGCCGCGGACGTGGCGGAGGACGTCGACGACCTGGTGCAGCGGCACACCACCGACCTGGACACCCTCGGCGGCCACCTGGACGACCTGCACGAGAAGGCCGCCTGGCTGGCGAAGAAGGCGCCGCACCTGGACGAGGACCTGGACACCGCCGTCTCCAAGATCAACGCTCTCAACACCGGGGCGCACAAGGTCTCCAAGGGCGCGGACGACGTGCACACCGGCCTGACCTCCGCCAAGAAGGGCTCCAAGACCCTGGACAGCGGGCTGGGGACGCTCCGGGACGGCGCCGAGACCCTGGACTCCGGCCTGATCAAGCTGGTCGACGGCTCCGGGAAGCTCGCCGACGGGCTGCACAAGGGCGCCGAGCGGATCCCCGACTACGGCAAGGACGACCGCGACGCGCGCACCGAGGTGATGGCGGATCCGGTGCGGCTGGCGTCGAACTCGCTCCACTCGGCCCCCAACTACGGCACCGGTTTCGCGCCCTACTTCATCCCGCTCGCCCTCTGGGTGGGCGCGATGGTGGCCTACATGCTCATCCAGCCGCTCAATCGCCGGGCGCTCGCCGCGGGCGCCTCCGCCTGGCGGACAGCGCTCGCCGGATGGCTTCCGGTGGCCGTGATCGGGGCCCTGCAGACCGCCGCGCTGATGTCCGTGCTGCACTGGTCGCTGGGGCTCCGGATGGCCCGGGCCGGCGGTACCGTCGCCTTCCTGCTGCTGGTCACCGCCTGCTTCGCGGCCATCGTGCAGTGGCTCAACGCCCGCTTCGGCCCGGCCGGCCGGATCCTGGTGCTGGCGCTGCTGATGCTCCAGCTCACCTCCGCCGGCGGCACCTATCCGGTGCAGACCAGCCCCGGGTTCTTCAACGCGCTGCACCCGTTCCTGCCGATGAGTTACGTCGTGGCGGCGCTGCGGCGGCTGATCACCGGGGGTGGCCTGGGGCCGGTGTGGGAGGCGTGCGCCGTCCTGACCGCCTTCACGGTGGCGGCGCTGGCGCTGACCGCCTGGTCCGCGCGGCGCAAGCAGGTGTGGACGCTGGACCGGCTGCACCCGGAACTCACCCTGTGAACCGGCCCGGCGAGGGGCGTGCGGGGCACTGTCCAGCAGGGAGAATCGGGGGCATGGACAGCAGCAGCACACGCCGTCAGGCCACCCGGCGGAAGCTCTTCGAGGCGGCGGTCACGCTCATCGCCGAACAGGGCTTCTCCTCCACCACGGTGGAGGAGATCGCCGAGCGGGCCGGGGTGGCGAAGGGCACGGTCTACTACAACTTCGCCAGCAAGACCGTGCTCTTCGAGGAGTTGCTGCGGCACGGCATCGAGCTGCTCACCGACTCGCTGCAGCACGCCGCCGACGAGACCGCGGAGCGCGGCGGCAGCCATGTGGACGCGCTGGACGCGATGATCCGGTCCGGGCTGGACTTCATCTCCCGCTACCCGTCGCTCACCCAGCTCTACGTCGCGGAGCTGTGGCGCACCAACCGGGCCTGGCAGTCGACCCTGATGCTGGTGCGCAAGCGCGCCATCGCGGTGATCGAGACCGTGCTCCACGAGGCCGTCGCCGACGGCGAGCTGACCGCGGAGATCGACATTCCGCTGACCGCTTCGGCGCTGTTCGGGATGGTGCTGGTGGCGGCCCTGGACTGGCAGTCCTACCAGCCGGAGCGGTCGATCGACGACGTGCACGCGGCGCTGTCGCGGCTGTTGCAGGGCCGGGTCAGCGGGCGGCCGCCGGGCGCCCGGGAGCTGCCGCGGGCCTAGCGGCCGGACGGTGCGCGGCGGGGCCGCGGTGGGCGGCCGGAGCGGTCGGCGGCGGGAACGGGACCGCGGCCGGGCGCGGTGCGCCCGGTGGACGCGCCCGGTGGGGCGTCCCGGCCGGAACGGTGTACGTCCTCGATCGCCGGGGGCGTGTCGCCACGCCCGTCCGCCGATCGAGGACGAACCCCGTTTTCCCCCTGGCCACCCGCCGAGTCCCCCTGGCTCCCGCTGGTGGCTTCCCCCTGGTGCGTCCGGGTCGCCGCGCCGTTCCGCCACCCCGTGTCGGCGGTGCCGGCGCCGCGCCCCTTCCGTGGGCACCACTCTCCCGTCCGGGCGGGTGGCCGATCATCCGCGCGGCTACTCATCTGCGCCGCTAGGTACAGCTACTCAGGTCTGAGCACCGGCTCCGGCCGGGCCGGGGTACCCCGGCGGGACCTGCGGCCCGGCGTGACCGGTGGCGCGGATAGGGTCACGGACATGGCACGGATTGCGGTGATCGGCGCCGGGATGGGCGCCATGGCTGCCGCTGCCCGGCTGGCCGTCGCGGGCCACCGGGTGGCGGTGTACGAGCGGGGACCGACGCACGGGGGCGCGCTCGGGCGTTTCGAGCGGGACGGTTTCGCCTTCGACACCGGCCCCGGTCTGCTGCATCTGCCGGCGGTCTACCGCGACCTGTTCGTCAAGACCGGCAAGGAACCGCTGGAGCGGTGTGTCGAGCTGTCCCAGGTCGACCCCGCCGCTGACCACGTGTTCCCGGACGGCACCCGCCTCCGGTTGCCGAACGCCTCCCGGGGCGGGGTCCTCGCGGCGCTGGACGGTGCCTTCGGCGCGGGTTCCGGCGAGCGCTGGAGCGAGCTGGTCAACCGCGCCCGGGACACCTGGGACGCCACCCGCCGGCCGCTGCTCGAGGAGCCGCTGCGGGCCGACTGGTCGGCGCTCCGCCGGGACCCGTATCCGGTGCCGCCGCGGCGCGGCTGGTTCCGCCGGGGCGCGGGCCGGCCGGCGACCCTCGCCGACATCGCCGCGCGGGAGCTGGGCGACCCGCGGGCGGTCGCCCTGCTGGAGAGCCACGCGCTGGCCCAGGGGCTCGATCCGCGTGCCGCGCCGGCCGGCGCGACGGTGCTGCCCTACCTGGAGCAGACCTTCGGCAGCTGGTACGTGCGCGGCGGGATGCGGGCGCTGGCCGACGCGGTGTACGAGCGGTGCCGGGCGCGGAAGGTGGAGTTCTCCTTCGGCACCGAGGTCACCGGCATCACGACGGCGGACGGGCGGGTGACGGGGCTGCTGCTCGGCGGCGGCGCTCCGCCGGTGGCGGCGGACGCGGTGGTCGCGGGTGTCCACCCGGCGGTTCTGCCCGCCTTGACGGACGGGGCGTCGCCGTGGGCCGAGGGTGACGTCCGGCCGGCGGGCGGGGCGGCGGACGGCCCGCCCGGCCGGCTGACGGTCCTCCTCGCGCTGTCCGGGGCCCGGCCCGCGGGCACCGCCCACCGCACGGTCGTGCACGCCGGGGACCGGGACGCCGAGCTGTCCGCGGTCTTCGGCGGCCGTTCCGCGCCCGGGGCTCCGGTCGGGCGTCCCACCGTGACGGTGCTCCGCCCGGACGACCCGGCCACCCGGCCGGACGAGGACCACGAGGCGGTGACGCTCACCGCCACCGTGGCCCCGCACGGCGCGGTGGACTGGGCGGACCCGGCGGTGGCGGAGGCGGCCGCCGACCGGTTGGTGGCCGCCGCCGGGGCCGCGATCCCCGGGCTGGCCGGGCGGGTGCTCTGGCGGGAGGTGCGCACGCCGCACGACGTCGCGGCCGGCACCGGTGCGCCGGGCGGCGCGGTGCCGCCGCCCGCGCTGGCGGGGGTGGACGGGCGGCTGCTGCGGCCCGCCAACCTGACCCGGACACCGGGGCTGTACCTGGCGGGCGGCTGGGCCCATCCGGGAGGCGGCCTGCCGCACGCGGGGATGTCCGGGGCGCTGGTCGCCGGGCTGATCGTCGAGGGCGCGGGCTGGCGCGGTTCCCAGTAGCCCGCCGCCCCGGCCGCGTGCGGCGCCGGGCGGGCACGACGCCCGGCGGGTACGACGTCGACCCCCTGCGGCGCCGGGCGGGTGCGCCCCGGAGCCGCCCGGCGGGCCGCACCGGGCGCTCGCCGGTGGCCGGCCGCCGCCACCGGTGCGGTGGCGGCGGCCGGCGGTCAGTAGCGGTACTGGCCGTCGTAGCCGCTGGGCCCCGGCTCCTGCTGGTACGGGTAGTGCGGCGGCTGCTCCGGCGGCGCGGCCGGCACGTCCCCGTCCCGCTGCTGCGGCACCCAGACCCCGCCCGGCGGGGTGTCCTCGGGCCCGACCGGATACGGCTGGGCCGCCGGGTACGGCTGCTGGACGTAACCCGGGGCGGCGTACCCGTCCTGGGCGGCGTACCCGTCCTGGGCGGCGTAGTGGTCGTCGGCCGCGGTGCCGTACTGCGGCTGTCCGTAGACGTCGTAGGCCTGCTGGTCGTATCCCGGGTAGGGCTGCTGCGCGGCGCCGTACGGGCCGGCGTCCCGGTAGATCCCGGCCTCGCCGTACCCGTGGTCCGCGGTGGCGTAGCCCGGGGTGCCGTAGGGGTGCCCGCCGTCGGGCACCGGCGCCGGGCCGGGCGCGGCGCCGAAGTCCTGCCCGGCGCCCTGGTCGCCGTGCTCGCCCGGGGTCTGCGGGTAGCCGTATCCGTCGTACCCCTCGTATCCGCCGTATCCGGCCTGGGAGGTGGTGAAGGCGTCGTAGCCCGGTTCCGGTTCCGGCTCGGGCGCCGGCTCGGGGCTCCGGTAGGCGGCGTACCCGCCGGTGTCGTCGGGCATCGGCTCCGGCTGGTAGGTGGGCAGCGGAGGCTGCTCCGGCCCGGGCGCCGGGGCCGGGCCGCCGGCTTCCGGGACGGGTTCCGCTTCCGGCCGCGCGGGGCGCCGCCCGGCGGAGCCCCGCTTGTTCCTGATCACCCAGCCCGCGGTGAAGCCACGGCGGTAGGAGAGGGTCACGTAGGTCTGGCCGACGGCGAACGCGGCCGCGCCCACGCCGATCACGATCACGGAGGCGAGCAGCACCCCCGCGACCACGCCGAGGAACCCGGTGAAGGCCAGCAGCCGCCAGCGCAGCCGTGCCTTGTTCTGCAGCAGCACCTCACCCAGCAGCCACAGCGCGACGATGCCGAACGCGATGTAGAGGACCGCCCAGCCCATGTACGCCCCTCTCGTACGGCGGCCGTGTGCCGTCCGCCGTCATCCGGACCGCTGGTGCAGTCCGAGGTTCTCGTAGATTTCCAGGGTCGCCGTGGAGTGGTTGAGGGTGATGAAGTGCAGCCCGGGGATCTCCTCGGCCATCAACCGCGCACACAGGTTCGTGGCGTAGTCGATGCCGACCGAGCGTACCGCCGCCGGGTCGTCCTGTACCGCGAGGATCCGCTCTGCCAGGTCGGGCGGGAACGCGGCATTGCTGAGCTGGGCGAACCGCTCGATCTGCCGGACGTTGGTGACCGGCATGATCTCGGGGATGATCGGGGTGTCGCAGCCCGCGGCGGCGACCCGGTCCCGCAGCCGCAGATAGTCCTCGGGGTAGAAGAACATCTGGGTGATCGCGAAGTCGGCGCCGGCCCGGCACTTGTCCACGAAGTGGCGGACGTCGGTGTCCCAGTCGGTGGAGCGCGGGTGCATCTCGGGGAAGGCGGCGACGCCCACGCAGAAGTCGCCGGACTCCTTGATCAGCCGGACCAGCTCGGCGGCGTAGCTGACGCCCTCGGGGTGGCGGATCCACTCGCCCATGGGGTCGCCGGGCGGGTCACCGCGGACGGCGAGCATGTTCCTGATGCCGGCGTCGGCGTACTGGCCGATGATGTTGCGCAGTTCCGCCAGGGAGTGGTTGACGGCGGTGAGGTGGGCGACCGGGGTGAGCGTGGTGTCGGTGGCGATGCGCTCGGTGGCGCGGACGGTGCCCTCCCGGGAGGAGCCGCCCGCCCCGTAGGTCACGGAGACGAAGGTCGGGGAGACCGCCTCGATGCGGCGAATGGCGTTCCACAGGGTCCGTTCGCCTTTCTCCGTCTTCGGGGCGGCGAACTCGAACGAATAGGACTGTTCGCCGGAGGCGAGCAGTTCGCGCACCGTGCGTGCGCGGTCTGTCCTGGTGGAAGCAGTGCCTAGGGCCATACCGGCAGGTTAGCCAGCGCCGTCACGCACGCCCAGCCGACCGAGGCGATATGCCCGTTTCGTCGGACCCCTGTCCGCAGTGCGGACACTTTTCCGGGATGCGGAGCGTCCGGGCGGGCGGCCGGCCGCCGCACGCCCGGATGGGGCCGCCGGATCAGCCGGCCGCGGCCGCGCGCACCCGCTCGGCCAGCGCGGCGGCGGCGGCACCGGGGTCGTCCGCCTCGGTGATGGCACGCACCACCACCACCCGCCGGGCACCGGCGTCCAGCACCTCGTCGAGGTTGGCCGCGTCGATCCCGCCGATGGCGAACCACGGCCGGGCGGGCTGCCGGGCGGCGGCGTACCGCACCAGCTCCAGCCCGGGGGCGTGCCGTCCCGGCTTGGTGGGGGTGGGCCAGCACGGGCCGGTGCAGAAGTAGTCGACGCCGGGCTCGGCGATCGCCGCGTCCACCTCCGCCTCGGCATGGGTGGACCGGCCGATCAGCACCCGGGGGCCCAGGATCGCCCGGGCCGCCGGCACCGGCAGGTCGCCCTGCCCCAGGTGGAGCACGTCGGAGCCGATGGCGTGCGCGACGTCGGCGCGGTCGTTGACCGCGAGCAGCTTGCCGTGCCGCCGGCAGGCGTCGGCGAAGACCGCGAGGTGCTCCAGCTCCGCACCGGCTTCCATGCCCTTGTCGCGCAGCTGGACGATGTCGACGCCGCCCGCCAGCACCGCGTCCAGGAACTCCGGCAGGTCGCCCTGGCGCCTGCGGGCGTCGGTGCACAGGTAGAGCCGGGCGTCGGCGAGCTGCCGGTGCGCGGCCTCGGCGGTGACGGCGACGGTTGCCATGGGCGGTACCCCCCAGATCGGCGGGGTGCGGGCCGGTTGTCCGGCCCGCACCCCGTGACGGCTCCTCGGTTCAGACGGCGAGCGCCTGGGCGCGGCGCTTCACCTCCGTACCGCGATTCTCGCGCAGGGCCTCCGCGGGGGTGCCGGGCAGGGTGGGGTCGGGGGTGAAGAGCCACTCCAGCATCTCCTCGTCGCTGAAGCCGTCGTCCCTCAGCAGGGTCAGCGTCCCGCTGAGTCCCTTGACGACCTTCCCCTCCCCGATGAACGCGGCGGGGACCATGAGAACCCGGTTCTCGCCCCGCCGCACGGCGATCAGCTGGCCTTCCTTGACCAGCTGCCGGACCCGGGTCACCTCGACGTCGAGGCGTTCGGCGATGTCGGGGAGGTTGAGCCAGGCGGGCACCAGGGCATCGATCTTTGCGTCAATCTCGGTCACGGGAACAAGCCTGCCATCCACCACGGACTCATCGCGAACGCTCCGCGTCCCATGGGGGCACGGTGGCCCACCGGTCGGCCACCGGTGGGCGAGGGGGCGTCAGGCGCCGGCGGCGTCGCCGAGGACCGCGGACTTCAGCGGCACCGAGGCGTCCGCCGCCCGGGCGCGGTCGATCAGCGCGCCGCGCTCCACGAGCTTGCGCCCCTGGGCCAGGTCCCGGGGCCGGCCGACGGCCAGCAGGGCGACCAGGCGACCGTCCCGCAGCCAGCACACCGACCAGGCGGCGCCGCCGGGGTCGCCGCGCCACAGCAGCTCGTCGTCGGCGGTGTGGTGTCCGGCGTACTGCACGAAGCGGCCGAACTGCTCGGACCAGAAGTAGGGCACCGGGTCGTAGACGGCACCGGTGAACTGCGGCCGCCGCGAGCCGACCAGGTTGGCGGCGACGGTGCGCGGCCCCTGCAGGGCGTTGTCCCAGTGGTGGACCAGCAGCCGTTCGCCGTAGCGGGCGGAGGGGAAGGAGGCGCAGTCGCCGACCGCGTACACCTCCGGGGCGGAGGTGCGCAGCCACTGGTCCGCCCGCACCGAGCCGTCCGCGGCCAGCTCGACGCCGGATCCGGCGAGCCAGTCGGTGGCGGGCCGGGCCCCGATCCCGACGACCACCGCGTCGGCGCGCAGCCGGGTGGTGCCGTCCGCGCCGCCGCCTTGGCCCTCGCCCCCGGCGATCAGCACCCCGGACTCGTCCACCCCGACGACCCGGGCCCCGGTGATGAGCGCGGCGCCGCTGTCCAGGTACCAGCCCGCGAGGTAGGCGGCGACCTCCGGCGGCAGCGCGCCGGCGAGCGGCCGGTCGGCGGCCTCCACGACGGTCACCGCGCAGCCCGCCTCGCGCGCCGCGGTGGCGAACTCCGCGCCGATCCAGCCCGCGCCGACCACCACGACGTCATGCTGCCGGGCGAGTACCGGACGCAGGCGCTCCGCGTCGTCCAGGGTGCGCAGCAGATGGATGCCGGGGCCGCCCTCGGCGGGCCGCTCCCCCGCCGCGGGCCGCTCCTGGCCGGGCAGCAGGAGGGGTTCCGCGCCGGTCGCGAGGACCAGGTGGTCGTAGCCGACGGGTCCGGAGTCGGTGAGCAGCAGCCGCTCGCCGGTCCGCAGCGCGGTGGCGCGGCGGCCGAGGTGGAGTTCCACCCCGAGGCCGGCGAAGTCCACGTCGAACGCCGAGCCGTCGGCCTTGCCCAGCAGCACGGCCTTGGACAGCGGCGGGCGGTCGTACGGCTGGTGCGGTTCCGCCCCCAGCAGCACGATCTCCCCGGACCAGCCCTCCTCGCGCAGCGCGACCGCGGTCTGCACTCCGGCCACCCCGGCGCCGACGATCACCACCCGTCCTCCGTCGGTGCCCCGGGTGCCGGTCGGTGTCGGTGTCCTCAGCCCATCGCTCACCCGATCACTGTAGGACGGGGCGGCCGGTCGGCCGGAACACCTCGCGAGGAGATCTCCGGCACACCGGCGGCGCGCCGGGCCGGCCGCACCCCCGGTGGCCCGGGGCGGGGGGACCACGCCCTTCCGGCTCCTTCGGGCGGCGTACTAGGGTGGCGGGCACAGAGCACTCGCGGGAGCCCGGACGCACCGGGCTGAGAGGGAGGCTGTCGCGGCCTCCGACCGTACGAACCTGATCCGGGTCATGCCGGCGAAGGGAGGGGCGATCCGCCCATGCATGCGGTATCCGAGCCGTACGACGTCCTGGTGGTCGGCGGCGGCATCATCGGCCTGGTCACGGCCTGGCGGGCGGCCCAGCGCGGGCTGAGCTGCGCGGTGACCGACCCCGAACCCGGCCAGGGCGCCGCCCAGGTGGCGGCCGGCATGCTGGCCGCGGTGACCGAGCTCGCGCACGGCGAGGAGACACTGCTCGGCCTCAACCTGGCCTCCGCGGCGCGCTATCCGGAGTTCGCCGCCGAACTGGAGGCGGCGAGCGGCCAGGACATCGGTTTCCGCGCCTGCGGCACCCTGGCCGTGGCCCTCGACGCCGACGACCGGGCGCAGTTGCGGGAGTTGCACGCGCTCCAGCAGCGCTGCGGGCTGGAGGCGGAGTGGCTGACCGGACGTGAATGCCGCCGCCTGGAGCCGATGCTGGCGCCCGGGGTGTGCGGCGGGCTGCGGGTGGAGGGTGACCACCAGACCGATCCGCGGCGGCTGGCCGCCGCGCTGGTGACCGCCTGCCGGCGGGCCGGGGTGGCCCTCCACCGCACCCGGGCGGAGCGCCTGGTGCTGGACGGCGACCGGGCGGCCGGGGTGGTGACGGCGGACGGCACCCGGCTGCCGGCGCACCGCACGGTGCTCGCCGCGGGCAGCCACAGCGGCCGGCTCGCCGGGGTCCCGCCCGAGGTGCTGCCGCCGGTGCGCCCGGTGAAGGGCCAGGTGCTGCGGCTGCGGGTGCCCGCCGGCTACGCGCCGTTCCTCTCCCGCACCGTGCGGGCCGTGGTGCGCGGCGGGCACGTGTACCTGGTGCCGCGGGAGAACGGCGAGCTGGTGGTCGGTGCCACCAGCGAGGAGATGGGCTGGGACACCACGGTCACCGCGGGCGGGGTGTACGAACTCCTCCGCGACGCCCACGAGCTGGTGCCCGGCATCACCGAACTGCCGCTCACCGAGACCCGTGCCGGGCTGCGGCCCGGCTCCCCGGACAACGCCCCGCTGCTGGGCCCCACCGACCTGCCCGGCCTCCAGCTGGCGACCGGGCACCACCGCAACGGCGTGCTGCTCACCCCGGTCACCGGCGACATCATGGCCGAGGCGCTCACCACCGGCGAACTCCCCGCCCACGCCCGCCCGTTCTCCCCCCGGCGCTTCTCCTCCCGGCGCCCGTCCGCACCCTCCCCCGCGGCCGGCGGGGCGGGGCAGGTACCACCACGTCAGGAGCAGCCCGCATGACCGTCAGCGTCAACGGCGAGACCCGCGAGATCCCCGACGGCTTCACCCTCGACCTGCTGGTGGCCACGCTCACCCCGGCCGCCGGCGGTGTCGCCGCCGCCGTCAACGAGAGCGTGGTGCCCAGGAGCCAGTGGCCCCGTACCCCGCTCGGTGACGGCGACCGGGTCGAGGTCCTCACCGCGGTCCAGGGAGGCTGAGCATGGCTGACGATCCGCTGGTCATCGGCGGGGTGTCCGTCGACTCCCGACTGATCATGGGTACGGGCGGCGCGCCCAGCCTGGAGGTGCTGGAGCGGTCCCTGGTCGCGAGCGGCACCCAGCTGACCACCGTCGCGATGCGGCGGCTGGACCCCACCGTGCAGGGCTCGGTGCTGTCCGTGCTGGACCGGCTCGGGATCCGGGTGCTGCCCAACACGGCGGGCTGCTTCACCGCGGGCGAGGCGGTGCTCACCGCCCGGCTGGCCCGGGAGGCGCTCGGCACCGACTGGATCAAACTGGAGGTGGTGGCCGACGAGCGGACCCTGCTCCCGGACCCGGTGGAGCTGCTGGACGCCGCCGAGATCCTGGTCGACGACGGGTTCACCGTGCTGCCGTACACCAACGACGACCCGGTGCTCGCCCGCAAGCTGGAGGACGTGGGCTGTGCTGCCGTGATGCCGCTGGGGTCGCCCATCGGATCCGGGCTGGGCATCCGCAACCCGCACAACTTCCAGCTGATCGTGGAGCGGGCGCAGGTGCCGGTGGTGCTGGACGCGGGCGCCGGGACGGCCTCGGACGCGGCGCTCGCCATGGAGCTGGGGTGCGCGGCCGTGATGCTGGCGTCCGCGGTGACCCGCGCCCAGGAGCCGGTGCTGATGGCGGAGGCGATGCGGCACGCGGTCGAGGCGGGCCGGCTGGCCCACCGGGCCGGCCGGATCCCGCGCCGCCACTTCGCCCACGCCTCCTCACCGACCAGCGGCCTGGCCGACTTCGACCCGGAACGCCCCGCCTTCGGGAGCTGATGTGCGCGCGGTGCGCGGCTGACCGCTCGGGCGCTCGCCGCCCCCGCGGCACCGCCCACCGGGCCGGGGCCACAAGGCTTGTCCGGGCCGCCGGGCCCGTCCGGGCCGAGGCCGCAGGGCCCGTCCGGGCCGGGGCCGCAGGGGCGGACACCGGGCACCCGCGGGCGCGCGGCCGGCCGCCCCGGGACCGCGGTCGTCCCGGGCGCCCGCTGGCCTGGCGCCCGCCCCGCCCGCCGGGGTGGGCGCCATGGCGGCATGTCACTGTTCGGCTGCAGTAGCAGCCGGTCGCGGCGCAGGTGGCACAGGGTGTCGAGGACGGCTCGTAGACTCCTGTCCCGTGGATACGACCCTGCAGGATCCGCTCGTCGGCCAGGTGCTCGACGGCCGCTACCGCGTCGACGCGCGGATCGCCGTGGGCGGCATGGCCACGGTCTACCGGGCCGTCGACACCCGTCTGGACCGGGTGGTCGCCCTCAAGGTGATGCACCCGACGCTCGCCGCCGACGGCGCCTTCGTGGAGCGCTTCATCCGTGAGGCGAAGTCCGTGGCCCGGCTCGCCCACCCCAACGTGGTGGGCGTCTTCGACCAGGGCACCGACGGCCGCTACGTCTTCCTGGCCATGGAGTACGTCGCCGGGTGCACGCTGCGGGACGTGCTGCGGGAGCGCGGGGCGCTGCAGCCGCGCGCCGCGCTGGACATCCTGGAACCGGTGCTCGCGGCACTGGGCGCGGCGCACCGGGCCGGTTTCGTGCACCGTGACATGAAGCCGGAGAACGTGCTGATCGGCGACGACGGCCGGGTCAAGGTCGCCGACTTCGGGCTGGCCCGCCCGGTGGACGCGGCCACCGGCACCGACACCCAGTCGATCATGGGCACCGTCTCGTACCTGGCCCCGGAGCAGATCGAGCACGGCACCGCGGACACCCGGGCGGACATCTACGCCTGCGGCGTGGTGCTGTACGAGATGCTGACCGGCGCCAAGCCGCACGCCGGGGGCACCCCGGCACAGATCCTCTTCCAGCATCTGCACGAGGACGTCACACCGCCGTCGGTGCTGGTCCCGGGGCTCGCGCCGCAGTTGGACGCACTGGTCACCGGGGCCACCGCCCGCGATCCGGAGCTGCGTCCGGCCGACGCGGTGGAGCTGCTCGGGGTCGCCCGGGCGGCTCGCGCCGCGCTCACCGACGCCCAGCTGGACCTGCTGCCGCCCGGCGCGGGGGACGGCGCGCGGGACGGCTCGGAGGACCGCACGAGCGTGATCGCACGGCCGCCGGCCGGTCCCGCAGCGCCGGGCGGCGGAACCGGGGACGTGAGCCGCACCAGCCGGCTGGAGCGACCCGCTCCGCCACCGGCCGGGGGCTCCCGTCCGGCGCTGCGCGACCGGCTGCCGCGCCGCCGGGTGCTGGCGCTGATCACCGCGGTGCTGCTGGCGCTCGGGGTGGGGGCCGGTGTGTGGTACATCAGCTCGGGCCAGTTCACCAAGGTGCCCGGGGTGATCGGGCTGACCCAGGCCAAGGCGGAGCGGAAGCTCACCGACAAGGGCCTTGAGGTGAAGGTCGTCCGCGAGTTCAGCGACGTGGTGGACAAGGGGAAGGTCATCGAGACCGACCCCGGGGTCGGCGAGCGCATCCGCAACACCGGCACGGTGACCATCCGGATCTCGCAGGGGCCGCCCCGGGCCACCGTGCCCAATGTGGTGGGCATGCCGATCACCGAGGCCCGGGCGAAGATCAAGGACGCCGGGCTGGCCGTCGGCAAGGTGACCCGGCATTTCAGCAACGAGACCCCGGCGGGCCAGGTGCTCGCCACCGACCCGCGGGCCGGGGTGGAGCGCAGGCCGGACAGCGCGGTGTCGATCAAGGTTTCCATGGGCGAGCCGATCTCCGTCCCGGACGTGGTCGGCGAGTCGGCGGCCGACGCCGAGTCGGACCTGCGGGACGCCGGATTCAAGGTCGAGTTCGCCGAGGACCGGGTGTTCTCCGAGGAGGACGCCGGTGCGGTCGCCAAGCAGTCCCCGTCGAGCGAGAAGGACGCGGCCAAGGGCGACACCATCACCCTCACCCTCTCCAAGGGGCCCCGCATGATCGAGGTGCCGGACGTCGAGGGGGACGACGTGGACGACGCCACCGAGGAGCTGGAGGCCCTGGGCTTCGAGGTCCATGTGGACCGCCCGCTGCTCTTCCCCGGCGACACGGTCACCGACCAGTCGGTGGACGCCGGTGAGCGGGCCCCGGAGGGCAGCGAGATCACCATCAAGGTCAAGGGCGTCTTCTAGCCGCGTCACCGTCGGGTCGAGGGCGCCTTCCAGCCGTCACGCCGCCGGCCACCTCGGTCCGGCGCGGCGCACCGCCGTCCGCCTCCCTTCCGGGGCGGGCGGCGGTCCGCGTCCGGCGCCCCGGCCGCGGCCGGGTGCCGCCGGTGGCCGGCGCCGGAGGGACGGCCGGGTGCGATCGACGTCCGCGCGCCTGGCACCCTGGATACGGTGAGCACGTCTGCGACCTCCCCCGCCCCCTCCGCCCCGGGCCGTCCCGAGCCGTCCCCGGAGGGCGCCCTCCGCGCCCGCAACCCGATCGGCGCCCACGTCAAGGTGGCCGGCGGGCTGGCCACCACCGGCCTGCCGTACGCCCGGACGATCGGCGCCGAGACCGTCCAGGTCTTCGTCGCCAACCCGCGCGGCTGGGCCACCCCGGCCGGCACTCCGGCCCAGGACGAGAAGTTCCGCGCCGGCTGCGCGGCGGAGTCCCTCCCCGCGTACATCCACGCGCCGTACCTGATCAACTTCGGCTCCCACACCCCTGCGACGGTGGAGAACTCCACCGCCTCGCTGCGCCACTCGCTGCGCCGCGGGCGGGCCATCGGCGCGCTGGGCGTGGTGGTGCACACCGGGTCCGCCACCGGCGGGCGGGGCCGGGCCGAGGCGCTGGCCCAGGTGCGGGAGCGGATGCTGCCGCTGCTGGACGAGCTGGACCGGGAGGACGACCCGTGGCTGCTGCTGGAGCCGACCGCCGGGCAGGGCGCCTCGCTCTGCTCGCTGGTGGCCGACCTCGGGCCGTACTTCGACGCCCTGGACCACCACCCGCGCCTGGGGGTCTGCCTCGACACCTGCCATGTGTTCGCCGCGGGCCACGACCTGGCGGGGCCGGGCGGGATGAAGCAGACCCTGGACGAGCTGGTGTCCGTGGTCGGCACCGGGCGGCTGAAACTGATCCACGCCAATGACTCCAAGGACGTGGTGGGCGCCCACAAGGACCGGCACGAGAACATCGGCGCCGGGCACATCGGGGCGGAGCCGTTCCGCGAGCTGTTCACGCATCCGGAGACCGACGGGGTGCCGCTGGTGATCGAGACGCCCGGCCCGGAGGAGAAGTACGCGGCGGACATCGCGACGCTGAAGGGCCTGCGCGACGGCTGACCCGGCGCCCGCCGCCGCGTTCCGCCGCGGACGGTGGCCGATCCGGTCCGCCGGTTACGGGGCGCCCGCGCCGATCCGTCGGCGGTGGAGCGCGTGGGACGAGCGGGCGCGGTGGGGGGCCAGGGGGCACGCCCGGGGCCGCCCGGGGCCGGTTCCCGGCACCCGGACGCGGGCCGTGGCCGTCTCGAACACCGGCGCGTCACCGGCCCGGCCCGCCGCGTCGGCGCTCACGCGCGTTCCCGGGAGTCGCGGGTGCTCGAGCCGCCCGCCCGGGCCCACGTGATCAGCTCGGGTCGGCACCGGACCTGCCGGACCCTTCCTTCGCCGCGCGGCGGTACTCGGCGTTGATGCGCTGAGCTTCTTCGAGCTGGTCCTCGAGGATGACGATGCGGCAAGCAGCCTCGATCGGGGTTCCCCTGTCGACGAGTTCGCGGGCGCGAGCGGCGATCCGCAGCTGGTAGCGGGAGTACCGGCGATGTCCGCCCTCCGAGCGGAGCGGAGTGATCAGACGGGCCTCACCGATCGCTCGGAGGAAGCCAGGGGTGGTGCCGAGCATCTCGGCGGCCCGCCCCATGGTGTACGCGGGGTAGTCGTCGTCGTCCAGACGATCGCTGAGTGGGATATCTGCTGCCATGTCACCTCGTAGTGCAACGCGTCGAGGGGCCCCGGTGCCGTACGGCACCAGGGCCCCGAGGGGAATTCAACACCATCCGTCGGCCCTCATGCTGTGCCGACCGTCTCTTTCCGCTACCCGGCCCGGCAGGGGGCGGGTAGCGGGGATCGCGACTGCGTGACCGGGGACCACCTTCCGTTCCGGGGTCTTCGGGTACCCGGCCGAAAGCTCCTCGGAGCCGGGCGGCCCTGATGGCGTCTACTCCTCCGTCCTTCCTCCGGAGCGATCACTTGGTGAACGGGTGCTGCGGTACCGCATGGGTGTTGCCGTCGGCGGCCCCTCGACTCGCGGGCCGCCCAGCGCGGCTCCCAGCCCCGTCACCCTTCGGCGAACACCTTGGCTTCGGGACTCCAGAGCCGCGCTGATCTGCGAACTTCACTACTGACACCCGCCAGTTCGTGTCTGCCGGGTCCACTTGACCGTGTCTTCATGAAGAAGACTAACCCCGCCAGAAGCCGATGTCTACTCTGACAAAGATAGATTTTGATGCCCAGACCTCGAAGGTATCCTCTGATCCCCGATGCCAGCCGGTGAGGCGGGGCGAACAGGCGACGCAGCGCAGGTCGGGGTGGATGTGCCGGCGGCCCCGGAGGACGCGTCCGCCCCGGCCACCGCGGGCAGCGGGTCGCCGCTCCGCCGGTTCCCCGGGCGGCGAGGCGGCGATACGACAGCGAGGGCCCTGCCGACGTTGCGTCGGCAGGGCCCTCAGCGGTCTCCGGTGGCGGTCTACCGCCTGTTCTCACACTCCGGGGGACGCGGTGCCGAGCAGTGCCGACGCCGTCTGGAGCGGGGTGAGGGCGCCCACCGGCGCGACCTCAGGGTGGTCATGGCAGGTGAAGCCGAGACGGGTCATGGCGCGGACGACTTCGCCGCTGGTGAAGTCGCGGCGGTCCTGCCGGGTGATGATCTGGCCTACCTGCTTGACCGGGTAACGGCGGCGGCCGATGGTCACGGACTCACCCGTGACAGGCTCGGGCGTGATGCCCTTCATCGAGGCCAGCACCCCGTTCTTGGTCAGGTCGAACGGGTACCGGGCGATGACACAGCGCATGATGCCTCACAGGGAAGAAGGAGAGCGGACTGACCGGGCGGGGTGGATCAACGGGCGAGGAGGACGCCCGCCGGCGCCGGGCCGGACACCGGCGGGGTACACGGTCCGCCGGGGACGTCCCGGAGCCGGATCCGGTCCGTGTAACCGGGGCTGTCCCGGAGCCGGACGAGCCGGGCGAGGGTGAACAGGCCCGTGCTCTGGTCGTCCCCGTCGCAGAGGACGAGGTGATCGACCCGGGCACCGGCCATGAGGGACAGAGCCACCTCGACCGTCATGTCGTCACGGACCC
Source organism: Streptomyces sp. NPDC018031 (assembly GCF_044327625.1). NCBI lineage: Bacteria > Bacillati > Actinomycetota > Actinomycetes > Kitasatosporales > Streptomycetaceae > Streptomyces > Streptomyces sp. NPDC018031. The sequence continues at coordinate 59,297 of NZ_JBIRFT010000003.1, forward strand.
GAGGTCCGGACGCCTCCCTGCCGCCGGCCACGGCCCCGGGGGCGCGGTCCGCTGCCTGGTGCTGCGGTTGAGCCGTCGTCATGGGTATCTCCTACCGGAAAGGGTTGCGCCGGCGATCTCAGTTGCTCCGGGCAGCGGAGCCGGACCGCCGCTGTGCCCTGCGGCGCCCCGCTTCGCCGACGGGCCGGCCCTGACCGGCGTGGCCCCGGCGACCTCGACGCCCCCGGGAAGGAGAAGACGCGCGGGGAGCTTCCACGGCCGGCGCGGCGATGACGACCGGGACGCCGGAAGGGGCCCGGGCACCGGTGATGCGGCTCAGCTCCGCCTCTCCCGAGCGCACCCGGGCGATCCGGGGAGTGATGCCCGCCGACGCCATCAGGCGGCTCATGCCGCGGCGCTGCTCGGGGGTCACCAGGGTGACGACGCTGCCGGACTCACCGGCACGGGCCGTACGACCGCCGCGGTGCAGGTAGTCCTTGTGGTCACCGGGCGGATCCACGTTGACCACCAGGTCGAGGTTGTCGACGTGGATGCCGCGCGCCGCGACGTTGGTCGCCACCAGTACCGTCACGTCCCCGCTCTTGAACTGGGCCAGGGTCCGGGTGCGCTGCGGCTGGGACTTGCCACCGTGCAAGGACGCGGCGCGGACGCCGTTGCTCAGCAAGTGCTTGGTCAGCCGGTCCACCGCGTGCTTGGTGTCGAGGAACATGATCACTCGACCGTCTCGCGCCGCGATCTCGGTGGTCGTCCGCTGCTTGTCCGCGTCGTGCACATGGAGTACGTGGTGCTCCATGGTCGTGACGGCACCCGCCGACGGGTCGACGGAGTGGACCACCGGATCCGTCAGGTAGCGGCGGACCAGCAGGTCGACGTTGCGGTCCAGGGTGGCCGAGAACAGCATCCGCTGCCCGCCGGGACGCACCTGGTCGAGCAGGGCGGTGACCTGCGGCATGAAGCCCATGTCGGCCATCTGGTCGGCCTCGTCGAGGACCGTGATGCCGACATCGTCCAGTCGGCAGTGGCCCCGGTCGATGAGGTCCTTGAGCCGTCCGGGCGTCGCGACGACCACCTCGGCCCCGGCGAGCAGCGCACCGGCCTGCCTGCCGATGGACATCCCGCCGACCACGGTGGCCAGCCGCAGGCTCACCGAGCGGGCGTACGGCGCGAGCGCGTCGGTGACCTGCTGGGCGAGTTCGCGGGTGGGGACGAGGACGAGAGCCAGCGGCTGTCGCGGCTCGGCACGCCGCCCCGCGGTACGGGTCAGCACGGCGAGACCGAAGGCGAGGGTCTTGCCCGAGCCGGTACGGCCACGGCCGAGGACGTCACGACCGGCCAGCGAGTTCGGCAGGGTCGCCGCCTGAATGGGGAACGGCACGGTCACGCCTTCGCGGCCGAGCGTGGCCAGCAGCCGCGCGTGCATGGCCATGTCGGCGAACGCCTCGACGGCGGGCAGCGCGGGCGTGATCGTCTTCGGCGGCGCGAACTCGCTCGTCGCGGCCCGTCCGGCCTGTCGATTTCCGAAGTCCTTGCCGCGCCGCGGACCACCGGAGCGTTTGGCGCCGGTGCCTCCTCCGGAGCGGTCATGTGTGCGGGATGTGCGGGCTCGCTTCACGCGGAACCTTCCTTGATGAGGCACGTAGCAAGGAATTCCCGCAGCAGATGAGCGGCGCAGAGAATCTCGAAACGAGCCGAATACGATGTGGGCCGGGCCGGACCGGCGGCGAATGCGTCACCGGTCGGCGGTGCGGGTGCAGCCTTCCCGCGCGCGCCCTGGAACACAGCGAGCTGGGGCCCGCACCCCAGAGGTGCGGGCCCCAGCTGCGAAGTACGCGTCAGCGCCGATGTCAGGCGGGAACGATGTTCTCGGCCGTCGGGCCCTTCTGGCCCTGCGCGATGTCGAACGACACCTTCTGGCCTTCCTGCAGCTCACGGAAGCCCTGGGCGGCGATGTTCGAGTAGTGGGCGAAGACGTCCGCGCCGCCGCCGTCCTGCTCGATGAAGCCGAAGCCCTTTTCCGAGTTGAACCACTTCACGGTGCCGGTAGCCATGCTTTTCTCCTTGGGAGACGGTGTCAGGAATTCACCCTGCGTGAATTCCGTGTCGCCGTGATGATCACCCCGTCGGAAAAACCTTCTGGCAACCACACCTGCAACTGGCATCGACAGTAGCACGGCGCAATCGGGCCTGCACCGTGGATAATTCCCCCCTGGCCCGGCGGTCGAGGAATACTCTCCGGGGCCGGCCCCTATTTCTCACGTCGCGGGCACATATATTGCTCTCCGTAGGTGTGCCCTTTCTGCCGCACCCGCCCGCCCCGCAACCCCGTGACCTCCATCGACGCGACATACGCCGCTGCCGCCGTCATCAGCGAGGGCACCACGGCGGCCCCGCCGACACTCCCCTCCGGCGAGGAAGGTCACATCTCTCGCGACGAGCGCGGTGGCAGGTGGCCGCGACCTCCCGACCCGTGCTCCTCGGTCCGCACCGGTCGGCCACGGCCCGGTGGTCGCAGCGGATCGCACCCCGGGGGCGCACCATTGAGGACAGGAGCTGACCCATACGGGCACTAGCGTGCGTCTGTCCACGGAACAGGGCCACGAAGGGCGGAACTCATGACCCCCACCGGAACGACCACCGGCGAGCGCGCGGATCTTCTGGCGGTGCTGACCAAGCACCGGTACATGCTGCGCTTCACCACCCGGGACCTCACCGACGAGCAGGCGGGGCTGCGCACCACCGCCAGCGAGCTGTGCCTGGGCGGTGTGATCAAGCACGTCACCGCCGTCGAGCGGAACTGGGTCGACTTCATCCTGAACGGCCCCGCCTCGATGGGCGACTTCACCGCCGTGACCGAGGCGGACAAGGCTCGCTGGACCGAGGGGTTCCGCATGCTGCCCGGTGAGACTCTGGCGGGCGTGCTGGACGAGTACGCCGAGGTGGCGCGCCGGACCGATGAACTCGTCGCCACCCTGCCCGACCTGGACGCCACCCAGCCGCTGCCGAAGGCGCCGTGGTTCGACGCTGACGATCGGTGGTCGGTCCGCCGGGTGCTGATGCACATCATCTCCGAGACCGCCCAGCACTCCGGCCACGCCGACATCATCCGCGAGTGCCTCGACGGCGCCAAGAGCATGGGGTGACGGGCCGGAGCCCGTCCGCTCGGCGGGCTCCTCGGCCGGCGGGACGCGCCTGACGCCGTCACCGCCGTCCGGACACGGCACCGAGCCCGGAGACGGCACCTAGAGTTCCGGGCCGTCCCCCGGCTCCTCCTGGTAGGAGTAGCGCTGCTCGCGCCAGGGGTCACCGACGTTGTGGTAGCCCCGCTCCTCCCAGAAGCCCCGGCGGTCCGCCGTCATGTACTCCACGCCGCGGACCCACTTGGGGCCCTTCCAGGCGTACAGGTGGGGCACGATCAGCCGGGCGGGGAAGCCGTGCTCGGCGGTGAGCGGTTCGCCGTCCTTGTGGGTGGCGAAGATCGCTTCGTCGGAGGTGAAGTCCGACAGCCGCAGGTTCGAGCTGAAGCCGTACTCGGCCCACACCATCACATGGGTGACCTCCGGCGCGGGCGGGGCGAGCTCCAGGAACGTGCGGGCGGCGACGCCGCCCCATTCGGCACCGAGCATGCTGAACTTCGTGACACAGTGCAGATCGGCCACGACGGTCGAATAGGGCAGTGCCGAGAACTCGTCGTGCGTCCAGCCGTGCTTCTCCCCGTCCGCCGTCGCTCCGAAGACCCGGAACTCCCAGCGGTCCGGTTTGAACTTCGGGACCGGTCCGTAGTGCGTAACCGGCCAACCGCGCTGCAGCCGCTGCCCCGGGGGCAGCTGTGCGAGCTCCCCCTCACGGCTTTCCGACTGACCCATGGCTCCATGGTGTCAGACCGGCGGGGGTGGTCATGACCAGCACAGAGGGAGGCAGGGCTTCCGCCGAGGGCGGTGGCGGGCGACGGAAGCGGGAGGATGAATTACGCGGTTTTGGGCAAGCCATACTAAGCATGCACTTACTGGACGACTTCCCGGCACGATGCGAGGATGCGCGCAACCGGACGTTCCCCGCGCGCACAGGGAAGGAGCCCCTCGATGCAGGGCGACCCCGAGGTCATCGAGTTCCTCAACGAGCAGCTGACCGCCGAGCTGACCGCGATCAACCAGTACTTCCTGCACGCCAAGATGCAGGAGAACTTCGGCTGGACGAAGCTCGCGAAGTACACCCGGCACGAGTCCTTCGACGAGATGAAGCACGCGGAGGTGCTCACCGACCGGATCCTCTTCCTGGAGGGCCTGCCGAACTACCAGCGGCTGTTCCACGTCCGGGTGGGCCAGACGGTCACCGAGATGTTCCAGGCGGACCGGCAGGTCGAGGTCGAGGCGATCGACCGGCTGCGGCGCGGCATCGAGGTGATGCGGGCCAAGGGGGACATCACCTCGGCCAACATCTTCGAGTCCATCCTGGCGGACGAGGAGCACCACATCGACTACCTCGACACCCAGCTGGAGCTGGTCGAGAAGCTGGGTGAGGCCCTCTACATCGCCCAGCTGATCGAGCAGCCGGACAGCTGAGGTCCGCGCGGACGCGGGTGGCGCACGGGGCCCGGGCGGCCGGTGGCCGTGGTGCCGTGGGGAGCGCCCGCGGTCAGGCGGCGGCCTCGCCGGGGAACGGCGGGGCGCCCGGGGTTCCGGGGGCCTGGACGGTGGGGCCGGCGGCCAGTGCCGTGGCGGCCGGCTCGCCCTTGTCGATCATCTCCCGCCGCGGGCAGGAGCCCCGCCCGAGCAGCGCCTGGATGCGGCGGACGCAGGACCCGCAGTCGGTGCCGGCCTTGCAGGCCCCGGCTATCTGGCGGGGGGTGCAGGCGCCGGATTCCGCGTGCGCGAGCACCTGCTTCTCGGTGATGCCGAAGCATGAGCAGACGTACACGCGGTTCTCCTGAGGCGATCAGGTCAGGTGATCAATAAGGTTACCCTTACCTTACCCGCCCGGCCGTCGGATGCAACAGTGCGAAGGGGCGCGGATCGCTGTGATCCGCGCCCCATCTGCGCTTTTCCGGTCCCGGCTCGCGGCACCGCCCCGGCTACTGGTCCCGGTACATCTCCGCGACCAGGAACGCCAGGTCCAGCGACTGGCTGCGGTTGAGCCGCGGGTCGCAGGCGGTCTCGTACCGCTGGTGGAGGTCGTCGACGAAGATCTCGTCGCCGCCGCCCACGCACTCGGTCACGTCGTCGCCGGTGAGCTCGACGTGGATGCCGCCCGGGTGGGTCCCGAGGGCCTTGTGCACCTCGAAGAAGCCCTTGACCTCGTCCAGCACGTCGTCGAACCGCCGGGTCTTGTGCCCGGACGCCGCCTCGAAGGTGTTGCCGTGCATCGGGTCGCAGATCCACACGACCTGGGCGCCGGAGGCGGTGACCTTCTCCACCAGCTCGGGCAGCTTCTCGCGGATCTTGTCCGCGCCCATCCTGGTGATGAAGGTGAGCCGGCCCGGCTCCCGGTCGGGGTCCAGCCGGTCGATCAGCGTGAGGGCGTCCTCGGCGCTGGTGGTCGGGCCGAGCTTCACGCCGATCGGGTTGCGGATCCGGGAGGCGAACTCCACGTGCGCCCCGTCCAGCTGCCGGGTGCGCTCACCGATCCACAGCATGTGGCCGGAGACGTCGTACAGCCGGCCGGTCCGGGAGTCGGTGCGGGTGAGCGCCGACTCGTAGTCCAGGATCAGCGCCTCGTGCGACGAGTAGAACTCGACCGTGCGGAACTCCTCCGGGTCCGCCCCGCAGGCGTTCATGAAGTTCATCGCCCGGTCGATCTCCCGGGCGAGCGCCTCGTACCGCTGGCCGGACGGGGAGGACTTCACGAAGTCCTGGTTCCAGGCGTGCACCTGGCGCAGGTCCGCGTAACCGCCCGTGGTGAACGCACGGACCAGGTTCAGCGTGGCGGCGGAGGCGTGGTACATCCGCTTGAGCCGCTGCGGGTCCGGGATGCGCGCCTCGGGGGTGAACTCGAACCCGTTGACCGAGTCGCCCCGGTAGGTGGGCAGGGTGACCCCGTCCCGGGTCTCGGTGGGCTTGGAGCGCGGCTTGCTGTACTGGCCCGCGATGCGGCCGACCTTCACCACCGGGACGGACCCGGCGTAGGTGAGCACGGCGCCCATCTGCAGGAGCGTCTTGAGCTTGTTGCGGATCTGGTCGGCGCCCACGGCGTCGAACGCCTCGGCGCAGTCGCCGCCCTGGAGGAGGAACGCCTCACCACGGGCGACGGCTCCCAGGCGGGCACGCAGCTGGTCGCACTCGCCCGCGAAGACGAGCGGCGGATAGGACTCGAGCTCGGCGATGACATCGCGCACAGCCTCTTGGTCCGGCCAGTCAGGCTGCTGCGCCGCGGGTAGGGAGCGCCAGGTGTTGCCACCGGCGTGGGATTCAGCGTTCACGGTCACGCTTCAACACTACGGGGTCCGGACGGCCGTCCAGCCCGGTGCCCACAACCTGAGACGGGGGACACGACGGGCCCGGGACGCGCCCGGTGGTCGGGTAGGGTGCGGCACATGTTCGCGCTACCGACCATGGACTGGTGGTGGACCGCTCATCCGGCGGCCCACTGAACGCGCGTACCCAGATCGTCCGCGAAGGCCGCCCGAGGGGCGGCCTTCGGCGTATCCGGTGCCGGGCCGTTCCTCCCACCGGAAGGAACCCCGCACGTGAACCACGACACCGACGCCGTCGTACGCCGGCTGCTCGCCGCCGGCGCCCCGCCGTTCGCCCTGCTGCACCGGCGCACCCCCGGGCCGGCCGGGGCCACCGCCGACGGTGTGGTGGAGGTGCTGATCGGGCCGGTCACCGAAGTGGAGCGGCTGGCGGACATCCCGCTGCCCACCGGGGCGCCGGACGGCGGCCCGGTGAACGACGCGCTCGCCCTGGTCCCGTTCCGGCAGATCCGGGAACGCGGCTTCGAGGCGCGGGACGACGGGACGCCGCTGGCCGTGCTGCGGCCGGTGGAGAGCCACCGGCTGCCGGCCGCGGAGCTGCGCGCCGCGCTGCCCGGGCACCGGGTGACCGTGACCGACGGAGGGTTCGACGTCGGCGACGAGGAGTACGCCCGGACCGTGCGGCGGGTGGTGGAGGACGAGATCGGGGCCGGCGAGGGCGCCAACTTCGTCATCCGCCGCACCTTCCGCGGGCGGATCCCCGGCTTCCGGACCGCGGACGCGCTCGCCCTGTTCCGGCGGCTGCTGGAGGCCGAGCGCGGGGCGTACTGGACCTATGTGGTGTGCCTGGAGGACCGGACGCTGGTGGGCGCCAGCCCCGAGGTGCACGTCCGGATGTCCGGCGGCCGGGACGGCGCCGGCGGCACGGTCGTGATGAACCCGATCAGCGGCACCTACCGCTATCCGCCGGAGGGCCCCGGTGTCGCCGGGCTGCTGGAGTTCCTGCACGACCGCAAGGAGGTGGAGGAGCTGTCCATGGTGGTCGACGAGGAACTGAAGATGATGTGCACCGTCGGCGACATGGGCGGGGTGGTGGTCGGGCCGCGGCTCAAGGAGATGTCGCACCTGGCGCACACCGAGTACGAGCTGCGCGGCCGCACCACTCGGGACGTGCGGGAGGTGCTGCGGGAGACGATGTTCGCGGCGACCGTCACCGGGTCCCCGGTGCAGAACGCGTGCCGGGTGATCCAGCGGTACGAGCCGCTGGACGCGGACGGGGTGGGGCGTGCCTACTACGCGGGGGCGCTGGCCCTCATCGGCCGGGACGAGGGCGGGGCGCAGACGCTGGACTCGCCGATCCTGATCCGTACCGCCGACATCGACCGCGCCGGCCGGCTGCGGGTGCCGGTGGGTGCGACCCTGGTCCGCCACTCCGACCCGCGGTCCGAGGTCGCCGAGACCCACGCCAAGGCGGCCGGGGTGCTGGCCGCGCTGGGGGTGCGCCCCGGGCCGGAGCGGCCGGAGCCGGTCCGCCCGGCGCTGGCCGACGATCCCCGGGTGCGGGCGGCCCTGGACGCCCGCCGGGCCGGTCTCGCACCGTTCTGGCTGCGGATGCAGGACCGGCCGCCGGCGGTCACCGGGCACGCGCTGGTGGTGGACGGCGAGGACACCTTCACCGCGATGCTGGCGCACCTGCTGCGGGCGTCCGGCCTGGCGGTGACCGTCCGCCGGTACGACGAGCCGGGGCTGCGGGAGGCCGTACTCGCCCACTCCGGCCCGGTGGTGCTGGGCCCCGGGCCCGGCGACCCGGCGGACCCGGCGGACCCCAGGATGCGGTCGCTCCGCGCGCTCACCGCCGAGCTGGTCGCCCGGGCCCGGGGCGCCGCGCCGGCCGGGGCCGGGGACGGAGGGCGGGCCGGAGCGCTGCTCGGGGTGTGCCTGGGCCATGAGCTGATCGCGGTCGAGCTGGGCCTGGAGCTGGTCCGCAAGGCGGTGCCGTACCAGGGCGCGCAGACCCGGATCGACCTGTTCGGCCGCGCCGAGACGGTCGGCTTCTACAACAGCTTCACCGCCCGGTGCGACGACCGGACGGCGGCGGAGCTGGCGCTGCGGCGGGTCGAGGTGAGCCGGGACCCGGCGACCGGCGAGGTGCACGCGCTGCGGTCCCCGGGCTTCGCGTCGGTCCAGTTCCACCCGGAGTCGGTCCTGACCCTGAACGGCGCGGCGATCACGGCGGAACTGCTGGCGGCCGTCCTGGTGTGAGCCTTCGGCGGCGCGCCGTCCCGGTGCCTCCTCCCCCGCCCGCCGGTGCGCCGGATGCCGGCCGGCGGGGGAGGGCCGGTTCAGCCGAAGAAGACCCCGGCCTCGGCGTAGAGCGCCGGGTCGACGGTCTTGAGCCGGGCGGTCGCCTCGGTGAGCGGGACGCGCACGATCCCGGTGCCGCGCAGCGCCACCATCTTCCCGAAGTCGCCGTCCTGGACGGCGTCGATGGCGTGCAGCCCGAACCGGGTGGCCAGCCAGCGGTCGAAGGCGCTGGGGGTGCCGCCGCGCTGCACGTGTCCGAGCACCGTGGTCCGGGCCTCCTTGCCGGTGCGCTGCTCGATCTGCTTGGCCAGCCACTCGCCGATGCCGGAGAGCCGCACATGGCCGAAGGAGTCCAGCGACTCGTCCTTGAGCACGGCTTCGCCGCCCTTGGGCATGGCGCCCTCGGCGACCACCACGATCGGCGCGTAGCGGATCTTGAACCGGGACTCCACCCAGGCGCACACCTGGTCGACGTCGAAGCGCTGTTCGGGGACGAGGATCACGTTGGCGCCGCCCGCGAGCCCCGAGTGCAGGGCGATCCAGCCGGCGTGCCGTCCCATCACCTCCACGACCAGCACCCGCATATGGGACTCCGCGGTGGTGTGCAGGCGGTCGATGGCCTCGGTGGCGATGTTGACGGCGGTGTCGAAGCCGAAGGTGTAGTCGGTGGCGGACAGGTCGTTGTCGATGGTCTTGGGGACGCCGACGCAGGCGATGCCGTACTCGTCGCCGAGCCGGGCGGCGACCCCGAGGGTGTCCTCGCCGCCGATCGCGATGAGCGCGTCCACCTCGTACTTGGCGAGGTTCTCCTTGATCCGCCGGACGCCGTTCCCGGCGTTCAACGGGTTGGTCCGTGAGGAGCCCAGGATGGTGCCGCCCCGAGGCAGGATGCCGCGCACCGCGGGGATGTCCAGGGTCACGGTGTCGCCTTCGAGCGGCCCGCGCCAGCCGTCCCGGAAGCCCGTGAAGTCGTGGCCGTAGCGCTCCACCCCCTTGCGGACCACGGCGCGGATGACCGCGTTGAGCCCGGGGCAGTCGCCACCGCCGGTCAGTACTCCGACCCGCATCGCATCTTCCCTTCTCCCGTGAGGGATCCGTTCGTGGGAACCGATACCGGGAGCAACGCTAAGGGTGATGCAGGTCACACACGATCCACCGTCAAGTGAATTCGGGTGCACCGGAGGCGAGTTGGGCCGCGGGATTCACTCGGAAGAGTCGAGACCGCGCTCGATGGCGTAGCGCACCAGCTCCACCCGGTTGTGCAGTTGGAGCTTGCCGAGGGTGTTCTGCACATGGTTCTGCACGGTGCGGTGCGAGATCACCAGACGCTCGGCGATCTGCTTGTACGACAGCCCCTTGGCCACCAGCCGCAGCACCTCGGTCTCCCGGTCGGTCAGCTGGGGGGCGACCGGCTCGCCGGCGGCGGACGGGGCCGGCTCGCCGGCCAGCCGCCGGTACTCCCCGAGCACCAGCCCGGCGAGGCCGGGGGTGAACACCGCGTCCCCGGCGGCGGTGCGGCGCACCGCGTCCAGCAGTTCCTCGGTGCTGGCCGACTTCAGCAGATAGCCGCTGGCCCCGGACTTCACCGCCTCCAGCACGTCCGCGTGCTCCCCGCTCGCGGAGAGCACCAGCACCCGCAGCGCCGGGTTGCCGCCGACCAGTTCCTTGCAGACCTGCACCCCCGGCAGGCCGGGCAGGTTGAGGTCGAGGACCAGCACCTCCGGCTCGGCCGCCCTGGCCCGGCGCACCGCCTGCGGGCCGTCGCCCGCCGTCGCCACCACCTCGAACCCGGCCTCGGCCAGGTCGCGGGCGACCGCGTCCCGCCACATCGGGTGGTCGTCGACGACCATCACCTTCACGGCCGCCGGAGCCGCGGTGCCCGCCGCGCCGGTGCCCTCCCCGGCCCCGTCCGTGGCGCTCGGACCGCTCGTACCGCTCGTCATGGTGCCTCCCCGCCCCGCGGAACCTTCAACTCCACCTCGGTGCCCTGACCCGGGGCCGAGAACCATTCGGCGCTGCCGCCCAGGTCGCGCAGGCGTCCGCGGATCGACAGCGCCACGCCCAGCCGCCCTTCCCGCTCGGCGTCCGCCAGCCGGCCGTCCGGGATGCCGGGGCCGTCGTCCCGGACGGTCACCGTGACCGCGTCCGGTTCGTCCTCGACCAGGATCCAGGCCCGGGCCGTCTCCCCCGCGTGCACCCGCACATTGTCCAGGGCCGCGCCGACGGCCGCCGCCAGCTCCGCCGCCGCGCCGGCCGGCAGCAGCACCGGGGCGCCCGGCTCGGAGAGCACCACCCGCGACCCGGCGTGCGGGGCGAGCAGCGTTCGCAGGTCGCGCGGGCCCGCGTCGGCACCGTCCGCCGCCGCGGCTCCCCGGTCCGCTCCCCCGGCGCCGGTGTCCGGCGGCGCGGGCGCGCCGGCCGTCGCGTACCGGACGTCCGGGGCCTCCTCGGCGGTGCGCTGCCGGCCCACCAGCCCGCTGGAGACCAGGGTGCGCAGCGCGACCTCCTGCTCCCCGGCCATCCGGCCGAGTTCGGCTGCCTCGCCGCCGATCGCCGCGCCGCGCCGCTGCACCATCGCCAGTACCTGGAGCACGCTGTCGTGGATGTCCCGGGCCAGCCGCTCCCGTTCCCGGGTGGCCGCCTCGATCTGCAGGGCGCGGGCGAGGGTCCGCTCACTGGCCCGGGCCACCTCGACCACGTAGCCGATCGCCACGCTGGCCACCCACACCAGCACCACGGCGTGCACGGTGTCCTGGGCGAACCCGCCGCGCTGTGCGATGTTGGCGACCGCGACGATCGCCGAGGTCCACGCCGCCCACCGCCAGCCGCCCTTGATCGCGAAGCCGAGCACCGCGCCGGCGGTCCATATCGACGGCAGGGTGGGGGCGCCGTCGGCGATCCGGTCGTGCGAGTCGACCACGGGGGTGAGCAGGATGCCGGTGAGCGCCACCGTGAGGTCGGCGATGAGGAAGCGCCGGGTGCAGCGTTCGGCGGAGGAGACCATCCGCACGGTGCAGGCGGTCCACACCGTGAGCACCACCATGTAGGCGCCGGCGCCCAGGGGGTGATCGTAGGCGTCGAAGGCGATGACGAACAGCGCGATCGCGTACAGCAGCGTGAGCACGCGGTAGGCGGTCAGCGCCTGCCACAGCGGCTGCTCGACGGACATCCGGACGACCTTCTCCCCGCGGCCCGCCTCGGACTTCGTCCGCAGGTACCGCCAGGGGGACGCCCCGACGGGCTTCCGCTCCGGCACTTCCCCACTCCCCCCTTCGGACCCGGCGCGCCATGGCCTGCCGGGCCGCCGGCGCTCCCCCGCCGGGCGCGGTCGGCGCTGCTGCCCTGGCCAGGGCGCGCGGGGTGGTCCCCGGCGCCGCCGGAGCTCAGTCCTGCCGTCCGTCCGCCGCGCCGCGTTCCCCGCGCCGCCGCTTCCGGCCGAGGAGGTGCGCGCGGCCCTCGGGCTGCTCGCCCTCGGCCCTGGCGCGCTCCGCCTCCGCCTTCGCGCGCTCCGCCTCCGCCTTGGCCTGGTCGGCGATCTGCCGCTTGGCCGCGGTGGCGTAGATGTCGACGTACTCCTGGCCGGACAGCTTCATGATCTCGTACATGACCTCGTCGGTCACCGAACGGAGGATGAACCGGTCCCCGTCCATGCCGTGGTACCGGCTGAAGTCCAGCGGCTTCCCGATCCGGATGCCGGGCCGCATGATCTTGGGCATCACCTTGCCCGGCGGCTGGATCTTCTCGGTGTCGATCATCGCCACCGGGATCACCGGGGCGCCGGTGGCCAGTGTGACCCGGGCCAGGCCGCCCGGCTTGCCGCGGTAGAGCCGGCCGTCCGGCGAGCGGGTGCCCTCCGGGTAGATGCCGAACAGCTCACCGCGGCGCAGCACCTCGATGCCGCTCTTGATCGCGGCCTCGCCGGCCCCCCGGGCTCCCGAGCGGTCCACCGGCAGCTGCCCGACGCCCTTGAAGAAGGCGGCCGTCAGCTTCCCCTTGACCCCGGGCGAGGTGAAGTACTCCGCCTTCGCGATGAAGGTGACCTTGCGGTCGAGCATCGCGGGCAGGAAGAAGGAGTCGGAGAAGGAGAGGTGGTTGCTGGCCAGAATGGCCGGGCCCTCGGCGGGGATGTTCTCCAGGCCCTCCACCCAGGGCCGGAACGTGAGCTTCAACGCTCCGCCGACCGACAGCTTCATCGCACCGTAGAACAACCGAGGACCTCCTGTGTCTGACGAGGAGACCTTACCTGCCTACCCCCGGTGCGGCGCGCCGCGTACGCTGATGCGACGGGGCCCGGCAGGGCCCCGCTCCCGGTCTTTTCCGCATCCACCGAACGGAGATCCGCGGTGCCGCTCCTCCCCGGAGCCGAGCCGTTCCGCCACGACGGCGGAGACATCGGCGTCCTCGTCTGTCACGGCTTCACCGGTTCCCCCCAGTCCGTGCGCCCCTGGGCCGACCACCTCGCCGACCGCGGGCTGACCGTGTCGCTGCCGCTGCTGCCGGGCCACGGCACCCGCTGGCAGGACCTCGCGGTCACCGGGTGGGAGGACTGGTACGCCGAGGTGGACCGCGAGCTGCGCGCGCTGACCGAGCGCTGCCGCCAGGTGTTCCTCTGCGGTCTGTCCATGGGCGGCGCGCTGGCGCTGCGGCTCGCCGCCCGGCACGGTTCCGCGGTCAGCGGCCTGGTGCTGGTCAACCCGGCGAACAAGATGCACGAGCGGGCGGCCGTGGCGCTGCCGGTCCTCCGGCACCTGGTCCCCTCCACCAAGGGCATCGTCAGCGACATCGCCAAGCCGGGTGCGGTGGAGAGCGGGTACCACCGGGTACCGCTGCACGCGGCGTACTCGCTGCGCCGCTTCTTCCGGGTGGTGGACGCCGAACTCCCGCGGGTCACCCAGCCGCTGCTGGTGCTGCACAGCCCGCAGGACCATGTCGTGCCGCCGGTGGACTCCGCCCGCATCCTGGCCCGGGTCTCCTCCCGGGACCTCACCGAGCGGCTGCTGGAGCGCAGCTACCACGTGGCCACCCTGGACCACGACGCGGAGCGGATCTTCACCGAGACCACCGCGTTCATCGAGCGGCTGGCGCCGGGGGCCGGTACGGCGGCCGCCCCGGTGGCCGAGTCCATCACCCCGCTCGGGGCGGCGGTGGTGGAGCCGGGCGGGGACACCGAGAGGACGACGGCCGGTGGCGGAGCGTAACGGCGGCCCGGCGGGCGCCCGCGACGACGACGCCGCTTTCGCCGAGATCGTCGCGGCCTACGGGGCGGAGCCGCCGGACCCGCCGGGGGTGGCCCCGTGGCCGGACGCGGAGAACGTCCGCCAGGAGGCGCCCGCGGCTCCCGCGGCGTCCGGCACCCGCGCGACCGCGCGGGCCGCGGAGGCGGAGGGCGCCGAGGGCGGAGAGGAGACCGGCGCCGAGACCGGCGGCGAGGCCGGGGAGGCGCCGGACCTGGAGGAGAAGCCGGTCGGCAGCTTCATCGTCTACGCCCCGGGCGTCGGCCCGCGTGACTGGAAGCCCGCCGAACCGTCCGAGGACGACTTCGGCCCCGGCGACGAGGGCCACTTCGTACCGCCGGACCCGCCGCTGCCGCACGCCGACACCACGGCGCGGTTCGCCTGGATCGCCGTCCTCGGCGGTCCGCTGCTGCTGCTTCTGGTGGTGCTGTTCCGGCAGGAGATGACCTGGTGGATCGGCACCCTCGGGGTCGGCGGCTTCCTCGGCGGCTTCGCCACGCTGGTGATGCGGATGAAGTCCGGTGACGACGACGAGGACGACGACCCGGGGCGCGGCGCGGTGGTCTGACGGTCCGGGGCGCGCGGCCCGCGCCGCGCGCCCGGCCGGGTCAGACCGCGGGCTGCTCGGCGGGGACCCGGAGGGCGGCGAGTACCGGAAGGTGGTCCGTGGCCGCCCTCAGGTCGCGCTCGGACACTCCGGGCAGGCCGGCCGGCACCCCGCAGCCCAGCACCTCCAGGCCCTCGGTGGCGAAGACCGCGTCGATGCGCTGGTGCGGCCGGGCGGGCGGGGTGGTGTGCTCGCCGCCCCACGGCTTGACCGCCCACCCGTCCCGCAGGGTCCCGGCGAGCGCCCCGAAGGCCCGGCCGTCGGGGCGCTCGTTGATGTCCCCCGCGGCGACCGCGTGCGGGACGTCCAGCGCGGCGAGCCGGTCGAGCAGCAGCCCGGCCTGCCGCCGGCGCTCGGCGGCGGCCAGGCTGAGGTGGCAGCTGACCACCCCCAGCCGGGCCGCCGTCCCGAACCGCAGCTCGGCGATCGCCAGGCCGCGCTGGTGCAGACCGGGGGTGCGGGGCAGCAGGACCTCCTCGGTCCGCTCCACATGGGCGCGGAGCGAGGTGAGGATCATCGGGCCGGCGGTGGTGGCGCCGCCGGTGGTGTAGGTGAGGCCGGTGGCGCGTGCCAGCCGGGCCGCCGCCTTGCGCCAGCGGAAGAAGCGGGGTGCCTCCTGGACGCACAGCACATCGGGGGCGCAGGCCCGGATGACCCGGGCCAGCGCGGCCGTGTCGTCGCACATCGAGCGGATGTTGTAACTCAGCACGCGGACCACCGCCGTGCCGTCCGCTTCGGTACGGGATGCCGGCAGGTCCGCGAGCATCGTCACCCAGCCTCTCTTCTGCCCCCGCCCGCCGTGGCGGGCCTGTCGAGTGGTACGGCCGTTCCTCGTCCATCGCTGTGCCCGGCTGATTCTGCCCTGCCGGGCGGCGGCCCGCCCGCCCGGGGGGTCAGCCCTGGCGGGCCAGGTCGGCGGCGCCGACCAGTCCGGCCTTGCCGCCGAGCCGGGCGGCCAGCACCTGGGCGTGCGGCCGCCACTGACTGCCCACCAGCCAGCGCCTGAAGGACTTGCGGATGGGGTCCAGGACGAGGTCTCCCTCGTCGGAGACCCCACCGCCGACGATGAACGCCGACGGGTCGAAGAGCGAGGCCAGGTCGGCGAGGCCGGCGCCGGCCCAGCGGGCCAGTTCGCGGAAGGAGTCGACGGCGACCGGGTCGCCGCGCCGGGCGGCGTCGCTGATGTGCTTGCCCTGGATGCCCTCCGGGCTGCCGTCGCCGAGGCCGAGCAGGACCGTGGCGTTCTCCGGGGTGGCCTGGGCGCGCTGCCGGGCGTAGCGGACCAGGGCGCGGCCGGAGGCGTACTGCTCCCAGCAGCCCTGGCTGCCGCAGCCGCAGAGCAGCCCGTCGGGGACGACCCGGATGTGGCCGAACTCCGCGGCGACGCCGAACCGGCCGCGGTGCAGCCGGCCGCCGATGATGATGCCGCCGCCGAGACCGGTGCCCAGGGTGATGCAGACGACGTCGTCGTGGCCCTGGCCGGCGCCGAAGCGGTACTCGCCCCAGGCCGCGGCGTTGGCGTCGTTCTCCACCACGACCGGGAGGCCGACGCGCTGCTCGACCTTGTCCTTGAGCGTCTCGTGACGCCAGTTGATGTTGGGGGCGAAGAGCACCGTGGCGCGCTTGTCGTCCACGTATCCGGCGGCTCCGATGCCGACGGCCTCGACGTCGTGGCCGGAGCTGACGGTGCGGACCGCGTCGGCGATGGCGTCGATGACGCCTTCGGGAGTCGACGGGGTGGGCACGGTGCTCGTGTCGAGGATCGCGCCCTCTTCGTCGACCACGCCAGCTGCGATCTTCGTGCCGCCGATGTCAACGCCGATGGTGAGTCCCATGTGTCCCTCAGTTATTCGGTCGAACCCCGCCGGGGACCACCGTACCGGAGCATCGGCTCAGTCGAGGTCGATGTGTTCACTACTCGAACGGTCGGCTCCCTTGGTCCACCGCTGTTCCTGCCCCGCGACGGCGGCCCGGTAGGCGGCCAACAGCTCGGTACCAGCGGTCGCGAGGTGGTCGAAGACCTCCGGGTTGCGCTCGATGACGGGTTCCACGGCGGCCTTGGCCTGTGCGATCAATTGTTGTACGGCACCGTGGACGGCGGTGCCGGCCAGCGGGGCCTGCAGGGCGGAGACCTTCTCCGCGACGGCCTCGGCCAGCTTGCGCAGTTCCTCGGCCGCGCTGCCCGGTTCGGCACCGGCGTCCCGGGCCCGGCGGCGGGCGCGTTCGGCCGCCAGGTCCTCGGCGCAGGCCCGCTGCCAGGCGTCGGGGTCGATGTCGTCCTCGAAGGCGACGCCGGTGTCGTCGTAGGGGTCACCGGCGGGGGCGTCGTCGGTGTCCCCGCAGGGGGAGCCGGCGGTGGGGCACTCCCCGGTCCGGTCCGCGGCGGGGTCCCCGGCCCGCTCGGCGGCACCGTCCGCGGTCCGCTCCCCCGGCCGGTCGGCGGGCTGCTCACCGGCCTGGCCGGCGGCCCCGGCGGCGGGCTGGTCCTCGAAGGGGCGGTCGGCGCCGGCGGGGCGCTCGGTGGCATCGCTCATGGCGGGCTCCTGCGGCGGGATGCGGGCTGTTCACTCGGCTCGTCATCGACGGTACCGGAACGGCGCCGCGACATCGGAGGGCCGCCCGGTGGCACCGGCCACCACCGGACCGGGCGCCTCCGGGGCGCCGTTCCGGAACCCGCCGGCCTGGCGGACGCCCGGTGGGTCAGGAGCGCTGCGGCCAGAGCGCCGGGTCCGGGGCGAACCGCACCCGCAGCTCCCCCTCGCGCAGCCCGGCCCCGGCCACCGAGCAACGGCGCAGCGCGGAGGGGAGCGGCACTATCCGGTGGAACGGGCCGGTCGTGACGATGAGTTCGTCGCCGCGGCGGACCAGTCCCAGACCCTCGCGGGTGGCGCCGGGCAGCGGGAGGTGCCAGACGAGTTCCCCGTCGGCGGCGATCCGGTCCGTCACCGTCCACGGGTCCGCGGCGGGCTCGTCGGGCAGTTCGGCGGGGACGGGCAGCCGGCCGGCCAGCGCGTCCAGGGCGTCCGGCCCGTCCGGGCCGGCGCCCAGGTGGGGCAGTTCGTGGACCGGGGCGACGGGCGTCCACTGGGCGGACAGCTCCTTCAGCGCGGCCTGCTGCCGGCCGGAGAGCGCGGCCAGCCAGGGGTCGGTGGAGCCGGTGGGCAGCAGCCGGTTGGCGATCACCGCGTCGACGCGGCAGCCGTGCAGGGCGAGCCCGGCGTGCGCGGCGCGCAGCGCCGGCACGGACAGCGGTCCGGGGTCGACGACCAGCCGTACCGTGGTGGCCCGCGAGTCGATCACCGCCTGCACCTCGGCGAGCTCGCGCTCCCACCGGTCGGCGAGTTCGTAGAGCCGCTGGGCCGGGGCGGGGACCCCGGCGAGCTGGGCGAGCATCGGGCGCAGCGCGCCGCGGGCGGCCTGCCGTTCGGCGGGCAGCAGCCGGCGCAGGTAGCGGCGGAGCCGTTCGGGCAGGGCGAGCAGGGCGACCGCGTCGGTGACCGGGGGCAGGTCGGCGACGACCAGGTCCCAGCCGCGGGCGGGGCCGGCGCCGGCCTGCGGGGGGTGGCCGTCGCGGGGAGCGGGCAGGACGCCGCGGGCGGCCAGGCGCACCGCGCGCAGCAGGGCGAACGCCTCGGCGCCGGGCAGC
The DNA here is from genome assembly GCF_044327625.1 of Streptomyces sp. NPDC018031. Taxonomy (NCBI): domain Bacteria; kingdom Bacillati; phylum Actinomycetota; class Actinomycetes; order Kitasatosporales; family Streptomycetaceae; genus Streptomyces; species Streptomyces sp. NPDC018031. Next base: position 77,494 of record NZ_JBIRFT010000003.1, read on the forward strand.
TCGGTGAGCTCCTCGCTCTCCAGCGGGGTGGCGCCGAGCATGTCCAGGACACCGCTGCCGCGTTCCTGGAGGGCGACGAGTTCGGCGCGGAAGTGCTCCCCGGGGGCGATCCGGGCGGCCCACAGGCCGGGCGCCGTCCGGACCGGGGGCGTCCAGGGCAGCCCGGGTTCGGCGGTCCCGTCCTCCGGGAGGGCGAGCAGCTCGGTCGCCGCCCCGCCCCGGTCGCAGGTGAGCAGCAGGACGCGGCGTCCGGCGCGGGCGGCGGCGAGCGCGGTGGCCGCGGCCACGGTGCTGCGGCCCGCGCCGCCGGCTCCGGTGACCAGGACGGTTCGCATGGCGGGGGTGTCTCCTGCGGGGCTCAGACGCCGCTCTCCACGCGCTTCTTCAGTCCGTCCAGGGCGCGGCTGATGATGACCTTCTCGGCCTTCCGCTTGATCATGCCGATCAGCGGGACCTTGACGTCGACGGTGAGCCGGTAGGTGACCTCGGTGCGCTTGCCGTCGCCGACCGGGGTGAGCCGGTAGGAACCGTCCAGGGAGCGCAGCATCGTCGACTTCACCAGCGACCACTGCACCTCCTCGGTGCCGGTCCAGGTGTAGCTGAGGGTGTAGTCGTCCTTGATGGCGCCGACGTCGAGGACCATGCGCACCTGCTCGGCGCGGCCGGAGCCGTCCTGGGTGAGCACGTCGGCTTCCTTCACCTCGGTGGACCACTCCGGGTAGCGGTCGAAGTCGGCGATCACCGCCATCACGTCGGCCGGTGCCGCTTCGATCGTGATGCTCGAGCTGGTGTGTTCCGCCATCGCCGTGGCTCCTTACGTACCCGTCCGCCGACTGGTGTGCCTGCCGGTGAAGGCTACCGTGCGCGGTTCACCACTCCAGGGTCCAGGGGGTGCCGCTGGAGGCGAAATGACCGACGTTGACGCACTCGGTGGCGCCGACCCGCATGCGGCGGGCGAGCGGTTGGTGGACGTGCCCGAACAGGTGGTACGCGGGCCGTATGGTGTGCAGCGCCTCCAGGAGCGCCTCGCTGCCGCGTTCGAAGCGGCGGGCGACGGTGTCGTAGCAGAGTTCGGGGACGTCCGGCGGGATGTGGGTGCACAGCACGTCGACCTCGCCGAGGGCGGCGATCCTGGCCGCGTAGGTCTCGTCGTCGATCTCGTAGGGCGTGCGCATCGGGGTGCGCAGTCCGCCGCCCACGAAGCCGAAGACCCGGCCGCCGATCTCGACCCGCTCGCCGTCCAGGACGGTGGTGCCCGGCCCGGCGTACTCCGGCCAGAGCCGCGGGATGTCGACGTTGCCGTAGGTGGCGTACGTCGGGGTGGGGAAGGCCGCGAAGAGTTCGGCGTACTGCTTGCGGACGGCCGCTTCGATGGCGGCCTCCTTGCCGCCGGCCATCCCGGCGGCCTCCAGCCCCTCCCACAGCAGGCGGCCGAAGTCGCGCGCCTCGGCGAAGCGCCGGGCGGTGCGCAGTTCCACGATCCGGTCGGCGTTGGCGGTCCCGAACAGCTCCGGGAAGATACCGCGCGAATGGTCGGCGTAGTCGAGGAAAAGAACGAGGTCACCGAGGCAGATCAGGGCGTCGGCGCCGTCGCCCGCGCGGGCGAGGTCCCGGCTGTTGCCGTGTACGTCACTGATCACATGGACACGCATGCCGGTCACCTTACGGCTCCCGGTATTCCGCCGGGAAGGTCGTCTACCTGCGGTAACTTCCGCGGCACCGGACGACTCGACTACCCTCGACGCAGCATTGTCGCGGTGTGTGACGCATAAAACATCTGGGCAGGAACCCCTATCCCGGAGCCCGTACCGATGGGTAACGTCCGGGCAGTCCACCACCCCCCCGTGCCTGATCATGGACCGCAGCCGACGCACAGCACACTGTCGTGGCGCCGGCGCCCGACGAGGAGCAGCAGTCTTGCGCGAGTTCAGTCTCCCGGCCCTGTACGAAGTACCGGCCGACGGCAACCTGACGGACCTCATCCGCCGCAACGCCGCCCAGCATCCCGATGTGGCGGTGGTCGGCCGCAAGGTCGACGGCCGGTGGCAGGACGTCACCGCCACCGAGTTCCTCGCCGAGGTACGCGCCGCGGCGAAGGGCCTGATCGCCTCCGGTGTGCGGCCGGGCGACCGGGTCGGCCTGATGTCGCGCACCCGCTACGAGTGGACGCTGCTGGACTTCGCGATCTGGAGCGCGGGCGGCGTGACCGTGCCGGTCTACGAGACCAGCTCCGCCGAGCAGATCCAGTGGATCCTCGGGGACTCCGGCGCGGTCGCCTGTCTGGTGGAGACCGCCGGTCACGAGAGCGCCGTGGAGTCCATCCGGGACAGCCTCCCGGCGCTCACCCATGTGTGGCGGATCGAGGGCGGCGACGCGATCAAGCAGCTCACCGCGGCCGGGGCCGAGGTGACCGACGAGCTGGTCGACGAGCGCAGCGCGGCGGCGAACGCGGACTCCCCGGCCACCATCGTCTACACCTCGGGTACCACCGGCCGTCCCAAGGGCTGTGTGCTGTCGCACCGCAGCTTCTTCGCCGAGTGCGGCAACGCGGTGGCCCGGCTCAAGCCGATTTTCGCCACCGGTGAGTCCTCGGTACTGCTCTTCCTCCCCGAGGCGCACGTGTTCGGCCGCCTGGTGGAGATCGCCGCGGTGCTGGCGCCGATCAAGCTCGGGCACGTCAGCGACATCAAGACGCTCACCGACGAACTCGCCTCCTTCCGGCCGACGCTGATCCTCGGTGTGCCGCGGGTCTTCGAGAAGGTCTACAACTCGGCGCGGGCCAAGGCGCAGGCGGACGGCAAGGGCAAGATCTTCGACAAGGCCGCCGACGTGGCGATCGCCTACAGCCAGGCGCTGGACTCCCCGTCCGGCCCGTCGCTGGGGCTGCGCCTGAAGCACAAGGTCTTCGACCGGCTGGTGTACAGCAAGCTCCGTGCGGTGCTGGGCGGCCGGGCCACCCACGCGATCTCCGGCGGCGCGCCGCTGGGCGCCCGGCTGGGGCACTTCTACCGGGGTATCGGCTTCACCGTGCTGGAGGGGTACGGCCTGACCGAGTCGTGCGCCGCCACCACCTTCAACCCGTGGGACCGGCAGAAGATCGGCACCGTCGGCCAGCCGATGCCGGGCACCGTGGTGCGGATCGCCGACGACGGCGAGGTGCTGCTCCACGGCGACCACCTCTTCTCCCGCTACTGGAACAACGAGGCGGCCACCGCGGAGGCGCTGTCGGACGGCTGGTTCCACACCGGGGACGTCGGCACCCTGGACGAGGACGGCTACCTGACGATCACCGGGCGGAAGAAGGAGATCCTGGTGACCGCGGGCGGCAAGAACGTCGCCCCGGCGGTGATCGAGGACCGCATCCGGGCGCACGCCCTGGTCGCCGAGTGCATGGTGGTGGGCGACGGCCGCCCGTTCGTGGGCGCGCTGATCACCATCGACGAGGAGTTCCTGCCCCGCTGGCTGGCGGAGCACGGCAAGCCGGCCGGCGCCACCGCCGCCGAACTGCGCGACGACGCCGACCTGCTGGCCGCGATCCAGACGGCGGTGGACGACGGCAACGCGGCCGTGTCACGCGCCGAGTCGGTCCGCAAGTTCCGCATCCTGCCGGCCCAGTTCACCGAGGACTCCGGGCACGTGACGCCGTCGCTCAAGCTCAAGCGGAACGTGGTGGCGAAGGACTTCGCCACCGAGATCGAGGCCATCTACGAACGCTGACCACCCGTCACGACCGAGGGGCGGGCACCGGCCGGTGCCCGCCCCTCGGTCGTCGGTCGTCGGTCGTCGGCCGTCGGCCGTCGGCCGTCGGGGGACTACAGCAGTTCCCGCAGCCGGTCCGCGAGCAGGTCCCAGCGCCAGCGTTCCGCCACCCAGGCCCGGCCGCGCTCCCCCATCCGGCGGCGGAGTTCGGGGTCCTTCAGCAGGGTGCTGATCCGGTCGGCGGTCTCCGCCACCGAACCGCCGCGCACCACCCAGCCGGTCTCGCCGTCGAGCACCGCGTCCGGCGCGCCGCCGGAGTCGCCGGCCACCACCGGCAGCCCGGTGGCCGACGCCTCCAGGTAGACGATGCCCAGGCCCTCGACGTCCAGGCCGCGGCGGCGGGTGCGGCAGGGCATGGCGAACACGTCGCCCGCCCCGTAGTGCGCCGGCAGTTCCCCGGCGGGGACGGTGCCGGTGAAGCGCACCGACTCGGCCACCCCGGTGGTCTCCGCCAGCCGCCTCAGGTCCTTCTCGTAGGGGCCGCCGCCGACGACGAGCAGCACGGCGTCCGGGACCTCGCCCAGGATCCGGGGCAGGGCGCGGATCAGGGTGTCCTGGCCCTTGCGGGGCACCAGCCGGGACACGCAGACCACGACCGGCCGGTCCGCCAGGCCCAGCCGGTCCCGGACGGCGGCGCCGCCGGAGGCGGGGTGGAAGACCTCCTCGTCCACGCCGGGCGTGAGCTGCACCATCCGGGCGGCGGCCGCCCCGCTGAGCGCGCCGGCGATCCGGGTCCGGGTGTACTCGCCCAGGTAGGTGAGCGTGTCGGTGGCGTCGCCGATCCTGCGCAGCGCGGCCCGCCCGCCGGGCAGCTGCGCCCAGCCCGCCTCGTGGCCGTGCGTGGTGGCCACCAGCCGGCGGGCGCCGGCCGCCCGGAGCGCGGGGGCCATCAGGCCCAGCGGGGCGGCGGCGCCGAACCACACCGAGGTGCAGTCGTGCGCCCGGAGCAGCGCGGTGGCGCGCCGGGTCACCCGCGGGGTGGGCAGCAGCATGGTGGTGCGGTCGCGCACCACCGGGTAGGGCTGTTCGGCGTCGAACCGGGCGGTGGCCTCGGCGCCCTCCCGGCCGTGCTTCCAGGTGGAGGCGTAGACGACGATTCGCTCCGGGTCCAGCCGCAGCGCCATGTTGTGCAGGAACGACTGGATGCCGCCGGGGCGGGGCGGGAAGTCGTTGGTGACGATCAGGGTCTTGTGCATCGCCGCCGACAGTACCGGGTGCGGCGCGCGGGTCGCGGCGCTCGGCCGCCGTGGCCGGCCCGGTCCGGGGCTCAGCCGGCGGCGGGTTCCGCCGGACGGGTCCGGCGGCGGAAGAGGGCGAGCACCGCGAGGCCCTGCAGCAGGGCGCCGAGGCCCATCGCCAGGCAGATGCCGGGCATGCCGAGCCCCGTCAGCGCGTGGGCGAGCGGCAGTTGGACGGCCATGCCGGTGAGCGTGACCCACATCAGCGAGGAACTGCCGCCGCTGCCCTCGAACACCCCGCCCAGGGCGATGAAGCAGGCCAGCAGGGTGAGGTGCGGGCCCAGGCAGCGCAGGAAGAGCACCCCGGCCGCGGCCACCTCCGGCTCCGCGCCGAACGCCCGCATCACCAGCGGCGCCCCGGCCAGCAGCAGGAGGGCGAAGGCCGCGCCGAGCGCGGCGCCCAGCCGCAGCGCCTGCCGTCCGATCGCGGCCCGGACGGCCGCTCCCCCGGTGCCGGCGTCCGTCGCGGCCAGGGCCCCGAGGGTGTGCGCGGTGTGGATCGCCGCGGCCTGGCGCACCGCGTAGAACGCCATGGTGGCCACGTACATGGCCTTGGTGGCGATGCCGTAGGCGGCGACCTCGGTGACGCCGACCCGGGCCACGATCGCCACCAGCGCCAGCGAACCCGCCATCCGGACCAGGAAGTCGGCGGACATCGGCGCCCCGGTGGCGGCGGTGCGGCGCAGCGCCGCCACGACGGAGCCGGCTGCGGCCGGGTCCCGGGGCGGCACCCGGCGGGCCTCCCGCAGCCGCGGGTTGCGGCGCAGCGCCCGCAGGCCGGCGGCGAGGGCGACCGACCGGCCCACCACGGTGGCCAGCGCGGCGCCGGGCACGCCGAGCTCGGGCAGGCCCAGCAGGCCGAGGATGAGCAGCGGGTCGAGCACCAGGATCAGCGCGTTGGCCAGCAGGGCGCAGCGCATCGGGGTCCGGGTGTCGCCCACCCCCTTGAGCACGCTGTCCAGGAGGTTCTGCGCGAAGAACACCGCGATACCGGGGAGGGAGATCGCGAAGTAGCCGGCCGCGAGCGCCGGCACCGGGCCGCCGGAGCCGCCGAGGACCAGGGCGGCCAGCGGTTCGCGCAGGGCCCAGCCGCCGATCGCCACCACCGGGGTGAGCAGCGCGCACAGCGCCCAGCCGCCCCGGACCGCGGACCGCAGCGCGGCGGGGTCCCGGGCTCCGGCGGCGCGGGCGACCAGCACCGTGGTGCCGGAGCCGGCCATCAGGATCACACCGAGCAGCACGTTCTCGGTGTTGGTGGCGACGGCGACCGCGGCCACCGCGTCGCCGCCCAGCCGGGCGACCCAGACCATGTTGACGATGCCCGCCACCACTCCGGCGAGCAGTTCGCAGTAGACCGGTCCGGCCAGGGTGACCAGCCGTGCCCGGTGCCTGGCCGGCGCCGGGTCCTTGGCGGGGGCGGGCGGGGCCGGCCGCCCGTGCTCCGCTCTCCGCGGTCCGTTCTCGCGCGTCGCCCCGCCGTTCGCCACACCTGCCCCCTCGCATCCCTGTGTACCTCGAATAGAGGTACCACGATGAGAGGTATCATGGTGACGGCCGAACGGGCAACGAGCCGACCGGCGGCGGCTGAGCGGTGACGCGCCGACGGGCGACGGGCGACGGGCGACAAGGACGGTGCACGGTGCTGGAACTGACGATCCTCGGCTTCCTCCACGACGAGCCGCTGCACGGCTACGAGCTCAAGGAGCGCATCAGGGGACTGAGCGGGCACGTCCGTCCGGTGAGCGACGGCGCGCTCTACCCGGCGATCAACCGGCTGCTGAAGAACGGCCTGGTGGAGCAGCGCTCCGAGCCGGGCAGCGGCGCCGCCCCGCGCCGCATCCTGTCCCTCACCGAGGCGGGACGGGCGGAACTGCGGCAGCGGCTGCGCGCGCCCAAGGACGTCGAGATCACCGACGGCCAGCGCTTCTTCACCCTGCTCGCCTTCCTCCGGCAACTGCCGGACCCGGCCGAACAGGCCGCGGTACTCCGGCGCCGGAAGGCGTTCCTGGACACCCCGGCGAGCTTCTTCTACCGCGACGGGGCACCGGTGCGGGCCGAGGACGCGGACGACCTCTTCCGGCAGGGCATGCTGCGGATCGCCCGCGCCACCGGCACGGCCGAGAAGACCTGGCTGGCCGAGGTGCTCCAGACGCTGGACGCACGCCGGGAGCGCGGGGCGGAGTAGCGGCGGTGGCGTGCCGGGACGCCCTCGGGCACCCGGGCGCGGCCGGGTGCCGGGACGCGGCCAGGTGCCAGCGCACCACCAGGCGCGTGCGTGGACCCCACCAGGCGCCGGAGCACCACCAGGCGGGTGGGCACCCGGCGCCGCCCGTCCGCGGTCCGCGGCCCGGCGTCAGTCCGCGCGCCCCAGCGTCCCGGCGGCGTACTCCCGCCAGTCCGCGAGGAACTCCGCCTCCGAGACGTCCAGCACGGTCAGCAGCGCCGCGGCCACCGCGCCGCGCTGCCCGGTGACCCGGCTCCCGCCGACCGCCCGGTAGAACTCCACCAGCTTCCGTTCCCCCCACCGGTCGGCGATCATCCGGCAGGCCAGCCAGCTCTCCTCATAGGCCCGGGCCAGCTCGGTCGCGTCCCGGCCGAAGCGGAAGTCCTCGGTGCGCGGCAGCTCCGCCGGCGGGTTCCCGGCGGCGACCGCGCGGGTCAGCTCCGGGGCGATGTCCCGCGGGCCGCGGCCGGTGTCCCGGTAGGCCACCCAGTCGGCGAACCCCTCCGACAGCCACAGCGGGGTGGTGCGGGTGGTCGAGGTCCGGGTCGCCACATGGGTGGTCTCATGGGTCATCACCACCTGCCGGCCCAGTTTGCCGAGGACCGGGAACGCGTCCGGGTTGACGATCACCCGATCCGCTGAGGTCGCGCGCTCCCCGTCGGAACCGGGGCCCCCGCCGCCGTCGCCGACCACACCGGTGGTGACCGCCGCGATCCCCCGGTAGCCGTCGGCCGGGGCGCCGAGCAGGGCGGCCATCCGCTCCCGCGAGGCGGGCACCTGGACCACCACCCGCCGGGTCCAGCCGTCCCGCCAGACCCCCGCCACGGCGGGCACCGCCCGGTCGGCGATCCGGGCCAGCTCGGTCAGCCGGGTACGGTCCTGCCCGACGCCGAGGACCACCGCGCGCCGGCCGCGCACCACCGTGACGTCGCCCTGCTCCCACAGTTGCTGCGGGGCACGTCCGCCCCCGCCGGCGGCGATGTACCAGCGGCCGTCCCGGCGGACCAGCGTCAGGTGCTCCTCGCTGGTGACCGGCACGGTGTCGTACCCGGCGATCCGGTACCGGAGTTCGACCCGGGCGGCGATCCGGTGGCCGGTGCCGGCCGCCGGCCGGAAGCCGCCGGTCCCGGTGAACCGGTAGCTCCAGCTGCGCAGCGGCACGTCCGCCAGGTTGGCGAACACCCGCCGCTGCCCGCTGAGATAGCGGTCGGCGCCGCGGTCGACGGTGGCCAGGAAGGCGTCCCGGTCCCGGTCCCGGACCGCTTCCGCCCGCCGGTCCAGCATCCGCTGGATGTCCGTGCGGTACGGAGCGGCGGCGTCGGGCGGGGCACCGCAGCCGGAGAGCGCCCCGGCCAGCAGGCAGCCCAGCAGCGGCGGGAGCACCGCCCGCCGTCCGCACCGCCGCCTCCGCCCGCCTGCCACGCCACGATGGTACGAGCCCCCGCCCGGGGCACCGGAGTGCGCGTTCCGGCCATCGCGGCCGGAACCGGGTGCCGCAGACCTCCGAACCGGCGCCCCAGGGCGGCGTTGTCCCCGGACGAAGCGGCTCCGGTGGCCGCCACCGCGCCCCGCTTGCCCCGCTCGCCCCCGGACGGCCGGCCGCCCGGCGCCGTGGCGGGCCGGCGCGATGGTGGACCGACGGGGTGGTGGACCGACGGGATGGGCGGACCGGCGGGATGGCGGGCCGGTGCCGTGGCGGACCCGCGGCTGCCGCTACGGGCGGGTGACGGACGCGATCGGCATCATGCCCACCGGGTCGTAGCGCACCCGGGCGCCCGGGTAGGGCGCGTGGATCACCTGGCCGCCGCCCGCGTACATCCCCACATGGCTCGCGTCCGACCGGTAGACCACCAGATCACCGGGGCGGGCCTGGGACAGCGGCACGGTACGCCCCGCGTGCCGCTGGGCCTGCGAGGTGCGGGGGATCGCGACCCCGGCCCGCTGGTACGCCCACTGGGTGAGTCCCGAGCAGTCGAAGGCGGTGGGCCCGGCCTGCCCCCAGGCGTACGGCGAACCGACCGCCTGGCGCGCCGCCAGCAGCGCCGCCGTGCCCCGGCCCGAGGCCCCGGACGGCTCCGGAACGGCGGGCAGTTCGCCCGCGCCGTGCCCGCCGGTGCGCGACACCTGCGCGTACGCCGCCCGTTCCCCGGCGGACAGGGCGCCCAGCACCCGCCGGGCGGTGGCGAGTTTGCGCTGCACGGACTTCTTGTGACGGGCCGCGACCGCCCGGCTCTCGGCGATCTCGGCGAGTTTCCCGGTCGCCTCGGCGCGCTGCTGGCGCAGTTCACGCAGCGCGGTCCGCAGCGCGTGGAGCCGCCCGGACTGCCGGTTGCCGATCCGCTCCAGGGTGCCCGCCTTCTCCAGATAGCTCTCGGGATCGGAGGTGAGGAGCAGCGCGACGCCCGGGTCGATCCCGCCGGAACGGTACTGCGCCCCGGCGAGCGCACCGAGCGCGTCGCGCATCCGGTTGACCCGCTCCTGGTCCCGGGCGACCCGGTCCTGGATCCGGTTGGCGTCCCGGCGCAGCCGCGCCCCGCGCTCCGCCGCCGCGTTGTAGGCCTCGGTGGCCCGTTCCGCCTGGGTGTAGAGCCGGTCCACGGCGCTGCGGGCGGTGGCCCGCGGCCCGGGTTCCCCCGGTTCGGCGGTGGCCGGGACCGCGGAGAGCGCCGCGGCCGCCGAGGCCGCGGTGGCGGACAGAACGGTCGTCCGGAGGGCCGTCCGGCCGGGGCCGGGCGACGAGGGACGGCGGTGGGACGCCACGGTGCGCCGCACTCCCTTCCGCTGGGTCGGGGAAGAAACCGGTCGCCGACACTAGCCCCGCCCTCCGCGCGGGTCCAACGGCCGCCCGCCCCCGGAAGGCGTCAGGAAAGCCAGACGCCCCGGCCAAGACGCAGGTCAAGGGCGGGGCGCGGGGGTTCGGCCGGGCCGGACGGGATTCGCCCGGACGGACGTCGGCGGCGGGCTCGGTCGGCGGACCGGCTCAGACGCGGACGCCGAACATGAACGGCATGTTGTTGATGGACTCGTAGCGCACGTTCGCGCCCGGCTTCGGCGCGTGGAGTATCTGGCCGTTGCCCGCGTACAGGCCGACGTGGTGCAGGTCGCTGTAGAAGAACACCAGGTCGCCCGGCTTGAGCTGGCTCTGCCCGATGCGGGTGCCGTTGTTGGCCTGCTGCTGCGAGGTGCGGTCCAGCTGCACGCTCGCCTGCCCGTACGCCCACGAGGTGAGGCCGGAGCAGTCGAAGGAGCTGGGGCCGGTGGCTCCCCAGACGTAGGGAGCGCCGATCTTGGTCTTGGCGGCGGCCAGCGCGGCGGCGGCCCGCTGCGATTCGGGGACGTCGCTGCCCAGGTCCACCCGCTCGTTGGACCGGTTGGCGCGCTCCTCCTTCTCGGCCAGCGCCGCGCGCTCCTTGGCCGTGAGGGTGTTCAGCAGCTGCTGCGCCTTGGCCAGCTTGCCCTGGATCTCGGACTTCTTCTCGCCGAGCGCCTTCCGGGTGGAGGCCAGGTCCTTGAGCTTGGTGGTGGCCTCGGCACGCTGCTGCTCCAGCGTGCGGGTCTGCTCGCCGATCTTCTTCAGCGCGCCGGCCTGCTTGCTGGTCACCTGGTCGAGGGCGGACGCCTTGTCGAGGTACTCGTCCGGGTCGGAGGAGAGCAGCAGCTGCACCGACGGGTCGATGCCACCGGAGCGGTACTGCGCGGTCGCCATCGAACCCAGGCCGTCCCGCAGCTTGTTGAGGTCAGCCTGCCCGCGCGCGACCTTGTCCTGCAGGTCGCCGACCTCTTTCTCCAGCTTCTCCTGCCGGGACTTGGCCCCGTTGTACTTCTCGGTGGCCTGCTCCGCCTCTTCGTAGAGCTTGTCGACCTGGGCCTTGACGTCTTCCTTGGTCGGCTTGGGGTCGGCGTTGGCGGACTGGGCCGAGAGGGCCACGGCAGCGGCGGCGGTCGCGGTCAGAACGGATACCCGAGTGCGGCTCGGCTGCTTGGGTCGACGGTGGGACGCCACGGGGGCGAGCTCCTTCTTCCTCCAGCCGCCTACCGGGTGGTGGGGGTTCATGACCCCGGCTCCGCTGACACACCGCGGACTCGGCGGTACCCCCGCTGACATCCCCGATGGATGATCAACCGCGCGGAGGTTCGAGCCGACCTTAGTGAGGTCATCGTGATCGCTTCAAATCCCACCGGCAAAAAATTCCGTCGATACGCTCATCTTTTACAAACGGCACACGCATCGTGACCGACGTCTGACACTGTGCTGCCGATCCGGCGCACACCGCGGCCCGGCCGCCGGGAGGCGGACCCGCCGGAGCGTCAGGTCAGGTGCGGGCGAGTCGTTTGAGCAACAGGGCCGACGCCACCGGCCGCGCCCCCGCCTTCGCGACCCCGTCCGCCACCTCCCGGTCGGTGGAGACCACCACCACCGGGCGGCCGGGCGGTTCGGCCCGCACCAGCTGACGGATGAGTTCGTCCGCGGTCACACCCGGCTTGCTGAACAGCACCCGGACTCCGCGCGGCGGCGCCAGCAGCACCGGGGCGGCCAGTTCGGCGCCGTCGAAGACGCAGGTCATCTCGGCCCCGGTCTGGGCCGCCAGCACGGCCAGCCCGCCCAGCAGCCGCAACCGCTGCTTCTCCAGCGGCATCGTGGGATAGCCGGTCTTGGTGACGTTGTAGCCGTCCACCACCAGATGCGCCTGGGGCAGCGCCAGCAGCTGGTCCAGCAGCGCCGGATCGGTCTCCGACAGGGCCCGGCGCGCGATGTCCTTCGGGGTCATCCGGCCCGGTTCCACGGCGTCCACGGTGTCCGCCGGGTGCACGGAGGCCGGGGGGAGGGCGAGTTCCCGCCGCAGGCCCTGGGCCGACTCCAGCACGGTGTCCAGCAGCAGCCGCACCCGCATGTCCTCCACGCTGCGCCCCTCGCGGGCCGCCCGCCGGCTCGCCTCCAGCGCCGACTCCGCCTCCGCCAGCCTGGCCCGCAGCCGCCGCGCCTCTCCCTCGGCGGTGGCCTGCTGGGCGGCGGCCGCCGACCGCGACGACTCCAGTTCCGCCTCCAGCTTCCGCAGCGCCGCCTCACCGCGCTTGACGTCGCTGAGCGCGCTGCGGAGCTTCCGCTGCAGGGCGTCGTGTTCCTTGCGGACGGTCTCCAGCTCGACGCGGCCGCGCTCGGCCTCGGTACGGGCGGCGGTCCGCGCCTCGGCCAGTTCCTCGCGCAGCCGGCGCAGTTCCCGCTCGGTCTCCTCGCCGGCCCGTTCGGCGTGCGCCCGTTCCGCTTCCTCACCCGCCGCCTCGACGAGCTTGATCCAGTCCGCGGGCCGCAGCACATAGGCGAGAGCCGCCACGTCGACCGGGTCGGCGGCGGCCGGCGGGGTGCCGCCCTCTATGGCACCGGACAGTTCGGTGTGCGACTCGCGGATCCGGGTGGCGATCCGCTGCCGGAAGACCGGGTCGCTCTCCACCGCCGCCGCCATGGCGTTGCCGGCGAACTTGGCCCGGCGACTCGGGGTGAACCGGGCGTACTGCCGCAGTTGGGGTGGCAGTTCGGGGACCGTCAGACCGCCGAAGGCGTCCGCGACGAGCGCCACGACACGGCGCCGGACCCCTTCCGGCAGGGGACGGTCCAGCGCCTCGGCGCCTCCCTCGGGCTCCTCGCCCGGACCCTGTCCGGACGGAGCCCCCTGGGATGCCTCCATGGCGTCACCGGTCGGCTCGGGGCCGTCCGTCCGTTCCACCACCTGTCACCGCTCCGTTCTCAGGCGCCCGCGTCCGGGCGGTCCACCAGCTCGATCTGGTCGACCGCGTTGCACCAGCGGCAGCGCACCGACTCGATGGTCTCACTGACCACCTCGCGCTCCTCCACGCTCGGTTCCCCGGCCAGGTCGAGGTGGACGTACTCCACGGCCCTGGTCGACCGGGTCACGTCGAAGCGCGTGAGGTTGCCGCACAGGGTGCAGCGCCACCGGGTCCGGTCGGTCGGCTGGGGAACGGCCATCTCGTCGTCCTCTGGTTCGGGGGCTGTTTTCCGCCGCCGGCGCCACGGCGCGCCCACCGGCGCCACGGGCGGCCCGCGCCGCGTGCTGTAACCCTACGGCCTGAACGCCACCGGAGGTGGGCCCGGTCATGACGGCAGGCGCGGCGAGGCACTCTGCACAGGTTGTACCCGTTACGACATGATCTGCCCATGATCGAGACGTCAGGGGATCCAGGCCGGCCCACCGTGACGTACACGCTCATCGGTGTCTGCTGTCTGGTCTTCGCCCTCGGGCCGGCCTCCGGGCTCAACCCGGGCTACGGCACCGGCGGCGAGCTGCTCCAGGCGCAGACCGACTACTTCGCGGACTGGGGCGTGGTGCCCAGCGCCCTGTGGAACGGCCCGCCCTCGGCGCCGCTGGCCCCGCTCACCGCGCTGTTCGTGCACGGCAACTGGCTGCACCTGCTCGGCAACATGCTGTTCCTCTTCGTCTTCGGGGCGATGGCCGAGGAGCGGATGGGCCGGCTGCAGTTCACCCTCTTCTATCTGGCCACCGGGTATCTGGCGCTGCTGGGGTACGCGGCCGCGCACGCCGACTCCACCGAGTCCCTGGTCGGCGCCTCCGGTTCGATCTCCGGGGTTCTCGGGGCCTTCCTCTGGCTGTTCCCTCGGGCCAGGGTGACCAGCCTCTTCCCGTTCCTGTTCTTCCTGCCGCTGCGCTTCCCCGCCTGGCTGGTGCTGGCCTTCTGGTTCGTACTCCAGTGGCTGGCCGTCCGGCAGGCGCAGGACCGCCCCGGGGTCGCCTACCTCGCCCACCTGATCGGCTTCGTCATCGGCTTCCTCTTCGCCTGGGCACGCTTCGGCCGGGAACGCGGGGCCCCACGCGAGACCCCGGGCGACCGCGGCCCGGCCGTCGACTGAGGCCGGTGGCGGGTGACGGGAGAAACCGCAGGTGGGAGCGGAGCGACCACCCGTTGAGGCCGGTGGCGGGTGACCGGAGAAACCGCAGGTGGGAGCGG
>NZ_JBIRFT010000003.1:91793-270454 GCF_044327625.1 Streptomyces sp. NPDC018031
GGAGCGACCATCCGTTGAGGGCGGTGGCGGGTGACGGGAGAAACCGCAGGTGGGAGCGGAGCGACCATCCGTTGAGGGCGGTGGTGGGTGACGGGAGAAACCGCAGGTGGGAGCGGAGCGACCATCCGTTGAGGGCGGTGGTGGGTGACGGGAGGGCTACAGTGAAGGGCGCCATCGGCTCCAGTGAGGGAGACACTCCATCGTGATCACCGCGATCGTGCTCATCAAGACCAGCGTCGACCAGATCCCCGAGATCGCCGAGAAGATCGCCGCCCTGGAAGCGGTCAGCGAGGTGTACTCGGTGACCGGCGCCCACGACCTGATCGCGATGGTGCGGGTGGCCCGGCACGACGACCTGGCGGACGCCATCCCCGGCCAGATCAACAAGGTGCCGGGCGTCGCGTCGACCGAGACGCACGTGGCGTTCCGCACCTACTCCCAGCACGACCTGGAGGCGGCGTTCGCGATCGGCCTGGACGCCTGACGCCCTGGCCGATCGGCCCGGACGCCTGACGCCCCGGTCGACCGGCCGGGACGCCTGACGCCCCGGTCGGCCGGTCCGGACGCCTGAGGTCCTGACGGGCGGGGCGCCCGGTCTCCGCCCGCGCCCGCCGCCGGCTCGGACCGCTCAGCCGCGGTCCGGCACGCAGCGCCCGTCCTCGGCCCGGTACCGCCACTTGGCGCCGTTCCGGACCAGGTCCCGCACCGCGCCGACGAACCGTTCCACGTGCTCGTCGGGGGTGCCGGCGCCGAAGCTGACCCGGATCGCGTTCAGCGACTTCTCCCCCGGCGCGGCCTCCGGGGCGCCGCACTCACCGGGGTCCTGGGGGTCGCCGCCGAGCAGCGTGCGCACCAGCGGGTGGGCGCAGAACAGGCCGTCCCGCACCCCGATGCCGTACTCCGCGGAGAGTGCCGCCGCGAAGTGCGAGCTGTTCCAGCCGTCGACCACGAACGAGATGACCCCCACCCGGTCCGCGTCCTCGCCGAACAGCGAGAGCACCCGCACCTCGGGGACGTCCGCCAGCCCTTCGCGCACCGTGGTGATCAGCCGCTCCTCCCTGGCCACGAGGGTGTCGAACCCCGCCTCGGCGAGGGCCCGGCAGGCGGCGGCGATGGCGTAGACCCCGATGACGTTCGGCGAACCGGCCTCGTGCCGGGCCGCGCTGGTCTGCCACTCCACGTCCACCCCGCCGTCCGGCCGGCGGGCGACCGTGCGGCTGGCGCCGCCGCCGGCCAGGTACGGCTCCGCCTCGCGCAGCCAGTCGGCGCGGCCGGCGAGCACTCCGGCCCCGAACGGGGCGTAGAGCTTGTGCCCGGAGAACGCCACCCAGTCCACGTCCCACCCGGCGACGTCCACCGGGCGGTGCGGCACCAGCTGGGCAGCGTCCAGCACGATGCGGGCCCCGTGCGCGTGGGCGGCGGCGGCCAGCTCCCGTACCGGCCACAGCTCACCGGTCACGTTGGACGCGCCGGTCACGCAGACGAGGGCGGGGCCGTGCGGTTCGCGCGCCGCGAGGGCCCGCTCCAGGGTGTCCACGGCCTCCCGCGGGGAGCGGGGTGCGGAGAGGTAGGTCACCGCGACGTCGGCCCGGCGCTCCCAGGGCAGCAGCGACGCGTGGTGTTCGGTCTCGAAGACGAAGACGCGGGTTCCCGCCGGGAGGACGGTGGCGAGCAGGTTGAGCGAGTCGGTGGTGGACCGGGTGAAGACGACCTGGTCGTCGGCGCGGCAGCCGAGGAACGCGGCGACGTCGGCGCGGCTGGCCTCGAACAGGTCGGTGGACAGCTGGGAGAGGTAGCCGGCGCCGCGGTGGACGCTGCCGTAGTAGGGGGCGTAGCCGGCGACGTCGTCCCAGACCCGCTGGAGGGCGGGTGCGCTGGCGGCGTAGTCGAGGGCGGCGTAGTTCACCTCTCCGCCGGTGACGAGGGGCACCAGGACGTCTCGTCCCAGAACGGGCAGCGGGGAACAAACCGACGGGTCAGCGGCAACGGTGGAGGCAGACATGGCGAACTCCGGTGAGAAGGCAGGCGCGAAGCGCGGCGCGAAGGCAGGCGGCATCACCGCGCGGACGCCTGGCGGGCCGTCATCGGGGAGACGGCCGGGGCACGGAGGCGTGACGGCGCGGAAGAGGAGAGGGGTGGTGCGCGGAGAGGGGGGCCGGTAGGCCCTATCGCATTCGCTTGCTCACGAGGGAGGCTCCCTTGAGGACCAGGACCCCAGGGGCAGGGGTCCGCGCTTGCCACAGACCTCGCTGCCTGCGGCCTGGTCATCACCCGGGGCACCCCGCCACGGACGGAGGGTTGCCGGACAGCGGGCCGGGGCCGTAGTCGCTGTCACTCGTGACCTGACGGGAAGTATGCCAAATGATCGGCAGGACGCAAGTCGGGGTCCGGCATCCGGACCCCGACGTCGCGCCGCGGCGGCCGCTCGCGGCCGCGTGCTGCGGGCGGTACGCCCTGGATCAGGCGTTGCTCGCCAGCACCCAGCGCTCCAGGGCCTGCCGGGCCGCGCCGGAATCGATGGCCTCCGCGGCCCGCCGCATCCCGGCGGCGATCCGGTCGGCCAGCGGCCCGGTGCCCGGGTCCAGCGCGACCAGCGCGGCGGCCGAGTTGAGCAGCACCGCGTCCCGGACCGGTCCGGTCTCACCGGCCAGCAGCCGCCGCGCCACATCCGCGTTGTACGAGGCGTCGGCGCCGCGCAGCGCCTCCACGGGCACGAGGTCCAGGCCGACGTCCCGCGGGTCGAACCGCTCCGGGCGCACCTCGCCGTCCCGGACCACCCACACCTGGGAGGCGGCGGTCACCGTCAGCTCGTCCAGGCCGTCGTCGCCGCGGAACACCAGCGCCGAGGCGCCGCGTTCGGCCAGCACCCCGGCGACGATGGGTGCCATCCGGGCGTCGGCCACACCGGTCGCCTGGGCGGTGACCCGGGCCGGGTTGGTGAGCGGGCCGAGGAAGTTGAACGGCGTGGGCACGCCCAGTTCACGGCGGGCCGTCGCCACGTGCCGCAGCGCCGGGTGGAACTTCACCGCGAAGCAGAAGGTGATGCCGGCTTCCTCGGCCACCTCGACGACCCGGGCCGGGGTCAGGTCCAGGTTGACCCCGAGCTTCTCCAGCACGTCGGAGGAGCCGCTGGCGGAGGACGAGGCGCGGTTGCCGTGCTTGACCACCTTCACCCCGGTCCCGGCGACCACCAGGGCCGACATGGTGGAGATGTTGACGGTCCTGGCCTGGTCGCCACCGGTGCCGACGATGTCGACGGCGGGCCCGGGCACCTCGATCAGGTTGGCGTGCTCGTACATCGTCCGGACCATGCCGGACACCTCGGCGACGCTCTCGCCCTTGGCCCGCAGCGCGATCGCGAACCCGGCGATCTGCGCGTCGGTGGCCTCGCCCCGCATGATCTTGTCCATGGCCCACGCGGTGGCGTCGGCGGTGAGGTCCTTCCTCGCCATCAGGGTGCCCAGTACGCCCGGCCAGTCGTACGAGACGCCGCCGGAGAGTGTGCGGACGGGAGGAACCGTGTTCGTCATCCATACTCCTGGTGCATCTGCGGGACGAGGCGGGCGGGTGGCCCCGGGGTGCCGGCCGGACGGCCGCCGGCGCGCCGGGGCGCGCATGGCGCCGGCGGCCGTGATCCTGCTCCCGGGGCGGAAGCCGGGCCCGGTGTCAGCCTAGCGGGCTCCGGAATGACGACGGGCCCGCGCTCATATGCCGAGCAGCCGCCCGGCCGGGACGGTGCACGCCCGGTCCGGGCCGGCCGGGCGGCGGCCGACCGCCCGCCGCCCGGCACCGCCCGCGTCGACGCCACCACCCGCATCCCGCACCCCGGAACCGCCCGCACCCCGGCACCGGCCCGGCCCGCCGGCGCCACCCGCGTCGACGGCACCGGCCGGACGCGGCCCGCCCGGTCCGGGCCGTCCGGACCGCCGCCGCGGCCGCTACCGCCGGCGCGGTTCCGCGGCGACGGGCAGCCGGGCCGGGCCGCGCGACCAGACGCCGGGCTTGGGGACGGCGGCGGCGGTCAGCCGCAGTCCGCCGTACCGCTCCGCCAGTGCCCGCAGCGCCGCGGCGGCCATCATCCGGGACAGCTTGTCCCCCACGCAGTAGTGGATGCCGCGGCCGAACGCCAGGTGCTCGCGCCGCGGGCGGTCCAGCCGGAAGTCGTCCGGGTCGGCGAAGACCCGCTCGTCACGGTTGGCCGAGCCGAGCAGCAGCAGGACCACGTCCCCCGCCGCGAACGTCCGGCCGTGTACCTCGACCGGCTCCAGCGCGACCCGCCAGGACGCCTGGGTCGGCGACGCCAGCCGCACCAGCTCGTCCACCACGTCGTCCGTCCGCTCCGGCTCCGCCGCGACCGCCCGCAGCGGCTCCGGCCACCGGGTGCACGCCTCCACGGCGTTGCCCAGGAAGTTGGCGAAGGTGTCGAGACCGGGCACCACCAGCAGCACGCAGATCGCCGCGAGCTGGTGCGCGGTGAACTCGTCGTGCAGCGTCCGGGACCGGGCGAGCTGCGAGATCAGGTCGGTGCCGTGGCCGGTCCGGGTCTCCAGCAGCCCGACGAAGTACCCGGTGCACTCCGCCAGGGATCTTCGGCAGGCCGCCGCCTGTTCCTCGGGCGGCGCCGCCCCCGGCTCCAGGATTCGGGCTATGGCCGAGGACCACTGCTGGAACCGGGCCTGGTCGGACCGCGGGATGCCCAGCAGATCGCCGATCACCCGGGCCGCCAGCGGCGCCGCCAGGTGCTCCATGACCTCGAACGCCGCCGGCAGCGCGTCGAGCGCGGCTCCGGCGAAGGCCGCCGTGGACTCCTCCAGGGCGGCGATCACGGCCGGTGTGAAGGATCCCGCCACCAGGCCGCGCAGCCGGGTGTGCCCCGGCGGATCCAGCAGATCGAAGAGCTTGGCGTCCCACCCCTCCAGACCGACGCCGAGGAACGAGGGGTCCTCGGTGGCGGCTCCGGTGGCCTCCGCCGCCATCCGCGAACCGGCCAGGTTCTTGCCCAGCCTCCGGTCCCGCAGCAGCCGCTCGCAGTCCGCGTGGCGGCTCACCACCCACAGGCCCGGGGCCGCGTCCAGCACCGGGGCGGTGTCCCGCAGCAGCCGGTAGACCGGCGCCGGGTCGGCCCGGAACGCCGGGTCGGTGGGGTCGAACAGCAGTGGGGGGTTCGGACCGGGGGTCACGTCGTCCACATGCACAAGAGAAACCTTCCTGCTCGCGCTCGGTGCGCGCGGTGGCGCACACCGGTGTGGGGGGTGGTGATCGCCCGGATGCTACCGGCGCCGCCGGGCCGGGAACCCCCTCCGCCGGTAACGCCCGTGCCACAGCCGGCGGAACGACCGGGCGGACCGCGCCCCAGGCATGCGGAAGGGGCCCGCCGGGAAGTCCCGGCAGGCCCCTCGCAGCTGTGGCGTCAGCTGTGCGTGGTGGTGGAGATCAGTGGTGGCCGTGGCCGCTGGTGATCTCCTGGTACTCCTCCGCCGTCGCCTTGGGGATCTGCGCGTCCTCTCCGTACAGGCTCTTGGAGAGCCGGGCACGGAGCTTCTCGGAGCGCTTCACCTTGCGGCGCACGCCGTTCTCGTCGACCTCGGGGCCGATCTCGAGCGGCTTGGGCTGCTCGTGCGAGGTCAGCGTGTACAGCTGGTCCTGCGGGAGCGGCTCGTGCACCTCGATGAACTCACCGTGCGGCAGGCGCTTGATGATGCCGGTCTCCCGGCCGTGCAGCACCTTGTCGCGGTCGCGCCGCTGCAGACCCAGGCAGATCCGGCGAGTGGCGATGAAGGCGAGCACCGGGCCGACGAAGAACCCGATCCGCACGAACCAGGTGATCGAGTTGATCGACAGGTGGAAGTGCGTGGCCCACAGGTCGTTGCCACCACCGATCAGCATGACCAGGTACGCGGTCAGCCAGGCGACACCGAAGGCGGTCCGGGTCGGGGCGTTGCGCGGGCGGTCCAGCAGGTGGTGCTCACGCTTGTCCCCGGTGATCCAGGCCTCGATGAACGGGTAGACCGCGATCGCCAGCAGCACCAGCGGGAACAGCACGATCGGGATGAACACGCCCAGGACCAGCGTGTGGCCCCACAGGTTGATCTCCCAGCCCGGCATCACACGGACCAGACCCTCGGCGAAGCCCATGTACCAGTCGGGCTGGGCGCCGGTGGACACATGGTCCGGCCGGTACGGGCCGATGGCCCAGATCGGGTTGATGGTGGCGATCGCGGAGATGAACGCGATGACACCGAACACCAGGAAGAAGAAGCCGCCGGCCTTGGCCATGTACACCGGCATCAGCGGCATGCCGACGACGTTCTTCTCGGTCTTGCCGGGACCCGGGAACTGGGTGTGCTTGTGGTAGAAGACCAGGATCAGGTGCGCCACCACCAGGCCGAGCATGATGCCCGGCAGCAGCAGGATGTGCACCGAGTAGAGCCTGGGGATCACGTCCATGCCGGGGAACTCGCCACCGAACACGAACATCGAGATGTACGTGCCGACCAGCGGGATCGACAGGAACACACCCTGGATGAAGCGGATACCGGTACCCGAGAGCAGGTCGTCCGGCAGCGAGTAACCGGTGAAGCCGGTGAACATGCCGAGGACCAGCAGCAGGAAGCCGAAGAGCCAGTTGATCTCACGCGGCTTGCGGAACGCGCCGGTGAAGAAGACGCGCATCATGTGGACGAGCATGCCGCCCAGGAAGATGAGCGCGGCCCAGTGGTGGATCTGCCGGATCAGCAGACCGCCGCGGACCTCGAAGCTGATGTCCAGCGTCGAGGCGAACGCCTCGGACATCCGGACGCCCTGCATCGGGACGTACGGACCGTGGTAGACGACCTCTTCCATGCTCGGGTGGAAGAAGAACGTCAGGTACACACCCGTGAGGATGATGATCAGGAAGCTGTAGAGGCAGACCTCGCCCAGCATGAAGGACCAGTGGTCCGGGAAGACCTTGCGCAGGTTCTTCTTGGCGGCACCGTAGATACCGAGCCGGCCGTCCATGTAGTCGGCGATCCGCTCGCCGGCCGGGGCCTTGCCCTTCCGGCGCGTGGTGGTGTCCTGGTTGCTCATCCGCGCTCCCAAAAGGCAGGACCGACGGGCTCGTCGAAGTCGCCCATGGCCTCGAGGTACCCCTCGCCGTTCACGGTGATCCGCAGCTGCGGCAGCGCGTGTCCGGCCGGGCCGAAGATCACTCGGCCACCGTCGGAGAGGTCGAACGTCGACTGGTGGCACGGGCACAGCGCGTGGTGCGTCTGCTGCTCGTACAGGCTGACCGGGCAGCCGACGTGGGTGCAGA
Source organism: Streptomyces sp. NPDC018031 (assembly GCF_044327625.1). Lineage (NCBI taxonomy): Bacteria > Bacillati > Actinomycetota > Actinomycetes > Kitasatosporales > Streptomycetaceae > Streptomyces > Streptomyces sp. NPDC018031. The sequence goes on from NZ_JBIRFT010000003.1 coordinate 99,088, forward strand.
TCTTGGAGAACGCGACGATGCCGTCGTGCGACCAGTCGAGCTCACGCTTGTCCTTGATGTCGTCCGGCTGGATACGGACGATCATCAGCGCGGCCTTGGCGATCTGCACCTGGAAGTCGTGGTCGTGCTCGCTCATGCCCTCGGGCATGGCGAAGGTCAGCGAACCCACGGCGATGTCCTCGGGCCGCAGCGGCTGCATGGTGTTCTGGTTCATCAGCCGCTTGCCCTTGGCCCACTTGGTGTGCCGGAGCTTGTCCTCCGGCAGCGGACCGAGGTCGCGCAGCAGCACGACGGCGGAGAGCGGGAACAGGGCCAGCGCACCGAAGAGCGTGTTGCGGGCCAGCTTGCGGCGGCCGAAGCCGGACTCCCCGGCGCCGTCCCGGAAGTCCTGGAAGACCTGCTCCCGGACCTCGGGGGTGGCCTGGATCGGGTGCCGCTCGTGCACGATCTCGTGGTCCGACATCAGGGTGCGGGCCCAGTGGACCGCGCCGGCGCCGATGAAGAACAGCGCCACCGCGAGGGTCGTGCCCAGCGCGAAGTTGAGCGCGCTGACGTGCCCGAGCGGGAAGATGTAGACGATCTTGTCGACCGGGAAGGCCACGAAGGAGGCGATGAAGCCGATCGTGGCGAGCATCGACAGCAGGAACATGAACGCGACCGCGCGCTCGGAGCGCCGGGCGGCCTTCTCGTCGATGTCCTGGATGCGCGGCTCGTGCGGCGGCAGCCCGGGGTCGGCGAACGGGTCCTGCGGGACCGCTACCTCGCCGGCGTGCTTGTCCTGCGCTGCGGGCAGGTTCTCTTCTTCTGGAATGTCTTGGCTACTCATGACTTCTTGGCCTTTGCGGTCCGGGCGGCAACCCAGATGGTGACGGCGATCAGGGCGCCGAGGCCGAAGATCCAGCCGAACAGACCCTCACTGACCGGGCCGAGCCCGCCCAGCTCCATGCCGCCGGGGGTCTCGGTATTCGAGGTGTTCACCTTGTCGAGGAAGGCGATGATCTCCCGCTTCTCCTTCTCCGGCATGATCGTGTCCGGGAAGGAGGGCATGTTCTGCGGGCCCGTCTGCATGGCCTCGTAGATGTGCTTGGGGTCGACGTTGTCGAGCTTCGGCGCGTACTTGCCGTTGGTGAGGGCACCGCCCTTACCGGTGAAGTTGTGGCACTGCGCGCAGTTGGTGCGGAACAGCTCGCCGCCCCGGGCGGCGTCCGCGCCCTCGGGGTTGTACTGCTCCTTGGTGGGCGTCACCGGGCCCGCGCCGAGCGAGGCGATGTACGCGGCCAGCTGCTCGGTCTCGGCGTCGGTGTAGATCTTCTTCTTCTTCGGGACCTGGGCGCCGGGCTGCTGCGCGGGCATGCGCCCGGTGCTGACCTGGAAGTCCACGGCGGCGGAGCCGACCCCGACCAGACTCGGGCCGTCGGTGGTGCCCTGTCCGCCAGTGCCGTGGCAGGTTGCGCACCCCACGGCGTAGAGCTTCTTGCCCTCCTCGATGGCGAGGGACTGGGCGGAATCATCGGCCTTCGCCTTGTCCGCGGGCGCGAACGCGGCGTACAGCCCCCCAGTGACCGCCAGCGCGAAGAGTAGGACGACGACCGCCGCCAGCGGATGGCGTCGTCGTGCGGAGAGCTTTTTCACGGATTACCCCGGTGTCAGGATCTTCTGCGTCGATGCTTTAAGGACGTTGTTCCGGTGCGGGACGTGACATCCCGGCCGCCGGATTACTTGATCATGTAGATCGTGGCGAAGAGGCCGATCCAGACGACATCGACGAAGTGCCAGTAGTAGGACACGACGATGGCCGCCGTCGCCTGCTCGTGGGTGAACCTCTTGGCCGCGTACGTCCTGCCCAGGACCAGCAGGAAGGCGATCAGACCGCCTGTCACGTGCAGGCCGTGGAAGCCGGTGGTCAGGTAGAACACCGAGCCGTACGGGTCGGACGAGAGCGACAGGCCCTCGTGCTTGACCAGTTCGGTGTACTCGAAGACCTGGCCGCCGATGAAGACCGCGCCCATGATGAAAGTGATCACGAACCACAGGCGCAGCTTCTTCACGTCACCGCGCTCGGCGGCGAAGACGCCGAGCTGGCAGGTGAGGGAGGAGAGCACCAGGATCGTGGTGTTGGTCGCCGAGAACGGGAAGTTCAGCGCGTCGGCCTTTTCCGACCAGAAGTCGGCACCCGTCACCGAACGCAGGGTGAAGTACATCGCGAAGAGGGCCGCGAAGAACATCAGCTCGGAACTCAGCCAGATGATGGTTCCGACGCTGGTGAGGTTCGGCCGGTTGACCGACGGGTGCGCGTGCCCGGTATCTACTGCTGTTGCTGTCGCCACGACCGACATTATGTCGGTCGCTTATCCAGCCCTCACTCCGGGGGGTGCCGTTCGGTGTGTCAGCACCCCGTGCGCTGCTCGAACGGCCCATCGACGCACCGTCCGTACCGCTGCCCGAGGGGGGTGGTACGGAGTAGCATCCGTGGCCTAACCGGTGGGGACGCCCAGGCGAACTTGCGACGGGTTCCCGACCGCTGCCGTGCCGTCTACGAGCGTGGAGGAACAATGCAGCCGACCGCCACGGTGCTGGTCTACAGCGACGACGCCACCGTCCGCGAGCAGGTCAGGCTGGCCGCCGGACGGCGTCCCGCCCCGGACGTCCCGCCGGTCGAATTCCTGGAGTGCGCCACTCTCCCGGCGGTGCTGGAGGCCCTTGACCAGGGCGGCGTCGACGCCTGCGTGCTGGACGGGGAGGCGGTGCCGGCGGGCGGCATGGGCGTCTGCCGGCAGATCAAGGACGAGATCTTCCGCTGCCCGCCGGTGCTGCTGCTCATCGCCCGTCCGCAGGACGCCTGGCTGGCCACCTGGAGCCGGGCGGACGCCGCCGTCACCCATCCGGTGGACCCGGTGGTGTTCGCCGACACCCTGGCGGGGCTGCTGCGCGCCCGCCCTGAGCTGGGGGCGGCCTGACCGCGGCGCCGGTCAGACGGTGGGGCGGAGCCTGGCCGACCGGGCCGGGCCGGTCCCGTCCGGGCCGCCCCCGGCCAGAGCACTGCCCTTGAGCCACTGCTCCCAGGAGAGGTTCCAGTCGCCGAAGCCGTTGTCGAACGGCGTCATGGTCTCGCCCGCGCTGCCCACCACCTTCACGATGTCCCCGACGCGCACCGTGTCGAAGAACCAGCGGGCGTTCGCGGTGCTCATCCCGGTGCACCCGTGGCTGACGTTGGCGGCCCCCTGGGAGCCGACCGACCAGGGCGCGGCGTGCACGTACTCGCCGCTCCAGGTGACCCGGGTGGCCCAGTGGACCGGCAGGTCGTAGGAGTCGGAGCTGCCCTCCGGGATGCCGACGCTGGTGCCGCGCATCCGTACGAAGGATTCCTTCGCCAGGACGACCTTGACCCCGTTGCGGGTGTCGAAGCCGGGCTTGCCCGTGGTGACCGGGATGGTCTTGATCTTCTTCCCGTCGCGGAGCACGGTCATGTGGTGGGTCCGCGCGTCCGTGAGGGCCTCGACGCGGTCCCCGGTGCGCAGCCGCAGGGGCTTGGTGGGCCCGCCGTGCAGCCGGCCGCCGACCCGCACGCCGTCCAGGGTGGAGCGGACGTCGATGGTGGCGTGCGCGGGCCAGTACTCCCGCGGCCGGTAGTGCAGCGTCCGGTCGTCCACCCAGTGCCAGCCGCCGGTCACGGCGGGGCGGGAGCGGACCTTGAGGGCGCGTTCGACGACCGCCCGCCCGGCGGGGTCCCGGACCGGCTCGCTGAGTTCCGCGGTGACGGGCTGGCCGACGCCGTAGGTGCCCCGGTCGGGGCCGAAGGTGACGCGGAGCCGTTTGTCCGCCGGGGCGGTGTCGAAGCCTATGGTGCGGCGGCCCGGCTTGCCGGCGCCGTTCTCGGTGCTCACCCGGAGCGTGTAGTGGGCGCCTGCGGCCAGCGGCGCGGTGCTGCGCCACCGGGTGCCGTCGGCGCTCAGCCGGCCGCGTACGTACCGTCCTGCGGCGTCGGTGGCGGTGACGTCGGTGATGCGGCTGCCGCCCCCTTCCGCCCGCACTTCCAGGGGCTTGTCCGGATCGGCCGGCCGGTCCAGGTCGACGCCGCCGAAGGAGATCTGCCCCGCGGCGTCGTACGGCTTGGCGGCGAGCGGGTCCGAGGACGGTCCGCCGCAGGCGGTGAGACCTGCCGCGAGGGGCGTCAGCAGCAGGACGCAGACCGGGACGGCGCGGGTTCGAGATCTGTGGCTCATAACCACAAATTACGGACGGGTGGCGGGAACGGCGCGCGGAGTGACTCCGAACGAGGGTCCGCCGAACGGCCCGCGCCCATCGGTGGCGGCCCACCGGCCGGGCCGCGGCCGGGCGTTGCGTGCGGCGGAGACGGGAAGGGCCCGGACACCTGGAGAGGTGTCCGGGCCCTTCGGCCGTGCCACGGCACTCGCCGCGCGGGAACCTACTGGTTCTGGTTCTCGCCGCGGTAGTACTCGAAGACCCAGCCCCAGATCCCGACGAGGATGATCGGCGCCGAGAAGTACAGCAGCCACCAGCCGAACACGACACCGAGGAAGGCGAACGCGCCACCCACGGCCAGGGCGAGCGGCTGCCAGCTGTGCGGGCTGAAGAAGCCCAGCTCACCGGCGTCGTCGGCGACGTCCGCGTCCTTGTTGTCCTGCGCTCCGGTGTCCACCCGGCGAGCCGTGAAGGCCAGGTAGTAGCCGATCATGATGGACAGACCGAACGCCAGGAACAGCGCGGTGGTGCCCGCCGGCTCCTTCGACCAGACGCCGTAGACGATCGCCATGGCGAGGATGAAGACGGCGAGCCAGATGAACATCCGGCCTTGGACCTTCACTTGCCGGCCTCCTTGCCACCCGCGAGGGCCTTGTCATCGGACTCGACGCCCGCGTTCTCCAACTGGTCCAGCGCCGCGATGTCGGGGTGGTGGAGATCGAACGCCGGGGATTCGGAGCGGATCCGCGGCAGGGTGAGGAAGTTGTGCCGCGGCGGCGGGCAGGAGGTCGCCCACTCCAGCGAGCGGCCGTACCCCCACGGGTCGTCGACCTCGACCTTCTTGCCGTACTTCGCGGTCTTCCAGATGTTGTAGAAGAACGGCAGGATCGACAGGCCGAGCAGGAACGAGCTGATCGTGGAGATGGTGTTCAGCGCGGTGAACCCGTCGGCGTGCAGGTAGTCCGCGTAACGACGCGGCATGCCCTCGGCGCCCAGCCAGTGCTGCACCAGGAACGTGCCGTGGAAGCCCACGAACAGCGTCCAGAAGGTGATCTTGCCGAGCCGCTCGTCCAGCATCTTGCCGGTGAACTTCGGCCACCAGAAGTGGAAGCCGGAGAACATCGCGAAGACCACGGTGCCGAAGATGACGTAGTGGAAGTGCGCGACGACGAAGTACGAGTCGGAGACGTGGAAGTCCAGCGGCGGCGAGGCCAGGATGACACCGGTCAGACCACCGAAGGTGAAGGTGATCAGGAAGCCGATGGCCCAGAGCATCGGGGTCTCGAAGCTCAGCGAGCCCTTCCACATCGTGCCCAGCCAGTTGAAGAACTTCACACCGGTCGGGACCGCGATCAGGAAGGTCATGAAGGAGAAGAACGGCAGTAGCACGCCGCCCGTGACGTACATGTGGTGCGCCCACACCGTCACCGACAGACCCGCGATACCGATGGTGGCGGCGATGAGGCTGCCGTAACCGAACATCGGCTTGCGCGAGAAGACCGGGATGACCTCGGAGATGATGCCGAAGAACGGCAGCGCGATGATGTACACCTCGGGGTGGCCGAAGAACCAGAACAGGTGCTGCCACAGCAGGGCGCCACCGTTGGCCGCGTCGAAGATGTGCGAGCCGAACTTGCGGTCGGCCTCCAGCGCGAACAGCGCGGCGGCCAGCACCGGGAAGGCGAGCAGCACCAGCACACCGGTGAGCAGCACGTTCCAGGTGAAGATCGGCATGCGGAACATCGTCATGCCGGGTGCGCGCATGCAGATGATCGTGGTGATGAAGTTGACCGAGCCGAGGATGGTGCCGAAGCCGGAGAAGGCCAGACCCATGATCCACATGTCGGCGCCGACACCCGGCGAGCGGACCGCGTCCGACAGCGGGGCGTAGGCGAACCAGCCGAAGTCGGCGGCACCCTGCGGGGTGAGGAAGCCGGCCACCGCGATGATCGAGCCGAACAGGTACAGCCAGTAGGCGAACATGTTCAGCCGCGGGAAGGCGACGTCCGGCGCACCGATCTGCAGCGGCATGATCCAGTTCGCGAAGCCCGCGAACAGCGGCGTCGCGAACATCAGCAGCATGATCGTGCCGTGCATCGTGAACGCCTGGTTGAACTGCTCGTTCGACATGATCTGCGTGCCGGGGCGAGCGAGCTCGGCGCGCATGACCAGCGCCATGGCTCCGCCGATGCAGAAGAACACGAACGACGTGATCAGGTACAGCGTGCCGATCGTCTTGTGGTCGGTGGTGGTGAGCCACTTGACGACCACGTTGCCGGGCTGCTTGGGGCGCACCGGCAACTCGTCCTCGTACGAGGCGGCTGCGTCGGCACCCTGAGGTTCGTTGAGGATGCTCACTTTTGCTTCGTCTCCGCGTTCTTGGCGGGGTCCGTCTGCTCGATACCCGACGGAATGTAGCCCGTCTGGCCCTTCTTCTTCAGATCCTCAAGGTGCTTCTGGTAGCGCTCGGGCGAGACGACCTTGACGTTGAAGAGCATCCGGGAGTGGTCGACGCCGCAGAGCTCGGCGCACTTGCCCAGGAAGGTGCCCTCCTTGTTCGGGGTCACCTGGAAGCGGTTGGTGTGGCCCGGGATGACGTCCTGCTTCATCAGGAACGGGACCACCCAGAAGGAGTGGATGACATCGCGCGAGGTCAGGATGAACTCGACGGTCTCGCCCTTGGGCAGCCACAGGGTCGGGCCGGGGTTGCCGGTCTGCGGGTTCCGGTCGCCCGGGATGCCCGCGTCCCAGACGCCTTCGGCGCCCGCGGGGATGGTCTCCAGCATCCGGTCCGGAATGTTGGAGATCTCCTTGATGTCGCGGTAGGGCTTGCCGGGCGTGGCGGCGTTGCCGTCCACGTTCTCCATGTAGTTGAAGCCCCAGCTCCACTGGTAGCCCACGACGTTGATGACGTGGTCGGGCTTCTTGTCGACCTTGAGGAGCTCGTTCTCGTCACGCGCGGTGAAGTAGAAGAGCACCGACACGATGATGATCGGGACCACGGTGTACAGCGCCTCGATCGGCATGTTGTACCGGGTCTGAGGCGGAACCTCCACCTTGGTCCTGCTGCGCCGGTGGAAGATCATGCTCCAGATGATCAGACCCCACACCAGAACGCCCACGGCGAGGGCGGCGGCCCAGGAGCCCTGCCACAGGGAGAGGATCCGCGGCGCCTCCTCCGTGACGGGAGTGGGCATTCCGAGGCGGGGGAAGTCCTTGGATGTGCAACCGGTGGCGGTCGCCAGGACCAAGCCCGCGGCAAGCGCCTGCAGCAGCTTCCGCCGCACCGGGCGCCGCGACGAGCGGTCGGAGCCGTTGGGACTCACGTAGCGCCTTCCCGAGAGTCTCGCCCGCGCGGCCGGCTGCGGCCGTCTCGCTGGTCGGTCGCCGGCCCGCTACGGGCAGGGGTTTGGATGTTTATGCGGACCAAACCCTACTGGACGCCTTTTAGGGCCGCGCGGGGAGGGTGCCCAACGCGCCGGGTCACTCCCCGAAGGGATGGAATCACCGGCTCCGCCAGCGGTTCCACCCCCGTTCGGCGTAACGCTGACGAGGCGTCGGCAGCGGTCTCCGGCGGGCTTCCCGCAGGCGGAACGGCTAGCGTTCGGCGGGTGCCCTACTTCGACGCCGCCTCCTCGGCCCCGCTGCACCCGGTCGCCCGCCAGGCACTGCTCGCCGCCCTCGACGAGGGGTGGGCGGACCCGGCCCGGCTCTACCGCGAGGGGCGCCGGGCCCGGCTGCTCCTGGACGCCGCCCGGCAGACCGCGGCCGAGGCGGTCGGCTGCCGCCCCGACGAACTGGTCTTCACCCCGTCCGGCACCCGTGCGCTGCACGACGGCATGGCGGGGGCGCTGGCCGGCCGCCGGCGGACCGGCCGCCATCTGATCGTCTCGGCCGTGGAGCACTCGGCGGTGCTGCACGCCGCCTCGGTGCACCGGTCCGGCGGCGGCACCGTCGCCGAGGTGGCGGTGGACCGCACCGGCCGGGTGGCGCCCGGCGCGTACGCGGCGGCCCTGGCCTCGGCCCCGGGGCCCACCGCGCTGGCCTGTCTGCAGTCCGCCAACCACGAGGTGGGCACCGAGCAGCCGGTGGCCGACGTCGCCCGGGAGTGCCGGGAGGCGGGCGTGCCGCTGCTGGTGGACGCCGCCCAGTCGCTGGGCTGGGGGCCGGTCGAGGGTGACTGGTCGCTGCTGACGGCGAGCGCCCACAAGTGGGGCGGACCGGCCGGGGTGGGGCTGCTGGCGGTCCGCAAGGGGGTCCGCTTCGCCGCCCAAACCCCCGCCGACGAGCGGGAGTCGGGGCGCGCGCCCGGGTTCGAGAACCTGCCGGCGATCGTGGCGGCCGCGGCCTCGCTGCGGGCGGTGCGGCAGGAGGCGGCGGCCGAGGCGGCCCGGCTGCGCGAACTGGTGGACCGCATCCGGACCCGGGTGCCGCAGCTGGTACCGGAGGTGGAGGTGGTCGGCGATCCGGTGCACCGGCTCCCGCACCTCGTCACCTTCTCCTGTCTCTATGTCGACGGGGAGACCCTGCTCCACGAGCTGGACCGGGTGGGGTTCTCCGTGTCCTCCGGCTCCTCGTGCACCTCGAGCACCCTGGTGCCCAGCCATGTGCTGCGGGCCATGGGGGTGCTGTCGGAGGGCAACATCCGGGTGTCGCTGCCGGGCGGCTGCCCCGCGGCGGACGTGGAGCGGTTCCTCGGGGTGCTGCCGGAGGTGGTGGGCGCGGTCCGGGAGCGGCTGGGCGCGCCGGTGTCCGGAGGTCCGTCCCCGGCCGGGACGGACCCGGGCGGCGGCGGAGCGGGTGACGCGGGGGCGGCGGAGCGGCCGGTGGCCGCGGCTCCGGCGGGGAGCGGTCCGGCGGGCGGCGGCCCGGCCGGCGGGGTACCGGCGGCCGCGGAAGCGGCGGGCGGGGCCGGCGGCGGCCCGGCGGAGCCCGGCCCGGACGACGCCGGGCTGGTGGTCGACTCGCTCGGCAAGCGCTGCCCGATCCCGGTCATCGAGCTCGCCAAGGTGATCGGTGACGTACCGGTGGGCGGGGTGGTGACGGTGCTCTCCGACGACGAGGCGGCCCGGCTGGACATCCCCGCCTGGTGCGCCATGCGGGGCCAGCAGTACCTGGGCGAGCGCCCGGCCGGACGCGGTACCGCCTACCGGGTCGTCCGCCGCGCGTAGCCCGGCACCGGGCCGGGGCGTCCGGGCGCGCCCCGCGCTCGGCCCGGCCCGGCGGGGACGCCGGTGGGCCCGGCTGGGCCCAGCGAGCCGCCGGACGGCGCCCGGGGCCGCGCGCCCGGCTGCCCGGGGGCGGCCCCGGGCACCGCGGGGCGGACGACCGTGGAGGTCAGGCCAGGTGGCTGCGGACCTCGGCGGCCGCCTCGTCGCCGTAGGCCTTCGCGAAGCGCTCCATGAAGTGGCCGCGCCGCAGTTCGTACTCCTGGGTGCCCAGCGTCTCGATCACCAGGGTCGCCAGCATGCAGCCGACCTGGGCGGCCCGCTCCAGGCCCAGTTCCCAGGAGACGCCGGCGAGGAATCCGGCCCGGAAGGCGTCGCCGACACCCGTCGGGTCGACCTTGGCCTCCTCCTCGGGGCACCCGACCTCGACGGGCTGCTCGCCGACCCGCTCGATCCGCACGCCCCGCGCGCCGAGCGTGGTGACCCGGGTGCCGACCTTGCCGAGGATCTCGTCGCCGGTCCAGCCGGTCTTGGTCTCGGTCAGGGCCTTCTCGTACTCGTTGGTGAAGAGGTACTCGGCGCCCTCGATGAGCCGGCGGATGTCGTCGCCCTCCATCCGGGCGAGCTGCTGCGAGGGGTCGGCGGCGAACGGGATCCCGCGGGTGCGGCACTCCTCGGTGTGCCGGACCATCGCCTCCGGGTCGTCCGCGCCGATGAGGACCAGCTCCAGACCGCCGACCCGGTCGGCCACCGGCTGGAGCTCGATCTGCCGGGCCTCGCTCATGGCGCCGGTGTAGAAGGACGCGATCTGGTTGTGGTCGGTGTCGGTGGTGCAGACGAACCGGGCGGTGTGCAGCACCTCCGAGATGCGGACCGAGGCGGTGTCCACGCCGTGCCGGTCCAGCCAGGCGCGGTACTCGGCGAAGTCCGAGCCGGCGGCGCCGACCAGGATCGGCCGCAGCCCGAGCACGCCCATGCCGAAGCAGATGTTCGGCGCGACCCCGCCGCGGCGGACGTCGAGGGTGTCGACCAGGAAGGAGAGGGAGACCGTGTGCAGCTGGTCGGCGACCAACTGGTCGGCGAAACGACCGGGGAAGGTCATCAGGTGGTCGGTGGCGATGGAACCGGTGACTGCGATTCGCACGGTGGGTGAGCTCCTGCGGGCGGTGGCGGACGGGACGCTTCACGCTACCGGGTCGAGGGGTACTCCTCGATCGGGCGAAACTACCCGATAGTAGGTCTTTTTTCGCTACCGACTCACTGCATACGGTGACCTCGTACGGGGCCCACACCGTGCGGCCCCCCGGACCGGGAGTCCTCATGCCGAAGCACGCCCTCGCCGCATCCATCCCGACCACCGGTGCCGCCGAGCCCGGGGACCCGCTGCCGGAGTCGGGGGTGGAATCGCTGGCCCAGCTGCGCGGTGACTGCGCGCGGATGGCGCCGCACTGGTCGGCCACCGTAGCGCCCGCGCCGTCCCCCGTCCCGCCCTCGCGGATCCGCGGGGTCTCGGTGCCCGACAGGTCCGCCCACCTGCTGGACGGCATGTCCGACTACGGCGACTGATCCGGCGCCCTCCGGCGCCCCGGGAACCGCTCGCCGTCCGGTTCCGTCCCATCGGCGTCCCCCTTCACACGGGAGACGACGTCCACGGCGGTGACGCCGGGCGGACGAGAGCCGGACGAACCGAGCGGAGCACGGAGGAGCGCAGCGGTGGGTACGAACACCGAAGACATCCCGGAGACCCCCGGCGACGACGGCGACCGCGACACCCGGTCGCGGCGCCGGCTCTCGCCCTTGGCCGCCGCCTCGGTGGCGGCCGCGGTACTGCTGGTCGGTGGGGGCGGCGCCTGGTGGGCATCGGCGGCCGGTGACGGCGGCGGCGACCGGGCGGCCGCCGGCTCGCCGGAGCCGCTGGCGCTGGACGGCTACGGCGACTCCGGCCGGCCCGGCGGGGAGGGCATCGCGGTGGGTGAGCCGAGCCCGTACGGCACCCGCTACGTGCTGCGCGGCGAGGTGCCGCGGACGCCCGAGGCGGCGGCGGCGCGGCTGGCCACCGGGGAGGTGGACAAGGACCGGGTGGCGCGGCTGGCGAAGGCCCTGGACGTCCCGGGCACACCGCGCGCCGACCACGGGGTGTGGAAGGTCGGCGGCACCGCGGACGGGGCCGGGCCGACGCTCCAGGTGAACCAGGAGGCCCCGGGCGGCTGGTCGTACTCCGGTTACGGCTCCCCCGGCGCGTCGGACGGGTCGGCCTCCTCCACGGAGGCCGGACCGGCCGGGAAGTCCGGTGCCGGATCGGGGTCGGGCGCCGGGTCGGGCAGCGACCGGGCGGTCTCCGAGCAGCGGGCGAAGCGGGCCGCCGAGCCGGTGCTGGAGTCCCTGGGGCTGGCGGACGCGAAGCTGGACGCGCGGCAGCTGCACGGCGCCATCCGGGTGGTCACCGCCTCGCCGGTGGTGGACGGGCTGCCCACCTACGGCTGGCAGACCAGCCTGGAGGTCGGCGCCGACGGGCGGCTGGTGGGCGGCAAGGGGATGCTGGCGGAGCTGACCCGGACCGCGGAGTACCCGCTGATCGGCGCGGAGGCGGCGCTCAAGCGGCTCAACGACACCGCGCGGTCCGGGCGGCCGCCCGCGAAGGCGACCGACTGCGCGACCCCGGTGCCGCACGACGACGGCGGGACGGACGGCGCCGGGACCTCGGAGCCCTGCGCGGCGCCCGGGAGCCCCGGCTCCGGTTCCGGTCCGGACGCGGCCGAGCCGACGCCGGTGCCGGTCCGTTCGGCGACGTTCGGGCTGGCGGCGCACTTCGTGGACGGGCGGCAGTCGCTGGTGCCGTCGTGGATCTACTCGGTGCGGCCGGCGAGCGGCACGGACCCGGCCGGGTCCGCGGTGACCTACCCGGCCGTGGCCCCGGAGTTCGTCAGGGCCCGGTCCGCGGACGACGCGGTTCGGGACGCGCCCGGCCAGGCGCCGCCGGAGCGGCCCGGCACGCCGCTGAAGCCGGGCAAGCGGGACGTCACCGAGAACGCGATCGGCTACGCGGCGGACGGCAGGTCGCTCACCCTGCACTTCACCGGCGGGGTGTGCTCGGCGTACACCGGCACCGCCGTGGAGACCCCGGACCAGGTGAAGGTCACCATCACCGGCAGGTGGGACCGGCCGGGCCGGGCCTGCATCGCGCTGGCGGAGGACCTGGAGACCAAGGTGACGCTGGACGAGCCGCTCGGCGGGCGGAAGGTGGTGGACGCCGCCACCGGTGCGCCGATCCCGGTGGTGAAGAAGGGCTGACGGCCCACCGCGGCGGCGGGAACGGCGGCGGCGCCGCCGTTCCCGCCCCGCGGAACGCGACACGGGTGAGGCGGTGACCCCGGGGCCGGGGTCACCGCCTCACCCGTGTCGGTGTCTCGGGCGGCTCAGCTGAAGGAGTCGCCGCAGGCGCAGGAGCCGGTGGCGTTCGGGTTGTCGATCGTGAAGCCCTGCTTCTCGATGGTGTCCACGAAGTCGATCGAGGCACCGCCCAGGTACGGGGCGCTCATGCGGTCGGTGACGACCTTGACACCGTCGAAGTCCTTCACCACGTCGCCGTCGAGCGAACGCTCGTCGAAGAAGAGCTGGTAGCGCAGGCCGGAGCAGCCGCCGGGCTGGACGGCGACGCGCAGCGCGAGGTCGTCGCGGCCCTCCTGCTCCAGCAGGCTCTTGACCTTCGACGCGGCGGCGTCGGACAGGATGATGCCCTCGCTCGCGGTGGTCTCGTCCTGAACGGTCATCTGCTTCTCTCCCGGGTCGTTGGACTGCTTGCCGTGTGCTGAAAACCAACGGCAACCCGGATTCATTCCGGGGTCCTCGGCTTTTCCGCTTGCTCTTCATGCTCGCACACCGCCCCGGGGACCGGGAATGCGTCACATCGACACGATGGCCGTCGTCAAACTGACATGAAGCGGTTATGATAATAAGCGTCATTTTGACGACAAGCCTCGGCAAGCGTCGCCCGAGGTTCCCCGCAGAAGAAAGAAGGGTGCGTGACGTGACCACCGCCCAGCCCCTCGACGTCCATTCGCCGGCTGACGGCGGGTGGGGCCCCCAGCCCAGCCCGCTCGCCCTGCTCCTCCTCGGCCGGGAGGCCGACCCGAAGAGCGAGCGCGGCGTGGAGTGCCCCGGTGACCTGCCGGCGCCCTCCGACCCGGACCTGGTGGAGCGTGCCCGCGCGGCCAAGGCGAAGCTCGGGGACAAGGTTTTCGTCCTCGGCCACCACTACCAGCGCGACGAGGTCATCGAGTTCGCCGATGTCACCGGCGACTCCTTCAAGCTCGCCCGGGACGCGGCCGCCCGGCCGGACGCCGAGTACATCGTGTTCTGCGGTGTGCACTTCATGGCCGAGTCCGCGGACATCCTGACCGGCGACGACCAGCAGGTCATCCTCCCCGACCTCGCGGCCGGCTGCTCGATGGCCGACATGGCCACCGCCGAGCAGGTCGCCGAGTGCTGGGACGTGCTCACCGAGGCCGGTGTCGCCGACGTCACGGTGCCCGTGTCGTACATGAACTCCTCCGCCGACATCAAGGCGTTCACCGGCAAGCACGGCGGCACCATCTGCACCTCCTCCAACGCCAAGCGGGCGCTGGACTGGGCGTTCGGGCAGGGCGACCCCGGGACCGGCAAGGTGCTCTTCCTCCCCGACCAGCACCTGGGGCGGAACACCGCGGTGCGCGACATGGGGATGTCCCTGGACGACTGCGTGGTCTACAACCCGCACAAGCCGAACGGCGGGCTCACCACGGAGGAGCTGCGCGCCGCCAGGATGATCCTGTGGCGCGGCCACTGCTCGGTGCACGGCCGCTTCTCGCTGGACTCGGTCGACGACGTGCGCGAGCGCATCCCCGGCGTCAACGTGCTGGTGCACCCCGAGTGCAAGCACGAGGTCGTGGCGGCGGCGGACTACGTCGGCTCCACCGAGTACATCATCAAGACCCTGGAGGCCGCGCCGGCCGGCTCCAAGTGGGCGATCGGCACCGAGCTCAACCTGGTGCGACGGCTGGCGAACCGTTTCGCCGACCAGGGCAAGGAGGTCGTCTTCCTCGACAAGACGGTCTGCTTCTGCTCCACCATGAACCGGATCGACCTGCCGCACCTGGTGTGGGCGCTGGAGTCGCTGGCGGCCGGCAAGGTCGTCAACCGGATCCAGGTCGACAAGGAGACCGAGAGCTTCGCCAAGCTCGCCCTGGAGCGCATGCTCGCGCTGCCGTAGCGCCGCCGCGGCGACGGCCCGGGACCGCCCCCGTCGGGGTGCGGTGCCGGGCCGTCGCCGTCTCGGCGGCGGTTTCCGTGGCCGCTGCCGTTGCCGTCTCCGCGGTCGCTCCCGTGGCCGCCGCCGCAACCGTGGCCGTTTCCGCGGCCGCTTCCGTGGCCGGCCCGCGGCCCGGTGCGGCGGTCAGGCCCGCGGCCGGACCAGACCCGTCTCGTAGGAGATGACGACCAGCTGGGCCCGGTCCCGGGCGCCCAGCTTGGCCATCGCCCGGTTCACATGCGTCTTGACGGTGAGCGGACTGACCGCCAGCCGGTCGGCGATCTCGTCGTTGGACAGCCCGCCGGCGACGTGCACCAGCACCTCCCGCTCCCGCACCGTCAGCGCGTCCAGGCGGGCCGCGTCGTACTCCCCGGGCGGCTCCGCCCCGCCCTGCGCCAGGAATCTCGCGATCAACCCCTTGGTGGCGGCCGGGGACAGCAGGGCCTCGCCGCCCGCGGCGATGCGGATGGCCGCCAGCAGCTCCTCCGGCTCGGCGCCCTTGCCGAGGAAACCGCTGGCCCCGGCGCGCAGCGACTCCACCACGTACTCGTCGACCTCGAAGGTGGTCAGCATGACCACCCGCACCCCGGTCAGCTCCGGGTCCTCGCTGATCATCCGGGTGGCGGCGAGGCCGTCCGTCCCGGGCATGCGGATGTCCATCAGCACCACGTCGGCGCCCTCCGCCCGGGCCAGGGCCACCGCCTGGGCCCCGTCGGACGCCTCGCCGACCACCTCCATGTCCGGCTCGGAGTCGACCAGTATGCGGAACGCGCTGCGCAGCAGAGCCTGGTCGTCGGCGAGCAGCACCTTGATCGTCATTCGGGGTCCCCTCCCGTGCGGGCCTGCAGGGGAAGTGTCACCCGGACGCCGAACCCGCCTTCCGGCCGGGGTCCCGCTTCACACCACCCGCTCAGTGCGGCGACCCGCTCCCGCATACCGACCAGACCGTGGCCGCCGCCCTCGCCGTCGCGGTCCTTCCCGCCCCCGCGGCCGGCCGGGTCCGTCCCCCCGGTGGCCCGGCCCGCCGCGGCCGGCCCCGGGCCGTCGTCGAGCACCGAGACCTCCAGCGCACCCGTCCGGCGGACGATCCCCACCCGGGCCCTGGCCTGCGCCCCGGCGTGCTTGTGCACATTGGTCAGGGCCTCCTGCACCACCCGGTAGGCGGTGAGGTCCACCGCCGCGGGCAGCGGGCCGGGGCCGCCGGCCGGGTCCATCGCCACCTCCACGCCCAGCCCGGTCCGGACGAAGCCCTGGACCAGGTGGTCCAGCACCGCCAGGCCCGGCGCGGGTTCGGTGGGGGCGGCCGGGTCGCCGTACTGCCGCAGCAGGCCGACGGTGGCGCGCAGTTCGTCCAGCGCCGACCGGCTCGCCTCCCGGACGTGGGCGAGCGCCTGCTTCGCCTGGTCCGGCCGGTTGTCCATGACGTGCGAGGCCACCCCGGCCTGCACGTTGACCAGCGCGATGTGGTGGGCGACCACGTCGTGCAGCTCGCGGGCGATCCGCAGCCGCTCCTCGGCCACCCGGCGCCGGGCCTCCTCCTCGCGGGACTGCTCGGCGCGCACCGCCCGCTCCTCGATGGCGGCCACATAGGCGCGGCGGCTGCGCACCGCGTCCCCGGCGGCCACCGCCATGCCCGTCCAGGCGAATATGCCCAGGTTCTCCGCGGTGTACCAGGGCCGGACCCCGAACAGCATGGCGGCGCCGGTGACGACCACGATGGTCGCGGCACCGATGCGCCGGGTGGTGGGGCGGTCGGTGCGGGAGGCGACGGTGTACAGCGCCACCACGACGCCCAGCACGATGGCGCTGCGCGGCGCGTCGCCGCGCCCTCCCACGCCGATCAGCTCGGTGAGCGCGATGGCCCCGGTGAAGGCGAGCACGCTGCGCGGGTAGCGGCCGCGCAGCACCAGCGCCGCCGAGGCCAGCGCGCAGACCAGGATGAACAGCGGGCCCACCGAGGTGGTCTCGGCGGCGTGCCGTGGGTTGGTCACCGAGCCGACCAGGATGGTGGCGAAGACGCCCAGCGCGAGCGCCGTGTCGAGGGCGTAGGGGTGCGCGCACATCCAGCGGTGTGACCGGGCGAGGCCCGGTGCGACGGCGAAAGAGCTCACGGCACCCAACGGTAAGCGCTCGGCCGGTGCCGTCGTGCGCGGCGCCTGCGGCGTCGGCCCCGCGGGTCGGGCCCGGGTCACCCGGGGATGAGGCCGTCGTCGGTCAGCAGGCGCCGGACGTCTTCCAGGGTCGCGTCGGCGGCGGGCAGGATCAGGTCCGAGGGGTCCAGGGAGTCGTCCGGCAGCGGCCGGCCGAGGGCGCGAACGGCGTCGAGGAGGGCCGCCAGGGTGCGCCGGAACCCGTCCTCGTCGTCGTTCTCCATCTCGGCGAGCAGCTCCTCGTCGAGGCTGTTCAGGCCGGGCAGGTCGCTGTCCGCCAGCGCCAGCTGCCCCTCCCCCATGATGCGTACGATCACGACGCCTCCTGCAAGAGATCGCGCCCGGCGAGGGGTCCGCCCTGCCCGCCGCTACTGCTTGTCGAACTTGTGCTCCGTGCGGGACTGCTCGGTCCGCTCCGGGCGGTTGCCCTCAATAGCCTGCTGGCTGCCGCTGCCGCCCGCCAGTTCGGCCTTCATCCGCTGGAGTTCGATCTCCACGTCGGCGCCGCCGGAGATCCGCTCCAGCTCGGCGGTGAGGTCGTCCTTCGCCATCCCGGTCGGGTCGTCCAGCGCGCCGGAGGCCAGCAGCTCGTCGATCGCGCCGGCCCGCGCCTGCATCTGGGCGGTCTTGTCCTCGGCCCGCTGGATCGCCATGCCGACGTCGCCCATCTCCTCGGAGATGCCGGAGAACGCCTCGCCGATCCGGGTCTGCGCCTGAGCGGCGGTGTAGGTGGCCTTGATGGTCTCCTTCCGGGTGCGGAAGGCGTCCACCTTGGCCTGCAGCCGCTGGGCGGCCAGCGTGAGCTTCTCCTCCTCGCCCTGCAGGGTCTGGTGCTGGGCCTCCAGGTCGGCGACCTGCTGCTGGAGCGCGGCCCGGCGGGACAGCGCCTCGCGCGCGAGGTCCTCGCGGCCCAGGGCGAGCGCCTTGCGGCCCTGCTCCTCCAGCTTGGCCGACTGGCCCTGCAACTGGTTGAGCTGGAGTTCCAGGCGCTTGCGGGAGGTGGCGACGTCGGCCACGCCACGGCGCACCTTCTGCAGCAGCTCCAGCTGCTTCTGGTACGAGTAGTCGAGGGTCTCGCGCGGGTCCTCGGCCCGGTCCAGGGCCTTGTTGGCCTTCGCGCGGAAGATCATCCCCATACGCTTCATGACACCGCTCATGGGCTTCGCGCGCCCCCTTCTGACGGACGAGAACACCGGCACACCTGTCAGACCCAGCCTACGGGCCCTCCTTCCATTACCGCACTGTCCGCAGGCGCTCCGACTCCTCCTGCAGAACGATCGGTACGTGGCCGTCTCCGGCACAAGGAGTACGGGCGGTCGGGGCGGGCGGCCGGTCGCGGGGTGCCGGTACGGCGGTTGCCGTTGCCGGATCGTTCCCCCTGGGGCTGGGGTCCACACCCCGGAACCCCGTACCCTTGGTTCCTGTGTTCCGAAGCCGTTCCAAGGATGAGCAGGCCGCGCCCACCAAGGTGACCGCGGACCAAGCGCAGCAGCCCCGTGACCCGCAGGCGCCCAAGGGCCGCCCCACGCCCAGGCGGAGCGAGGCCCAGTCGCAGCGCCGCAGCCTGGCGCAGACCCCCACCAACCGCAAGGAGGCGTCCCGGCGGCAGCGGGAGGCCCGGCGGGCCGACCTGGCCCGGCAGCGCGAGGCGCTCGCCAGCGGTGACGAGCGCTACCTGCCGGCCCGTGACAAGGGGCCGGTGCGGCGGTTCGCCCGCGACTACGTGGACTCCCGCTTCGTGGTGGCCGAGTTCTTCCTGCCGCTCGCGGTGATCATCCTGGTGCTCAGCATGATCCAGGCGGGCGCCATGCAGACCTATGTGCTGCTGCTGTGGATGCTCGTCATCGCACTGATCGTGGTGAACTCCGTCGTCATCGCGTTCCAGCTCAAGCGTCAGCTGCGCAAGCGGTTCCCGGACGAGAACCTGCGCGGCGCGGTGCCCTACGCGCTGATGCGCACCCTCCAGATGCGCCGGCTGCGGCTTCCCAAGCCGCAGGTCAAGCGCGGAGAGCGGCCCTGACCGGCCGGTCTTCGGGGTTCGTCGGCGGGGCGCCGGGCCGGCTCGGCGGGCTCGGTGGACTGCGCGACACCGTGCGCCAGGAGCTGGTGGCACGGCAGCTGGACGAGCAGATCGCCGCGCACTACCCGGTGGGGCGCCGGCTGCGCGTGCTCGACGTGGGCCTGGGTCAGGGGACCCAGGCCCTGCGGCTGGCCCGGGCCGGCCACGAGGTCACCGGCCTGGAGTCGGACCCGGTCATGCTGGACGCGGCGCGGACCGCGCTGTCCGGGGAGCCGGCCGGCATCCGGGAGCGGGTGCGGCTGGTCGAGGCGGACGGCCGGGACACCGGAGCCCACTTCCCGCCCGGCGCCTTCGACGTGGTGCTCTGCCACGGGGTGCTGATGTACGTGCCCGAGCCGGCTCCGATGCTGGCCGGGCTGGCCCGGGTGCTCGCGCCCGGCGGGCTGCTGTCGCTGCTGGTGCGGAACGCCGACGCGCTCGCCCTGCGCCCCGGCCTCGCCGGGGACTGGGACGCGGCGCTCGCCGCCTTCGGCTCCACCGCGTACACCGACCGCACCGGGCTGCCGGTACGCGCGGACCGGCTGGCGGACCTGTCCGCGACGCTCACCGGCATCGGCGCGCCGCTGGACACCTGGTACGGCGTGCGGCTCTTCACCGACCGGGCCGTGGACGAGCGGCAGCCGCCGGACGACCCGGCGGAGCTGGCACGGCTGCTGGCGGCCGAGGACCGGGCCGGGCGCACCGACCCCTACCGCGCCGTCGCCGCCCTGCTCCACCTGTGCGGGGTCCGGCGCGGCTGACCCGGGCCGGTGACGGGCCCGCCGGGCCCGGGCCGCCCGCGGCGCACCGTCCGGCGGCCTCTCCGTGACTGCCTCAAGGCCGCTCCGCGGCCCTCGTCACCGCCCCCGTCGGCGCCCTCGGCCGCGCCGGGCGGGCCCGCGGCCGCACCCGGGCACGGTCCGCGGGGTGACCCGTACAGCCGACAGCCATGGCCGGGGGTCGGGGGCGCGGGGACACTTTCGCTCATGGACGGATCTCGCGCCCGCAGGCACCGGCTGCCCGCCGTCGCCGCGCTGTGCTGGGCGGTACTGTTCGCCGGTGCGGGGGTAGCGGGGTGCGGCTTCGGGGACGGGGACGGCGACGGCCCGGCGTCCTCCTCCGCGGCCACCCCCTCGGTGTCGGTGTCCGGGCGGCGGCACGCCCCGGCCCAGGGCGGCGACGAGCTGCCGGACGGCTACGAGAAGACGGTGGCGGCGGTGCTGCCGTCGGTCGTGCAGATCACCACCGGGGACAACCTCGGCTCCGGTGTGGTCTACGACGACAAGGGCCATGTCGTCACCAACGCGCACGTGGTCGGCGACGCCGACGAGTTCCAGGTCACCCTGGCCACCGGCAAGGGCACCCGGTCGGCGTCCCTAGTCTCCAGCTACCCGGAGCAGGACCTCGCCGTGATCCGGCTGGACCAGGTGCCCGAGGGGCTGCGGCCCGCCGTGTTCGCCGACTCCTCGAAGGTGGAGGTCGGCCAGATCGTGCTCGCCATGGGCAGCCCGCTCGGACTGTCCAGCAGCGTCACCCAGGGCATCGTCTCCGCGGTGGGCCGCACGGTCAGCGAGAGCGAGGCGAGCGGCGGCACCGGCGCCACCATGAGCGACCTGGTGCAGACCTCCGCGCCGATCAACCCCGGGAACAGCGGCGGCGCGCTGGTGAACCTGGCGAACCAGGTCATCGGGGTGCCCACGCTCGCCGCGACCGACCCGGACCTGGGGGACGCGGCCGCCGGCATCGGCTTCGCCATCCCCGCCTCCACCGTCACCGCCATCGCCGACCAGATCATCGAGCAGGGCGAGGTCACCGCCTCCGGCAAGGCCGCGCTGGGCATCACCGCCCGCACCCTGCTCGGCGAGGACTACCAGCCGGCCGGGGTCGCGGTCGTCTCGGTCGCCGACGGCGGCCCGGCCGCGGACGCGGGCCTGAAGGCGGGCGACACCATCGTCGCGGTGGACGGCGACGAGGTGCTGTCGATGACGGCGCTGTCCGAGGCGCTGGCCGCACACGAACCCGGGGACCGGGCCGCGGTGGGCTACGAGCGGGACGGGGAGCGCGACACGGTGGAGGTCACGCTCGGCGAGCTGTGAACGACGCCGCCTCGGGGACCCGGCCGCCCGGGCGGGCGCGGCCCGGCCGGGCGGCCGGATCGGCGCCCGCCGGGCCGGATCACCGGGTCAGGCCCCGCCCTCCGCGTGCAGGCTCATCGGACCGTAGACCTCGGTGCCGTCCTCGAAGAGCCGTACCTGGTCCGCGCCGCCGTCCTGGAGCTCCTTCCAGACCTGACCGATCCAGGACTCGGCGTCCCCCTGCGTCGGGAACTCCTCGGGCTGCACCGCGGGCTCCGTCTCCGTACCGTCCGACCGCTCGAACCGCCACGTCCACGCCATGTCCGCCTCCTCGCATCCGCCGATCACCATGGTGCTGACGGCAGCCTAGGCGACCGGTCGGCGCTCCGGGCCCCTCCATACGGGGCGGCCCCGCGCGCCCGTCCCGCGCCGACGCGAGACGATCAGGGCGTGGAACTGACTCTCCTGGGCACCGGGGCACCGGCCGGACTGCCCCGTCACGGCTGTCCCTGCGCGGCCTGCGCGACCGCCACCGGCGACGAGGCGCGGGCGGCGACCGCGGTACTCGTCGACGGCGCGCTGCTGCTCGACCTCACCCCCGGCCCGGCCTTCGCGGCCGCCCGCGCGGGGCATTCACTGACCGGGGTGCGGCAGGTGCTGCTGTCCCACCCCCACGACGGACCGGCGGTCGAGTACCCGGCGGGGCTGCCCGCCCCGGGCCGGGTGCCCGACGGCCGGGAACTGTCGCTGATCAGCGGGCACCGGGTGCTGGCGGTCGCGCTGGACGCCCCGGGCACCGGGTACGAGGTGACCGGCCCGGACGGCGACCGGCTGCTGTACCTGCCGCCGGCCGGCGCCCCGGCCGGGCTCGCCGACCCCGCCGCCGGCGCCCAGCCCTACGACCTGGTGCTGCTGGACGTGCTGGGCCGTCCCGACGCGCTGGCCCGGCTGCGGGCGGCCGGGGCGGTGACGGCGACCACCGACGTGGTCGCCGTGCACCTGGACCACGCCCACCCGCCCGGCCCGGAGCTGCACCGCCGGCTGGCCGCCCTGGGGGCCCGGGCGGTCCCGGACGCGACGACGCTGTCGGTCGGCGAGTACCACTTCGTCCCGGACCTGCCCCGGCGCACCCTGGTGCTCGGCGGCGCCCGGTCGGGCAAGTCGGTGGAGGCGGAGCGGCGGCTGGAGGCGTTCCCCGAGGTGCTGTACGCGGCCACCGGCGGCACCCGCGACGACGACCCGGAGTGGGCCGCCCGGATCGCGCTCCACCGGGACCGGCGGCCCGGCTCCTGGCGGACGGTGGAGACCTGCGACCTGGTGCCGCTGCTGGCGGAGGACGGGCCGCCGCTGCTCGTCGACTGTCTGTCGCTGTGGCTCACCGACGCCATGGACACGGTCCGGGCCTGGGACGACGCGATCTGGGCGGAGAGCGGCCGGCGGGCGCTGCGGGAGAAGACGGCCGAGCTGGTGGCCGCCGTGCGGGACACCCGGCGCACGGTCGTCGCGGTGAGCAACGAGGTGGGCTCCGGGGTGGTCCCGGCGACCGCCTCCGGGCGGCGCTACCGCGACGAACTGGGCCGGCTGAACGCCGCGTTCGCCGCCGAGTGCGAGCACGTGCTGCTCGTCGTCGCGGGCCAGGCGCTGCCGCTGCGCGGCTGAGCCCCCGCCGCCGGACCGGCCGCCCGGCCACCGCCGGGCCGGCCGGCCGCGGAGCCGCCCTCCGGCAGCCTCCGCGGGGCCCGGCTACGGGTAGGGTTCCGCGGATGAGCGGTCTGAATCTGGATGACTTCGTCGACCTGATCGAGCGGCCTGACGGCAGTGTCCGGCGCGACGCCGAGGAGCGGCGGGAGCGGCTGGCGGTGGCCCCCGGCTCCCTGGGCCGGCTGGACGAGCTCGGCGAATGGCTGAGCGCCGCCCAGGGGCAGGTGCCGGTGAAGCCGGTCGAGCGGCCGCGGGTGGTGCTCTTCGCGGGCGACCACGGCATCGCCGAACTCGGCGTCTCCGGCCGCCCCGCGGGCTCCGCGGTGACCCTGGTCCGGGCCGCGCTGGAGGGGGAGAGCCCGGTCGGCGTGCTGGCCCGGCGGTTCGGGGTGCCGCTGCGGGTGGTGGACATGTCGCTCGACTGCGACCCCGGGTCGCTGCCCGCGGACGTCACCCGGTACCGGGTGCGGCGCGGCTCCGGGCGGCTGGACGTGGCGGACACGCTCACCGCCGAGGAGGCGGAGCAGGCGTTCCGGGCCGGCATGGCGGTGGCCGACGAGGAGGCCGACGCCGGCACCGACCTCGTGGTGCTGGGAGACCTGAGCGTGGGCGGCACCACCGCCGCCGGCACCCTGATCGCCGCGCTGTGCGGCACCGATGCCTCGGTGGTCACCGGCCGCGGCGGCGCGGGCATCGACGACCTGGCCTGGATGCGCAAGTGCGCGGCGATCCGGGACGGGCTGCGGCGGGCCCGGCCGGTCCTCGGCGACCAGCTCCAGCTGCTGGCCCGGGTGGGCGGCGCGGACCTCACCGCGATCACCGGGTTCCTGCTGCAGAGCGCGGTGCGCCGGACGCCGGTGATCCTGGACGGCGTGGTGTCCGCGGCCTGTGCCCTGGTGGCGCAGCGGATCGCCTTCCGGGCCCCGGACTGGTGGCTGGCCGGGCAGGCCAGCGGGGAGCCGGCGCAGGCGAAGGCACTGGACCGGGTGGCGCTGGACCCGCTGCTGGACCACGGTGTCACCGTGGGCGGCGGCACCGGGGCGCTGCTGGCCCTGCCGCTGGTGCAGGCCGCCGCGGCGCTCCTCGCGGAGCTGCCGGAACGCGACTGACCGGTCCGGGGCGCGCCGGGCGGCCGCACGGGCCGGGCCCCCGGCCGGGGCGCCGCGGGGCCGAGGCCGATCCCGCCCTGGGCGGTACCCCGGACCGTGCCGGGCCGGGGCGGGTCACCGCGGGTCATGGCGGGTCATGGCGGGTGGGGCGGGCCTCAGCCGCCGGACCCGGCCGGTGGGCGCCGCGGGCCGTGGTGGGCCGGGCTCCGGGCCTCAGCCGCCGGACCCGGCCGGTGGTTCACGGAACCCGCCGACCCAGTCCTGGAGCCGCCGTCGCACCGCGTTCCACCGCTCGTCGTGGCGCCGGGCCCGCTCCTGTGCCCGGTGCAGCGCCCGGGGGCGCCGGCGGTAGGCGCGGCGCGCCCAGAAGGACTCCGGCCGGGCCAGCCGCACCGCGCCGATGATCGCCACCGGCGGCAGCAGCACCCCGATCACGGCCATCCGGAACTTGCCCTTCACCAGCGCGAGCAGCGCGATCGCGAAGTTGAGGAGCATGTTCAGCGCCAGGGCCAGCCGATCACTCTGCTCGTCCTCCGACAGGTCGTTCACCCCGAACGGCAGGAAGCCGCTCAGCAGCAGCACCACCAGCGACCCGGTGAGCACCACCGCCTCGACGCTCTGCCGCCCCTGCTCGGTCCAGTAGACGTCCTGCAGGTGGAGGATGAGCGCGAACTCGTCCAGTACCAGCCCGGCGCCGACGCCGAACAGCACCGCCGACAGATACGCGCCGAAGCCGTGGGTACTGCTGGCCACCGCGCCGAAGCCGCCCACCACGGTCAGCACCACCCCCGGGACCACGTGGTGGATGTGCAGCCCGCCGGGAGACACGTCCCGGAACGGGCCCCGGCCCGCCTTGATCAGGCGGGTGATGGTCCGGGTGATCAGGAACGTCAGGATGAACGACGACAGCGCGAGGAACAGGGGCAGCTTCCCCGGCTCCACGATGTTGTCCGTCCACCAGTTCGCCATTCGCCCTTCCGTCCTTCCAGGACGCCCGCCGACCGTGCGAGCCGCCGCACGGGGCCCGTCCAGGACGCCCGCCCGCCGGCCGCGAAAGCCGCTGGACGGCGCCCGGCCGGCCGCCGCCGGCCGGACCACCGCGGCCCCTGGCCCTTCAGCTTGCGCGATAGCCTGCCGCGCGATGGACACCACGCCGCAGCAGTCCCCCGCACGCCCCCCGCGTCCGCCCCGGGCGCCCCTCGCCGACGGGCTGCGTTTCGCCTTCGGCACGCTCACCGCCCTGCCGGTGCGGGTACGGCGCTGGGACCGCGCCGCGGCCCACACCGGGATGCTCTGCGCGCCGCTGCCCGGACTGCTCGTCGGCGCCTGCGCCGCCGCGCTCGGCGGGCTGCTGCTCCTCCTGGACGGCGGCCCGCCGCTGGCCGCCGTCGCCACCGTCGCGGTGCCCGCCGCGCTGACCCGGGGCCTCCATCTGGACGGCTTGGCGGACACCGCGGACGGGCTCGGCAGCGGCAAGCCGGCCGAGGACGCGCTGCGCATCATGAAGCAGTCCGACATCGGGCCGTTCGGTGTCATCACCCTGCTCTTCGCGCTGCTCGCCCAGATCGCGGCGGTCGCCGGGCTGTACGCCGAGGACTGGGCGCACGGAGCGGTGGCGGCGGCCGTGGCGGGTGCGGTCGCCCGCTGCGCCCTGACCCTGGCCGCGCGGGCCACGGTGCCCGCGGCCCGGCCGGAGGGGCTGGGCGCGGCGGTCGCCGGGGCGGTGCCGGTGCGCTCGGCGGTGCTGGCCGCGGTGGCGGTGACCGCCGGCTGCGCGGCCCTCGGCTCGGTGTTCGGGCCTTCCGGCGCGATACGGCACGCACTCGCCGCGGTGGCCGCGCTGGGCGCCGCGGAGCTCCTGCTGCGGCACTGCCGCCGCCGCTTCGGCGGGGTGACCGGCGACGTGTTCGGCGGGCTGGCCGAGACCGCCGCGGGCACCGCGCTGGTGGTGCTGGCACTGGGCTGAGCCCGCCCGGCCGCTGCCGGCCGGCGCCTCCCCCGTCCGCCCGGTGCGCCGGCCGGCCGGGCCCGCGGCCGGCGCACCGGGCGGGGGCGGGCCCGCGGCCACCCACCCGGGGCCGGTGGCGGTCCCGGCGGCCGGGACGCGAGGGAGGACCCTGTACCGGTGACCGGGGCACCCTCGTGTCACCCCGGTACCGACCCCCGGGCAACTCCCGTATCCAGGCCGGACGGAGGCGGTACGGCGCCGGGGACGGGGGGCACGGGAACGGGCCGCGAGAGTTAGGCTCGCGATGACCACGGGCCCGCTTGGCGGCCGTCGGCCACCGCCCGGGCCCGGCCGCCCGACGACCGGCGCATACGATGCCGACCGGGCGCGGCCGGCCCACCCATCGGCCGAGGAACTACCGGAAGAGGGACCCCAACACCGTGACTGCACTGACTCTCAGCACTTCCTCCGCGGCGACGCTGCGCGCGGACGCCGTCGTCGTGGGTGTGGCGAAGGGCCCGAAGGGCCCCGTCGTCGCCCTGGGCGCGGAGGCCGTGGACGCCGCCTTCGACGGAAAGCTGGCGACCGTTCTGGAGACCCTCGGTGCCACCGGCGCCGAGGGTGAGGTGACCAAGCTGCCGTCGCCGGCCGGCTGGAAGGCCCCGGTCGTGCTCGCGGTCGGTCTCGGCGAGGCCCCTGACGAGGACGGCGGATACGGTACCGAGGCGCTGCGCCGGGCCGCCGGTGCCGCCGCCCGTGCGCTGGCCGGTTCCAAGAAGGGCGCCTTCGCGCTGCCCGTCCAGGATGCGGACGACGCCGCCGCGGTCGCCGAGGGCGCGCTGCTGGGCGCGTACGCGTTCACCGCCCACCGCGGCGGCGACGACAAGAAGAAGGCGGGCGGCGCCCCGCTGGCCGAGGTCGCGCTGCTCGGCGCGAAGCCGCGGGACAAGGCGTTCAAGGCCGCGGCCGAGCGCGCCACCGTGGTGGCCGAGGAGGTCAACCGGGCCCGCGACCTGATCAACACCGCGCCGAACGTGCTCGACCCGAAGGCGTTCGCCGCCGAGGCCCAGGCCGCCGCCAAGGAGTACGGCCTGAAGGTCGAGGTGCTGGACGAGAAGGCGCTCAAGAAGGGCGGCTACGGCGGCATCCTCGGCGTCGGCCAGGGCTCGGAGGCCCCGCCGCGGCTGGTGCGGATCGCCTACACGCACGCCAAGGCGGAGAAGACCCTGGCGCTGGTCGGCAAGGGCATCACCTACGACTCGGGCGGCATCTCGCTCAAGCCGGCCGGCCACAACGAGACGATGAAGTGCGACATGAGCGGGGCCGCCGCCGTGTTCGCCACCGTGGTGGCCGCCGCCCGGCTCGGCCTGCGGGTGAACGTCACCGGCTGGCTGGCGCTGGCCGAGAACATGCCGTCGGGCTCCGCCACCCGTCCGGGCGACGTGCTGACCATGTACAGCGGCAAGACGGTCGAGGTGCTGAACACCGACGCCGAGGGCCGGCTGGTGCTCGCCGACGCGCTGACCCGCGCCTCGGAGGAGGAGCCGGACGCCATCATCGACGTGGCCACCCTGACCGGTGCCATGGTGCTGGCGCTCGGCAACCGCACCTTCGGGATCATGGCGAACGACGACGCGTTCCGCGCCGCGATCCACCACCTCGCCGAGGAGGCGGGCGAGCCGTCGTGGCCGATGCCGCTCCCCGCCGACCTGCGCAAGGGCATGGACTCCCCGGTCGCCGACATCGCCAACATGGGTGAGCGGATGGGCGGCGGCCTGGTCGCCGGTCTGTTCCTGAAGGAGTTCATCGGCGAGGGCATCACCTGGGCCCACCTGGACATCGCGGGCCCGGCCTTCAACGAGTCCGGCCCGTTCGGGTACACCCCCAAGGGCGGCACCGGCTCCGCCGTCCGCACCCTGGTCCGGCTGGCCGAGCACACCGCCGCCGGCGACCTGGGCTGACGCCCGGAAGCCGGGAACCGGCCGCGCGGACGGCGGCCGGGGCCCGGCCCGGCCCAGGGGTCGCGCGTCCGGCGCCGGTCGCGGGGGCGATTTCGCCCACGACGGAATCCGCAGCTCGCTACGGGCGGGTAACCCCTTTCCGGGGCCTGACGGGTGTCTCACACAACGGGCCCCGCGTCCCGCCGCCCGCCGACAAGTGCGAAGATGTTGTCTCGGCAGGACAGGGCCCCGACAACAGGGCCGAAGCAATCAGCGGCCGAACAACAGCCGCCGCCCGGTCACCGACGACCGGCCCCGGCGCACCATGCATGGAGGACGTGACGTGGCGAACGACGCCAGCACCGTTTTCGACCTAGTGATCCTCGGCGGCGGAAGTGGTGGTTACGCCGCCGCGCTGCGAGGCGCCGAGCTGGGCCTGGACGTCGCCCTGATCGAGAAGGACAAGGTAGGCGGCACCTGCCTGCACCGCGGCTGCATCCCCACGAAGGCTCTGCTGCACGCCGGTGAGATCGCCGACCAGGCGCGCGAAGGCGCCGAGTTCGGTGTGAAGACCACCTTCGAGGGCATCGACATCGCGGGGGTCCACAAGTACAAGGACGGCGTCGTCGCCGGCCTCTACAAGGGCCTGCAGGGGCTGATCGCCGCCCGCAAGGTCACCTATGTGACGGGCGAGGGCCGGCTGTCCTCCCCGACCAGTGTCGACGTGAACGGGCAGCGCTACACCGGCCGCCACGTCCTGCTGGCCACCGGTTCGGTGCCGAAGTCGCTGCCGGGCCTGGAGATCGACGGCAACCGGGTCATCTCCTCGGACCACGCGCTGGTCCTGGACCGCGTGCCGAAGTCCGCGGTGGTCCTCGGCGGCGGCGTCATCGGCGTCGAGTTCGCCTCCGCCTGGAAGTCCTTCGGCACCGACGTGACCATCGTCGAGGCCCTGCCGCACCTGGTCCCGGTCGAGGACGAGAACAGCTCCAAGCTGCTGGAGCGCGCCTTCCGCAAGCGCGGCATCAACTTCTCCCTCGGTTCCCGCTTCTCGGGCGTGGAGTACACCGCCGACGGGGTGAAGGTCTCGCTGGAGAACGGCAAGACCTTCGAGGCCGAGATCCTGCTGGTGGCCGTCGGCCGCGGGCCGGTCTCGCAGGGCCTGGGCTACGAGGAGGCCGGGGTCGCCATGGACCGCGGCTACGTGCTGGTCGACGAGTACATGCAGACCAACGTGGAGACCATCTCGGCCGTCGGTGACCTCGTCCCGACCCTGCAGCTGGCGCACGTCGGCTTCGCCGAGGGCATCCTGGTGGCGGAGCGGCTGGCCGGTCTCAAGACCGTGCCGATCGACTACGACGGTGTCCCGCGGGTGACCTACTGCCACCCGGAGGTCGCCTCCGTCGGTATCACCGAGGCCAAGGCCAAGGAGCTGTACGGCGCCGACAAGGTCGTCGCCCTGAAGTACAACCTCGCGGGCAACGGCAAGAGCAAGATCCTGAAGACGGCGGGCGAGATCAAGCTCGTCCAGGTCCGTGACGGAGCCGTGGTCGGCGTCCACATGGTCGGTGACCGTATGGGCGAGCAGGTCGGAGAGGCGCAGCTGATCTACAACTGGGAGGCGCTGCCGGCCGAGGTGGCGCAGCTCATCCACGCGCACCCGACGCAGAACGAGGCCCTCGGCGAGGCGCACCTGGCGCTGGCCGGCAAGCCGCTGCACTCCCACGACTAGTCATCCCGGGCGCGACACATCCGCACTTCCCCACGCCCCGGACCGGTTCCGGGGCTGGGGAGACCCATCCGTTAGGAGCAACCGAAACCATGGCGGTTTCCGTAACCCTGCCGGCGCTCGGCGAGAGCGTCACCGAGGGCACCGTCACCCGCTGGCTCAAGGCCGAGGGTGAGCGTGTCGAGGCCGACGAGCCGCTGCTCGAGGTCTCGACCGACAAGGTCGACACCGAGATCCCGGCGCCCGCGTCCGGTGTCCTCACCTCCATCAAGGTCGCCGAGGACGAGACGGTGGAGGTCGGCGCCGAGCTGGCCGTCATCGACGACGGTTCCGGCGCCCCGGCCGAGACTCCGGCCCCGGCCGCCGCCGAGGCCCCCGCCCCGGCCCCCCAGCCGGAGCCCGCTCCGGCCGCCGAGGCCCCCGCCCCGGCCCCGGCCCCCGCCGAGGCTCCGGCCGCGGCCCCGGCCGGTTCCGCCGAAGGCACCGACGTGGTCCTCCCGGCGCTCGGCGAGAGCGTCACCGAGGGCACCGTCACCCGCTGGCTGAAGTCGGTCGGCGAGTCGGTCGAGGCCGACGAGCCGCTGCTCGAGGTCTCCACCGACAAGGTCGACACCGAGATCCCGGCCCCGACCTCCGGCACCCTGCTGGAGATCCTGGTCGCCGAGGACGAGACCGCCGAGGTCGGCGCCAAGCTCGCCGTGATCGGTGCCGCCGGCGCCGCTCCGGCCGCCGCGCCCGCCCCGGCTCCGGCCCCCGCCGCCGCCCCGGCCCCGGCTCCCGCTCCGGCGCCCGCCCCGGCGCCTGCTCCCGCCCCGGCTCCGGCGCCTGCTCCGGCCCCCGCCCCGGCGGCACCGGCTCCGGCTCCCGCCCCGGCTCCGGCTCCCGCCCCGGCCCCGGCTCCCGCTCCGGCGGCACCGGCCGCCACCGGCGGAGAGGGCGCGTACGTCACCCCGCTGGTGCGCAAGCTCGCCGCCGAGTCCAATGTGGACCTGGCGTCGGTGCAGGGCACCGGTGTCGGTGGCCGCATCCGCAAGCAGGACGTCATCGCCGCCGCCGAGGCGGCCAAGGCAGCCAAGGCCGGGCCCGCCGCTCCGGCTCCGGCCGCCGCGGCCCCGAAGGCCGCCGCCGTCGAGGTCTCGCCGCTGCGTGGCCAGACGGTCAAGATGACCCGGATGCGCAAGGTCATCGGCGACAACATGATGAAGGCGCTGCACGGCCAGGCCCAGCTGACCAGCGTGGTCGAGGTGGACGTCACCAAGATCATGCGGCTGCGCGCCCAGGCCAAGGACGCGTTCGCCGCCCGTGAGGGCGTCAAGCTGTCCCCGATGCCGTTCTTCGTCAAGGCGGCCGCCCAGGCGCTGAAGGCCCACCCGGTCGTCAACGCCCGGATCAACGAGGACGAGGGCACCATCACCTACTTCGACACCGAGAACATCGGTATCGCGGTGGACTCCGAGAAGGGTCTGATGACTCCGGTCATCAAGGGTGCGGGCGATCTCAACCTGGCCGGTATCTCCAAGAAGACCGCGGAGCTCGCCGCCGCGGTCCGCGCCAGCAAGATCACGCCGGACGACCTGGCGGGCGCGACCTTCACCATCAGCAACACCGGTTCGCGCGGCGCGCTGTTCGACACGATCATCGTGCCCCCGAACCAGGTCGCCATCCTGGGCATCGGTGCGACCGTCAAGCGCCCGGTGGTCATCAACCACCCGGAGCTCGGCGAGACCATCGCCATCCGCGACATGACCTACGTCGCGCTCTCCTACGACCACCGTCTGGTGGACGGGGCCGACGCGGCCCGTTACCTGACCGCGGTCAAGGCGATCCTGGAGTCCGGCGAGTTCGAGGTCGACCTCGGCCTGTGACCGGCGCCCGGTGGCCGGGCCCTGGCCCGGCCACCGGAGCGGTACCGGACGGTCCTCACCCGGTACCGTGTGTAACCAGCCTCACCAGCGGCGCCCCCGCCCGGAACCCCTTCCGGGCGGGGGCGCCGCCGTATTGTCTACGCATCGCCCGCCGCCGATGAGGAGCCCTTCATGACCCCGCCCGTCGTCCAGTCGCTGCGCGAACAGATCCGCGAGCACATCGTGGAGGGGATCGTCAGCGGGCGCTGGAAGCCGGGCGAGCGGATCGTGGAGCGGCGGATCGCGGTGGAGCTGGAGGTCAGCCAGACCCCGGTCCGGGAGGCGCTGCGGGAGCTGGAGGCGCTCCGGCTGATCGAGTCGGCGCCCAACAAGGGCGTACGGGTGCGGAACCTGACCGCGGTGGACCTGGAGGAGATCTACCCGGTGCGGGCGGGTCTGGAGCAGATCGCCGCGGAGCTGGCCGCCGGGCGGCTGGCGGCGGACGTCTCCGCGCTGGAGCCCGAGGTGGCGGCGCTGTACCGGGCGGACCGCGAGGCGGACGCGGAGGCGCAGGTGCGGCACACCGTGGCGTTCCACCGGGAGCTGGTGCGGGCCGCCGGGAACAGCGTGCTGCTGCACACCTGGGAGTCGCTGGGCATCGAGGTGTTCACCGCGCTGTCCATCCGCTGGCTGGGTACCCGCCAGCAGAGCTACGCCGAGGAGCACCAGGCGCTGGTGGAGGCGTTCCGGCGGCGTGACCCCCGGATCGGTGAACTGGTCAAGGAGCATGTGCTGGGCTGCGCGCCGCGCGCCTGATTTCTCCGCTTTCCCTCCGGCACTCCGTGCCCGATTTCGCGGCACGGAATGCCAATTTCGTCCCGTGGAGGACTTTTTCGTTCGAAAGCTTTGATCGATCATCGATCAGGGACTTACAGTCGTCGGCGGACCCTCACCGGTCCACCGCCCTGTCCTGCCACTTCAGGGCTTTCAGCCAGACCCTTCGAGTCCGGAAGGCGGCGATCATGACCGACTCCGCACGCACCCTGCCGAGCGAGCTCGACCAGCTCCCGGACCGGGACCCCGAAGAGACCGCCGAATGGGCGGCCTCCCTCGACGCCGTCGCCAAGGCGGCCGGCCCGCACCGCGCCGCGTACCTGCTGCGCCGCACCCTGGAGCACGGCCGGAACACGGGCCTGACGCTGCCGACGCTGCCGGAGACGGAGTACCTCAACACCATCCCCACCGCCGCGGAGTCCGCCTTCGGCCCGTTCCCCGGCGACGAGGACCTGGAGCGGCGGATCACCGCCTGGAACCGCTGGAACGCCGCCGCCATGGTGACCCGCGGCTCGCGCTTCGGCGTCGGCGGCCACATCGCCACCTTCGCCTCCGCCGCCTGGCTCTACGAGACCGGCTTCAACCACTTCTTCCGCGGCAAGGAGGCCGAGGGCGGCTCCGGCGACCAGCTCTACATCCAGGGCCACGCCTCCCCCGGCATCTACGCCCGCGCCTTCCTCGACGGACGGCTGACCGAGGCGCACCTGGACAACTTCCGCCAGGAGGCGGGCGGCGAAGGCCTGCCCTCGTACCCGCACCCGCGGCGGCTGCCCTGGCTGTGGGAGTTCCCCACCGTCTCCATGGGCCTCGGCCCGCTCTCCGCCATCTACCAGGCCCGGTTCAACCGCTACCTCCACAACCGCGGCATCAAGGACACCTCGCGGTCGCATGTGTGGGCGTTCCTCGGTGACGGCGAGATGGACGAGCCGGAGTCGACCGCCGCGCTGGCGCTCGCCGCCCGCGAGCGGCTGGACAACCTCACCTTCGTCATCAACTGCAACCTGCAGCGCCTGGACGGGCCGGTCCGCGCCAACTTCAAGATCGTGCAGGAGCTGGAGGCCCAGTTCCGCGCCGCGGGCTGGAACGTCATCAAGACGCTGTGGGGCTCCGCCTGGGACGAGCTGTTCCGGATGGACACCACCGGCGCGCTGGTCCGCCGGCTGCGCGAGATCCCGGACGCCCAGTTCCAGACGTACGCCACCCGCGACGCCGCCTACATCCGCGACCACTTCTTCGGCGCCGACCCGGCGCTGGTGGAGATGGCCAGGGTGCTCACCGACGCGAAGATCAGCGAGTGTTTCCACACCTCGCGCGGTGGCCACGAGCCCCGCAAGGTGTACGCGGCGTACAAGGCGGCCGTGGAGTCCGAGGGCGCGCCGACGGTGATCCTGGCGCAGACCGTGAAGGGCTACACGCTCGGCCCCGGCTTCGAGTCCAAGAACGCCAACCACCAGATGAAGAAGCTGTCGGGCCAGGAGTTCCGCGCCATGCGCGACCTGCTCGAGCTGCCCATCCCGGACAGCAAGCTGGGCGACGACCTGGTGCCCTACGGCCACCCCGGCGAGAACTCCCCCGAGATCCGCTACCTCCAGGAGCGCCGCGCCGCCCTCGGCGGCCCCGCCCCGGCCCGCCGGAGCCACCCGGTGCCCCCGCTGCCGGCACCGGAGGAGCGTGCCTTCGCCGCGCTGTACAAGGGCTCCGGCAAGCAGGAGATGGCCACCACCATGGCCTTCGTCCGGCTGGTCAAGGACCTGATGCGGGACAAGGAGACCGGCCGCCGCTGGGTGCCGGTCGTCCCCGACGAGGCCCGTACCTTCGGCATGGAGTCGCTGTTCCCGTCGGCCGGCATCTACTCGCCGCTGGGCCAGACGTACGAGCCGGTCGACCGCGACCAGCTGATGTACTACAAGGAGGCCACCGACGGCCAGATCCTCAACGAGGGGATCACCGAGGCCGGCGCCATGGCCGACTTCATCGCCGCCGCCACGTCGTACGCGACGCACGGCGAGACGATGATCCCGTTCTACATCTTCTACTCGATGTTCGGCTGGCAGCGCACCGGCGACCAGATGTGGCAGCTCGCCGACCAGCTCGGCAAGGGCTTCATCGTGGGCGCCACCGCCGGCCGCACCACCCTGACCGGTGAGGGCCTGCAGCACGCCGACGGCCACTCGCAGCTGATCGCGTCCACCAACCCGGCCTCGCTCAACTACGACCCGGCCTTCGCCTACGAGATCGCGGTGATCGTCAAGGACGGTCTGCGCCGGATGTACGGCGAGACCGCCCCCGGCGAGGACTCCGACGTCTTCTACTACCTGACGGTCTACAACGAGCCCAAGCGCCAGCCCGCGATGCCGGAGGGCGTCGAGGAAGGCATCCTGCGCGGGCTGTACCGCTTCGCCGCCACGGACCGGCCGCAGCTCCAGATCCTGGCCAGCGGCACGGCGATCCACTGGGCGCTCGACGCCCAGCGGCTGCTCGCCGAGGACTGGGGCGTATCGGCCGACATCTGGTCGGCCACCTCCTGGAGCGAGCTGCGTCGCGACGCCCTGACCTGTGACGCGGCGCGGCTCAACGGAGAGGACCGGGTCCCGTACGTCACCCGTGCCCTGGCAGGCGCACCGGGCCCGGTCCTCGCCGTCAGCGACTGGATGCGGGCGGTCCCGGACCAGATCGCGCCCTGGGTGGAGCAGGACTGGTCCTCGCTGGGTACCGACGGATTCGGACTCTCCGACACCCGCGCGGCGGCCCGCCGCCACTTCCGGGTGGACCCCGAGTCGGTGGTGGTCGCCGCCCTGGCGGCGCTGGTCAAGCGCGGTGAGCTGGAGCCGGAGACGCTGGTCAAGGCCCGGGAGCGGTACGGCCTGTGAGCGCACCGGCCGCGGGGCGGGCGTCGCGCCCCCCTGCGGCCGGGCCCCCTGCGGCCGGGCCCTCCTGCGGCCGGGCCCCCTGCGGCCGCGCCTCCCGGGCCGGTCCGGCCCCCTACCGGTGCCGGTCCGCGGCCGGTCCGGGGCCGGCCTATGCCGGTCCGGTGGTGCGGCCGGAGCCCCGGGGGGCGGCCGTACCACCGGCCGTGCCCCGGACCGGCCGCGGAATCCGGCGGCACCGGTGCCGCCGGATTCCCGGGCCCTGTCCGTGGCGCCGGGCAGGATGGGGCCATGCGCGCCGCACGGTTGATCAAGTTGGTTCTGCTGCTCCAGTCCCGGCCGTCCATGACGGCCGCCGCGCTGGCCCGGGAGCTGGAGGTCTCCGAGCGCACCGTGGCCCGGGACGTGCTGGCGCTCTCCGAGGCCGGGGTACCGGTGTACGCCGACCGCGGCCGGGCCGGCGGGTACCGGCTGATCGGCGGCTACCGCACCCGGCTCACCGGTCTGGGCCGCACCGAGGCGGAGGCGCTGTTCCTCTCCGGCGTGCCGGCCGCGCTGCGCGAGATGGGGCTGGACGACGCCGCGTCGGCGGCCCGGCTCAAGGTGTCCGCGGCGCTCCTGCCCGAGCTGCGGGACGCCGCCGACGGGGCGGCGCAGCGCTTCCACCTGGACGCGCCCGGCTGGTACCAGGAGCCGGCGACACCACCGCTGCTGCCCGCGGTCGCCGAGGCGGTCTGGGACGACCGGCGGATCGGGGTCCGCTACCGCCGCAAGGACGCCGAGGTGGCACGGGAGCTGGAGCCGTACGGCCTGGTGCTGAAGGCGGGCGTCTGGTACCTGGCGGCGCGCGTCTCCACGGCCCCGGACCCCGGCCCGCCGGGCGCCCACCGAACCGGGCCCGCGGGCGCGGACCGGGTCTACCGGTTGGACCGGTTCAGCGCGGTGGAGCCGCGCGACGAGCGGTTCGAGCGGTCCCCCGACTTCGACCTGCCGGACTTCTGGGCGGAGCGGGCCGCCGACTTCGCCCGCTCGCTGCTGCGCGAGCGGGTGGTGCTGCGGCTGACCCCGGCCGGGGCGCGGCGGCTGCCGTACGTCACCGACCGGGCGGCCGGCCGGGAGGCGGTGGCGGCGGCCGGTGCGCCGGACGACGAGGGGAGGGTGACGGTCACCCTGCGCGTGGAGTCGCTCGACGTCGCCCAGGGCCAGTTGCCGGCGCTGGGCCCGGAGGCCGAGGTGCTCGCGCCGCCGGAGCTGCGCGAGCGGTTCGCCCGGGCCGCGGAGCGGACCGCCGCGCTGTACCGCCGGGCGGCCGCCGACCGGGACGGGTACCCGGCGGCCGCCGACCGGGACGAGTGCCCGGCCACCGGCGACCGGGACGGACACCCGGCGGCCGGCCGCCCGGAGCCGGTCACCGGCGAGGGGTCAGCCGGTAGTCCTCCTCCCTGGGCTCCTCCCCCGCCTCGGCCGCCATGACGAATCCCCAGCCGTCCGGCTGGGTGCCGTCCACGTCGGTGAAGCCGTACTCCCGGGCCAGCTGCCCGCTGGACAGCGACTGCCCGTTCCAGCGGGCGACCTCCGGGTCGGTGGCGAGCGCGGTGACGGACCGGCCGACGAAGGCGGGCGACTCGGAGATGCAGAAGCCGGGCTCCTGCTCGACCGCGTCGCGCCAGTTCTCCTCCGTCACCTTGAGATAGGTGTCGAGCATCGCCTCCGAGCGCAGCCACCCCGGGGAGAGGCAGACGGCCGTGCAGCCGAGGTCCGCCAGCTCCCGGCCGAGGCCGAAGGCCATCCGGATCGGCGCGTACTTGGCGAGGTCGAAGTACATCTGGCCGCGGTACTTCCGCATGTACTCGGCCGTGCCGTCGGTCACCTCGACCACCAGCCCGCCGGGGTGCCGGGTGAGCAGCGGCAGCGCGTAGCGGTGGGTGATCAGGTGGGTGACCACGCCGAGCCGGAGCATCCGCAGCCCCGCGTCGAGGTCCGCCTCCCACAGCTTCCGGTCCAGACCGCCGTCGCCGACCCAGAGGTAGTCGCCGCCCCACACCCCGTTGACCAGGATGTCCAGCCGCCCGTGCGCCTGGTCGATCCGCTCGATCAGCGCCTCGACCTGCTCGCGTTCCAGGTGGTCGGTGGGCACCGCGATGCCCTTGCCGCCGGCCGCCGTCACCAGTTCCGCCGTCTCCTCGATCGTCTCGGTCGCCCGGCCCACCTCGCTGACGTGCTCCCGGGTGGTGCGCCCGGTGACGTAGACGGTGGCCCCGGCCGCCCCGAGTTCCACCGCGATCGCCCGGCTCGCGCCCCGGGTGGCCCCCGCGACCAGTGCGATCCTGCCTGTCAGCGCGCCCTGTGCAGTCACTGCTGTGCTTCCTTCCGTCCGCCGTGCGGTTCGACGGGTCCGACGTTCGCAGCGAAAGGCGACATCTCCTGTCCGGTTTTCCGGCGCGGTCCGCCGGATTCGCACCGGGCCGGCCCGGCCTTCTCCGGCGTGCCGGTACTCCGCCCGGGTTCAGCATCGGTCGGCGGCCGGACCGCCGCATCCGGGCCGGCCCCGCGCGCGGGCCCGTCCCGCGTGCGGGGTGGCCCGGCAGGCCCGATCCTGGTCCCGTGATGGACGAAACGGAGTTCTGGGAGCTGATCGACAGCGCCCGGGCGGCCGCGGAGGGCGATCCGGAGGATCAGTCCGACGTGCTGGTCGAGCGGCTGGCGCGGCTCGACCCGGATGCCGTGCTGGACTTCGCCCGTCATTTCGAGGCGCGCTTCAACCGCGCGTACCGCTGGGATCTGTGGGGGGCCGCCTGGGTCCTGCTGGACGGGGCCGGCGACGACGCGTTCGACGCCTTCCGGTGCTGGCTGATCGGCCAGGGCCGGGAGGTCTTCGAGGGCGCCCTGCACGAGCCGGACGACCTGGCGGACCTGCTCGCGGAGTTCGACGAGGAGGAGGACGGGGACTGCGAGGACCTCGGCTTCGTGGCCGACGAGGCGTACGAGCAGCTGACCGGCGTCGCACTGCCGGAGCTGGGGCTGCCGTCGCGTGCCGACGAGCCGGAGGGGACACCGGTCGACTTCGAGGACGACACGGCGCTCGCGGACCGCTATCCCAAGCTGTGGTCCCGCTTCCGGATCTGACCCGTTCGGGGCGGGCGGCCCGCCCCGAACGAGCCGGTTCCGGCCGGCACGGCGGGCTGCGGCGCGGGTGGGCGCGCAGCCCGGGCGTGGCGCGGGTGCGGGAGCGCCCCCGGCGCAGGGCCGGGGAGGCCGGAGTGCGGAGCCCCGGGAGCCCGCCGCGCAACCCGGCAAGCCGGGGGCGCGACGGGCTTCCCCGCGGCTCGGTGGCGCCGACAGCCCGGCGGCGCGAGCGGTCCCGCGGCACGGCGGGCTCCCCGGCGGCTCGGGCCCGCCCCGGCCCGGCCCGGCACGGGCCCAGGGCCGGGCCGGGCCGGGGTCCAGGGCCGGGCCGGGCCGGGGTCCAGGGCCGGGACGCCGGGGCCCAGGGCCGGGCCCGGCCTGCCGGGTCAGTCGTCCAGCGCGCGCCCCATCAGCACGTCGTCCACGGGTGCGCCGTCCAGCCGGAACTCGCCGCGCAGCACCCCTTCCACCGCGAAGCCCTCCGATGCGTACAGCCGGCGGGCGACGGTGTTGTGGCCGAGCACCCGCAGGGTGAGCCGGGTCGCTCCCTGGCGCCGGGCCTCCTCGGCCGCGCCGCGCACCAGGGCCCGCGCCACTCCCCGGCCGCGCGCCCAGTCGTCCACCGCCAGGCCCCCGATCTGGCGCACATGCGCGTTGCTCGCCAGCGGGGTGGCGAACACCACCCGGACGTATCCGGCCACCCGTCCGCCCAGCTCGGCGACGAGCACGTGCTCGGGCCGGTTGGTGACGGTGAAGAACGGCTCCCGCTCCGGTCCGGGCGCAGGCTGCACGGAGTGCACGGTGGACCAGGTACGGCGGTCCAGGTCGGCGAGCGGCGCGTCGTCGGCGAGGGCGGACGGACGCACGGTCAGATCATCGGACATCCCGTCACTGTGCCAGCGCGGCGCCGGCCGGAGCCACCGGAATTCGCGCCGTCCCCGCCGGCGCCTCAGCCGCCCGGGTGATCTCCGGGGCGGGTCCCGCCGTGTCCGGCCGCGGGCCGCCCCGTACCCCCCGCGCCGTCGCTTCTCATGGGTACCGGCCGCCCCGCCGGGGCCGGTTGCCCGCCACCCGTGAATCGGCACCCGAGGAGGGTCGGACAGGTATGACGGACCCCGCGCGCATCGACGTCCACCAGCACCTGATCCCGCCGGAGCTGCGCCGCGCCATCTCCGGCCGCGCCACCGCCTTCGGCTGGCCCGCGCCCGTGTGGGACGAGCGGAGCGCCGTCGCGATGATGGACCGCCGGTCGATCGCCACCGGTGTGCTCTCGTTCGCCGCCCCGGTCGGGCCACCGGACGACCCCGCGAAGGCCCGGGCCACCGCCCGGGGAGTCAACGAGTACACGGCGGAACTGGTCAAGGACCGGCCCGACCGGTTCGGGCACTTCGCCGTCCTCCCGCTGCCCGACGTGGACGGCGCGCTGGCCGAGGCCGCGTACGCCCTGGACGAGCTGGGCGCGGACGGCGTCATGGTGCTCTCCAACGCGCACGGCCGGTACCCCGGCGACCCGGAGTTCGAGCCGCTGTGGGCCGAACTGGACGCCCGCGCGGCCGTCGTGCTGATGCACCCCACCGCGCCGCCGGGCACCCCGCTGCCCGAGCTGCCCGCCCCGCTGGCGGACTTCCCCTACGACACCACCCGCGCCGCGCTGCACCTGGTCGTCAACGGGGTGGTGCGCCGGTACCCCCGGACGAGGATCATCCTGCCGCACGCCGGGGGCTTCCTGCCGTACGCCGCCCACCGGTTCGCCGCCGCCGGGCGGCTGCGGCCCGGCACCGGCCCCGAGGAGGTCCTGGCCGACCTGCGGAGCTTCTACTTCGACACGGCGTTCGCGGCCGGCCCGGCCACCCTGCCCTCGCTGCTCGCCTTCGCGGCCCCCGGCCATGTGCTGTACGGCAGCGACTTCCCGATGGTCCCCGAGGAGTGGGGCGCCGACTTCGACGCGGCGCTGGACGGCCACCCGCACTGGTCGGCGGGCGAGTTGCGGGCCGTCAACCGCGGCAACGCCGAGGCCCTCCTCCCCCGGCTCGCCCGGACCTGACCCCGGGCCGGGCGCCGGTCCGGGGCGGCCGCGACGACAGGGCCGGTCCGCCACGTCGGTCGGGCGGGCGCGGGCCCCGGTGCGAGAGGATGGCCGCCATGCGGATCGCGGTCACCGGCTCCTCCGGACTCATCGGCACGGCGCTCGTGCGCTCTCTCGAGAACGACGGCCACCAGGTGCTGCGCCTCGTCCGCCGCCCGCCACGGGCGGCGGACGAGGCCCGCTGGGATCCGGACCGGCAGTGGGTGGACACCTCGGCGCTCGCGGGCTGCGACGCGGTGGTCCACCTCGCCGGCGCCGGCATCGCCGACCACCGCTGGACCGACGCGCACAAGAAGCGGATCCGGGACAGCCGGGTGCTGGGGACCGCCGCCGTGGCCGAGGCGGTGGCCGCGCTGGACACCCCACCCCGGGTGCTGGTGTCCGGCAGTGCGGTGGGCTTCTACGGCTACCCCGGGGAGCGTCCGGTGGACGAGGACGACCCGCCCGGCGACGGCTTCCTGGCGCGGGTGTGCCAGGAGTGGGAGGAGGCGGCCGGCGCGGCGGTCGAGGCCGGGATCCGCACCGTGTACGCCCGTACCGGCCTGGTCGTGGCGCGCGAAGGGGGCGCCTGGGCCCGGCTCTTCCCGCTGTTCCGGCTGGGTCTGGGCGGGCGGCTGGGCAGCGGCCGCCAGTACTGGAGCTTCATCGCGCTCGACGACCACGTCGCCGCGCTGCGCCATCTCATCGACACCGAGGGGCTGTCCGGTCCGGTGAACCTCACCGCGCCGCGGCCGGCCACCAACCGCGAGGTGACCGCCGCGATGGGCCGGGTGCTGCGCCGCCCGACGCTGCTGCCGGTCCCGGGGCCGGCACTGCGACTGGCGCTGGGCGAGGTCGCCGGCGACACCCTGGGGAGCCAGCGGGTGCTGCCCCGACGGCTGCTGGATTCCGGCTTCACCTTCGCCTCCCCCACCGTGGAGGAGGCGGTCCGCGCGGCCTGGACGTCCACGCGCTGACCGGTCCGCGGCGCGGCGGCGCCCCGGCGCACCACCGCCGCGTGCCGGTGACGGCTCCCGGGCGGCTGCCCGGGCCGGTGCGGTGCCGGGGCGTCCAGCCGATGTGCGCCTCCGCCGCTCCGCACGGGCCCGCCGCCGGTTCCGCGTCGCCGCCCGGCGGGGTGCGGGCCGGCCCGCGCGCCGTGCGCCGCCGCCGGCAACCGCGGCGCGGACCGGCCCGCGCCGGCCGTTCGCCCCTCCCGCGGTACGCCAGATCAGGGCCCGCGACCACCCCCGGGGGCCAGGCAGCCGCAGCATCCCGGGGGGCGTGCCGAAGCCCGGCGTGCGACCGGTGTGCTCCCGTGCTCCGGTCGACGCGCCGATCGGCGGCGCCCCGTTGTGCTCCTACCGTCGTGGTCAACGGACGTATTCGGGCGACCTGTTGGGGGCATCAGGCACCCGAGCGAACGCACCGACCTCCGGGAGGGCCCGTGCAGCAGCCTGCGCACCGCACCGACGTCGTCATCGTGGGGGCCGGGCCGGCCGGCCTCGCCGCGGCGCACCAACTGACCGGCGCCGGGCTGACGGTCACGGTGCTGGAGGCCGCGCCGCGGGTGGGCGGCCGGATGACCACCGACCGGGTGGACGGCTTCCGGCTGGACCGCACCGGGCAGTTGCTCATCACCTCCTTCCCGGAGCTGCGGCGGACCCCGGGGCTGGACGGGCTGGTGCTGCGGCCGTTCGCCCCGGGGGTGCTGGTCCACGGCGACGGCCGTACCCAGCGCGTCGGGGCGCCGCGCACCGCCAAGGGCGCCCTCACCAGGGCGCGGGCCCTCGCCAGCGTGGCCCGTGCGCCGCTGGCCGGGGGGCTGGACCAGGCCCGGCTGGGCGCCGCGCTGACCCGGCTCGCCGCTCAGCCGTCGGACCGGCTGCTGGCCCGCCCGGACCGCCCGGTCGGCGCGACGCTGGCCGCCCGCGGGCTTCCGTCCCGCACCATCGAAACCTTTCTGCGGCCGCTGCTGACCTCGCTGCTCGGTGACCCCGGGCTGACCACGTCCAGCCGCTGTGCCGACCTGATGCTGCGCGGCTACGCCCGCGGGCGGCTCTGTCTGCCGGCCGGGGGCGCGGCCGCCCTGCCCGACCTGCTCGCCGCGACGCTGCCGCCCGGCACGGTCCGGACCGGGGTGCGTGCGGTGTCCGCCTCCACCACCGCGGTGGCCACCGCCGGCCACGGCACCATCGGCTGCCGCTCGGTGCTGGTGGCCACCGGCGCCCGCGCCGCGGCGGCGCTCCTGCCCGGCCTGCGGCTGCCCGGCTTCCACCCGGTCACCGTGCTGCACCACGCCGCCGACGAGCCGCCGCTGCCCGAGCCGGCCCTGATCCTCGCCGCCGACGGGCTCGGCCCGGTCGCCCACACCACCGTCGCCAGCGAGGTCGATCCCTCCCGGGCCGCGCCCGGGAAGGCGCTGATCACCTCGACCGTGCTGGGCGCCGCCGCGGGGCTGCCGACCGCCGAACTCGACCGGGCCGCCCGGGACCAGCTCGCCCGGATCTACGGGACGTCCACCACCGGCTGGCAGCTGCTGGGCGCGCACCATGAACCGGACGCGGTGCCCGCCATGCCGGCCCCGCACGACCGGCGCCGGCCGGTGCGGCTGCTGAGCGGCCTGTACGTCTGCGGCGACCACCGGGACACCAGCACCGTCCAGGGCGCGCTGCACTCCGGCCGCCGGGCCGCCCGCGCGGTGCTCCGCGACTTCGGCCTCGCCCCCGCCGCCGGTACCCCGGCGATCCCCTCGGCGGCCTGACCGGGCCGGCCCTGGTGCCCTCGGCGGCCCGACGGGGCCGGTCCCCGGCCTGACCCGGCCGGCCTGGTCAGCCGAGCGCGGCGACCCGCTCCCGGTACCCGCGTACCGGCGCCGCGTCCCGGTACGGCTCCAGCCGGCGCTCGAAGTCACGGACGTACTCCGCCGCCCTGGCGGACCGCATCTCCGACGCCGCCTGGGCCGCCTCCGCGCCCAGCGCGCACGCCTGCTCCAGCTCCCCGAGGCCCAGCCGGGCCGTCGCCAGCACCACCCGGCAGAACAGCCGGCTGCGCGCCTGCCCGGCCCCGCGCAGCTGCAACGAGCGTTCGGCGTGCTGGGCCGCCGCCCGGAACTGCTGCAGGTCCCGGTAGCAGTGGCTGAACTCGTCCGCGAGCTGCGCCTCGTCGAAGAACCGGGCCCAGTACGGCACGTCGTCCCGGGGCCGGGCGGTCTCCAGCGCCCGCTCCGACCGGGTCAGCGACGCGGTGCAGGCCCGCAGGTCCCCGAGGACGGCGTGCCCGCGCGCCTCGGACGCGTGCAGCAGCGACTGGATCACCGGCGGCGCACCGCTGCCCACGCCCTGCTGGGCGACCCGGGCCAGTTGCACCGCCTCCCGGCCGTGCCCCAGGTACACCGCCTGCCGGCTCATGGTCACCAGCACGTACGCGCCGTACGCCCGGTCACCGGCGGCCTGGGCCAGGCGCAGCGCCTGGACGAAGTACCGCTGCGCCAGGCCGTGCGCCGCGATGTCGTACGAGGTCCAGCCGACCAGCCGGGTCAGGTCGGCGACGGCCGCGAAGAGCCGCCGGCCGATCGCCTCGCCGTAGCTGCCGCGCAGCATCGGCTCGCCCTCGTGCTCCAGGTAGCGCACCAGCGCCTGGCGTGCGTGCCCGCCGCCGTAGGCGTCGTCCAGGGTGCGGA
The DNA here is from genome assembly GCF_044327625.1 of Streptomyces sp. NPDC018031. Classification (NCBI taxonomy): domain Bacteria; kingdom Bacillati; phylum Actinomycetota; class Actinomycetes; order Kitasatosporales; family Streptomycetaceae; genus Streptomyces; species Streptomyces sp. NPDC018031. Next base: position 142,875 of record NZ_JBIRFT010000003.1, read on the forward strand.
ACAGCTCCCCGACCGAGCGGAGGGCCGCGATGTCCCCGGCGGTCACCCGGTGGCCGGGCCCGCACTCGGTGACCATCTGCCGCTGGCGGGGGACGCTCGCCGGCCGGCCCTGGTGCGGCACCCGTCCGAGCGCGGGCGCCTGCTCGCCCACCGCGACCCGGCCGGCCGTCGGGCCCGGCTCCCCGGCGGGCGCCCCGCGGGCCACCCGGTCGTCCGGCCGGCCGATCAGCCAGTCCCGGCTGGGCACCACCAGGCCCGCCGGGGTGAAGGCGATCTTCCGCAGCTCGGCGTGGTTGCCGGAGTCCTTCCGCCACAGCGCGCCGACGATGTCCACCGCCTCCTCCGGGGTGGCGGCGAACTCCAGGCCCGCGTAGACCGGGGCGCACGCGTCCAGGCCCAGGTCCTGAGCGGACAGCCGCCGCCCCAGCCTGCGGGTGAACACCTCGGCGATCAGCGCCGGGGTGGTGCCCCGGGGCTGCTGACCGCGCAGCCAGCGGGTCACGGATGTCTTGTCGTAGCGCAGATCCAGCCCGTGCTCCAGCCCGAGCTGGTCCACCCGCCGGGCCAGCCCCGCGTTGGAGAAGCCTGCCTCGGCGATGAGCGCGGCGAGCTGACGGTTGGCGGTGCGCTGCGGGGGTCGTTCCGTCATCAGCTTGCCGGTCTCCCTGATCGTTCTGTGGAACGGCGCGAATGTAGCGGTCCGCACGGGCCTGATCGCCCCCTGCGACCCGCATTCATCCGATCGTGTGAGCACAGGGGTGCGGAGAGGACGCGGGCGGCGCGGCCGGCCGGCCCGTCCGGCCGCGCCGCCATCCCGCTCCCCGCCGCCGCACCGCGGCGCCGGGGAGCGGCTCCGGCACCCCCGCCGGGTCGCGGCTCCCGGGCGGCTGCCGACGCCTCGCACGGCGGTCGTACAGTGGCTGTGGCGCGATCGATCGTTCTGGAGCCCCACCGGGCGCCAGGGACAACGGCCTCGCGGATGACGCGGGACGTACGAGGTTCTCAGAGGAGCTGACATGGGGCATCCCCAGCGGGCCGAGGGGCAGAGCGGGCTGCGATTCGTCCACCTGGGATTCGGCGCGGACGCCGTCGAGTACCAGGAGGCGTGGCAGGAGCAGCGCCGGGTGCACGCCGCCCGGTTCGCGGACGAGATCCCGGACACCTGCCTGCTCCTGGAGCACTCGCCGGTGTACACGGCCGGGCGGCGCACGGCGGACAACGAGCGCCCCCTTGACGGCACCCCGGTGGTGGACGTCGACCGCGGCGGGAAGATCACCTGGCACGGCCCCGGCCAGCTCGTCGGCTACCCGATCCTCAAGCTGCCCCGCCCGGTGGACGTGATCGCGCACGTGCGGCGGCTGGAGGAGGCGCTGCTGCGCAGCTGCGCCGAGTTCGGCGTGGCCGCGACCCGGGTGGAGGGCCGCAGCGGGGTGTGGATCCTGGGCGACCCGGTGGAGCAGCGCCCGGCCATCCCCGGCCTGGAGCTGGACTTCGACCCCCGGCTCCAGGACGACGAGTTCGACCCCCGGCTGAACGGCCCGGAGTACGCCCCGTCCAACGCCGGGCAGCGCCGCGAGGACCGCAAGCTGGCGGCCATCGGGGTGCGCATCGCCAAGGGCGTGTCCATGCACGGCTTCTCGTTCAACTGCAACTCGGACAACACCTGGTTCGACCGCATCGTGCCGTGCGGGATCCGGGACGCGGGCGTCACCTCGCTCTCCGCCGAGCTGGGTCGGGAGGTGACCGTGGCGGAGGTCAGGCCGGTGGTCGAGAAGCACCTCGGGGAGATCCTGGACGCGGCCGTACCGCTGCCGCGCGCCGTCTGACCCGTCCTCCCGGCCCCCGCGCGGGCAGCCGCTCCGCCGGAGGCCGGAGCCACCGCCGGAGACCGGCGACCGGCCCCCGCCGCCCCGCCGGCGGGGGAATGCCCCCCGGGGGCCCGGGGTTGGGCAGAGCGTAAAAGCGTACGAATCATGGGCGTACCCTGGTGTGCGCCGAGGAATCGAAGTCATAGGAGCCGGACGTGGCCGCTGTCGCACCCGACGGACGCAAGATGCTGCGCCTGGAGGTCCGGAACAGCCAGACCCCCATCGAGCGCAAGCCTGAGTGGATCAAGACGCGGGCGAAGATGGGCCCCGAGTACACCGAGCTGCACGGCCTGGTGAAGCGCGAGGGCCTGCACACGGTGTGCCAGGAGGCGGGCTGTCCGAACATCTACGAATGCTGGGAGGACCGCGAGGCGACCTTCCTCATCGGCGGCGACCAGTGCACCCGGCGCTGTGACTTCTGCCAGATCGACACCGGCAAGCCGCAGGCCCTGGACCGCGACGAGCCGCGCCGGGTCGCGGAGTCGGTCCAGCAGATGGAGCTGAAGTACGCCACCATCACCGGTGTCGCCCGGGACGACCTGGAGGACGGCGGCGCCTGGCTGTACGCGGAGACCGTGCGGCAGATCCACTCGCTGATGCCCGGCACCGGCGTCGAGCTGCTGATCCCGGACTTCAACGCGGTGCCCGAGCAGCTGGCCGAGGTGTTCTCCTCGCGGCCGGAGGTGCTGGCGCACAACGTCGAGACGGTCCCGCGGATCTTCAAGCGCATCCGTCCCGGCTTCCGCTACGAGCGGTCGCTGGAGGTCATCACCCGCGCCCGCGAGGCCGGCCTGGTCACCAAGTCCAACCTGATCCTGGGCATGGGCGAGGAGCGCGCGGAGATCAGCCAGGCGCTGCAGGACCTGTACGACGCGGGCTGCGAGCTGATCACCATCACCCAGTACCTGCGGCCCTCCGTCCGGCACCACCCGATCGAGCGCTGGGTCAAGCCGCAGGAGTTCGTGGAGCTGAAGGAGGAGGCCGAGGAGATCGGCTACGCGGGCGTGATGTCCGGTCCGCTGGTCCGCTCCTCCTACCGGGCCGGCCGCCTGTACCAGCAGGCCATCGAGCAGCGGAAGGCCAGCGCCACCGCGGTGGGCAGCGCACAGTGACGATCGTCACTCGCCGGGCGGTGTGAACACCAGCACAGCCCGGCACCCCGGCCCGTGTACTTCCGCAGGTAGCGGGCGGTACACGGGCCGAATTAACGCTTCATCAGCGTTTGACCGGTCAGTCACGCACTGGTAACACCATTGGGTAACGATTAAGGCACACCACGGGCCCGGCACCCCGCGCTCGTGCTCCCTTTCCGTCGCTCCTCGAGGGGGAACCCCGTCATGCAGGCCGCGCCCGTTCGACCACCGTCCGTGACCGACGCGTTGCTGTTGCTCGAAGGTCTGCTGTTCGGCGGCGGGCAGCGCACCGCCCGGCGGAACGCGTGGAGCGCCGTACTGGAGGACCGCCGCCGCGCCAAGGACCGCCGGGAGGCCGAGCACGTGCTGGAGGCCGTGTCCGCCCGGGCACCGCAGGCCACGTAAACTTCTGTACATGGCGAGGCAGGAAAACTCTTCCGAGAACCCCGGGCGGCTCAAGCAGATCGCCCTGACCTACAAGATGACCAAGCGGGTCGACTCCAAGGTCGGTCTGGTCGTCGCGGCTGTGGGCATCGTCGTCTTCGGCGCCTTCCTCGCCTTCGGGTTCTGGATCGACCACCCCATCTACCTGGGCATCCTCGGTTTCGTCCTCGCCTTCCTGGCGATGGCCATCGTCTTCGGCCGGCGCGCCGAACGAGCCGCTTTCGGCCAGCTCGAAGGCCAGCCGGGCGCCGCGGCCGCGGTGCTGGAGAACGTGGGCCGCGGCTGGACGGTGACCCCCGCGGTCGCCATGAACCGCAGCCAGGACGTCGTCCACCGCGCGGTCGGCAAGGCCGGCATCGTGCTGGTCGGCGAGGGCAACCCCAACCGCCTCAAGGGGCTGCTGGCGGCCGAGAAGAAGCGGATGGCCCGCATCGTCACCGACGTCCCGGTACACGACGTGGTGGTCGGCACCGAGGAGGGCCAGGTCCCGATCAAGAAGCTGCGCACCACGCTGCTGAAGCTGCCGCGGGTGCTGCCGGGCGGCCAGGTGACCGTGGTCAACGACCGGCTGCGGGCGCTGGGCGACCTGATGAAGAACATGCCGATCCCGAAGGGGCCGCTGCCGAAGGGCATGCGCATGCCCAAGGGGCGCTGAGCCGGAACGCGTCGGAGGGCGGCCGGAACGGATTCCGTTCCGGCCGCCCTCTCGCATGAGCACACCCCGCTGCCCTCTCGCGCGCCACCGGCCCTCTCGCACGTCGCCGCCTCCTCGTACGCCCGGCACCCCCGCCGCCGGGCGGGTCGCGGCACGGCGGCCACTCCCCCGGCACGGCCGCCCGGCACGCCGCCGCAGGGCGCTCGGCGACCGCCCCTCACCGGCGGGTCCGCACGCGTGACGGTCGCGGGAGCCCTGGACGGCGGACGGGTGAACCGCGGGTGCCGGACGGGGACGGGTGGGCCACGGGTCTCCGGGCGGGCGGCGACGAGGACCGCCGGGAGCCTGCCCGCGGACGACGGCCGCGGGAGCCGGGCGGAACACGGCATCGCGGGAGCCGGACGGGAGACGACCACCATCGCCGGCGCCCGCGCACCGGGACGCCCCGGACCTGCGCCCCGCACCCGCGGCCCGGAAGCCCGCGCGCCCCGGCCGGGGTCAGAGGCGGACCTGCACCGCCCCGGACAGCCGGTCGTGCAGACCCCGGCCGTCGCGGTCCCAGATCACGGCCGGGATGACGACCACCAGGAGCACGGAGCGCAGCAGCACCCGCGGCAGCGACAGCCGGGTGCCCTGGGCGCCGATGACCCGCAGCCGCAGCAGCAGCTTGCCGGGCGTGGAGCCCAGCGTGCCGACGGTCAGGACGCTGAGGACGAAGAAGACGCCCACCGCCCAGTTGCCCGCGACCTGGATGTTGCCGCCGGAGAAGAGCCCGTAGGCGATGAGCATGCACAGCGCCCAGTCGATGAGCAGGGCCCCGATCCGCCGCCCGGGCGGCGCGATCGCCCCCGGGCCCTCCTCGGGCAGCCCCAGCCGCTCGCCCCGGTACCCGAAGTCGACGCCCATCTCCTCGGCCGCCGCGCGCGGCCCGGAGAGCCACGATCCGATTGCTTGCCTGTTGTCCACCCGACCACGGTACTGCGACCGCATACGTTTCCCGCCGGGCGGGTGCGCCCGGCGGGACGGGCCGGGGCGGCCGGACCGTCCCGGCCACCGGAGCCGGCCGCGCGGAGCCCCCCGCGGACCCGCTCTTCTCCCCCTCGGGCCGGTTAACCTGGGTGAAACAAATGGGTCATGCTCGGGAAATCCCGACTACCTAAGGTCGGGCCCAGCGCGCCACCGCACATGGACTGCGCCACCGAAGCAACCCCCGTCCCCCCGCGGCCGGGCTAGGAGGAGTTGGATGTTCCAGAACGCCGACGACGCTCGGAAGTTCATCTCGGACGAGGACGTCAAGTTTGTCGACGTCCGGTTCTGCGACCTTCCCGGCGTCATGCAGCACTTCACGGTCCCGGCGGAGGCGTTCGACCCGAACGAGGAGCTCGCGTTCGACGGCTCGTCCATCCGCGGGTTCCAGGCCATCCACGAGTCGGACATGGCGCTCCGCGCGGACCTGTCGACGGCGCGCGTCGACCCGTTCCGCCGCGACAAGACCCTCAACATCAACTTCTTCATCCACGACCCGATCACGGGCGAGCAGTACAGCCGTGACCCGCGGAACATCGCCAAGAAGGCCGAGGCCTACCTCGCCTCCACCGGCATCGCGGACACCGCGTACTTCGGTCCCGAGGCCGAGTTCTACGTCTTCGACAGCGTACGGTTCGAGACCAGCGCGAACCAGTCCTTCTACCACATCGACTCCGAGGCGGGCGCCTGGAACACCGGTGCGCTGGAGGACAACCGCGGCTACAAGGTCCGCTACAAGGGCGGCTACTTCCCGGCCCCGCCGGTCGACCACTTCGCCGACCTGCGCGCCGAGATCTCCCTCGAGCTGGACAAGGCCGGCCTGAAGGTCGAGCGCCAGCACCACGAGGTCGGCACCGCCGGCCAGGCGGAGATCAACTACAAGTTCAACACGCTGCTCGCCGCGGCCGACGACCTGATGCTCTTCAAGTACATCGTGAAGAACGTCGCCTGGCGCAACGGCAAGACCGCGACCTTCATGCCGAAGCCGATCTTCGGTGACAACGGCTCCGGCATGCACGTCCACCAGTCCCTGTGGTCCGGCGGCGAGCCGCTGTTCTACGACGAGCAGGGCTACGCGGGCCTGTCGGACACCGCCCGCTACTACATCGGCGGCATCCTCAAGCACGCCCCGTCGCTGCTGGCCTTCACCAACCCGACGGTGAACTCCTACCACCGTCTGGTCCCGGGCTTCGAGGCCCCGGTCAACCTGGTGTACTCGCAGCGCAACCGCTCGGCCGCGATGCGTATCCCGATCACGGGCTCCAACCCGAAGGCCAAGCGCGTCGAGTTCCGCGCCCCGGACCCGTCCTCCAACCCGTACCTGGCCTTCTCGGCCCTCCTCCTCGCGGGCCTGGACGGCGTCAAGAACAAGATCGAGCCGGCCGAGCCGATCGACAAGGACCTCTACGAGCTCGCCCCCGAGGAGCACGCGGGCGTCCCGCAGGTCCCGACCGACCTCTCCTCCGTCCTCGACGCGCTGGAGCAGGACAACGAGTACCTGCAGGCCGGCGGGGTGTTCACCGCGGACCTGATCGAGACCTGGATCGACTACAAGCGCACCAACGAGATCGCCCCGATCCAGCTGCGCCCGCACCCGCACGAGTTCGAGCTGTACTTCGACCTCTAAAGACCGCCACGGGTCGCAGCGGATCTCCGCGCACCCGGGCCGTCCGCAGGCCGTCGGCCGTGTCCTCCCCGCACCGGAGGACACGGCCGACGGCCGTTTTTCCGGGCCGGCCGCCCCGGGGCCCGGCGTCCGGCCCCGGATCCGCCGGTACCGCCGGTGGGCGCCCCCGACCGGCCGAGCGGGGAGGATGGGGCGCATGAGCGCTTCCGTCGACCACCAGCTGATCGAGGCCGCGGCGCGGGTCGCCGCCACCCGCTGCCGGGGGGACAACCACACGATGGCGTCCGCGGCCCGGGCCGCGGACGGCCGGATCATCACCGCGGTGAACGTCTACCACTTCACCGGCGGGCCGTGCGCGGAGCTGGTGGCCATCGGCACCGCGGCCGCCCAGGGCGTGTACGAGCTGGAGACCATCGTCGCGGTGGGGGACCGCGGCCGGGGGGTGGTGCCGCCGTGCGGCCGCTGCCGCCAGGTGCTGCTCGACTACTTCCCCGGCGTCGGGGTGATCGTCGGCGCGGGCGACACCCTCCGGACCGTTCCCGTCCGGGAACTGCTGCCGGAGAGTTACGTCTGGGCGGACCACCAGCTCGACGAATGACTCCCCCGGCGGTCGGGCGGCCCCGGGGCGGACCGGTTCGTCCGCCGGGAATCCCCGATTCCTCAATGCATCCTCAAGGCACATTCCACCGCCTTCGGAGTGTAAATAAATGCCCTTAATCCGATAGTGGGTGGGGCGCATGAAGCCCGATGCGGTGGGGCACTCTGACGCCTGGCGGCAGATGTTTCCGGACACCTGGGAAGTCATCCAGTGAGGTGATTCCGGCGGGCACCTGCCGCGGGCAGCCGATTCCGGCCTCCGTCGTCCACCTCAGGGTGAGCAATGTGACCACGGGGGTTCGCAATGATCGCGACGACACCAGGGGCTGGATTCGTGCTGCCCGAAAGCCATGCCGACGGGTGTGGGGAGGTTCCGACGGAAGGCAGGGGCGGAAATGGCCGGGCAGGTCGACGGCGCACTGTGGGTTCGCAGCTTCCAGCCGGTTGACCGGGCGGGGGTACGGCTCGTGTGCTTTCCGCACGCGGGCGGATCGGCGAGTTTCTTCCACCCCATGGCGCGCTCGCTCCACCCCCACATCGGGGTGCTCGCGGTGCAGTACCCGGGGCGCCAGGACCGCCGGTCGGAGCCGGGGGTGCGGGACATCAGGGAGCTGGCCCGGCGGATCGCACCGGAACTGGTGCCCTGGTCCGCCGCCGGGCCGCTGGCGTTCTTCGGGCACAGCATGGGGGCCGTCGTGGCCTTCGAGACCGCCCGGGAGCTCCGGCGGCTGACCGGCCGGCCTCCGGTGATGCTCTTCGCCTCCGGCAGGCGCGCCCCCTCGACGGTCCGGGACGAGCGGCTGCACCAGCACGGTGACGAGGCCATCATCGGCGAGCTGCGGCTGCTCAACGGCACCGACGCCGCGATCTTCCAGGACGAGGAACTCGTCCGGATGGTGCTGCCGGCCCTCCGCAGCGACTACGAGGCCATCGAGACCTACTCCTGCGCTCCGGACGTCACGGTGGACTGCCCGGTCCTGGCCCTGATCGGCGACCGCGATCCGCGGGTGACCGCGGATGAGGCACGGGCCTGGCGGCGGCACACCACCGGCCCGTTCGACCTGGAGGTCTTCGACGGCGGCCACTTCTACCTGGTGCCGCACGCCGCCCGGATCATCGACCGGATCAGGGCCCGGCTCGCGACAGCGGCGGCAGTACCCGGACATCGGACGGACCGGCCCCTCCCGGAAGGTGGAGGCGACCGGGTGACCACGGAAGGGAGGCGATAATGGCGACCTGCCAGGACGACCCGGGAAAGGCCCGTGACAGCGAGGTGACCGCGGCTCCGTGCGAGGGGAACGCCGTGCTGCGCGGCAGTCCGCTCGGCGCGCCGGCGGACATGGACCGCATCGTGACGGTGCAGGACATCGAGCAGGTGCTGAAGCTGTGCAAGGGCAGCCACTACGACCACTACCTGCCGACCGCCGACTGGGAGGTGCGGTCCGGGCGCCGGCTCCGGGTGTTCCGTTGGAGCCACCGCACCCGCGTCGCCGAATGATCCGCCCCGCCCTCCGCCCGCCGGGCGCGTAGTACCGCCGAACCACCTGTACCGAAAAATGGGGACAACATGAGCACCATCCCGCGGACCGATGCCGAGATGGGTCTGAGCGTCGAGGGGTTCGACGCCCTGAACGACCCGGCCGAGAGGCTCCAGGAGCTCAAGGCACTGGTCTACCGGCACAAGGTCGTGGTCCTCCGCGACCAGCACCTCGCACCCGCCGAGTTCGTCGCCTTCGGCAGGCGGCTGGGAGAGGTGGAGACGTACTACCAGCCCATGTACCACCACCCCGAGCACAAGGAGATCTTCGTCTCCTCCCATCTGGCCGCCGACGGCGAGCAGGTGGGGGTGCCCCGGACGGGCCAGTTCTGGCACCACGACTACGCGTTCATGCCCCGGCCCTTCGGGCTGACGCTCATCCATCCGCAGTCGGTCCCGGGGAAGAACCGCGGCACCTACTTCATCGACATGGGCAAGGCGTACCGGCAGCTGCCCGACGGGCTGAAGGCGGAGATCCAGGGCAGCCACGGCCTGAACAGCGTGCGCCGGTACTTCAAGATCCGGCCCAGCGACGTCTACCGCCCGATCTCCGAGGTCCTCGCGGAGATCGAGGACGTGACCCCGGCCTGCGCGCACCCCACGGTGTTCAGCCACCCGGTCACCGGGGAATCGGTTCTCTACATCAGCGAGGCCATCACCTACGCGCTGCAGGACGCCGACGGCCGCCCCCTGCGGGACGGACTGCTGGAAGAACTGCTCGACGCGTGCGGTCAATCGGACACCACCTTCACGCACGAGAACATCCATCTGCAGACCTTCGACAAGGGCGACCTGCTGATCTGGGACAACCGCAGCCTGGTGCACCGCGCCCTGCACACGGTCGCCCCCGAGCCGGCCGTCTCCTTCCGGGTGACCGTGCACGACGAACACGAGTTCTACCCCGGCATCGGCCGGCAACCGTCTGTCGGCGGGGCGCTGAGGAGGGCGCATGACCGTCGACGACTCCCCGCCGGAGTCCGTCAGCCACCGCGACGACCAGGATCTGCTGACCCGGGTGCTCCGGGTCTACAAGCCGCACTGCCGCTACCTGCGGTCGGCCTCGGTCACGTGCGCGGGACAGCCGAGGGACGGCGGGAAGGTCAGCCTGCGCGGTGAGTTCCACATACCCGAGTCGTGCTACATCGACGACACCGGGCATTTCAACTCGGTGGAATTCAATCTCTGTTACAACCAGATGATCTATTTTGTGATGGCGAAATCGGTGAAAGAGCGGGCCATGTGGCCGTTCGACCACTGGACCATGGACGAATTCTGGGCCCGGCAGTTACCGGACATGTTCATCGTGGATTTCCGCAGCAGCTTCCGGCGCCATATGCGGGGCCGCCGGTTCTGGGGGGAACTCGATGTGACCGGCGTCGTGGAGCGCGACGGCGGCAACGGTCCGCTGGTCCTGGTCAAAACGGTGTGCCGCTTCGGCGAGGAGGAGGTGCCCGCCTGCCACGGGGAGGTGCGGATAGCCGTACGGAAGAGCCCGCCGACGGCACACCGGCTCTGACGACCGCCCGTGTGACCACCCCCTACGCGACCCCGCAAGCAGGAGCCATGCCTGGAACCGACCCCGGACCGCACGACCGTGCCGGCGGACCGCACGACCGTGCCGCGGAAGGCGCCCCGCGGACGGCGCGCGCCCCGGGTGCCGAACCCGTCGCCGTCGTCGGTATCGGGCTGCGACTGCCCGGTGGCAACGACACCCCGGACGGATTCGCCGAGTTCCTGCGCGCCGGACGGTCCGGGGTCGGTCCGCCGCCCGCCGGCCGCTGGGACCCCCGGGGTCCGGCCGCCGAAGACCCGGACGGCGGCGGAGACCTCCGGTGCGCCCGGGGCGGCTTCCTGGACCGGCCCGACCGGTTCGACGCCAGGTTCTTCAACATCTCGCCGAAGGAGGCCGACCATCTGGACCCGCAGCAGCGGCTCGCCCTGGAGGTGAGCTGGGAGGCGCTGGAGGACGCCGGGATCGACCCCGGCCCCCTGCGGCACGGCCGGGGCGGCGTCTACCTGGCGGTCAGCAACAGCGACTACGCGCACGAGCTGGCCCGGTACACCGACCGGGAACTCAACGGCTACATGGCCACCGGCACCACGCCGAGCGCGGTGTCCGGCCGGGTGTCGTACTTCCTCGGCTGGCGCGGCCCGTGCATCACGGTGGACACGGCGTGCTCGGCCTCGCTGGTGGCGGTACACCTCGCCGCGCAGGCCCTGCGCTGCGGCGAGACCGACATCGCGCTGGCCGGCGGGGTCAACGCGCTGGTGGGCTCGCGCCCGTACGTCATGGCGCGCCGGGCGAACCTGCTGGCCCCGGACGGGCTGTGCAAGACCTTCGACGACGCGGCCGACGGCTACTGCCGCGCGGAGGGCGGCGCGGCCCTGGTGCTGAAGAGGCTGTCCGACGCGGAGCGGGACGGCGACCGGATCCACGCCGTGGTCCGCGGCTCGGCCGTCGGCTCGGACGGCGAGAGCGGCTCGCTCACCGTGCCCAGCGGCCCGGCCCAGGAGGAGCTGATGCGCACCGCGCTGGCGTCCGCCGGGCTGCGGCCGCACGACGTGTCGTACGTCGAGGCGCACGGCACCGGGACGCCGCTGGGCGACCCCATCGAGGTCGGGGCGATCAGCGCCGTGTTCGGCGCGTCGCACTCCCGGCGGAACCCGGTGGCCATCGGGTCGCTGAAGACCAACATCGGGCACCTGGAGTCGGCGGCCGGCATCGCCGGTGTGGTCAAGACCGTGCTCCAGCTGCGGACGGCGACCTACTTCCCGCATCTGCACTTCACCCGGCCCTCCAGCCGCATCCCGTGGCGGACCGCGCCGGTCACCGTCCCCACCGAGGCGCGTCCGTGGACCGCCGGCGTCCGGCGGGCGATGGTCAACTCCTTCGGCCTGACCGGCAGCATCGCCTCGGTGGTGCTGGAACAGGCGCCCGAGCGGTCGGCCGGCCCCGGGCGCGCGCCGGCCGACGGCGGCCATCTGCTGACCCTGTCGGCGAAGACCGTGCCCGCCCTGCAGGGCCAGATCCAGCGCTACCAGCGGATGCTGCGCGACCATCCGGAGACCGACCTCGGCGACCTGTGCTACTCGACCAACGTCTGCCGCGCCCACTTCGGACTGCGGCTGGCCGGGGTGGTGCGCGACCACGACGACGTCCACCGGCTGCTGGAGCGCGGGCTGTCCCGGGCCGTGCGGCCGGAACCCTCCGGTGCGGCGAAGGTGGCGTTCCTCTTCCCCGGCGGCGGCACCCAGTACGTGGGGATGGGGCGCCCGCTGTACGAGCGGTACCCGGTGTTCCGGGCCGAACTGGACGCCTGCGACCGGCTGTTCGCCCCGCTGCTGGGCCGCTCGGTCCGGGACGTGCTCCTCGGCCGCGCCGCGGACGCCGCGCTCGTCCACCGGGTCGGGTACATGCAGCCGGCGCTGTTCGCGCTGGAGTACGCGGTCGCCCGGCTGTGGCTGGCGTGGGGGGTGCGTCCCGCGGTGCTGGTCGGGCACAGCGCCGGTGAGATCGTCGCGGCCACCGTGGCCGGGGTGCTCACCCTGCCGGACGCGGTCACCCTGACGGCCGCCCGCGCCCGGCTGATGGAGGCCGCGCCGCCCGGTGCGATGACGGCCGTGGAGGCGTCCGCCGGCGAGGCCGCCCCGCTGCTGGAGGGGTACCGGGACCTGTCGGTGGCGGCGGTCAACGGCCCCCGGCAGCTGGTGCTCTCCGGCGGCACGGCGTCCCTCGCCGAGGTCGAGCGGGCACTCACCGGGCGGGGGATCAGGCACCGCAGGCTGGCGGTGTCCTGCGCCTCCCACTCGCCGCTGATGGCCGGGGCCGCCGAGGAGCTGCGGCGGCTGGCCGGCGCGTTCACCTTCCACCAGCCGGAGTTCACCCTGGTGTCCGGTCTGACCGGCCGGGTCGCGGACCCCGCCGAACCGGCCACGCCCGACTACTGGGCCCGCCATCTGCGGGAGACGGTGCTGTTCGCCGACGGCCTGCGGGCCGTCGCCGCCCGCGGCCGGCACACCTTCCTGGAAGTGGGCCCGGCCACCGAACTGACCGGCCTGGGCAAGCGGTGTGTGGACGACGCGTCCGCCCACCGGTGGCTGCACAGCCTGCACCAGGAGGACACCGACGCCACCACCGTGCGCCGGACCCTCGCGCGGCTCTACACCGGCGGGGCGGCCGTCGACTGGCACGCCCACCACCACGGCCGCCACCGCCGGCGCATCACCCTGCCCGGGTACGCCTTCGACCGCCGGCGCCACTGGCTGCCGCCCGGCTCGGCGGCCGCGCCCGCCCCGAGCGGCACCGCCGGCGCCCATCCGCTGCTCGGCCGGGAGGTCTCCACCGGGGAGCAGCTCGCCGCGGGCGTCCGGGAGTTCTCCGCCCGGCTCGCCGCCGACCGGCCCGGCTACCTGGCCGACCACCGGCTCCTGGGCAAGGTCGTCTTCCCCGCTGCCGGCTACGTCGAGATGGTGCTGGCGGTGCAGGACGCGGTGCACGGTGAGACCGGTCTGCCCGTCGCGGACCTCCGGCTGCACGAGGCGCTGCTCCTGCCCGAGGGGACCGCGGTGGAGGTGCGCACCCGGCTGCGCACGCGGCCGGACGGGACCGGTGAGGTCACCGTCGTCAGCCTGCCGGGCGGCGAGGGGCGCGACGGCCCGCCCCTGGAGCGGCGTCATGCCACCGCCGCCCTGGGGGCCGGCGCGGACGGGCCGACCGCGGTGGAGGCGGCCCTGCGGGCGTCGGCCGGCCGTGCCGCCGAGCCGCTCGCCCGGCACTCCGCCGACGACCTCTACGCCGGCTTCGCGGAACGGGGCGCGGAGTACGGGCCGCGCTTCCGGGGGCTGCTGCGGGCCGAGACGCACGACGGACCGGTGGTCGTCGCCGAGCTGCGCGGCTGGGACCCGTCGATGGGCGGGCACCTGCCGCCGGCCATCCTCGACTCCGCCCTGCAGAGCCTCGCGGCGCTGCGCGGCGAGGACGACGTGGTGGCCGTGCCGGTCGGCATCGCGCGCTGCCGGCTGCTGCGCAAGCCGCGCGGCGGGACGCTGCGGAGCGTGCTGCGCGCCGTCCCGGTCGGCTCCCCCGCCGGGGCCGGCGGCGCGGCGGTGCCGGCCGGCGCCGATCTGCTGGTGCTCGACGGCGACCGCGCGGTCTTCGTGCTGGAGGGGCTGACGCTGCGCGGGGTGACGAACCCCGCCCCGGACCGCGAGCGGCTGTACTCGGTGCTGCGCTGGGAGCGGCGGCCGCCGGACGCCCCGGGGGCCGCGGGGCCGCGCCGGGCGCTGCTGGTCGGCGCCGACGAGCGGGGCGCGGCCGCGCTCGCCGCCGCGGCCACCGCCCGGAACGTCGCGGTGTCGGCGGTCGCGACCCCGGCGGAGGCGTCCGCTCCGCTGCGGGAGCGGCCCGCGGAGGTGTGCTGGTTCTGGCGGCCGCGGCGGTCGGCCGAGGAGACGCTGCGGACGGAGTGCGAACGCAACTACCGGAGTCTGCTGGCGCTGCTGGACGTGCTGCGGGACACCGGCTTCGGCCGCGACCAGCGGCTGTGGCTGGTCACCGCGGGCGGGCAGTGGGTGCCCGGGGACCGGCCGCCGCACGGCGCGCCCGGCGGGGCGGCGGACGGCGCGGGCCCACCGGCCGCCGCGACGCTGTGGGGCTTCGGGCCCGCGCTGGCGGCGGAGTCGCCCGGGTACCGGGTCACCCTGGTCGACCTGCCCGCCGAGGACCCCGGCGGGGCCTACCCGGTGCTGCTCGACGAATGGGCGGCGGTGGCGTCCGCCGAGCACCGGGTGGCCTACCGGTCGGGACTGCGGCACGTGCGCCGGTTGCTCCCGGGCCGGGGCGGTCCGGACGGGACCGGCGATGCGCCGGCCGTCGCGGAGCACGGGCGGGGCGGCGGCGCCGGGCCGGTGCCACCGCGGGCGGAGCCGGCGCCCGGGGGGAACCGGCCCGGGGGGCGGGCCGCCGCCGGCCCCGCGGTGGTGTCCGGCGCACCCGGGCCGGGCGGCCCGTCCGCGGCGGCTCCCGGGGCCGGTACGGAGCCGGGGGCGGGGGCCGGGGCGGATGCCCGCGAGGTGGCGGACGACGGGGTGGCGCCGCACGCGCCCCCGGTCGCCGTCCGGCCGGACCGCACCTATCTGATCACCGGGGGGTTCGGTGCGCCGGGGATGCTGACCGCCGAGCACCTGGCCGCGCGCGGCGCCCGGCACATCGCGCTGCTGGGCAGGCGTACGCCGGACGCGGCGGCGCTCGCCGCGCTGCGGCAGCGGGTGGGCCCGGACACCGAACTCCTCCTCTACGCGGCGGACCTCGGCCGGGCCGGGGACGTCCGGCGGGTCAGCGACGCGCTGCGCGCCGGGCCGCGGCCGCTGGGCGGCATCGTGCACGCCGCCGGGGTATCGGCCGGGGTGGCGGCCACCGCCCGGACCTGGGAAGACCTCGACACCGCGTTCCGTGCCGGGGTGTACGGCAGCTGGCTGCTCCACCGGGCCGCGCTGACCCATCCCGAGCTGGAGTTCTTCATCGGGTACGGGTCGATGGCCGCGCTGCTCGGCCTGTCCGGGGAGGCCGGCCGCGCGGCGGGCGACGCGTTCCTGGACACACTGCTGTGCGGGCGGTACGCGGCCGGGCTGCCGGGGATGAGCGTCCACTGGGGCGCGTGGGACCGGACCGGCCGGGCGGACACGGACACATGGGACAGGACCGGCCGGGCGGACACCGACACAAGCGACCGGGCCGGCCGGGCGGACACCGGCACACCGGACCGGGTCGGCCGGGCGGACACGGGGGCGCGGGACCGGGCCGGCCCGGAGGACACCGACACACGCGACCGGGACGACCCGGCGGACACGGGGGTGCGGGACACCGCCGGTGCGGGCGGCCTGGGGTTCGCGTTCCTGCGGCCGGCCACCGCCATGCGGGCCGTGTTCCGGCTGCTGTCCGCGCCGCTGCCGCAGATCGGTGTCGCCGAGGTGGACTGGGACCGGGTCGCGGCCACCCGGCCGCGGCCCGACGCGCTGTACCAGCGGGTCGCGCGCGGCCGCGGCCCGGCGGGCGCCGGGGTGGACCTGGCGGCGCTGCTGCGGCAGCCGCGGGCGGACCGGCGGGAGTCGGTCTCCCTGGTGGTGCGCGGCTTGATCGCCGAACTGCTGCACTTCGACGGCGCGGAGGACGTGCCGCCGGACGCCCGGTTCTTCGAGGTGGGGCTGGACTCGCTGGCGGCCGTGGAGCTGAAGAACGCGCTGGAGCTGTGGTTCCGGCTGCCGCTCTCCGCCTCCAGCGTGTTCGACCACCCGTCGGTCGGCCGGCTCGGGGAGTACATCGACGGGCGGCTGGCCGCCGTCCTGGAAGGGGAGTCGCGATGAGTGATGGGACGTCGTCCCGGCCCGGCACGGTCGCCGCCGCGGCGGCCCGGCACGCCGAGGTCCGGCCGGACCGGGTGGCGGTGGAGTGCGAGGGCCGTACGGTCTCCTTCCGCGAGCTGCACCTGCGGAGCAACCGCACCGCGCACGCGCTGCTGGCGTCCGGGGTGGCGCCGGGGAGCCGGGTCGCGCACCTGGGGCAGGACTCGGAGCACTTCTACGACCTGCTGCTGGCGTGCGCCAAGACCGGCGCGGTGCTGGTGCCCGCCGATCCCCGGCTGACGCCCGGCGAGGTGGTGCACGTGCTGCGGGACTCGGACAGCGAGCTGCTGTTCGCGGCGCCGGAGCAACTGGCCGCGGTGCAGGGGGTGCTGCCCGCGCTGGAACGGCTGCGGGCGGTGGTGACGGTGGATCCGGCGGCGCCGGGCGGCGGCGCCTTCCTGCGCTGGAAGGCGGGGAGTCCGGACTGCGGTCCCGGCACCGCCGGAGGGCCGGGGCAGCCGCTGGCCCAGCTCTACACCAGCGGCACCACGGGCCGCCCGAAGGGCGTGGTGCTCAGTCAGGGCAGCTTCTGGGCGATCGGCGACCTGCTGGCCCGGCACGGGCTGGACTGGCTCGACTGGCGGGAGGGGGACCGTGCTCTGGGGGTGCTGCCGGGCCACCACGTGGGCGGTCCGTGGTGGTTCCTGCAGGGCTTCCGGGCCGGGGCGGCCACGGTGCTGGCGCGCGGCTTCGACGCCCGGCGCGTGCTGGAGCTGATCCGCACCGGTGCGGTGAGCATCACCCTGCTGGTGCCGTCGATGCTGCGGATCCTGCTGGACGAACCGGAGGTGCGGCCGGCCGACTTCCGCGGCCTGCGGAAGGTGGTCTACGGCGGGGAACCGATCCCCGCACCGCTGCTGGGGCGGTGTCTGGAGGTGATGGGCTGCGAGTTCGCCCAGATCTACGGCCTCACCGAGACGTGCGCGCCGGCGGTGTGCCTGCCGCCGGCCGACCATGTGGCCGGCGGGCCCCGGCTGCGGGCCGCGGGCCGCCCGTTCCCGGGGGTGGCGGTGCAGGCGGTGGACGAGCGGGGCGAGCCGGTGCCGGACGGCCGGGTCGGCCAGTTGCGCATCTCCACGCCCGCCGTGATGGACGGGTACTGGCGGCAGCCCGCCGAGACCGCGCGCTGCCTCATCGACGGCTGGCTGTACACCGGGGACGCGGGCCACGTCGACGAGGACGGCTATGTGTACATCCGGGACCGCATCAAGGACGTGATCCTGGTGGCCGGGGAGAACGTGTACCCGGCGGAGGTGGAGAACGCGCTGCGGAGGCATCCGGCGGTGGCCGACGCCGCGGTGACCGCCGTGCCGCACCAGGTGCGGGGCGAGCAGGTGCACGCGTGGGTGGTGCCGCGCCCCGGTGAGCGGCCGACGCCGCGCGAGCTGCGGGGGTTCCTGGCGGACCGGCTCGCGGACTACAAGCGGCCCTCGGCGTACACCTTCGTCGCCGAGCTGCCCCGCAACGCCGGCGGGAAGATCATGCGTCGTGCGCTGCGCGACCGCGCCTAGAGGGAGGGAGGGAGGGAGGGAGGGAGGGGCGGAGGGCCGGACGTGCCGTCCGGCAGCCGCCGGAGGTGCCGCACACCCCGGTGGCGGGCGCCGGCGGCGGCCGGCGCGGTGTTCCGACCGGAGGCGGCGTCCTCCGCGACCACGGAGGTAGTCCCATGATGCTCAAGGCGCTCATGAACCTCGCGGGCAGCGACCGGCCGGCGCTGTCGCTGACGCTGGCCCGGCAGTTGTCCAAGCCGGTGTACCGGGCCTGCTTCCTCGCCTCCGCGGCGAGCAGCGGGGTGCTGCGGCGGCTCGCCGACCGGCCCAGCGACGTGCCGGCGCTGATGGCCGCCCTCGACCTCGGCACCGACCGGCACCGGCTGCGGGTCTGGCTGGACGTCGGCGTCAGGCTCGGCGATCTGAGGGTGCGGGACGGCCACTACCGGCTGCGCAGCAGGGCCGCGAAGGTACTGGCGCGGCCGGACAACGACTGTTTCGCGGCGATGGTCGACCAGTTGGTGCGGCACCACGGACCGCTGCTGGCCGACGCTCCGGACATGCTGCGCGAGGGGCGCCGGCTGTCCCTCGCCGACCAGGACGGTCCGCTGGTCGCCCGGGTGTCCCGGGTGCTGGAGCCGGCCGTGGAGTCGGCCGTGGAGCGGGTCGTGCGGCGGCGGGGGCCGGTGCGGCTGCTGGAGCTGGGCTGCGGCAGCGGCACGTACGTGCGGTACGCCGCGTCGCTCAACCCGGAGCTGACCGCGGTGGCGGTCGATCTCCGGCGCGACGTGGTGGAGCAGGCGGCGGCCAATCTGGCCGGCTGGGGGCTGGCGGACCGGGTGGAGACCCGGGTGGGCGACCTCCGCACGCTCCGCGCGGGGCCGGAGTTCGACCTCGTCACGCTGCACAACGCCATCTACTACTTCCCGTCCGAGGAGCGGGTCGCGGTACTGGCACGGGCCCGTTCGTTCCTGGCTCCGGGCGGCACGCTGCTGCTCACCACGGGCTGCCGGGGCGGGCCGGCCGCCCTGCACGTGCTCGACCTGTGGTGCCAGTACGGGGACTTCGGCGGTCCGCTGCCGCGGGCGGCGGAGCTGGCCGGCCAGCTGGCGAGCGCGGGACTCGCCGGGGTGCGCAGTCACGCGCTCGTTCCGGGCGGGTCCTTCCGGGCCTTCGTCGGCACCAACGCGCCGCACGGCGCGCACCCCCGGCACGGCGCCGGCGCCCGGCGCGGCTGGGGAGGCTGGGGCGGGCGGGCCGGTGCGCGGGCCCGCCGCCGGTCCGGCGGGCAGGACCCGGCGGGTGGCGCGGGAACGCGCTAGCCCGCCGTGTGGTGCGTCGGATCCCGGCCTGGCGGGGCCGGGATCCGACGCGGCCGGTCGTCAGGTCACCGGTTGTCGTAGCGGATGAAGGAGCGGACCATCCGGCAGGTGGTCTCGGAGGGCGGGTGCACGCCGATCTGGGCGGCGGTGGCGCGTATCCGGGTGTCGGAGGCGTTCTCGGCGCGGTAGACGCCGGAGTTGAGCAGGGCGATGGCCAGGCGCATGGCCTTCAGCCGGCGGTTGTGGGTCTCGTACCACTCGCGGGGCTGCCCGGCGGGCATCCGCTTCTTCGGCAGCGTCGGGAAGCTCGGCAGGTCGGGAAGAGGTGTTGCGGCAACGGCCATCGGCATCCTCCTGAGGCGGTGGGAAACCCTCTGTCTCACCCCTGATTTTACTGCGGGGGACTGACAAAGTCCCCAGGCCAGAGGGGGTTTGAAGGCGCTCGCGATACGGTGTCCGGCATGGAGATCTGGATCAATCCGGCCTGTTCGAAGTGCCGCGGCGCAATCGGTCTGCTCGACGCGGAGGGGGCCGAGTACACCGTTCGCCGCTACCTTGAGGACGTCCCCTCCGAGGAGGAGATCCGGGCGGTGCTCGACCGGCTCGGCCTGGAGCCGTGGGACATCACCCGGACGCAGGAGACGGCGGCCAAGGAGCTGGGATTGAAGGACTGGCCGCGAACGGAGGCGTCCCGGGACCGGTGGATCACGGCGCTCGCGGGGCACCCGAAGCTGATCCAGCGGCCGATCATCACCGCGGACGACGGGTCGGCGCTGGTGGCCCGCACCGACGAGGCGGTGCGGGAAGCGGTGTCGCGGTCGCGGGGGTGAGCGGGCTGTCACGCGCCGGAGCGACTCGCGTGCGGTGGGTGCGGGAGGCGCGCCCCCGGGCCGCCGGGCGGCGCTCCGCCGCGGGCCGGGCCCACGGCGCGCCGGGCGGGGGGTTCGCGCGCCGCGCCGGACAGCCCGCCGGCCGCGCCCCGGACGGGGTGCGGCCGACGGCCTCCGGTGCGGGCCACCGGTCAGGTGGCCCGGCTCCGGCTGTTCCGCATCACCACACCTGCGGCGGCCAGGCCCAGCAGACAGGTGACGGCTCCGACAATGACGTTGTTCCAGATCATGCCCGCGTCCGGGAACCTCGTGACCACCCAGGGGGACACGATCAGCCAGGCTCCGACCGCGCACATGGCCCAGCTCAGGCCGTACATCCGCTCCGGTGCCAGGGTGAGCCCGAGGCCCAGCAGGGCGATGCAGACGCCGACGATCAGGTTGTGCGTGGTGAGGTCGACGTTGCCGGAGAAGTGGACGACCCACGGGGACACCGCGAGGTAGAGACCGGCGAGCAACACGGGCCCGTCGACCAGTACGACATCCCGCTCACCGAGCACACGAGCGTAGCGCTCCTGCATCTCGGACGCGTCGGGATGGCCCCTAAGATCACTTGTGTGACGCGAGAGGTCGGCCATACGTCTCGCCTCCTTCGATCATGTAAGTCTGACCGCGCAGTGCGACGAAGCGCCGCATCACCATTGTGCGCCTCACCTTGATTTATAGGTAGATGTCCGGATCGTTCGGATTCTCCCGGGGTGAGGCGGCCGTTCGAGGGCCAGGGGGCGACGACACGTGGAGCGAGAACCGCACGAGCGCATGGTCGGCCGGGAGGGGCTGCTGGCCCGGGCGCGCGCCCGGCTGGCGGACGGCGGCAGCGTGCTGCTGCCGGGGCCGGCCGGCATCGGCAAGTCCACCGTGCTGCGGGCGCTGGCGGCCGAGTTCGCCGCGCAGGGACAGCTGCTGCTGCGCTGCTCCCCCACCGCGTCCGAGGCACAGCTGCCGTTCCTGTCGCTGATCGACGCGCTCGGGCCGGTGGTGGACGAGGTCGCGGACGGCCTGCCGCTCTCCCAGCGGTCCGTCCTGGACGCCGCGTTGACCGGCCGTTCCGGCGCGGTGGAGCACGGCGACGGCCTGGCCCTGCGGCTGGCCGTGCTCTCGGTGTTCCGGGCACTCGCGGCCCGCTCCCCGGTGCTGCTGGTGGCCGACGACATGCAGTGGGTGGATCCGCCGAGCGCGGAGCTGCTGGCGTTCGTCGCCCGGCGGGTCGGCGGGCTGCCGATCCGGATGATCGGCGCGGTGCGCACCGAGACGGCCGGCGAGCGGCCGGACCGGGACGGCGCCCCGGACCTGGAGCGCCACCTGCGCACCCTGCCGCCGCCGGCCCTGGTGCTGCGGGTCCCGCCGCTCACCCCCGCCCAGGTGTCGGAGCTGCTGGGGCGCCGAAGACGGCCGGCGCTGCCCGGCGCCGTACTGCGCGAGGTCCACCGGGCCAGCGGCGGCAATCCGCTCTTCGCCCTGGAGCTGGGCCGCGCCCTCACCGAGCTGGGCGCCGCGCCCCGCCCCGGCGACCCGCTGCCCGTCCCCACCAGCCTGCGCACCCTGGTCCTGGACCGGTTGCGCACGCTGTCCCCCGAGGCCCGGACCACACTCCTGGTGGCCAGTGCCGGCGCCCGCCCCACACCGGCCCTGCTCCGGGCCGCCGGCCGCGACGACGCCGAGGCGGAGCTGGCCCGGGCGGCCGAACTGGGGGTCGTCGAGGCCGACCACGAGCCGGTCGTCCGGTTCACCCACCCGATCGTGTCGGCCGCGCTGTACGCGGAGGCGTCGCCCCGCGACCGGCGGGCCGCGCACGCCGCGCTGGCCCGCGCGGCGGACGACCCCATCGAGCGCGCCCGGCACTTCGCGCTCGCCACCGTGGGCCGGGACGGCCAGGTCGCGGACACCCTCAGCCGGGCGGCGAGGGTGGCCCGGGAGCGCGGCGCGCCCGCGACGGCGGCCCGGCTGGGCCTGCTGGCCGCCGAACGCACCCCCGAACACGACCCGCGGGCGATCGCCCGGCGGCTGGACGCGGCCGAGGACGCCCTGGTCGCGGGCGAACCGGAGTTCGCCCGGCAGACCGCACAGGAGGTGCTGGCGGACGCGACGCGGCCCGCCGACCGGGTCCGGGCGTGGATCGCGGTGATCGACTCGGCCGGGCAGGCGATGGCGGATGTCGACGACGTGTTCCCGCAGGCGCTCGCGGACGCCGGCGGCGACCCCCGGCTGCTGGCTCCGCTGCGCTACCAGTTGGCCTGGCACGCGCTGCTGGCGAGCGGCTCGCTGCCGCGCGCCCGGACCGAGGCGGCCACCGCGGCGGTACTCGCGGCCGAGTCCGGCGACCGGCGCACCGAGCTGCTGGCGCTCTCCTTCCAGACGCAGACCGAAGTGCTGATGGGGCACCAGAACGCCGAGCAGACTCTGGCCGCGGCACTCGCCGCACCGCAGGACCCGCAGGTGGCGTGCGACCACAACGGGCCCGGTTACAGCCGCTTCCGCTGGCTGCTGATGAGCGACCGCCTGGACGAGGCCCGGGCGGCGGTGAGTTCGCTGGCCCGGCTGGCCGAGCAGCGCGGCGCGGTGGAGGGCCAGATGCTGTTCCTGCGCGGACTGGCGGAGACCGAGCTGCGCGCGGGCCGGTGCGCGAACGCCCTGGAGAGCGCGCACGACAGTCTGCGGCTGGCCCGGGACGCCGGGGTCGGCGAGGGGCCGATACGGCAGCTGGTGGCGCTGGCGGAGGCGGCGGGCGGCAGCGTGACCCGGGCCCTGGCACTGGCCCAGGACGCGGTGTGGCGGGCCGAGGAGGACGGCGACGTGCTGTACCTGGCGCGGAGCCTGTACGCGCTCGGGCACGCCAGGCTGACCGGCGGCGACGCCGAGGGGGCGGTACCGCTGCTGCGCCGGTCCCGGGAGATGGAGGAGCGCCAGGGGGTGGCCGACCCGGCGCAGAGCTACTGGCACGTCGACCTCGCGGAGGCGCTGGTGCGGGTCGGCGAGCCCGATGCGGCACAGCAGGTGGTGGACGAGGCCCGCGCGGTGGCGCTGCGGCTGCGCCGGGGCGGGGTGCTGGCCGTGCTGGACCGGGCGGAGGGGCTGGTGCGGGCCGCGCGGGACGATCTGGACGGCGCGGCGCAGGCCCTGCGGGCGGCGGCGCGCGGGCTGGGCGGGCTGGGCTACCGCGTCGAGGAGGGGCGCGCGGAACTGGCCCTCGCCGATGTGGAGTTCCGCCGCGGCGACCCGGCGGCGGGGCGGGCCGGGCTGGACACGGCGGCCCGGATCTTCCGGCGGGCGAAGGCGGTCCCGTGGCTGGAGCGGGCCGTCGCGTCGCTGGCCGCCGCGACCGACGCGGGCTGCCGGGTCGACGACGGCCCGGGTCCCGGCGGAGCCCGGACGGTCGGCGGCACGGCGCCGCCCGGGCTGCTGGACTCACTCGCCGAGATGGAGCGCCGGGTCGCCACCCTGGTGCTGGAGGGAGCGACCAACCGCGAGATAGCGGCCCGGCTGTTCATCAGCGTCAAGACCGTCGAGGCCACGCTGACCAGGGTCTACCGCAAGCTGGGCATCCGGTCGCGGGTGGACATCGTGCGCCTGGCGTCCCGCGGCGGCTGACCCGGCGGAACCCGGAGGACGACGTCCCGCGACGGGGGCGGCGACCACGGGAAGCGGCCACCCCGCGGCGGGGGAAGGCGACATGGCGGCCACGTGGTGGCGACGTGATGGCGACGGCGGGGCGGCGACCGGTCGGCGACGCCGGAGCCACCGGGCCCGGGGCACCGCGTGCCCGGCCCGCCGCGGCGACCGACCCGGTCGAGCACCGGAAGGGACCGTCCCGCGGCGGGAAGACGACCGGTCCGCGACGCCGGGTCGGCGACCGGTCCGCGAACGCCGCCGGAGCCACCTGTGGGGCCGGAAATGCGGGGCGGGCGGCGTGCGGGCCTGACCGGGAGCGCCGTTCGGAGCAGCCGGTTCCGGGCCGGCGGCGGGCCGGCGCGGCGCGTTCCCGGGGGCCGAAAAGGCCGTGCCCGGCGGGGGCGGCCCCGCCCACCCGGACACTTTCGTCATGGACATGGGGATCTCCCTATGCCCGTACCTGAGGGGCAACCCTCATTGGGGGCACGGCGGCCCGGCTTCTAGCGTGACGCCGTCGACGAGGAAGTCGACAAGTCGTCCCGTCCGGTGTGTGCGCGCCGCGAACGGTGTCACTCCCCACCGCCGGCGGAACCCCCCACTCATGAAACTCCGAGGAGAATCATGTTCTTCAAGCTGCCTCGCCGTGCCAAGCTCGCCGCCGCGGCCGTCGGTGTCGCCGCGTCCCTGGGCGTCGCGCTGTCCGGCACCACCGCCCAGGCCGCGCCGCAGCCCATCGTGGGCGGCTCGACCACC
This sequence comes from Streptomyces sp. NPDC018031, assembly GCF_044327625.1. Classification (NCBI taxonomy): domain Bacteria; kingdom Bacillati; phylum Actinomycetota; class Actinomycetes; order Kitasatosporales; family Streptomycetaceae; genus Streptomyces; species Streptomyces sp. NPDC018031. The sequence goes on from NZ_JBIRFT010000003.1 coordinate 167,224, forward strand.
ACCGCCAGCGCGTACCCGTACGTCATGCAGATCACCGACTCCGGCCAGAACCAGTTCTGCGGCGGCACCCTGGTGACCCCGACGAAGGTCGTCACCGCCGCGCACTGCATGGTGGGCGAGACCACCAGCTCGGTCCGGGTGGTCGGTGGCCGCACCTACCGCAACGGCACCAACGGCACCGTGGCGAGAGTCAGCAAGATCTGGATCCACCCGGAGTACCGCTCGGTCACCAAGGGCAAGGACATCGCCGTGCTGACGCTGTCCTCGGCCATGCCGTACACCACGGCGAAGTACGTCTCCCCGACCGAGACCAACGTCTACGCCGCGGGCACCACCACCCGCATCGTCGGCTGGGGCACCACCAGCTCGGGCGGTTCCTCCTCCAACCAGCTGCGCACCGCCACCGTGCCGACCACCTCGGACACCTACTGCCGGGGCGCCTACGGCACCCGCTTCATCGCCAGTGACATGGTCTGCGCCGGCTACGACGCGGGCGGCGTGGACACCTGCCAGGGCGACAGCGGCGGCCCGCTGCTGATCGGCGGCCGTCTGGCCGGCATCGTGTCCTGGGGCGACGGCTGCGCCGACCCGGGCATCCCGGGCGTCTACACCCGTCTGACCACCTTCTCCAGCCTGGTGACCCAGCAGATCAACTCCTGAGTCCCGCAGGGCCCCGTGCGACCTGCGCGGGGCCCGGAACCGGCCACCAGCGGCCCGACGCCGCGCGGTGCCCTCCGCACACCGTCACCACCGCCCGCCGGGGACCGACCCCTTCCTCCGGCGGGCGGTCCGACGTCCGGCCCCGGTACCGCCCCGCGCGGCACCGGGGCCGGAACCATGCGGGCCCGCCGGTCCGCCGGGGCCGCCCGGCCGGGGGAATCCCTCGATCCCTCACCTGGCCCAGCGCTCCGGCCGGGTTGTCTGGTTCAATAGGGGGCATGGCCAGCTACCACGACCACGACACCGCGACGGGTCGCTCCGACCTCGAGCCGTTCTGGCCGTCCCGGCAGGCGCACCATTTCGACCGCGAGTGTTGCCGCGCATCCCGCGCGCGGGCCCGCTCGCTCGGCTGACGCTCTCTCAGCAGCCTCCGGCCTCTCCGAGCATTCAGCGGCCTTGACCCGCGCACACGACGTCCCCGTCGCCCCTCTGCGCGAAAGAAGCCGACTCGTCATGTCGTATGTTCGTCCGCTCTCCTCCCCGGCCTCCGCCACCCCCGTCGCCACCCCGCCGCACCCGCACCGGCAGCGGTTGCGAGCCGTCGCACCGGACGAGGTGCCTCCGGTCGCCGAACTGCTGCACTCCGGCGCGACCTGGCTGCCCGCTCCCCCGCACACCCTGCCCAGCCTGCCCGGGCAGCCGCCGATGGTCGGCTACCTGGTGCTCGTCCCGGCCGACCGGCCGGCCGCCGAACCACCCGCCCAGCCCGCCGCCCCGCGCGGGGACGAACTCGTGCGCATCGACGGCGACCAGCGGACCGCCTGGGTGCGGGGGCGCCAGCTGGACCTGACCTACCTGGAGTTCGAGCTGCTGGCCCACCTGGTCGCCCACCCGCACCGGGTGCACACCAGGGACCAGTTGGTGACCACGGTCTGGGGGTACGGCCACGTGGGCGACGGCCGCACGGTGGACGTCCATGTGGCCCGGCTGCGGCGGAAGTTGGGAACCGAACACCGGAAGACGATCGTCACGGTCCGCCGGGTCGGCTACAAGTACGTGCCCACCGCCTAGCGGTGCCGGCCCCGGGGTCTGCCGGGGCGGCGGGCCCGGATGGGCCGCCACGAGGCACCGGGACCCGGGTACGCGGTGAGGGGCCGGGCTCCGCAACTCCGTCGCGCGGGACCGGTTCCGGGCACCCCGTCAACTCGCCCCCGGGTCTCCGGCGCCCTCGGTTCGGGGGTACCCGGCATACCCGCGGGGTGGGGCTAGGTATACCCCTGAAGTGGGGAGAGACCCCGTGACCGATCATGGTCGCCGGCCGCACACTGGAGCCGTCGCCCGAGGTCCGGGTGGCGGGGCAGAGGCAGGAGTGAGGCGATGAAGGCTGGCGGAGCGCTGGTCACCGCGGTGCGGGGGCTGGTCCTGACGATCATGACGCTGGCCGGTTCGATCACCTTGTTCGTCCTGTCGCTGGTGTCGATCGCGCTGATCCCGACGGGTGTCGGGCTGTTCACCACGCCACTGGTGATCGATCTGGTCCGTGCCCATGCGGACAACCGGCGGCGGCTGGCCCACGAGTGGGGCCAGGTGTCCATAGCCCGGCCCTACCGCCCCGTGCCCGAGGGCCTGCGCGGCGGCCTGCCCGGCGTGGTGAAGCGCTGCTTCCTGCTGCTCAGGGACCCGGCGACATGGCGGGACCTGATGTGGCTGTCCGTCGACATGACGGCGGGCTGTCTGCTGGCGATCCTGCCGCCGGCCCTGCTCCTCGACGGCGTGTTCGGCTATGTACTGGCGGCCGGGGTGTGGCGGCCGATATACGACACGGGGTCCGGCTACTGGTACAGCTTCATCCAGATCGAGAGCCAGACCTCCGCCTTCCTCGCCGCGGGGCTGGGCACCGTGTACATCGCGATCGCGCTGACCGCCGGCCGGGCGATCCAGCGCGGGCACTTCTTCCTGACCCGGGCGTTCCTGGCCCCCACCCCCCAGATGTCCCTCGCCGCCCGGGTCGAGCGGCTCACCGCCACCCGGCACGACGCCCTGGACACCTCGGCCGCCGAACTGCGGCGTATCGAGCGGGATCTGCACGACGGCGCGCAGGCCCGGCTGGTGGCCATGGGGATGAGCCTGGGCACCATCGAGGCGCTGATCGAGAAGGACCCCGCCAAGGCCAAGGAACTGCTGGCCGCGGCCCGCACCAGCTCGGCGGAGGCCCTGGCCGAGCTGCGCGACCTGGTGCGGGGCATACATCCGCCCGTGCTGGCCGAGCGCGGTCTCGGCGACGCGGTCCGGGCCCTGACCCTGCGGATGGAGATGCCCGTGATGGTCGACGTGGAGATCCCCGGGCGGGTCGAGGAACCGGTGGAGGCGGCCGCGTACTTCGCGATCAGTGAAGCCCTGACGAACGCGGCGAAGCACTCCGGCGCCGACCAGGTCTGGGTGGACGTGCACTACGCCGAGGGGGCGCTGCGCATGGCGGTGACCGACGACGGCCGGGGCGGGGCGGCGCTGTCCGCCGGGTCCGGGCTGCGGGGAGTGGAACGCCGGCTGGGAGCCTTCGACGGTGTGCTGGCGGTCAGCAGCCCGCCCGGCGGGCCGACGATGGTGACCATGGAAGTGCCCTGCGAGCCGGCGATACGGGAGGGCCGACGGTGACCGCGGCCTGACCGGACCGACCGGCCCGCCGAGTGGCGGTCTCCGTCCCGGTGCCCGAGTGGCAGGCGGCCGTCCGCGGGCGGTCCCCGGGCGTCCACCGGCGGGCGGTGTCCGTCCGCAGCAGGCCGAGGCCCGTCCGCGGCCGGGCGGTGTCCGTCAGTGGGCGGGCCCGCCGGAGCGCAGCAGGTGCCGCAGGATCCGTTCGGCATGGGTCCACAGCAGCGCGCCACCGGCCTCGGGCAGGACATGGTGGCGTGCGGTGGGGATGCGCCGGGCGAGGGTGGCGCCTTGATCGGGGGAGTGAACGGTACTCGTGTCGAGTGCCCCGTACCAGATGTCGACCGGGACGGTGATCCGCGCCGGGTCGAACGTCCACCGGCTCATGCTCAGCAGCGTGTCCCGGGCGTATCCGGCCGGCCCCTGGCGGAAGCCCTCGGCCAGGGCCTGGCGGAACAGCGGCTCGAACCGGGCCTCGCGGTACACCGCCCGATCGGTCTCACCGCTGCCCGCCAGGATCACCTCCCACAGGGTGTCGGCGCTGCCGAAGGCGGCGAAGGACTCCTCCGCACGCCGCGGGTCGGTGGTCGCGAGGCGCACCAGTTCGCGGACCTCCGGCGGCAGCGCGTCCGCGAAGCCGGGGGCGGCCAGTTCGTCCCCGGCCGAGACGACGGCCACCGCCGAGGCCAGTCCGCGCGCCGCGCAGCACAGGGCGAACGGGGTGCCCTGGGAGAAGCCGACGATCCGCAACCGCTCGGCCGGCAGGTCGCGGTCGGCGGCGAGGTGGCGGACGTCCGTCGCCCAGTCGTCCAGGGTCCGGCCGGGCGACGGGTCGGAGGCACCGAGCCCGGGGCGGTCCACCGACACCAGGCGCACCCGCAGCGGGTCGCGCGGGACGTCCGCCCCGAAGTTCAGCCGCCGGGAGGTGCCCGCGCCGGGGCAGAGCAGGACCGGCGTACCGTCCGGAGGTCCCCACTCGGCCCAGCCCAGCCGCCGCCCGTCGGGCAGCACGCTCACTCCCGTCCGGTGGGGGTCGTCCGCGTATGCGCTCATGCCGCCATGTTCGCCCGCCGGCCCCACCGGTGCATCCGATTTCCGGGCGGTGCGGTATGCCGTTCGGCCGGCGGTACATTCATGGCTGTCCGGTGCCTCGTCGTCCGGAGCTGTTCCCCGCCGTCCCGCCCGCCGGGCCGGCCCGCTCTCCCGTCCCCCGTCCCGCCTGGTCCCCCATCTCCGAACCGTCTCCGTGGAGTTGCTGTGCGCGTGGTTGTCGCCGAAGACCTCTTCCTGCTGCGGGACGGTCTGGTCCGGATGCTGGAGGCGTACGACTTCGAGATCGCCGCGGCGGTGGAGAGCGGCCCGGAGCTGAGCCGGGCGCTGGCCGACCTCGATCCGGACGTCGCCGTGGTCGACGTGCGGCTGCCTCCGTCCTTCACCGACGAGGGCCTGCAGTGCGCGCTGGCCGCCCGCCGCGCCTCCCCCGGCCTTCCGGTCCTGGTGCTCTCCCAGCACGTGGAGCAGTTGTACGCGCGGGAGTTGCTGGCCGACGGCAGCGGCGGGGTCGGCTATCTGCTCAAGGACCGGGTCTTCGACGCCGACCAGTTCGTCGACGCGGTGCGGCGGGTGGCCGCGGGCGGCACCGCGATGGACCCGCAGGTGATCTCGCAGCTGCTGACCCGGCGGGGCCGGGACAAGCCGATGGGGAGCCTGACGCCCCGTGAGCGGGAGGTGATGGAGCTGATGGCCCAGGGCCGGTCCAACGCGGCGATAGCGGCGCAGCTGTTCGTCACCGAGCGGGCGGTGGCGAAGCACACCTCGAACATCTTCGGCAAGCTCGGGCTTCCGCAGTCCGACGACGACAACCGCCGGGTGCTGGCCGTGCTGGCCTACCTGGACCGCGGCTGAGCACCCGCCCGCCCTTGCCCCGGCCCCGGCCCCGCGTCGGCCCCCGCGGGGCGCCGCGGGCCCGGACCCCGCACCGCTGCCACCGGCACCCGCCCGGGCCCGCACCGCCGCCGCCCCCCGCCCGGGCCCCGCACCGCCGCCGGCGGCACCGCCAGGGCCGCGGGCCCGCCACCGGCCCCCGCCCGGCACCGCCGGCCCCCGTCCCGTCCGGCTGAGCGGGGGTGGCCCGTCCGGCTCACCCGCGGCCGCCGTACGGCGTGCCCCGCGCGCACCATTGCTCCCGTCACGCAACGCTGGTTAAGTGCCCAGGGCACACGACCGTTGGCCTTTCGTTGGGGGCACACGTGAGTGATCTGACCAGACGTACGCTGATCGGCACCGCCGGGGCGCTCGGTGCCGGAGCCGCGCTGGGGAGCGGGACTCCCGCCGCGGCCGGTGAACCGGACGACGACGCCGGCCGCGCCGACGGCCCCGCGTTCGACACCGGACCGGCCCGGGCCGCGCTGGAGCGGCTCCTCCCCGACCATGCCGACCAGTTCCGGCTGGATCCGCTGCGCGGCGCGCCGGAGCGGTTCGAGGTGTCGGGCAGGCCGGGCCGGATCACGGTGGCGGGGACCAGCCCCGCGGTGCTCCTGACCGGTGTGCACTGGTACCTGAAGTACACCTGTCAGGCACATGTCTCCTGGTCCGGAAACCAGCTCGGGCTGCCGAAGAAGCTCCCCGCGCCGCGCGACGCGATCCGGCAGAGCACCTCGCTGCCGCACCGGTTCGCGTTCAACGACACCCACGACGGTTACACCGCCCCGTACGCGGACTGGGACCGCTGGGAGCGGCTGATCGACGTGGCGGCGCTGCACGGCTGCAACGAGCTGCTGGTCACCACCGGGCAGGAAGCGGTGTACCACCGGTTGCTGCAGGACTTCGGGTACTCCGACGAGGAGGCGCGAGCCTGGCTGCCCGCGCCCTCCCACCAGCCGTGGTGGCTGCTGCAGAACATGAGCGGCTACGGCGGCCCGATGAGCCGGGCACTGCTCGACCGGCGGGCCGGGCTGGGCCGGCGCATCGCCGACCGGCTCCGCGAACTGGGCATGGCCCCGGTGCTGCCGGGCTACTTCGGCACCGTCCCGGACGGCTTCGCGGCCCGCAACCCGGAGGCGCGCACCGTGCCGCAGGGGGACTGGGCCGGGCTCAAGCGCCCGGACTGGCTCGACCCGCGCACCCCGGCCTTCCGGGCGGTGGCCGAGTCGTTCTACCGGCACCAGCGGGAGCTCTTCGGCCCGGTCGACCTGTTCAAGATGGATCTGCTGCACGAGGGCGGCAGTCCGGGCGACGTGCCGGTGCCGGAGGCGGCGCGGGCGGTGGAGGCCGCGCTGCAGACCGCCCGCCCCGGCGCGACCTGGGTGATCCTCGGCTGGCAGGAGAACCCGCGCCGGGACCTGCTGGACGCGGTCGACCACGACCGGATGCTGGTGGTGGACGGGCTGTCGGACCTGGAGACGGTCACCGACCGGGAGCGGGACTGGGGCGGGGTGCCGTTCGCGTTCGGCACCATCCCCAACTTCGGTGGGCGCACCACGATCGGCGCCAAGACCCACATGTGGGCGGAGCGGTTCACCCGGTGGCGGGACAAGCCCGGCAGCAAGCTGGTCGGCACCGCCTACATGGCGGAGGCGGTGGAGCGGGACCCGGCGGCGTTCGAGCTCTTCAGCGAGCTGGCGTGGCGGGACGGGGCGGTGGACCGGGCGGAGTGGTTCGACGGTTACGCCGACGCCCGGTTCGGCGGCCGGGACCACCGGGCCCGGGAGGCGTTCGCGGCCCTGCGGGAGACCGCGTACGAGATCAGCAGCCGCGACGGGCGCCCGCATGACAGCGTCTTCGCCGCCCGCCCCAGCCTGGCGGCCCGTTCCGGCACCAACTACGCCACCCACACCCCCGCGTTCGACCCGGCGGGCTTCGACGCCGCGCTCACCGCGCTGCTGGCGGTGCGCCCGCCGCTGCGGGACAGCGACGCCTACCGGCACGACCTGACCGATGTGGCCCGGCAGGCGCTGGCCAACCGCTCCTGGCAGCTGATCCCGCAGCTCCAGGCCGCCTACGCCCGCAAGGACCGGGAGACGTTCGCGGCGCTCTCCCGGCTGTGGCTGAAGCTGATGCGGCTGAGCGACGAGATGTCGGGGGCCCACCGGGCGTTCCTGCTGGGCCCGTGGCTGGAGGACGCCAAGCGGCTGGCCACGGACGAGGCGGAGGCGGCCCGGCTGGAGTGGACCGCCCGCACGCTGATCACCACCTGGGCGGACCGGCCCACCGCGGACGGCGGCAAACTGGCCAACTACGCCAACCGCGACTGGAGCGGCCTGATCGCGGACTTCCATCTGCCGCAGTGGCAGAGCTACCTGGACGAGCTGGAGGACGCGCTCGCCCAGGGGCGGCCGCCCAGGAGCTTCGACTGGTACGCGATCGAGGAGCCGTGGACCCGGGAGCGCAAGAGCTACCCGGTGCGGCCCACCAGTGACGCCCACCGCACCGCCCGCCGGGTGTACGACGCCCTGGCCAAGGCCCCCTACCAGGGCACCCTGACGGTCGGCGCGGAGCCGACCGCGCTGCCGCCGGGCGGCACCGGGACGCTCACCGCCGCGTTCCGGAACGTCAACGGGCTGAGCGCCACCGGCCGGGTGGACTTCGAGCTGACCGGCCTGGCGGCCACCCCGCAGGGACCGCTGTCGCTGGACGGCGTCCCGGCCGGCGGCACCGGCGAGGCCCGGTGGCGGACGGCCGCGCCGGCGGAGCCGCTGGACCGTCCGCTCAAGCCGCTGCCGTACCAGCTGGCGGTGTCCTACGGGCCGAAGGGCGAGGAGCGGGTCCGGGCCGTCCAGGACGGCACCCTGTGGGTGGCCGGGCCCCTGGAGACGGGGCTGCGGACGGTCACCGGCAACACGGCCGTGTTCGGGCAGCTCGGGGAGCGGTTCGCGATCGACGGTGCCGGCCAGGACCTGTGGCGGGCCACCGCGGAGTTCGGCTCGGTCTACCGGGAGGGCGCGCTGGCCGCCGGTGGGCAGCTGACGGTACGGGTGGACGCCCAGGCGGTCACCGGGCCGTGGGCGCGCGCCGGGCTGGTGGTGCGGGACAGCCTGGCCACCGCGGGCGCGCCGGGCTTCCTCAACCTGGCGGTCACCCCGGCCAACGGCGTGGTGCTGTCGTACGACAGCAACGGTGACGGGACGCTGGACACCTACCGGCGGATCACCGGCGTCAAGGCTCCGGTGCACCTGCGGCTGATCCGGACCGGCGCCACCTCCTACACCGGCGAGCTGTCCACGGACGGCGCGACCTGGCGCACGGTCGCCACCGTCACCGTGCCGCGGGCGGCGCCCGCGCAGGACGCGGGGATCTTCATGACCGCCACCCACGGGGGCAGCGGGGCGCGCGGCACGGTCGAGTTCAGCGGCTGGCGCTTCGGCTGAGACGGCCCCGGCCCGCCCCCACCGCCCGGTGTCCCGACGGCCCGGCCCGCACCGCACGGGCCGGGCCGCCCGGGCCGGTGACGGCGACAGCCCGGCGGGCTGGTGACGGCCCGGCCGGCCGGCGCCTGCCGTGAGGTGCCGGTCCCGGTCGCGGGTGCCGTGAGGTGCCGGTCCCGGTCGCGGGTGCCTGCATGCGCTGGACGGACCGACACGGTGGGGAGCCGCCGGTGGCCGGGCGGGCCCCTGCCGTACCGGGCGCCTGGGGTTACCGGGCCCCTGTCGTACCGGCGCCTGTACCGGACGCCTGTCGTACCGGCGCCTGTCGTGCGGGCCCCCGTCGTACCGGGGCCCCGCCGTACCGGGCGCGGGGTTCCGGGCAGGCGGGGCCTGGCGGACGAGCGCGACACTCCGCCCGAACGGCTCAAAGTGACCATCGCACCTATCACTCGTTCTACGCACCGTGGAGCACCAGCAGTCGACAGCCACCCTCTCCGGGCCTCCCCCGCAGGCCGACGTCGAGCCGGTCGACGTCGAGCAGGCCGAGGCGGCCATCGTCGAGCACTACCCGCGACTGGTGCGGCTGGCCTATCTCGTCCTGCCGCCGGGCATGCCCCGGGACCGGCGGGTGCTGACCGCGCACGGCCTGGTGCAGCGGGCGCTGCCCCGTCACCGGTCGAGCGGGGCCGTGACCGGACCGCCCGGGCAGCGGATGCCGGACGGGCCGGGTCCGGCCGGGTCCGGCTACGCCTACGTACGGCTGCGGGTGGTGCGCGGCGCCCTGGCGGCGGGCCGGACCCGCCGCTTCTGCCGGCTGCCGCGCCGCGGCCAACTGCCGCCGCTGCTCCCCCTGGTCCGTGGGCTGCGGCTGCTCCCGCGGACCGGCGGGGCGGACGCGGTCGCCCTGGACGGGGCCCTGGCCGGGCTCTCCGGGCCCGGCCGCGCCGCGTACGCGCTGCGCGCCGCGGAACGGCTGCCCGAGCGGGCCGCGCGGGCCGTGCTGGCCGCCGCCGGTGTGACCGACCCGGGGGCCGCGCTGGCCGAGGCCGCGGCGGTCCGGGATCCGGCCGGCAGCCGGGACGCGTCGCCGCTGGAGTCGCCGGGGTTCGACCCGTGTGTGCTGCAGGCGCGGCCGACGGACCTGCTGCGCCGGCGGCAGCACGGGCGGGCGGCCCTGGTGGGTGCCGCGGCGCTGGTGGTGTGCGGCACCCTGCTCGGCGTGCCGGGCGAGGGCTGGGGGCCGGAGCGTGCCGTGGTGCCGGCCGAGCGTCCGGACCCCGCGCTGGTGGCCGCCACGGACCCGGCCAGGCTCACCCGTGCCGAGCCCGGTGCCTGGCGGTCGGCCACCCGGGCCGACTTCGCCACCTGGCCCGCGCGGGGCGGCCGCACCGGTGACAGCGCACTGCTCCGCCGCGCGCTGCGGACCTGGGCGCGGCCGGGTGCGCAGGTTCAGCTGTCGGTGACACCGGGCACCCCCTCCGGCGCACCGGCCGGCCCGCCCCAGCTCCTCTACGCCGGGGACGTCGGGCAGGCCAGTGTGGTGGTGCTGTACGACGGGCTGCGGGTGGTGCGGTACGCCGAACCCAGCAGCGGCGGTCCGGACTCCGCGGGGCGGCGGACCGGGGAGCGGCGGACGGCCCGGGCGGACGGCGCCGGCGGCCCGGCGGCCCCGGACCGCACCACCGGCACCACCGGCACCGGCAGCGGCACGGCCGGCCGGGAAGGGCTCGATGCGGACGGCGTCGGCACCGGACCGCGTCCCGCGGCGCTGGACTTCGCCCGGGTCGACGCCGGGGACGAGGCGTCCGCCACCGCACTGGTGATCAGCCGGTCCGCCGACCGGGTGCGCTATCTGACCGCGCCGTGGGTCCGTACCGTACGGGTGCGCGACCTGCTGGCCCCGCAGGCCGCGGGGAAGCCCCTGGACCGGGCCGCGGACGGGGTGACCGCCCCGGTGAGCAGTCCGGTGGCCCGGGAGGGTGGTGGATGCGGCAGCTGGGCGGCGCTGCAGTTCGGCGCGCGGCTGGTGACCGACCTCGGCGAGATCGTGCCGGCCCGGCTGACCCACGGCACCCCGCCGGCCGTCCACGACGTGACCGGGCCGCAGGCCCGCGCGCGCTGGGCGGGGTCCGCCTGCCGGCTCGCCTCGATGGCCTCGCGCGGCGTGCGGAGCGTGAACACCTGGCGGTTCGCCACCCAGCCGCTGCCCGACGGGACCGGGGTCGCCGACTGGGTCTGCACCCGCGCGGAGACCTGGCGGGGTTCGGGGAGCAGCGTCCTGGCGCAGTTCCGGCCGGCCGCGGCGAAACCTGGCACCCAGGGCACGGTGACCGCGACCGCGCGGGACTCGGCGGCGTGCGGGCCGCGGCAGCCGCGGGTGCTGAGCGGGGTGCGGTGGCGGTCCGGGGCCGGCCAGTGGTTCCTGCTCGCGGCCGGCAGCCCGGAGGTGGTCTCCATCGCCTCCGGTGGTGAGGTGCGCGGCGCGGTGCTGGGGCACACGCTGGCGCTGCCCGCCTCGGCCGAGGTCCGGCCGCGGCTGCGGGCCCGGCTCTCCGACGGCTCGCGGATCCGGGCGCTGGGCTGACCGGCGATGCGGAACGTGCCGGCGGGCGCCGGTCCGCGTCCCCGGGCCGGTGGCGCGAGGCCGGCCCCGCGCCGGTGAGCCGGGGTTTCGCCGTCCGCGGCGGCCACGTCCCGGGCCCCGGTCATTAGAGTGTCCGCATGACGAGCGGAACGCGCCGCAGGATGGGTGTCCAGGAGCGCCGGGAGCAGCTGATCGCGGTCGCTCTGGAGCTGTTCAGCCACCGCTCCCCGGAGGACGTGTCGATCGACGAGATAGCGGAGGCGGCGGGCATATCGCGGCCGCTGGTCTACCACTACTTCCCGGGCAAGCAGAGTCTGTACGAGGCCGCGGTGGAGCGGGCCGCGCGGGAGCTGGCGAGCCGCTTCCGGGAGCCGCACGACGGCCCGCTGGGCGCCCGGCTGCTGCGGGTGATGCACCGGTTCTTCGACTTCGTCGACGAACACGGCCCCGGGTTCTCGGCGTTGATGCGCGGCGGTCCTTCGGTGGGGTCCAGCAGCACCAGCGCGGTCGTCGAGGAGGTCCGGCAGGCCGCGTACGAGCACATCCTCGACCATCTGGGCATCGAACGGCCCGCTCCCCGGGTGGAGCTGCTGGTCCGCTCCTGGGTGTCGCACGCGGAGACGACGGCGTTGCTGTGGCTGGACGGCCGCACGGTGGCGCGGGCGGACCTCGAACGGCAGTTGGTGCACGACTTCGGCGCGCTGGCGGCCGTCGCCGCCGCCTACGACCCGGACGTGGCGCGGCTGATGGGCGGCATCCTCGCGTCCGAACCGCCGGACGGCCCGTTCATGGAGCTGCTGACCCGGCTGGTGACGCTGGTCCCGCACCCCGCGTCCTGAGCCGTGCGGTGCGGTGGTGCGCGGCGGCCGCTCGGACCGGGCCGGGCGTCCCGGCGCCGGGCCCGTACGCTGGGCGCATGTCTGAGGTGATGGCACCGTCCGCGGCGGGACCCGCGGAGACGACCGGCGAAGCGGAGCTGAGCATCGGCCAGGTCGCCGAACTCACCGGGCTGAGCGTGCACGCCCTGCGCTTCTACGAGCGCGAGGGCATGCTCCCCACGCCGGTACGCCGGAATCCGGGCGGGCGCCGCGTCTACACCGGACGGGACGTGGACTGGCTGGTCCTCTGCACCCGTTTCCGGGCCTCCGGCATGCCGCTGACCACGATCCGGGACTTCGTGGACCTGGTCCGGCAGGGTTCCGGCAACGAGGCCGACCGGCTCGCGCTGCTCCGGGCGCACCAGGACCGGGTGGTGGCGCAGATCGCCGAACTCACCGAGTGCCTCGACGCGATCCGGCACAAGGTCGAGGTGTACGAGCGGCATCTGGCCGCCGGGACCGCCGACGGGCTGTGGAGCGGCGCCGGCCCGGCGGACCGCTGCGCGCGCGGGTGACCGGCCGCCGGGCGCCCGGCGACGGCACCGGTGCCCGGCCGCTCGGTGCCGGCCGTCGCGTGCCCGGCCACTCCGTGCCGAGGGCCTCGCTGCCGTTGCGCCTGCCGCCCGGCCGGTCGGTGTCGCTCCGCCGCCCCGCCACCTGAACGGCCCATCCGCCCTGTTCCCCGCTTCCCCCTGCCGTCAGAGAGACTCGCACGGTGATCGTCGCCCGTTCCGTCGCCCTGTTCGTCGTCGCCGCCCTGTTCGAGATCGGGGGTGCCTGGCTGGTGTGGCAGGGCGTCCGGGAGCACCGGGGATGGGTCTGGGTCGGTGCGGGCGTCATCGCGCTCGGTCTGTACGGCGTGGTGGCCACCTTCCAGTCCGACGACGACTTCGGCCGCATCCTGGCCGCGTACGGCGGGATCTTCGTCGCCGGGTCGATCGCCTGGGGCATGGTCGCCGACGGCTACCGCCCCGACCGCTACGACGTCATCGGCGCCCTGGTGTGCCTCGCCGGGATGGCCCTGATCATGTACGCCCCGCGCGGTCGCTGACCGGCCGGGACAGCACGTCCAGGCTGCCCCTGGACACGAACGGAAGGTCCGAGACCGTGGCGGACGAGCGGGAACTGGCCGAGACCCAGCGGCTCCACTGGCAGGACACCTACGCCGCGCACCCCGGCATGTACGGCGAGCGGCCCTCCGAACCGGCCGTCCACGCGGCCGGCCTGTTCCGCGCGGCCGGGGCCGGGGAGGTGCTGGAACTCGGCGCCGGGCACGGCCGCGACGCCCTGTACTTCGCCCGTGCGGGGTTCACCGTGCGGGCCACCGACTTCAGCCCCACCGGGCTGGCGCAACTGCGCGACGCGGCCCGCGCCCGGGGCGTGGCCGGGCAGGTCACCACCACGGTGCACGACGTACGCGACCCGCTGCCCCTGCCGGACGCCTCCGTCGACGCCGTCTTCGCGCACATGCTGCTGTGCATGGCCCTGTCCACCGGGGAGATCCACGCGGCGGTCGGCGAGATCCGTCGCGTCCTGCGGCCCGGTGGCATCCTCGTCTACACCGTCCGGCACACCGGCGACGCCCACTACGGCGCCGGCACCGCCCACGGCGACGGCATCTACGAGCACGGCGGCTTCGCCGTCCACTTCTTCGACCGCGCTCTGGTCGACGCCCTCGCCGAAGGCTGGTCCCTGGACGAGGTGCACGCCTTCGAGGAGGGCGATCTGCCCCGGCGCCTGTGGCGCGTCGTCCAGACCCTGCCCCGGTGACCGCGGCGGCCGGGCCGCCGGCGGGCCTCACCGGTGACGGCACCGGCCCGGCGGGCGTCCCCGGCACGGCGGTGTTCCGGACCGGGCCGGGGCCGGACGCCGGACGCCGGACGGAGGCCGCGGTCGAGCCCGGGCGCCGGGCCCCGCTCCCGGCACGCCGCGGCCCGCCCCCGGGCTCCGCGCGCCGGGGGCGGGCCCACCGGTCGCGCGGGGCCGGGGTCGCGGGTCAGCCGCGGGTGAAGACCGCGACGGTGCGGGCCGGGACCTCGAAGGTGCCCGAGTCCCGCTGGTAGCCGGCCGACCTGACCACCCGGTCGGCGCCGTCCGCCTGCACCGGGTGGAGCCGGTACCGCTCACCGGCCAGCGTGCCCACGGTCTGCCGCTGCCGTTCCGGGGTGGCGTTGAAGACCACCACCAGCGGTCCGAGCCGCATGGTGATCACGCCGGGTGTCTCGGTGGGCCCGGACAGCGGGAAGGAGAGGGCGGCCTGCACCCCGTCCGTGGTGGACTGGCTGAACGCCGGTTCGGTGGTGCGGATGCGCAGCAGGTCCCGGTAGGCGTCCGCGCTGCCGGTGATCTCCGCGCAGCCGGGGCGCAGCGCCGGGTCGGCCAGCAGCGGCCGGGCGTACGGCCACTTGGCCTTGTTGTCGGCGGCCGGCGGCAGTCCGCGGCCGAAGCCGTTGCCGGCCCGGCAGTCCCAGTGGAGTGCGTTGAACCAGTCGCCGCTGTCGAAGGAGTTGCGGTCCAGCGACTTGGAGCGGAGCCGGTCGGTGCCGGCCTGGCTGAGCGCGGGGCCCTGGGAGAGGGTGGCGGTGGCCATCGCCAGGACCTGCATCCGGGCCCGGTCCGCGGCCGTGGTCCGCTGCGGGAGTTTGAAGGCGAGCGCGTCGTAGAGGGTTTCGTTGTCGTGCGCGTCGGCGTAGGCGAGGGCGTCGCCGGGGGCGTCGGCGTAGCCGGCCGGGGCGCCGTTGTAGTCGACCTCGGAGCCCTTGACGCGCTTGCCGCCGGTGTCGGTGAAGGTGAAGTCCTTGAGGTTGCCGCTGAGCCCGACCTTGATCAGGTCCTGGTAGTGGAGGAGCCGGGCGCGCTCCTCGGCCGGGTCGCCCCCGCCGGACGAGGGGTCGGGGTCGGTGAAGAGACCGGAGGCGAAGCCCTGGACGCCCGGGTCCTCGTCGAAGGGGCCCCCGCCGCGGACCGCGTCCCGGGCCCGGTCGCTGAAGGTGGCGATACCGGTGCCGGCCATGTTCGCCTGGGTGGCCTGGACGAAGCGGGCGTCGTCGGCGACCTCGCCGAAGTTCCAGCCCTCGCCGTAGAGGATGATCGCCTTGCCGTCGACGCCGTCCTTCTCCGGGGTGAGCGCGTCCAGGGCCTTCCGCACGGCGAGGATGTTGGCCTTGGGGTGGTGGCCCATCAGGTCGAAGCGGAAGCCGTCGACCTTGTACTGCCTGGCCCAGGTGACCACCGAGTCGACGACCAGCTTGGCCATCATGCGGTGCTCGGGGGCGGTGTTGGAGCAGCAGGTGGAGGTGGCGACGGCGCCGTCCTCCAGCAGCCGGTGGTAGTAGCCGGGGACGATCCGGTCCAGGACCGACTTCTCGTCCTGGCCGTGGGCGACCGTGTGGTTGTAGACGACGTCCATCACGGTGCGCAGCCCGGTGCGGTTGAGGCCCTGCACCATCTGCCGGAACTCGCGGGTGCGGGCGGTGCCGTCCGGGTCGGTGGCGTAGGAGCCCTCCGGGACGGTGTAGTGCAGTGGGTCGTAGCCCCAGTTGTAGCCGTCCCGGGCGGCGACCGCACCGGTGCACTCCTGCTGCCGCTCGGAGTCGGCGGGCAGTGCGGGCAGGGCGCAGTCGGGCTCGGCCTGCTGGGAGCGGAGTTCCGGCACGGTGCCGAGGTCGAAGACGGGCAGCAGGTGGACGTGCGAGGTGCCGGCGTCGGCCAGCCGCTTCAGGTGCTTCATGCCGTCGGAGCCGGCTTCGGTGAAGGCGCGGTACCTGCCCGGGTGGCGGCTGGTGGGGTCGGCGATGGAGAAGTCGCGGACGTGGAGTTCCTGGATCTGGGCGTCCCGCAGCGGCACCGCTTCCGGCTTCTTCAGCGTCGACCAGCCCTTGGGGGCGAGCCGGGGGTCGCCGAGGTCGGTGACCAGGCTGCGGGCGGAGTTCGCGGTGAGCGCGGTGGAGTACGGGTCGGTG
Organism: Streptomyces sp. NPDC018031; assembly: GCF_044327625.1. Classification (NCBI taxonomy): domain Bacteria; kingdom Bacillati; phylum Actinomycetota; class Actinomycetes; order Kitasatosporales; family Streptomycetaceae; genus Streptomyces; species Streptomyces sp. NPDC018031. Next base: position 183,323 of record NZ_JBIRFT010000003.1, read on the forward strand.
ACCTTGTTGGTGACGACCCGGCCGGCGCTGGGGGCCCAGACGGTGACCTGGTAGCGGTAGGGCTTGTCACGCCAGCTCCGGTCGCCGGTGACGCGCCAGACGCCGTTGCTCGCGTCGCGGCGCATCGGTACCGTCCGGCCGTCCAGTTCGAGGGTGACGGTGCGGGCGGTGGGCGCCCACAGGGCGAGGGTGGGGCGTCCGTGGTGGAACACCGGGCCGAGTGCGGCGCGGGCCGCCCGGGTGCCGTAGAGGTCGTCGAGCACGCCGGGGATCTGGACGCCGGTGGCCGCGGTGACCCGGCCGTCGGCGTCGTGGCGGGCGGCGACGACCTGGCCGCGCAGCGCGGTGCGGGCCAGCTGCCGGTCCCGGGGGTCGATCGTGTAGGCCGGGTGGTCCTTCAGGTGCGGGTAGGCGGCGCGCTGGGCGGGGGTGAGCCCGTCCGGTACCGGGTTCAGCCGGAGCCGTCCGGCCGCGCCGGTCAGCTCGCCGTCGGTGACGGTGATGCCGCCGTCCGGCGCGTAGGCCAGGCTCTGGCCGGTGCCACCGGCGGTGGTCGGCCAGACGACGGTGTCCCGGTCGATCCACTGGGCGGTGGCCTTGCCGAGGTCGACGGGCGGCGGTGGGGTGGGCGCGGTGGCGGGCCGGGAACCGGCCGCGGCGGGGGCGGTCGGTGCGGCGGGGGCGGCGGCCGTGGCGCACAGTGCCAGCACGGCGGCCGCGACCGCGGTGGCGGCCCGGCGCGGGGAACGGGTCAAGGCTGCTTCTCCTGGTCGGAAGGGCAGGGGTGGGGTGGCCGCCCGGCGAGGCGGGGAGGTCCGCCGGGCGGCCGGTCCGGGGAAGCGGGCCGGTGCGGCGCTCGTCCGCGGCGGGGGCCGGGAGGGCGCCGGACGGGCCCGCTTCGGCGGGCGGAGCCGGCTAGGCGCAGTTCCGCGCGCCGGTGTGCAGCGCCACGGCGGTGTCGGCGCCGAGCGAGGCGGTGAACTGCCCGGAGCCGTTGACCGTGACGGGCCTGTTCGACTGCACGTCGCAGTAGGTGCCGGCGGGCAGGGAGGTCTGGAAGGTGCGGTCGAGGGTGGTCTTCTCGTGGTTGATGGCGACGTACGCCTTGCCGCCCCGGCCGAACGCGATGGCGTCGCCGCCGTTGTCCCACCAGTCGGTGACGGCCTGGCCGCGCGCGGTGTTGCGGAAGGCCACCATGCCGGAGATCTCGGGCCAGGCGTGCTGGCACTTCCAGCCGTCCCGGTAGCAGGCGTTCACGGTGCCGCCGTTCGGGGGCCCGGCGTCCCGGTCGGTCCACTCGTATCCGGAGTGCACGTCCGGGGAGCCGTAGGGCCAGGCGAGCATGAAGACGTTGGCCAGGGTGTAGGCGGCGCCGTCCTTGTAGTTGAGGGTGTCGCCGCCGCGTTCGGTGTCGTGGTTGTCGACGAAGACGGCGGACTTCCCCGACTCCATGTAGCCCCAGCCCTCGCCGTAGTTCCTCAGGTAGGCGAGGTTCTCGTCCCGGAAGACGCGTTTGAGGTCGCGGGCGTAGCGGAACTCCTGCACGTCGCCGTTGCCCAGGTACTCGGCGGGCGAGACGGCCTCGCCGGCGCCGTGGATGGCCTCCTGCTTCCAGTAGGCGTCCGGGTCGGTCAGCCTGGCCTTGATGGCGGCGAGGTCGGCGGCGGGCATGTGCTTGGCGGCGTCGATGCGGAAGCCGTCCACGCCGAGCGACAGCAGGTCGTCGAGGTAGTCGGCGATGCGGTCGCGGACGTAGGGCTCGCCGGTGTCGAGGTCGGCGAGGCCCACCAGCTCGCAGTGCTGGACGTTGTACTTGTCCCGGTAGTCGGAGATCGCCGCCCGGCAGTCGTCGAGGTCCGGCCCGGAGTAGGTGCCGGGGTAGTCGTACTTGGTGTACGCGGAGCCGCCGGTGCCGGTTCCGGAGCCGGCCGCCATGTGGTTGATGACGGTGTCGGCGACGACCTTGACGCCTGCCGCGTGGCACGCGTCGACCATCTCGGTGAAGTCGGTGCGGTTGCCCAGCCGGCTCGCGATCTTGTAGCTGACGGGCTGGTAGGAGGTCCACCACTGGCTGCCCTGGATGTGCTCCTGGGGCGGGGACACCTGGACGTAGCCGTAGCCCTGGGGGCCCAGGGAGTCGGTGCACGCCTTGGCGACCGACGCGAAGCGCCATTCGAAGAGGACGGCGGTGACGTCCTTCTCGCCGGGCGGCGCGGCCTGCGCGGGGGCGGGTGCGGCGAACAGCGTGGCGGCGGCCGCCGCGAGGGCGAGTGCGGCCGCGACCGGTTGCTTGGCCATCGTTCCTCCGTGGGGGTGGAGTTGCGGGTGGTGACGATCAGCCTCGTACGGCAACGCGCCATGCCCGTAGGGCCGGTGAGGGGGGCGGGGCGGCGGGGGCCGGTGCTCCGGCCGTGAACCGTCCGTTCCGGCAGCCGCCGGCCGATCGGCGGCTCCCGGAACGTACCTTCGGCACCGGGTGGTTGCAAGACCTTTCGCAAGAGATTGCGGTGGTGCTACGTTCCCCTGCAGCCGGTCCGGCCGGCCGGAGACCCTCTCCTCGCCCGCCCTCGGGCAGGAGGAGCCCACCTCCTCGCCCGCTTTCGGGTGGGAGGGGGCCTGACTGCCCGTCTCGGGTGGGAGGGGTCCGACGGGTCCCACGCGCCCGGCCGGCCGGACCGGTCCGCGCTGCCCGCGGGTGTGCGGGCGCCCGCCGGGCACCGGGACGCCCGCGGTCCCGCCCCCGTCCGTCGCGCGCCGACGGGCGCGCCCCATCGCCGCGGCGGACCGGCGGCACCGCACGCCCCGGCGCCGCCCGGCACGCCCGGTGCCGCCTGAGTCAGCCGCGCGGCCGCAGCTGCGCGGTGGACCCGCGCACCACCAGGTCCGGCTGGAAGACGAACTCGGTGGGCTGCACCGGGTTTCCCTCCACCGCCTCCAGCAGCGCCCCCACCGCCGCGGCGGCCATCGCCTGCACCGGCTGGCGGACCGTGGTCAGCGGGGGATTGGTGAAGGCCATCAGCGGGGAGTCGTCGAAGCCCACCACGGAGACGTCGCCGGGCACGGTCAGCCCGCGCCGCCACGCCTCCCGGATCGCCCCCAGCGCCATCAGGTCGCTGCCGCAGACGATGCCGGTGCAGCCCTGGTCGTACAGGGCTCCGGCCGCGACCTGGCCGCCCTCGACGGTGAACAGGGTGTGCTGGATCAGCGGTTCGGTCTCCTCGCGGGCCCGCCCCAGCAGCTCCCCCAGGGCGGACACGAACCCCTCGGCCTTGCGCCGCGCCGGTACGTACCGGGCGGGCCCGACGGCCAGCCCGATCCGCTCGTGGCCCAGGGCGACCAGGTGCGCCACCGCCATCCGGGCCGCCGAGCGGTCGTCCGGCGAGACGAAGGGCGCGGCGACCGCCGGGTTGTGCCCGTTGATGAGCACGAACGGCACGCCCCGGTCGGCCAGTTCCACGTACCGGGAGGGGTCGGCGGTGGTGTCGGCGTGCAGCCCGGAGAGGAACACGATGCCGGTGACCCCGCGCTCCTCCAACTGCTCCACCAGCTCGTCCTCGGTGGCGCCGCCGGGCATCTGGGTGCACAGCACCGGCGTGTACCCGTGGCCGGCCAGGGTCTGCTCGATGACCTGCGCGAAGGCCGGGAAGATGGGGTTGGTGAGTTCCGGGATCACCAGCCCCACCAGCCCGGCGCTGCGGCGGCGCAGCTTCACCGGCCGCTCGTAGCCGAGCACGTCCAGCGCCGCGAGCACCCGCTGACGCGTGGTGCCCGCGACGCCCGGCTTGCCGTTGAGCACCCGGCTGACGGTGGCCTCGCTCACCTTCGCCTGGGCGGCGATGTCGGCGAGCCGTGGGGTGGCGGCGAGGTCACCGGCGCGCGACGGCGGTGGGATCACACCGCCCACCAGACCGTGGTGTCGGCGGGCAGCCGGAACTCCGCACCGTCGCCCGGGAGCGGGCCGCTGGCCAGCAGGACCCGGCCCGGTGCCGGCAGGGCGACCGGCTGCCCGGTGGCGTTGACGGTGCATATGAAGTCGTCGCGGCGGAATGCCAGGACACCTTCGGGCGCCTCCAGCCACTCCACCGCGTCCCCGGCGCCCAGGGCGGGGTGCTCGCGGCGCAGGGCGATGGCGGCGCGGTACAGCTCCAGGGTGGAGTCGGGGTCGCCGGTCTGGGCCTCGACGCTGAGCCGGGCCCAGCTGTCGGGCTGCGGCAGCCAGCTCGGGCCGCCGGCCACCGGCCCGAAGCCGTAGGGCGCCTCGGTGCCCGACCACGGGATCGGCACCCGGCACCCGTCCCGCAGCCCCTCCTGGCCGTTCTCCTTGAAGAAGGAGGGGTCCTGGCGGACCTCGTCGGGCAGGTCGGTGACCTCGGGCAGGCCGAGTTCCTCGCCCTGGTAGACGTAGGTGGAGCCGGGCAGGGCCAGCATCAGCAGCGCGGCCGCGCGGGCCCGGGCCAGGCCCTGCTCCGGGCCGGACTCGGCGTACCGGGTGGTGTGCCGCACCACGTCGTGGTTGGACAGCACCCAGGTGGTCGGGGCGCCCACCGGCCGCATCGAGTCCAGCGACTCGTCGATGACCGCGCGCATCGCCGCCGCGTCCCAGGCGGTGCCCAGGAAGTGGAAGTTGAACGCCTGGTGCAGCTCGTCCGGGCGCAGGTAGAGCGCGGTCCGTTCGGGGCTGGGCGTCCACGCCTCGGCGACCCCGATCCGCTCGGTGCCGGGGCCGTCCGCGTACTCGTCGAGGATCTTCCGCCAGCCGCGGTAGATCTCGTGCACCCCGTCCTGGTCGAAGAACGGCATGGACTGGTTGCCGAGCAGCTTCAGCTGCTCGCTGTGGCCGAGGTCGGGCAGCCCTTCGGCCTTGACCAGGCCGTGCGCCACGTCGATGCGGAAGCCGTCGGTGCCCAGGTCCAGCCAGAACCGCAGGATGGAGCGGAACTCGTCGTGGACGGCGGGGTGCTCCCAGTTGAAGTCCGGCTGCTCGGGGGCGAACAGGTGCAGGTACCACTCGCCGGGGGTGCCGTCCGGGTTGTCGGTCCGGGTCCAGGCCGGGCCGCCGAAGATGGACTCCCAGTCGTTCGGCGGCAGTCCGCCGTCCGCGCCGCGGCCGGGGCGGAAGTGGAAGCGGGACCGCAGCGGGGAGCCGGGCCCCTCGTGCAGCGCCTGCCGGAACCAGGCGTGCTGGTCCGAGCAGTGGTTGGGCACGAGGTCGACGATCACCCGCAGGCCCAGCCGGTGCGCCTCGCGGATGACCGCGTCGGCGTCGTGCAGGGTTCCGAACATCGGGTCGATGGCCCGGTAGTCGGCGACGTCGTATCCGGCGTCGGCCTGCGGGGAGGCGTAGAAGGGGCTGAGCCAGACGGCGTCGACCCCGAGGTCCTTCAGGTACGGCAGCCGGCTGCGGACGCCTTCGAGGTCGCCCATGCCGTCGCCGTTGCCGTCCGCGAAGCTGCGCGGATAGACCTGGTAGATCACCGCGTCCCGCCACCAGTCCGGGCGCTCGCCCGGGGTGGTGGACGTGGTTGCCGCACCGACGGCGGGGTCAGCGAGATGCTGCGTCATGGTGTCCTTGGGTTTCGAGAGGTCGTGCCCCGCCCGGCGCCGGGGGTGGCCCGGCGCCGGGCGGGGCGGTGGCTCAGGACTTGGTGGCACCGGCCGTGAGGCCGGCGACCAGGTGCCGCTGGGCCCAGGAGAAGACCAGCGCCGCGGGGACCGCGATCATCACGGCAGCCGCGGTCATCGCGCCCCAGTCGGAGGTGTACTGGTTGACGAAGGTCTGCAGGCCGGCCGGGAGGGTGAGGTTCTCCTCGCCGGTCATGAACGCGGAGGCGTAGGCGACCTCGGCCCAGGCGGTGATGAAGGTGTAGAAGGCGGTGACCGCGATGCCCGGCTTCGCCAGCGGGACGATCAGCCGCCAGAAGGTGCCGAACGGGTTCAGCCCGTCGACCCGGCCGGATTCGTCGATCTCCACCGGGATGGTGTCGAAGAAGCCCTTCATCATCCAGGCGCAGAAGGGGACCGCGATCGTCAGGTAGGTGACGATGAGCGAGATCGGCTGGTTGAGCCAGCCCAGCGTCGACATGATGTTGTAGAGCGGCACGATGAGGATGGCCATCGGGAACATCTGGGTGATGAGCAGCAGCCACATCAGCGGCCGCATCCCGGGGAACCGGAAGCGGCTGACGGCGTATCCGGTCGTCGCGGCCACGAAGACCCCGAGCACGGTGGTGACGACCACGACGAACAGCGAGTTCCCGAACCAGGCGAGGAACTCCGTGTCGTTCAGGACGTGGGTGTAGTTGTCCAGCGTCGGGTTCTTCACGACGTCGGTGCTGAACGACTCGCTCTTGGGCTTGAACGACGTCACCAGCAGCCACAGCGGCGGGAAGACCGCGACGGCGGAGGCGACGATCAGGGTCAGGTGCAGGCCGAAGGAGGCCAGCGGGGAGCGCCGGCCGCGCGTCGCGCGGGCCTTGGGTGCGGTGGGTGCGGCCATGGCTACCAGACCTCTCCCTGCTTGCGGAGCGAACGGCGGTAGACCACCGCGAAGAGCAGGAGGATGAGCAGGATGAGGACGCCCCAGGCGGAGGCGCCGGCGAAGTCGCGGGGGCTGTTGACGAAGGACAGCCGGTAGGCGTAGGTCACCAGGATCTCGGTGCTGTCACCGGGACCGCCCCGGGTGAGCAGGAAGATCACCGGGAACATGTTGAAGGTCCAGATGGTGGAGAGCAGGATCACCGTGCTGCTGACCGAGCGCAGTCCGGGCAGCGTGATGTGGCGGAACCGCTGCCAGGGGCTCGCGCCGTCCATCTCGGCCGCTTCGTACAGCTCGCCGGGGATGGACTGCAACCCGCCCAGCAGCGCGACCAGCATGAACGGCACGCCCAGCCAGATGTTGACGGCGATCACCGAGACCTTGGCCATGGTGGGGTCGTTCAGCCACGGCACGGCGTCGATGCCGCCGCCGTCCAGGATCTTGTTGAGGATGCCGTTCTTCTCGTTGTACAGCAGCCGCCAGGCGAAGACGGAGACGAAGGCGGGCACCGCCCAGGGCAGGATCAGCAGCGAGCGGTAGAGCGCGCGCCCCTTGATCTTGCGGTTGAGCATCACGGCCAGGCCCAGGCCGAGCGAGAAGGAGACCGCGACACAGGAGACCGTCCAGGTCACCGTCCAGCCGAGCCGGTCCCAGAAGACCCCGTCCTGCAGGATCGCGGTGAAGTTGTCGAGCCCCACGAAGTCGTAGGTGGCGGGGATGTGGTTGACCCCGATGTTGCGCTCGACGTTGGCCTCGTTCGCGTCGGTCAGCGACAGGTAGACACCGCGGCCCAGCGGGTAGCCGATGATCACACCGATCACGATCACCACGGGGGCGACCATGGCCCAGGCGTACCAGTGGGTGGCCAGCGCGCGCCGGATGCGGCCGGGAGCTCTCTTGTCGGTGCGGCCGGCCTTCCGGACCCGGCCGGGGGCGCGGTCAGCGCCCCCGGCCGGTCCCGCCGACCGGCTGGTGTCGACAGCCATCTGTGCCGGTCCCCTACTTCCAGTCGCCCTTGAGCAGCTTGCGGTACGCCTCGCCGACCGATTCGGCGGCGTCCTCGGGGGAGGTCTTGCCGGTCAGCACGCCGGGGAACTCCACGAGGATGCCCTGGAAGAGGCTGTTGCCCTCGGGGATCCACGGGCGCTCGACAGCCTTGTCGACGGCGTTCTTGAAGAACTTCACGTTGGCGTTGGACGCCACGGCCTTGTTCTCGTAGACGGAGGCGCGGGTGGGCAGCAGGCTGAGCTTCTCGGTGGTCTTCGCCTGCACCTTCGCGGAGGACATGTACTTGGCGAAGGCGTAGGAGGCGTCGAGGTTGCCGCTGCCGGCGTAGACGGTGAGGTTGTGGCCGCCCTGCGGGGAGCCCTGGCCGCTGCTGCCGGCCGGGACCGGGACGACGCCGAGGTTGTCGCGGTCCTTGAACGCCTTGCCGGAGAGGGTGTCCTCGATCGCCCACGGCCCGTTGATCGTCATGGCGACGTCGCCGTTCTTGATGGCGTTCTGCATGTTCTCCCAGCCGTCGGTGGCGTCGGTGACGGCCGCGCCCGACTCGACCAGGTCGCGGGCGGCGGCGAACGCCTTGACGCCCGACTCGTCGTCCACGGTGATCCGCTTGGACTTGGTGTCGACCAGGTCGCCGCCCTCGCCGTAGAGGAAGGACAGGTACCAGTAGGCGTCGTCACCGCGGAGGTACATACCGGTCTTGCCGGTCTTCTCCTTGATCTTCTTCGCGGCGGCCTTGAGCTCGGTGAGCGAGGTCGGCGGCTCCACCCCGGCGTCCTTGAGCATCTTCTTGTTGTAGAAGAGGCCCATGGTGTCGATGACCTGGGGCACCCCGTAGGTCTTGCCCTTGAACTGGGTGCTCGCCATGGCCTGCGGCAGGTAGTCCAGCCGGTTCTCCAGGGCCGGAGTGCCGTCGAGCGGGGCGAGGTAGCCGATGTTGGCCAGGTCCTGGGTCCAGGCGACCTCGGCACGGAGCACGTCGGGGGCGCCGGAGCCGCCGGAGCCCGCGGCGTTCTTGAACTTGTTCAGCGCCTCGCCGAAGGGCACGTTGACGTACTTGACCTTCACCTTCGGGTATTCCTTGGTGAAGTCCTCGGCGAGCTGCTTGTACGTGGCCTTCTCAGCGTCGTTCGAGGTGTCCCAGTAGGTCACGGTGCCGGAGATCTCGCCGGGGGACTTGCTCTCCGCGCTGTCGTCACTGTCGCCGCAGGCCGTCGCCGCGAGCGCCAGGGCCGCGACGAGCGCAGTGGCCGCTATGCCACGTCGCATCTGAACTCCTTACAAAGCCGACCGCGCCATCGCGGCGCCGGGTTGTCGAGGAACGTAACAGGGATGCAAAAAACCCGAAAGACCTTGCGCAAACTTTCTGCAAGGGTGCCGGATCGTTACATCGGTGTGTCCGTCCGGTGCCCCACGGGGCGGGCGGGGCGGGGCGCCGCCCGCGCGCCCGGGTGCCTCGGGCCGCCACGGGGGCCGCGCCTGCAAGCCCTTCCGCAAGACTTGCAGAGATGTTACGTTCCGGTTAAGCCGCCCGTCCGACCCATCCGACTCATCCGGTTCCGTCCGATCCGTCCGACAGGGAGCGCCATGACGCAGGAGCTGACCGCCTCCGGCCCGACCGACGCCGACGCCCGCACCACCGCCGAACAGCCGTCCACCGACCCGGGCTGGTGGCGCCACGCCGTCATCTACCAGGTCTACGTACGGTCCTTCGCCGACAGCGACGGTGACGGCATCGGCGACCTGCGCGGCGTCCGGGACCGGCTGCCGCATCTGGCCCGGCTGGGCGTGGACGCCGTGTGGCTGACCCCGTTCTACGCCTCCCCGCAGGCCGACGGGGGCTACGACGTGGCCGACTACCGGTCCGTCGATCCGCTCTTCGGCGACCTGCGGGACGCCGACGACCTGGTCCGCGCCGCCCATGAGCTGGGGCTGCGGGTCATCGTCGACGTGGTGCCGAACCACACCTCCGACCAGCACCCCTGGTTCCGCGCGGCGCTGGCGGACCGGCCCGGCGGCCCGGCCCGGGCCCGCTACCACTTCCGCCCCGGGCGCGGCCCGGACGGGTCGCTGCCGCCCAACGACTGGCAGTCGGTCTTCGGCGGCCCGGCCTGGACCCGGACCACCGGCCCGGACGGCGCGCCGGGAGAGTGGTACCTGCACCTGTTCGCCCCCGAGCAGCCCGACCTGGACTGGGACTGCCCGGAGGTGCACCGCGAGTTCGACTCGGTGCTGCGGTTCTGGCTGGACCTCGGCGTCGACGGGTTCCGCATCGACGTGGCGCACGGCATGGTCAAGGCCCCGGGGCTGCCCGACATCGGCCACCAGGAGCAGGCCCGGCTGATCGGCGCCCAGCGGCTGCCGTTCTTCGACCAGGACGGGGTGCACACCATCCACCGGGCCTGGCGGCGGCTGCTGGACTCCTATCCGGGGCAGCGCATCGGCGTCGCCGAGGCCTGGGCGCCCAGCTCCGAGCGGCTGGCACTGTACGTCCGCCCGGACGAGCTGCACCAGGCGTTCAACTTCCAGTTCCTGCGGTGCCCGTGGGACGCGGCGGCGATGCGCACGGTCATCGACGCCTCGCTGGCCGCCACCACCTCGGTGGGCGCCCCCACCACCTGGGTGCTGTCCAACCACGACGTGGTGCGGCACACCACCCGGTACGCCGAGACCGGCCCGGAGCAGGGCCTGGCCCGGGCCCGCGCGGCCGCGCTGCTGATGCTGGCCCTGCCCGGCTCCACCTACGTCTACCAGGGCGAGGAACTCGGCCTGCCCGAGGTCACCGACCTCCCCGACGACGTGCGCCAGGACCCGGCGTTCTTCCGCGGCGACGGCCAGGACGGCTTCCGGGACGGGTGCCGGGTGCCGATCCCCTGGTCCGGCACCGAGCCGCCCTACGGCTTCGGACCGGTGGCCGGCGGCCCGAGCTGGCTGCCGCAGCCCGACAGCTGGGCCCGGCTCAGCGTCGAGGCCCAGACCGGCGACCCCGACTCCACCCTGGAGCTGTACCGCGCCGCCATCGCCCTGCGCCGCGAACGGCCCGGCCTCGCCGAACCGGTGATGGCCTGGCGGGACGGCGCGGAGCTGCCGGAGGGGGTGCTGGCGCTGGTCCGCCCCGGGCTGGTGTGCACCGTCAACACGCGCGGCGAGGAGGTCGAACTCCCCCGGCCCGGTCGGCTGCTGCTGGCCTCGGCCCCGGTGGTGGCGGGCGAGGTGACCGTACGCATTCCCGCTGATTCCAGTGCGTGGTGGGCAATCTGACATGCGCCCGGTACAGTCCAGCTCCATGACCGCACGGCTTGCTGACATCGCAGCCCAGGCGGGGGTCAGTGAAGCCACAGTCAGTCGCGTGCTCAACGGCAAGCCGGGAGTGGCCGCGGGCACCCGCGAATCCGTCCTGGCAGCGCTCGACGTACTCGGCTACGAACGGCCGGTCCGGCTGCGCCAGCGCAGCGCCGGGCTGGTCGGGCTGATCACCCCGGAGCTGGAGAACCCGATCTTCCCCGCGCTGGCCCAGGTGATCGGGCAGGCGCTCACCCGCCAGGGGTACACCCCGGTGCTCGCGACCCAGACACCGGGCGGGTCCACCGAGGACGAGCTGACCGAGATGCTGGTGGACCGCGGGGTCGCGGGCATCATCTTCGTCTCCGGACTGCACGCCGACACCTCCGCCGACATGGCCCGCTACGACCTGCTGCGCGGCCAGGGGGTGCCCTTCGTGCTGGTGGACGGGTTCTCGCCGAAGGTGCGGGCACCGTTCATCTCCCCGGACGACCGGGCGGCGATGCTGCTGGCGGTGACCCACCTGGCGTCCCTGGGCCACACCCGGATCGGGCTGGCCCTGGGCCCCCGGCGCTTCGTGCCGGTGCTGCGGAAGATCGAGGGCTTCCAGCGCGGCATGGCGGAGCAGCTGGGGCTGGGGCCGGAGGAGTCGGCGGAGCTGATCCAGCACTCGCTCTACACCCTGGAGGGCGGCCAGGCGGCCGGCACCGCGCTGATCGACCGGGGCTGCACGGCGCTGGTGTGCGCCAGCGACATGATGGCGCTGGGGGCGATCCGGGCCGCCCGGCAGCGGGGGCTCGGGGTCCCGGAGGACGTCTCGGTGGTGGGCTTCGACGACTCGCCGCTCATAGCGTTCACCGACCCGCCGCTGACCACGATCCGCAAACCGGTGCTGTCGATGGGGCAGGCGGCGGTACGGGCGCTGCTGGAGGAGATCGGCGGCACGCCGGCCCCGCACAGCGAGTTCGTCTTCCTCCCCGAACTCGTCGTTCGAGGTTCAACGGCATCGGTACCCGGAGGTCGCGGTTCCGTACAGAAGCGGGACAGAAGTGGCGAAGACCGTACCTCCGAATGATCTGCGTCTGTCCGTTCTCTGGCAGACTGTAGCTCTATGGGTGAAGCGACTGTAAGGACTCCGGAAGGGTCGGCCGCCCCGTCACCCATCGAGGAGACCGAGGCTGCCCGCCCGCCACGCCCGTCTGTTCTGCCCCGGCTGCGAACCCCCCGGCGACCACGGCTGTGGTTCGAGATCCTGCTGATCGGCCTCAGCTACTGGACGTACTCGCTGGTCCGCAACGCGGTCCCGGAGCAGCGCGGCGAGGCGCTGCGCAACGCCGACTGGATCTGGGACTGGGAGCACCGGCTCGGCCTCGCCTTCGAGCGCTCGGTCAATCACGCCGTCGACTCCGTCGGCTGGCTGATCGTCGGCATGAACTACTACTACGCCACGCTCCACTTCATCGTGACGATCGCCGTGCTGGTGTGGATCTACCGGTGGCATCCCGGACGGTACGCGGCGACCCGGCTGGTCCTCTTCACCACCACCGGCGTCGCCCTGCTCGGCTACTACCTCTTCCCGCTGGCGCCGCCCCGGCTGATGCCCGGCGGCGGCTTCATCGACACGGTCGTGGTGCACGACACCTGGGGCTCGATGGCCTCCGGCAACCTGTCGGAGATGTCGAACCAGTACGCGGCGATGCCCTCGATGCACATCGGCTGGTCGCTGTGGTGCGGCCTCACCGTCGCCATGCTGGCCCGCCTGGTGTGGGTCAAGGTGCTCGGGCTGCTCTACCCGGCCGTGACCGGACTGGTCATCGTCGCCACCGCCAACCACTTCTGGCTGGACGCGGTCGGCGGCGTCCTCTGCCTGGCCCTCGGCTTCGCGCTGTCCTTCCTCTGGTACCGGGCACTGTGCTACCGGCTGCCCAGGGTGCCCGCCGCCCGCGCGGTCGCCCCGGGGGCGTCCTGGCCCCGCACCGGCGGTGCCGAGGCGCCGCGCGGATCCGTACCCGACCGCCCCGAGGCGCCGAGCGGCGCGTACCGCACCGAGGCACCGCGCGGCGCTTCCCTGCCCGGCCCCGGCGGCGCGGCCGGCCGGGCCGGCGGGGGCTCCGCGCCGCTGCCCGCCCCGGGCCGCCCGCACCGGTGACGATCACCCCTCCGGCGGCTGCGATCATGGCCTCGCACCCCCACGGGGCGTGAGCCGCGCGCGCACCCCCGTGGGACGTCACGAGGGAGGGGTAGACCGATGGCTTTCCGCAGGTTCCTGAGTTCCCTGGGCATCAACGCGCCCAGCGTCGAGACCGTGCCGGACCGCACCGCGGTCCGTCCCGGCGAGCAGCTGGGGTGCACCGTCACGGTGCGGGGCGGCGGCGCGGACGTCACGATCGAACGGCTGACGCTCCAGGTGGTGGCACGGTTCGAGGACCTGGAGGGCGGCGAGCACGGCTGGGACAACCCCGGCGCCCTGCTCACCTCCGGGGTGCCCGGGCCGTTCACCCTGCCCGCGGGCGCGACGCGCACCGAGCGCGTCGTCTTCGACCTGCCGTGGGAGATGCCGCTGACGCACGTCCTGGGCGGCCGGCGGCTGCGCGGCGCCCGGGTGGCGGTCCGCACCGAGCTGGCCGTCGACAACGCCGTCGACAAGGGCGATTTCGACGAGTTCGAGGTGCACGCGCTGCCTGCCCAGGACATCGTCCTCCAGGCGTACGCGGACCTCGGGTTCCGGTTCGACGAGGCCGAGTGCAAGCAGGGCACGCCGAGCGCGGCGGTCCGCTCCCAGGTGGGGTGGTGGCAGGAGATCGAGATGTGGTTCCCGGCCGACTACCGGCGCGATGGCCAGAACGAGATCGCCTTCAACGCACGACACGACTCCCTGGACCTGCTCACCGGCGGCGACGGGCTGCTGACCTTCGACTACCGGGAGCTGGACCCGGCCCAGGTCACCAAGGTCATCGACGAGCACGCGCGCTCCCGGTTCGCGCAGTGACCGGCGCGTGCCCCCGGGCTGGTGCCGCGCCCGCGGCCGGCGGCCCGGACACCGCGCCCCCGCCCCGCCCCGGCCACCGGCGTCCGGCGGCCGCCGCCGCCCGGTTCCGGGTGGTCGCCACCGACCTGGACGGCACCCTGCTGCGCGGCGATCTGACCGTGTCGGCCCGCAGCCGGGCGGCGCTGGCCCGGGCGGCGGACGGCGGCGCGCGCCACATCGTGGTCACCGGCCGGCCCGCGTCCTCCTGCCGCGAGTTCCTCGTGGCCATGGGTTACCGGGGGCTCGCGGTGTGCGGCCAGGGCGCGCAGCTGTACGACGCGTCGGCGGACCGGCTGCTGGACAGCGCCGCGCTCGACCGCGACCTGGCCCGTTCCGTGGTGGAGGCGACCGAGCGGGCGCTCGGCGGGGCGCGGCTGGAGCTGGCCGTGGTGACCGCCGCGCCGGCGAACCGGTTCGTGGTGACGCCCGGTTTCGCCGACCGCCCCCGGGCCGGCTGGGGCCGGGCCGCGGACCGGGCCGCGCTGTTCGCCGGTCCCATCGAGAAGGTGCTGATGCGCCACCGGGAACTGCCGGACGAGCTGGTCGCCGCGGCGGCCGCCCGGGCCGGCGGTCCCCGGGTGTCGGTCACGCACTCCGAGAAGGGCATGATCGAGGTGCTGCCCGCCGGGGTCACCAAGGCGGCCGGGTTGCAGCGCGCGGCGGAACGGCTGGGCTTCACCCCGTCGGAGACCATCGCCTTCGGCGACATGCCGAACGACATCCCGCTGCTGACCTGGGCCGGGTACGGGGTGGCGATGGGCAACGCGCACCCCGACCTGCGCGCGATCGCCCACGAGGTGGCGCCGCGCAACGACGAGGACGGGGTGGCGGTGGTGCTGGAGCGGCTCTTCGGCGCCGCGCCGGCGGGCGGCCCACCGGGCCGGGCGCCGGGCGGGGACACCGGGGCCGGCGCCGGACGGCCGCGGGCCGCGGTCCCGCCGGCCCGCTCGGCCCCCTAGCCCGGGCCGGGGCCCGGGCCCCGGCCGGCCCCGCCCCCGGGTGCCGGCCCGCGGTGGGCGGGCCGCCGGGCGGCCGCCCCCCGGGAGGGGCGGGCGCCTCGCGGGGGGCGGCCGCCCCCCGGGAGGGGCGGGCGCCCCGCGGGCGGCTCAGTCGGCGTCGTAGAACAGCCGCTCCACCACGGCACGGGCCCGGCGGGTGATCCGGCGGTAGTCGTCGAGCATCTCGCCCACGTGACCGGTCTCGTACCCCAGGTAGCGGCCCACCGCGGCGAGCTCCCGGCTCTCGCCGGGGAAGGTGTCGCCGGGCCTGCCGCGGACCAGCATCACCGCGTTGCGCACCCGGGTGGCGAGCACCCACGCCTCGTCCAGGGTCTGCGCGTCCTCGGTGCAGAGCAGCCCGGCCGTGTGGGCGGCGGCCAGCGCCTGCCGGGTGCGGGTGGTGCGCAGGCCCGGCTCGCTCCGGCCGTGCCGCATCTGCAACAGCTGCACGGTCCACTCGACGTCGGAGAGGCCGCCGCGGCCCAGCTTGGTGTGGGTGGTCGGGTCGGCGCCCCGCGGCAGCCGCTCGCTCTCCATCCGGGCCTTGAGCCGGCGGATCTCCCGGACCGCGTCGTCGTCCAGCCCGTCCGCCGGGTAGCGCAGCGGGTCGATCAGCTCGATGAAGCGGGCTCCCAGCTCCGGGTCGCCGGCCACCGGTTCCGCGCGCAGCAGCGCCTGGCTCTCCCACACCACCGACCAGCGCCGGTAGTACGCGGCGTAGGAGGCGAGGCTGCGCACCAGCGGGCCGGTCCGGCCCTCCGGGCGGAGGTCGGCGTCGATCAGCAGGGGCGGGTCCACGGTGGGCAGCTGGAGCAGTCGCCGCATCTCGTTGGCCACCGCGAACGCCGCCCGGGAGGCCACCTGCTCGTCGACGCCCTCCCGTGGCTCGTGGACGAAGAGCACGTCGGCGTCGGATCCGTAGCCGAGTTCATGGCCGCCGAAGCGGCCCATGCCGATCACCGCGAAGCGGGTCGGCAGCTCGTCGCCCCAGCTCTCCCGTACGGCGGCGCGCAGCGCCCCGGCCAGCGTCGCGGCGTTGATGTCGGAGACCGCGCGGCCGACCATGTCGACGGCGGTGCCGAGGTCGTCGTCTGCGGCGCCGGCCGGCTGCCGGGCCGGGCCCTCCGGGGCCCGGCCCGGGTCGGTGGTCCCCTGGCCGGGCGCCGGGCCCGTCACCGGGCCGTTGCCGGGCGCGGACTCCGGGCCCGTGGCCCGGGTCCGGCCGGCCGCCCCGGGGCCGGCGGAGCCGGTGTAGGCGCCGATGATGTCGGCCGCCGCGGTCCGGAACAGCTCCCGCCGCCGCACCCCGCGGGCCGCCGCCACGGCCTGCTCGCCGCCGTCCGCCCGGCCGACCGCCGCGAGGATCTCCTGTTCCAGCGCGGCCCGGCCGCGCGGCCGCAGCCCTTCCGGGTCGCCGAGCAGGGCCACCGCCTCCGGGGCGCGGAGCAGCAGGTCGGGGGCGAGCCGCCCGGCCGACAGCACCCGGGCCAGGTTCTCCGCCGCGGCGCCCTCGTCCCGCAGCAGCCGCAGGTACCAGGGGGTCTTGCCGAGCGCGTCGGACACCTGGCGGAAGTTGAACAGTCCGGCGTCCGGGTCGGCGGAGTCGGCGAACCAGGCCAGCAGCACCGGCAGCAGGGTGCGCTGGATGGCGGCCTTGCGGCTGACCCCGGAGGCCAGTGCCTCCAGGTGCCGGAGCGCGGTGGCCGGGTCGGCGTAGCCCAGCGCCTCCAGGCGCTGGCCGGCGGCCGTGGTGCTGAGCCGGGCGGCACCGGGCTCCAGCTGGGCGACGGCGTCCAGCAGCGGCCGGTAGAAGAGCTTCTCGTGCAGCCGCCGCACCTCGCGGGCGTGCCGCCGCCACTCCTTGCCCAGCTCGGTCACCGGCTCGGTGCGGAAGCCCAGCGAGCGGCCCAGCCGGCGCAGCTCCTGCTCGTCCTCGGGCACCAGGTGGGTGCGGCGCAGCCGGTGGAGCTGGATGCGGTGCTCCATGGTGCGCAGGAAGCGGTAGGCGGTGTCCAGCGCGGCGGCGTCGGCCCGCCCCACGTAGCCGCCGCCGGCCAGCGCGTCGAGCGCGTCGAGGGTGGTGCCGCTGCGCAGTGCCGGGTCGGTCCGGCCGTGCACCAGCTGGAGCAGCTGGACGGCGAACTCGACGTCCCGCAGCCCGCCGGGGCCGAGTTTCAGTTCCCGGTCGACCTGGGCGGCGGGGATGTTCGCCACCACCCGGCGGCGCATCTGCTGCACGTCGGGGACGAAGTTGTCGCGTTCGGCGGCCTGCCAGACCAGGGGGGCCACGGCGTCCACGTACGCCTGCCCCAGCGCGGCGTCGCCGGCCACCGGCCGGGCCTTGAGCAGGGCCTGGAACTCCCAGGTCTTCGCCCACCGCTGGTAGTACGCCAGATGGCTGGACAGGGTCCGCACCAGCGGTCCGTTGCGGCCTTCCGGACGGAGGTTGGCGTCCACCGGCCAGATGGTGCCCTCGATGGTGACGTCGGAGCAGACCCGCATCATCCGGGCGGCGAGCCGGGTGGCGGCCTGCAGGGCCTGCGGCTCGTCGACCGGCTGCTGCCCGCCGCCGTTCCGCTCGCGGGGCTCGGCCACGAAGATGACGTCCACGTCCGAGACGTAGTTCAGCTCCCGGCCGCCGCACTTGCCCATGCCGATCACCGCGAGCCGGCACCGGGCGGCGTCCTCGGGCTGCTCCTCGGCGGCGATCCGCAGCGCCGCGCGCAGGGTCGCGGTGGCCAGGTCGGCCAGCTCGGCGGCGGTCCGGGCGACGTCGGTGGTGCCGCAGACGTCGCGGGCGGCGATCCGCAGCAGACAGCGCCGGTAGGCGATGCGCAGCGCGTCCGGGCGGGGGCGGGTGTCACCGGCGCCGCTCCAGATGTCCTCGGCGAGCGCCTGCTCGAAGTCCGCGGTGGTCGGGTGCAGGTCGGCCGACTCGTACCTGACCAGCGACTGCCAGTCGTGCGGGTGCCGGGCCAGGTGGTCGCCGAGCGCCTCGGAGGCGCCGAGCACGCCGAGCAGCCGGTCGCGGAGCGGCTTGGCGGTGACCAGGGTGTCCAGCAGCGCCTGCCGGGAGCCGGAGCGGGGCGCGTCCGCGGTGCCCGCCGGCCCGTCGGCGGCGGGCCGGGCGGCGCCGTCGTCCGGCCCGGGCAGCGCCTCGACCAGCCGCACCAGGCTGCGCAGCGCGCCGTCGGGGTCGGCGGTGGCGCCGATCGCGTCCAGCAGCACCGGGTCGCCCCGGACGGCGGCCATCTCGGGCAGGTCCAGCAGCCGGCCCGCCGCCGCGGAGTCGGTGAATCCGTACCGCAGCAGCCGCCCGAACCGGCTGTCCCGTCGCCCGTGCAGCACCTGGCACCGCCTCTCCCGACCACCTCATGATCGCCCTTGCGAGCTTAGTGCCGGCGGGTCGGGGCGGGAACGCCGGGCGGTCCCGGCGCGGGGGCCGGCGCGCCCGGCTCCGGGCGCGCCGGGGCCGCGGGCCGTCACTCGTCCGGCCTAGTCCTGGGGTTGGAGATAGCTCTCCGGGTCCCAGTCGAGCGAGGGGAAGTGCCGGTTCACGTCGGCGACCCAGCTGCCGGCCCGGTCGATCTGCTCGCCGATCTCCGCCAGCTTCTCGCGGTCGAAGTCCTCGACGGCCTGGCAGACGTCGTCCTGCCGCAGCCGGTCGACCACCGCGTCCACCAGATCGCGCCATTCCTCGCCCTTGTAGGGCGGGTCCGGGACGCTCTCGACGGCCTCGGCGACCGCGTCCACGGTGCCTTCGCAGTCCGTCAGCAGGTTCAGCGCCGCGTCCTCGGGGCTGCCACCGAGGACGTCCTCGCCGGCCTCGGACGCCTCGTCCCGCCACGCCTCCATCTCGGCCGCCGTGACCGCGCCCTGGTCGTCGCCCTCCTCTCCCCCGCCCCCGCCGCCCCCGCATGCGGCGAGCGGGACCCCGATGGCGGCCACCGCGGCGCCGGAGACCACGAGGGACCTGGTCGTGCGGTTCATGGGAGAGCCCCCTGTCGGTCGGTTCGGCCCGGTGCCGGCCGGCCCGGGGCCGCCGGCACGCGCGGCACGTGAAGCCCTGCCCTTCCATCATCGGCGACCCGCGCGCCGGGGGCGCTGCCGGGGACGGGCTGCCGGGACGCGCCGACCAGCCGGCGCCGCGGGAACGCCGGCCCGGGATGCCGGCGAGGCCGTCCTAGGACGGCCCGGAGGCGGCCCGGCCCGACCGGTTTCCCGGGCCCGCGGTGTCCCCCCGTACCCGGCCGGCTCGCCTAACCGAGACCCGAGAACGTCCTCCCGGCGGGGTCCCACCTCGACCCGTAGACCTTGCAGAGCTTGCAGAGATCGAGCCAGAGGACCAGCAGGACGATCTGTTCGACCAGTGCCTCGATGAACACGTGACAGGGGACTTCCCTCCCCTTGTACCGCACGAGTCCGTCGTGCATCACGTAGTCGAACTCCGCGTGAGCGATGCTGTTCCTGACATCCCTGCTGAAGGCCGAGTGCCAGAAGTGGCGCAGATGGGTGTAGCGGCAGAGATACGCCTCCTTGGTCGCGGCCTTCGACTTCGCGAACTGCTGGACGTTGTTCACCAGATCCCGGGCACGCAACGCGCGAGGAGCCCATCCGTTCGAGAGCGCCGGGTCGCGGATGGTGCCGTCGTCCCGGCCCTCGGCCATGTTCTGCATCCGGATGACCACCGGAAGCATCTGGCAGCTCACCTCGAAGTTCTGCCGGTAGGCGTCACGCAGGGAGTCGATGCGCCCGATCGGCACCCGCCAGTCCCCGGGAACCGGGATGCGACTCGCCCGAAGATGTGCGATGGCCAGCGCCGGAATCCACTCCGAACCGTCCCGAAGCAACCCGAAGAATTGGTCCGCGACGCGCTGGTGGATGGTCGAGAACCCCGGTTCCGAGATGATTCCGAACGCAAGCTCCGAAAACTCTGCCCGCTTTCGGGAGACGCGAGACCACAGTTCACGCCTGGCCCTCGAGTAATGGCCCGCCGGATCCATGGCGCCCGCCAGCAGGGAAATGATCCTGTGGAGCTGGGTGTGCCTGCCCAGCTCCGAGAGGCCACTCGGCCAGCTTTCCTCGATCGGCCAGTCTTCCTCGAAGCGCCGCTTCATCACGGAATCAAGCAGATCCCAGCGCTCTTGCAGATAGAACCCGTAGGCGTGCTCAAGAGGATCCGCCTTCTCCGCGAAGGCTCGGACGAGCGTGACGCGGCGAAGGTACCAGAGTGCGCGGTCCCCGAACACGCGCGAGACGGACAGGAAGGACGAGAATTCCTCCGCCGAACCACTCGGCAGGTCCCCGTAGGTGTTGACCACCCTCCACTCCTTTCCAGGAGTCCGATGGTCAAGCTCCTTGATTCCCGGGAGGTCGAAGCGTGGGAGCAGTCGATCACCGGACGGGACGATCGACCCTCGGATGACGGAGTGACAGTCCGGACATGCGACCATGATTCGCTGCCGGTCCCGGGATAATCCGACGCGCAGCAGAATTGCCGCTTCGCAGGCCGGGCACTCCAGGTGGATGGGCAGGATCATCAGGATCTCCCCCGACTCGCATGACGAGCAAGACGACTCAGGGCCGACGGTTCGCCACCGTCGACCCTGAGCCTCGGTTCCGAGCTTTGCCCGTCCCGATCTGCGGTCACAGCACCGGCAGGCTCTTGCGCAGCTCGTAGGCGGTGACCTCGGAGCGGTACTCCTCCCACTCCTGCTTCTTGTTGCGGAGGAAGAAGTCGAAGACGTGCTCGCCGAGCGTCTCGGCGACCAGTTCGCTGCGTTCCATCAGCGAGATCGCCTCACCGAGGTTCTGCGGGAGGGGCTCGATGCCCAGCGAGCGGCGCTCGGCGTCGGACAGCGCCCAGACGTCGTCGTCGGCACCGGCCGGCAGCTCGTAGCCCTCCTCGATGCCCTTCAGGCCGGCGGCCAGCAGCACCGCGTACGCCAGGTAGGGGTTGGCGCCGGAGTCGATGGACCGGACCTCCACGCGGGTGGAGCCGGTCTTCCCGGGCTTGTAGAGCGGGACCCGCACCAGCGCGGACCGGTTGTTGTGGCCCCAGCAGATGTACGAGGGCGCCTCGCCGCCGGCGCCGGCGGTGCGGCCCTGGGCGACGCCCCAGATGCGCTTGTAGGAGTTGACCCACTGGTTGGTCACGGCCGAGACCTCGGACGCGTGCCGCAGCAGGCCGGCGATGAAGGACCGGCCCACCTTGGACAGCTGGAACTCGGCTCCGGACTCGTAGAAGGCGTTGCGGTCCCCTTCGAAGAGGGACAGGTGGGTGTGCATGCCCGAGCCGGGGAACTCCGAGAACGGCTTGGGCATGAAGGTGGCGTGCACGCCCTGCTCCAGCGCCACCTGCTTCATCACGAGCCGGAAGGTCATGATGTTGTCGGCGGTGGACAGCGCGTCGGCGTAGCGCAGGTCGATCTCCTGCTGGCCCGGGGCGCCCTCGTGGTGGGAGAACTCGACCGAGATCCCCATCGACTCCAGCATGGTGATGGCCTGGCGGCGGAAGTCCATGCCCACGTTCTGCGGGGTGTGGTCGAAGTAGCCGGAGGAGTCCGCCGGCACCGGCCGGGACCCGTCGTCCGGCTTGTGCTTGAGCAGGAAGAACTCGATCTCGGGGTGGGTGTAGAAGGTGAACCCCAGGTCGGAGGTCTTGGCCAGGATGCGCTTGAGGACGTAGCGCGGGTCGGCGTAGGAGGGCGACCCGTCCGGCATCAGGATGTCGCAGAACATCCGTGCGGTGCCGGGTGCCTCGGCGCGCCAGGGCAGGATCTGGAAGGTGCTGGGATCGGGCTTGGCGATCATGTCGGACTCGTAGACGCGGGCGAATCCCTCGATCGCCGAGCCGTCGAAACCGATGCCTTCGTCGAATGCCTGTTCAAGCTCGGCGGGGGCCACGGCCACCGACTTCAGGAAGCCCAGCACATCGGCGAACCACAGTCGCACGAACCGGATGTCGCGCTCTTCGAGCGTCCGGAGCACGAACTCCTGCTGCTTATCCATTTCCACCCATCCTCGCAGGTCAGGCCGCCCGTTCCCAGGCCGCGGGGCACTTCGGGGGCACCTGAGCATCCCACCACACGATTTCGCGTGCGTTGCGCACGCGGCTCGGCACGGCCTCATCTCGTGTGAGCGGCACCACTCGGTGCCCATACTGCCTGTTGGGCCGCCCCTCTCAAAGAGCGGGTGCGGGGCGCCCTCGCGCGGAACTCCCCGCGCCCGGAGCGGCGGACGGGCCACGCCACCCGTTCGCGGTACCGGCCTGTGCCCGTCCCTCATTGTGGGACATCACGCGATCATGGTCGAACCCGGGCCGCACGGCGGGACCCGGCCCACCGGGAGCGGGTCGGAGGTGGCCGGACGGCGGCGGACCTGCCGGTCCGGGGCGGCCGAGGACGGCGGGCCCGCCGGTCCGGGGCGGCCGGAGGGCGGCGGGCCCGGCCGGCCTGCCGCCCCCTACGATGAGCGCCATGACCACGCGGCCGCGGATCCTCAAGCCCTCCCGGGCCTGGGCGTGCCTGCTGCTGATGTGGTCGGTCCTGGCGGGGGTCGTGGCCATGCACGGGTTGGGGAGCGGCGCCTTCGCGGCCGCCGCGCACACCGCCCAGCCGTCGCCGCATACCGCCGAGGCCCCGGCGCCGCACAGCGCCCAGCCCCCGTCGCACGCCGCCCCGCCGCCGTCCGCCGGCCGGCCGGGGCACGGCCTGCGGGCCTGGCACGCCGCACCGGCGCACGGCACCCACCGGGCGCCGGCCGCGGACACGGACACGGGCGCGACGGACCGCTCCGGGGCGCATCGGTCCGGGACCGAGGCGCACGGGTCGGCCGGTACGGCGCGGGTGAGCGCCTGCCACCACGCGGGCCTCGGCGACGGCCCGGAGCATCCGCACCACGCGGACGCCACCTGCGCGGCACCCGGCATCAGCACCGGGCCACTGCCGCCATCGCTCCTCCCGGGCGCCACGGCGGCCCCGGCCGACGGGGCGGGCCTGGCGCCGGCCGCGGCGGCGGGTCCGGACGGCCGCTCCCCGCCCTCCCTGAGTCAGTTGCAGCTCCTGCGTATATAGGCCCGCACCCCCGGCCCCGGTCACCACGGCCGGTCCGGCACGCGCACGCCTCGGTGCGGATGACGTCATCCGCACCCCTTCACCCGGATGCCCCGGGGGCATCCCCTCCGTACTCGCAGGAGCACACCATCATGACCACGCACCGTTCCCTCGCCCGCCGCGCGGCCGCGCTCTCCGCCGCCGTCGCCGCCGCTCTGGTCCTCGCCGCGTGCGGCAGCGACGACGACGGTGCCGGCGGACACGGCGGCCACGACAAGCCGTCCGCCGGTGCCCCGGCCGGCGCCCCGGACGGAAAGGGCGCGCACAACGCGGCGGACGTCGCCTTCGCCCAGGGGATGATCCCGCACCACCGCCAGGCCGTGGAGATGGCCGACCTCGCGGCCACCCGGGCGTCCTCCGCCCAGGTGAAGAAGCTCGCGGCGGAGATCAAGCAGGCCCAGGACCCGGAGATCCGGACCATGTCCGGCTGGCTGAAGAGCTGGGGCGAGGAAGTGCCCGCGGCGGACTCCGGGGCGGACCACTCGGCCCACCACGGCATGCCGGGCATGATGACCGCGGCCGACATGGAGAAGCTGGAGCGGGCGTCGGGTGCGGCGTTCGACACCGCGTTCCTGGAGTTGATGGTCAAGCACCACCAGGGCGCGGTGGAGATGGCCGGGACCGAGAAGTCCAAGGGCGCCCACCAGGGCGCCAAGGCGCTGGCCGGGCGGATCATCACCACCCAGAACGCCGAGATCACCCGGATGGACACGCTGCTCGGCAAGGACTGAGCGACGGCGCGCCGACCGGGACCGGCGGTCCCGGTCGGCCCCTCACCGGCGCCCTGCGCCACCGGTCCCGGCCGGGTCCCAGCCGGATGGCAGACCGAGCGGATAACGGACCGGCGGCCCCGGCCCCGGTCGGGTACGGACCGGCAGACCCGGTCGAGTCCTCACCGGCGGCCCCGGCCGGCCCCGTCGAGCCCGGACCGGCGCGACGGAGTGCGGCGGAGTGGGGGCGGGCGTGGTGCGGGGCGCGTCCCGCACCACCCCGCCGTCGCTGCCCTCCCGGTCCCGCGCGCCCCCGCGCCCGGGACCGGGCGCGCCATCCCGGTGCCCCGCCCGCCGCGGCCCACCACCCGTCCGCCGGGTCAGACGGCCCGTCCGCCGGCTACCCACGACCCGTCCGCCGGGTCCCTCGGCCCGTCCGTCCGTGAGCCACGGCCCGCCCCGCCGGCGTCCACGGCCCGCCCGCCCGGGCTACCGGTCCGCCCCACCGGCGCCCGCGGCCCGTCTCGCCGACGGCCCGCGTCCGGCGGTCCCGTGCCCCCACGGCCAGGGGCTGCCGCTGCCGCTGCCGCTGCCGCGCACCCGATTGCGTCAGAAAGACGATTACACTGGGCCCGTGCCTCAACTTCGCCTCGCTCTGAACCAGATCGACTCGACCGTCGGCGACATCTCCGGCAACGTGGAGACGATCATCCACTGGACCCGGCACTCCGCCGGGCAGGGCGCCCATCTGGTGGCGTTCCCCGAGATGGCGCTGACCGGCTACCCCGTCGAGGACCTCGCCCTGCGCGCCTCCTTCGTCGAGGCCTCGCGCGCCGCGCTGCGCACCCTCGCCACCCGGCTGGCCGAGGCGGGCTTCGGCGACCTTCCGGTGGTCGTGGGCTATCTGGACCGCAGCGAGCAGGCCGAGCCGCGGTACGGCCAGCCGGCGGGCGCGCCGCGGAACGCGGCCGCGGTGCTGCACCGCGGCGAGGTGGCGCTGACCTTCGCCAAGCACCACCTGCCCAACTACGGCGTCTTCGACGAGTTCCGCTACTTCGTGCCCGGCGACACCCTGCCGATGATCCGGGTGCACGGGGTGGACGTGGCGCTGGCGATCTGTGAGGACTTGTGGCAGGAGGGCGGCCGGGTGCCGGCCGCGCGCACCGCCGGAGCCGGTCTGCTGCTCTCCGTCAACGCCTCGCCGTACGAGCGGGAGAAGGACGACACCCGGCTGGACCTGGTGCGCAAGCGCGCCCAGGAGGCCGGCTGCACCACCGCGTACCTGGCCATGATCGGCGGCCAGGACGAGCTGGTCTTCGACGGCGACTCGCTCATCGTGGACCGGGACGGGGCGGTGATCGCCCGCGCCCCGCAGTTCGCGGAGGGCTGCGTGCTGGTCGACCTGGACCTGCCCGCCGCGGGGGAGGTGCCGGCCGGCGTGGTCGACGACGGCCTGCGCATCGACCATGTGACGCTCTCCGCCGACCCGCTGCCGCCCTACGAGCCGGAGCTGGCCGGCGGCGAGGCGGACCGGCTCGGCGACGACGAGGAGGTCTACACCGCGCTGGTGGTGGGGTTGCGGGCGTACGCCGCCAAGAACGGCTTCCGCAGTGTGCTGATCGGGCTCTCCGGCGGCATCGACTCCGCGCTCGTGGCGGCGATCGCCTGCGACGCGCTCGGCGCGCAGCAGGTGTACGGCGTCTCCATGCCGTCCCGGTACTCCTCCGAGCACTCCCGGGACGACGCCGCGGAACTGGCCCGGCGTACCGGGCTCAACTTCCGTACGGTGCCGATCGCCCCGATGTTCGACGCCTATCTGGGGTCGCTTGGGCTGACCGGGCTGGCCGAGGAGAACCTCCAGTCCCGGCTGCGCGGCACCATGTTGATGGCCCTCTCCAACCAGGAGGGGCACATCGTCCTCGCGCCCGGCAACAAGTCCGAACTGGCTTGCGGCTACTCGACGCTCTACGGCGACTCGGTCGGCGCCTACGGGCCGATCAAGGACGTCTACAAGACCTCGGTCTTCCGGCTCGCGAGGTGGCGCAACCAGGCCGCGCTGGACCGGGGCCAGACCCCGCCGATCCCGGAGAACTCCATCAGCAAGCCGCCGAGCGCCGAGCTGCGGCCGGGCCAGGTGGACACCGACTCGCTGCCGGACTACGAGGTCCTCGACCGGATCCTGGAGCGCTACGTGGACCGGGACCAGGGGTTCGCCGAGATCGTCGCCGCCGGGTTCGACGACGCGCTGGTGGCCCGGGTGCTGCGGATGGTCGACACCGCCGAGTACAAGCGGCGGCAGTACCCGCCGGGGACCAAGATCTCCGCGAAGGGCTTCGGCAAGGACCGCCGGCTGCCGATCACCAACCGCTGGCGCGAGCGGGTGTGACCCCGGGCGCGCCGCCGCCGCGGGACCGCCGGACACGGACCGCCCGGCGCCGGAGGCCGCGTGCCCGGTACCGGGCGGCCGGCAGCACCCGGCGCGCGGCCGGCCGACAGTGCGGCGGGCCGGCCGGCCGACGGTGCGGCCCGCCGCGCGGGAACAGCCGGCCACCCGCCGCGGTTAGCATTGCTTGAGTTTTCAAGCACATGTCGGCAATGGAGTGAGTGCCCCCGTGAAGGTCGAGATCTACAGCGACATCGCATGCCCGTGGTGCCACCTGGGCAAGAGCCGGTTCGAGCGGGCCCTGGCGGCGTTCCCGCAGGCCGACCGGGTCGAGGTGGTCTACCGGCCGTTCCAGCTCGATCCCGCCGCCCCCGAGGAGCCGCGGCCGCACCGCGAGGTGCTCGCGGAGAAGTTCGGGCCCCGGTCGGTGGCGATGGACGCGCACATCACCGAACTCGGCGCGGCCGAGGATCTCACCTTCGACTTCGACACCGTGGTGGAGAACAACTCGCTCCTCGCCCACCGGTTGCTCCGCTTCGCCCTGGAGGAGTACGGGCCCGCCGCCCAGGCCCGCCTCAAGGGGCGGCTGCTGGAAGCCCACTTCGGTGAGGGGCTCGACATCGGCGACCGCGAGCACCTGACCGACGCCGCCGTCACCGTCGGCCTGGACCGCGACCCGGTGGCCGCGTTCCTGGACGGCGACGCGCTGCACGACGAGGTCCTGGACGAGATCGAGGAGGCCCGGCAGCGCGGCATCACCGCGGTGCCCACCTTCGTCTTCGAGGGGCAGTGGGCGGTGCAGGGCGGCCAGGAACCGGCGACCTTCCTCAGCGTCCTGCACCAGATCGCGGAAGAGACCGGCGCCGCCCCGGAACAGCCGGCCGGACCGGACGCCGGGTGCGCGGACGGCGCCTGCGAGGTGCCGCGCGACTGACCGCCCGGCAGCCGGCGGTCGCCACGGCCGCCGGCGGTCGTGGCGGGTCCGGTGGTGGACCGCCCCGCCCGCCCCTAGCCTCGTGACGGGGACCACCGAGTTCCGGGAGGCGAGCTGCGTGACCGAGCGGTTCGAGGTGGATCATCCGATCCTGAAGCGGATGTACTCGCTCGGCGGCGACGTCGAGGAGCGCACCGGCATCTACGACGAGTGGGCGGGGAACTACGACCGGGACACCGTCGAGGGCCTGGGCTACGTCGGCCCCGCGCTGGTCGCGGCCCGGGTCGCCGCGCTCGTGCCGGCCGCCACCCCGGTCCTGGACGCCGGCTGCGGGACCGGGCTGGTGGGCGGTGAACTGGCCCGGCGGGGCTTCACCACGGTCGACGGGGTGGACCTGTCCCCCGGCATGCTCGCCGTCGCCCGCGAGAAGGGCGTCTACCGGCGGCTGGCGCGGGCGGACATCACCCGCCCGCTGCCCCCGTCCCCGGACCCCGGCGGCTACGGCGCGGTCGTCTGCGCGGGCACCTTCACCGCCGGGCACGTCGGGCCGGAGGGGCTCGGACCGCTGCTCCGGGCCACCCGGACCGGCGGCTACCTGGTCGTCACCGTGCTCACCCAGGTATGGGAGCGGATGGGCTTCGACCGGCGGGTGGCGGAGCTGACCCGGCGCGGCGCCGCCCGGCCGGTGGAGGACCGGGCCGACCAGACGTACCACGCCAAGGAGCACGTCACCTGCCGGCTGGTGGTGCTCCGGGCGGCGTGACCGCGCGCTCCGGTACGGCCGGGACCGCTCCGGTACGGCCGGGCCGCCCCCGCGCGGCCGGCCGGCGCCCGGCACGGCCCGCTACCGGGACGCCTCCGCGAACGGGCGGTCGCGCCGGGCGTCGTGCAGAACCGAGCCCCACCACAGCAGCTGGTCGAGCATCACCTTGGCGGCGGCCTCGGGCCCCTCGGGGGCGAGCAGCTCGCCGTCCTGGCCGAACAGTTCGTAGTACCGGGGGAAGCTCACGTAGTCGCGGATCGTGTGGGCGTGCAACTCCCCGAAGACCTGGCGCAGTTGCTCGATCGCCAGCAGCCCGCCGCTCGCGCCGCTGTAGCCGACGAAGCCGATCGGCTTGGCCGCCCACTCGGTGTAGTGCCAGTCGATCGCGGCCTTCAGCGCCGCCGGGAAGCTGCGGTTGTAGTCCGGGGTCAGCACCACGATCGCGTCGGCCGCCGCGATCCGCGCGGTGAGGTCCGCCATCCCGGCGGGCCGGGCCAGGTCGGGGTCGACGGCCGGCGGCACCGGCGGCAGGGCGAGCGGCAGCGGCGTGTCCGCCAGGTCGACCAGGTTCACCGTGAACCGGCCGTGCCGCTCGGCCTGCCGGACGAACCAGTCCGCCACCACCGGCGCGAACCGCCCCTCCCGGACACTGCCGACGATCACCGCGAGGTCGAGATTGTCACTGGACACAGCTGGGCTCCTCAGTTCTCCCGGGCCGTCCCCGGGCTCTCCCCTGCCCTCCCCGGTGCTCCGGGTCGGGCGGCGCCCGCCGTCGCGGGGCCACGTCCCTCAATCTGCCGGGCCCGGCGGGGGCCAGGAAGGCCGGGCGGAGACTGGTAGTGGCAGGGCCACCATCCGTTCCTGCCGCGCCTGTTACGTTCGGGCGGTGAGCGACAACGAGCTGGGGATGTTCCTGCGCCACCGCCGGGAGGCGGTCAGTCCCGCCGAGGCGGGGCTGCCCACCGGCCCGCGGCGGCGCACGCCGGGGCTGCGCCGGGCCGAGCTGGCCACCCTGGCCGGGGTCAGCGTCGAGTACGTGACCCGGCTGGAGCAGGGGCGCGACCGCCACCCGTCGGCACAGGTGCTCTCCGCGCTGGCCGACGCGCTGCGCCTGACCGCCGCCGAACGCGTCCATCTGCACCGCCTCAGCAAGGGGGCGGAGGGCGGCTTCAGCTGCCTGGGTGGCGCGGCCCCCGGCCGCACGGTCCGCCCCACCGTGCGGGCGCTGGTCGAACGCCTGGAACCGACGCCCGCGGTGGTGCTCAACCGGCTGAGCGAGGCGCTGCTCTGGACGGCGGGCTACGAGCGCCTCGCCGGGCCCGTCGGGCTGCTGGACGACGGGCCGCACGGCACGCCGCCGAACCTCGCCCGGTTCGTCTTCACCGACGAACGGGCCCGGACCGCCTACCCCGACTGGGACCGGATCGCCGACCAGCAGGTGTCCGCCCTCAAGCAGGGGCCGTTCCGGGCGGACCCGCACATCGCGGCCCTCGCCGACGAGCTGGCCGTGACGGCGGGCGCCGCCTTCACCGGGCGCACCGGGACCGTGCTCGGACTCCCCCGGTCCAGCGGCGTGGAGCGGCTCGTGCATCCGGAGGCCGGCGAGCTGCGGCTGGCGTACGAGACCCTCGACCTGTCCGCGGACGACGATCTGCGCCTGATCGTGCAACTGCCCGCCGACGAGGCCACCGCGGCCGCCCTCGACCACCTCACCGGACGCCGGCCGGGCATGCTCCGCTCGGTCTCCGCCTGACGCTTCCGCGCCCGGCCCGGACCGGTGCCGCGGCGGCCCGGCGCCGGGCGGGACGGGACGGGGCCGGGCGGGACGGGACGGGGCCGGCGGTCCCGGCGCCGCGTGGTGCGGTGCGGTGCGTCGGCGGCCCGGCGCCCGGCGCGGCTCCGGGCCGCGCGGCGTCAGTCGACCGGCTGCCGCTCGGGGTCGGGTACCGCGGACCGGGCCACCAGCCGGGACGGGCCGGGCGTACGGTCCAGCAGCCCGGCGGTGACCGCGATGCCCAGGCCGGCGATCGCCAGGACCGCGCCGACCAGGGTCGGGGACGTCCAGCCCCAGCCCGCCGCGATGGCCGCCCCACCCAGCCAGGCGCCGCCCGCGTTGGCCAGGTTGAAGGCGGAGTGGTTGGAGGCGGAGGCGAGGGTCGGGGCGTGCTTGGCCTTGTTCATGACCAGCATCTGCAGCGGGGTGGTGGTCATGAAGCCGACCGCGCCGAGCACCACCACGGTGACCAGGGCCGCCCACGCGACGTGGACGGTGAAGTGGAATACGACCAGCACGACGGCGAGCGCGGCCAGCGAACCGTACAGCGTGGGACGCAGCGCCCGGTCGGTCAGCGGTCCGGCGACCAGCGCGCCGAGGGTCATGCCGATACCGAAGAGGGCGAGCACCACGGTCACGGACGACTCGGCGAAGCCGGTGACCTCGGTCGCCATGGACGCGAGGTAGCTGTAGACGGCGAAGACCCCGGCGAAGCCGAAGACCGCGGTCAGCAGCCCGAGCAGCACCTGGCGGTCGCGGAGGGCGCCGAGTTCGCGGCGCAGACCGCCCTGCGGGTCGGCCGGGACCTGCGGGACGAGCCGGACGAGCGCGGCCATCGCGAGCACGCCGATGGCGGTGACCACCAGGAAGGTGGCGCGCCAGCCGAGGTGCTGGCCGAGCAGGGTGGCGGCCGGGACACCGATGATGTTGGCGACGGTCAGGCCGAGGAACATGGTGGCGACGGCGCGCGCCTGCCGGCCCTCGGCGACCAGGCGCGCGGCGACGACCGCGCCGACGCCGAAGAACGCGCCGTGCGGCAGCCCGGCGAGCACCCGGCCGGCCAGGAGCAGCCCGAAGGACGGGGCGAGCGCGGAGGCCAGGTTGCCGAGCGTGAACACGCCCATCAGCGCCACCAGCATCCGCTTGCGCGGCACGCGGGAGCCGAGCGCGGTGAGCAGGGGCGCGCCCACGACGACCCCGAGGGCGTAGGCGGAGACGAGGTAGCCGGCGGTGGGGACGGAGGTGCCCAGGTCGTCCGCGACGTTGGGCAGCAGGCCCATCATCACGAACTCGGTGGTGCCGATGCCGAAGGCCGAGATCGCGAGCGCGAGCAGGGCGAGGGGCATGAGAGACCTTTCGGGAACGAGGGGCGGAGGTCAGCGGGAAGGTTATGTTTCTCAGCTGAACAAAGTCTCTCATGGCCGGTCCGCCCCGCGCCGCCCCGCGGGTGAACGGCGGGACGGGACCCGGTGAACACGGCGTTCCCACCCGGCCCGGGCGGAACCGGTGGCCGTCCCCGGCGGACGGCGTGGCGGCCGTCCCCGGCGGACGGCACGGCGGCCGGAGCGACGACCGGCCCGGCGGACGACCTGCCGGACGACCCGGCGGACGACGTGACGGCACGGCCGGGCGCAGCAGCAGCAGACGGGACGCCCGGGCTCCACGGCCCGGCCGGATGCCCGGGGCGACCGCCGGACCACAACGCCCCGGACCGCAACGCCCCGGTGTGGCACGCCCCGGCCCGGCACGCCCCGGCGTGGCCCCCGGGGCCGACGACCGGCTCAGTGGCCGCCGGTCAGAGCTTCACCGAGGCGGCCACCGGCAGGTGGTCGCTGGCGGTCCGCGGCAGGGTCCACGCCGACACCGGGTCCATCCCCCGCACCATGATCTGGTCGATCCGGGCCATCGGGAACGACGCGGGCCAGCTGAAGCCGAAGCCGTCCCCGGCCGCGCCCTGCGCCGAGCGCAGCTGGGAGGTGACCGGGGCCAGCGCCCGGTCGTTCATGGTGCCGTTCAGGTCGCCGAGCAGGACCACCCTGCCCAGCCGTTCGTCCGCGATCCGCTCGCCCAGCGCTTCCGCGCTGTCGTCCCGCTGTCCGGCGGTGAACCCCTTGTCGGACTTCACCCGGACCGACGGCAGGTGGGCGACGTAGACCGCGACGTCGCCGTACGGGGTGGCGACGGTGGTGCGCAGCGCGCGGGTCCAGCCCAGCTTGATGTCCACCGGGGCGCTGTCCCGCAGCGGGTACTTGCTCCACAGTCCGACCGTGCCCTGCACCGTGTGGAACGGGTAGGCGTCCGCCAGTGCCTTCCGGTACGCGGGGACCGCCTCGCCGGTCAGCTCCTCCAGGGCCACCACGTCGGCGCCGGAGGCGGAGACCTTGCGCGCGGTGCCCGCGGGGTCGGTGTTGTCGGCGTTGACGTTGTGGGTGACGACGGAGAAGTTGCCGCCGGTGCCCGAGCGGTCGAAGAACATCAGCCCGCCGAAGAGGTTCAGCCAGACGACCACCGGGAGCAGCAGGGCGATCAGGGCGGTGGCGGACCGCCGCACCAGCGCCACCACCAGCAGCACCGGGATGAACAGCCCCAGCCAGGGCAGGAAGGTCTCCAGCAGGCTGCCGAGGTTTCCCACCCGGTTGGGGATCTGCGCGTGGAAGACCATCATCAGCGCCAGCAGGACGGCGAACCCCGCGGTGACCAGGCCGCGCCGCCAGATGCCCCGGTCGTGCCGCCAGCGGCGCAGCAGGCGCCGGGCCCGGGAGCCGGCCGACTCGGAGCCGTCCCCGCCTTGTCCCGTCTCCTGCGTGTACGCCTGCACCATGCGTTGTCCCTCACTCCGGATGTGCCGGTCCGCCCCGACCCGCGCCTACGGGCACGACCATAGGCGATGACCAGGCATTTTCCCGGCGTCCTGACGGGCGCCGTCCGAACCTGGGGACGTCGTCGCGGCGCGGTCGGGTTCCAGCGGGACCGGATGAGGCGGCATCTGTGACAGAACGGGCACAAACCGGCTGATCAGGGCCGGGCACCGGATGGGCCGCGGGGCGGGCCGAGCGGGCCCGGCACCCCGGCGCGCCCCCGCGCGCCCCGGTCCGGCGGCGCCTCGCGCGTGTCGCCGCCCTCCCCCGGCCGGCCCGCACGCCGGGCGCGGGCGGGCGTCCCCGGGCCGCGGCGTCGCGGTGCCGGTCAGCCGCGCGGCCGGACCCCGTCCAGCACGGTGTCGACTATCCGTTCGGAGAGTCCTTCCGGCAGGTCCCGCCACTCGTGCATCATCGCCCGGGTCAGCATCGGCCCGACGAACAGGTCGGCGAGGAGTTCCAGGTCCTCGGTGGCGCGGATCTCGCCGCCCTCGATGCCCCGGCGCAGCACCGTCAGCAGCGTCTCGCGGCGCCGCCGCAGGACGGTGTCGTGGTACTCCTGCCACAGGTCCGGATGGGCCCGGACATGGGCGACGACCGCGCGCAGCAGCGCCGAGTGCCGCTTGGCCAGCGCCCGCTTCCGTATGAACTCCAGCATGGTCACCAGGTCGTCGCGGACCGATACGCCCGCGGGCCGGGGGTTCTCGTCGTCCAGGGAGCGCATCACGTCGAGCATCAGCGCCTCCTTGCCGCGCCAGCGGCGGTAGACGGTGGCCTTGCCGACCCCCGCGTCCCGGGCGATGCGTTCCATCGACAGCTCCCCGATGGTCGCGCCCTCCTCCAGCAGCCGCAGCACGGTCTCGATGACCACGCTGTCCACGGCGGCGCTGCGCGGCCGGCCGCGGGGGCGGGCCGCGGGCGGGCCGGCGGCGTCGGTCACCGGTCCGCTCCGGTGGGCGCCTGGCGGGGCTCGGGGCGGGCTCCGGCCGGCGCCCCGGCTCCTTCCTGCCCGGTCCGCCCGGGCAGGAAGGAGCCGACCACCACCGCGCCGACGAGGGCGACGACGGCCGCGCTCAGCGAGGTCACGTGCATGGCGTGGACGAAGGAGTCCTCGGCCGCGGTGGCGAGCCCCTTGCCGGCCGGGCCCATCCGTTCGGCGACGGCGAGGGTGGCCTCGACCGACTCGCCCGCCGTGTGGCGCGCGGTGTCGCTCAGCCCGGGGGTGCGGGCGAGGTCGTCCTCGACGCCGCCGCGGTAGGTGGTGGACAGCACCGAGCCGAGCACCGCGACCCCCATCGCGCCGCCGACCTGCCGGAAGGTGTTGTTCAGCGCCGAACCGGAGCCGGCCCGCTCGCGGGGCAGCGCCTGCATGATCGAGACCGTCACGGGCGGCATGATGTGCGCCATTCCGCAGCCCTGTACGAAGAACAGGACTTCCAGCACCCAGATCGGTGATTCGGCGTCCATGGTCAGGAAGCCGAAGAGGGTGGCCGCGACCATCAGCATCCCGGCCGTGCACACCGCCCGGGCGCCGAAGCGCTCGACGGCCAGCCGGGCGCGCGGCGCGAAGATCAGCTGGGCGGCGGCGACCGGCAGCAGCAGCATGCCGGACTGGAGCGCGCTGTAGCCGCGCACGCTCTGGGTGTAGAAGACCATGAAGAAGGTGACGCCCATCAGCGCGAAGAAGACCAGCGCGATGGCGGCGATGGACGCCGAGAAGGCGGGCTTGCGGAACTGCCCGATGTCGATCGACGGGTGGTCGCTGCGCTTCTGGTGCAGCACGAACAGGACCAGCACCGCCAGGCCGCCGCCCGCGGTGGCCAGCACCTCGGGGTCGGTGAAGTCGGCGAGCTGACCGCCCTTGATGATCCCGTACACCAGCAGCACGAGGCCGACGACGGAGAGCAGCACGCCGACCGGGTCGAGCCTGCCCGGGGCCGGGTCCCGGGAGTCGGGGACCAGCACCGTCATCGCGATCAGCGCGACCACCACCACCGGCACGTTGACGAAGAAGACCGAGCCCCACCAGAAGTGCTCCAGCAGCAGGCCGCCGGTGATCGGGCCGATCGCGATGGCCAGCCCCACGGCGGCGACCCAGATGCCGATCGCCTTGGGCTGCTCGTCGCGCTCGAAGACGTTGACCAGGATGGCGAGGGTGGCGGGCATCACGAACGCCGCCCCCAGGCCCATCACGGCACGGAAGGTGATGAGTTCGGTGGGTGAGCCGGAGAAGGCGGCGAGCACCGAGCCCACTCCGAACAGGGCCATCCCGCCGAGCAGCACCTTCTTGCGGCCGAGCCGGTCGCCGACCAGGCCGGCGGTGAACAGCAGCCCGGCGAAGACCAGCGTGTAGGAGTTGATCGCCCACTCCAGCTCGCTCTGGGTGGCCCCCAGGCCGGTGGGCTGCGGCGAGGCGATGGTCTTCATCGCCACGTTGAGGATGGAGTTGTCCAGCACCACGACGAGCACGCTGAACATCAGGACGGTGAGGATCGCCCACCGCTTGCGGTGGATGCTGTCCGGTACGGCGCGCGCCTGGTCGTCGTCGCGGTGGGGTGGGGTAGCCATGGCGCCACCGTAACTCTTTTCCGATACGGAACCGTCTCGTATCGGATAGCCATGGGGAAAGCTTTGCGATCCCGGCTCCGGCGGCCCGCCGACCGCCCGCGACCGCCGCTTCCGGGCCGCCCGTCCGGACGGTGACGCGGGCACTTCCGTGCCGAGGGTGACGCGTGCCAGCATGGGGGGTGGTCCGGAGACACCGTCAGGGTGCTTCGAGATGACAAAGGAGCCATTGCGATGACGCACGTCAGCCATGCCCCCACGCCGAAACCGGCCGACAGCGGCAAGTCGCTGTACGGGGGGACCAGCTCCCGGCGTATCACCGTCCGTGACATCGCCGCCGCCAAGCAGCGCGGCGAGAAGTGGCCCATGCTCACCGCCTACGACGCGATGACCGCCTCGGTCTTCGACGACGCGGGCATCCCGGTGATGCTGGTGGGCGACTCCATGGGCAACTGCCACCTGGGCTACGAGACCACCGTGCCGGTCACCATGGACGAGATCACGATGCTGTCCGCCGCGGTGGTACGCGGCACCAAGCGCGCCCTGATCGTGGGCGACCTGCCGTTCGGCAGCTACCAGGAGGGCGCGGTGCAGGCGCTGCGCAACGCCACCCGCCTGGTGAAGGACGCCGGGGTGGGCGCGGTGAAGCTGGAGGGCGGCGAGCGGTCCGCGGACCAGATCGAACTGCTGGTGCGGTCCGGCATCCCGGTGATGGCGCACATCGGCCTCACCCCGCAGTCGGTCAACGCCTTCGGCGGCTACCCGGTCCAGGGCCGCGGCGAGGAGGCCGCGCAGCAACTGCTGCGGGACGCCAAGGCGGTGCAGGACGCGGGCGCGTTCGCCGTCGTGCTGGAGGTCGTCCCGGCCGAGCTGGCCGCCGAGGTGACCCGGTCCCTGCACATCCCGACGGTGGGCATCGGGGCCGGCCCGGAGTGCGACGCGCAGGTCCTGGTGTGGACCGACATGGCGGGCATGACCGGCGGGCGGGTGCCGCGGTTCGTCAAGCAGTACGCGCAACTGCGCCAGGTGCTGGGGGACGCCGCCAAGGCGTTCGCGGAGGACGTGGTCGGCGGGGGCTACCCGGCCGAGGAGCACTCCTTCCACTGACCGTGACGGGGAACCCGCCCCGGGCCGCCCGGCCCGGGACCTGAGCCACCTCCGGCACACCGACAGCCCGCCGACCGTCCCCCGTCGGCGGGCTGTCCGCCGCTTGTCGGCCGTCTGTCGGTGGCGGCTGCCATGCTCTCCGGCATGACGCGATTCGAAACCAACCCAGGCGGGGGGAACGCCGTCGAGGTACGCGGACTGGTGAAGCACTTCGGTGCCACCCGGGCCGTCGACGGTGTGGACCTGGACGTGCGGGAAGGCACCGTCCTGGGGGTCCTCGGCCCCAACGGCGCCGGCAAGACCACGCTGGTGCGCTGCCTGTCCACGCTGCTCCGGCCGGACGCCGGCACCGCCGTCGTAGCCGGGTACGACGTGGTGCGCCAGCCCCGCCAGCTCCGCCGCACCATCGGCCTGACCGGGCAGTACGCCTCGGTCGACGAGAAGCTCTCCGGCTGGGAGAACCTGTACATGATCGGGCGGCTGCTCGATCTGTCCCGCAAGGACGCCCGGGGACGCGCCGACGCCATGCTGGAGCGGTTCTCCCTCACCGAGGCCGCCAAGCGGCCCGTGGGCACCTACTCCGGCGGCATGCGGCGGCGCCTGGACCTGGCCGCCTCGATGATCGGCCGGCCCGCCGTGCTGTACCTGGACGAGCCCACCACCGGCCTCGACCCGCGGACCCGCAACGAGGTGTGGGACGAGGTCAAGCGGATGGTGACCGAGGGCACCACGGTGCTGCTCACCACCCAGTACATGGAGGAGGCCGAGCAGCTGGCGAGCGAGCTGACGGTCATCGACCGCGGCAAGGTGATCGCCGAGGGCCGGGTCAACGACCTCAAGGCCAAGGTCGGCGGGCGCACCCTGCAGATCCGTCCGGTGCGGCCCGAGGACCTGGACCCGATGGTCGACGCGCTGGCCGACGCCGGTCTGGACGGCATCGGCGGGGCCACCGCCGACCGTGAGGAGGGCCTGGTCAACGTGCCGATCATCAGCGACGAGCAACTGACCGCGGTGATCGGACTGCTGGGCGTCCGCGGCTTCGCGATCGCCGGCATCGACACCCACCTGCCGAGCCTGGACGAGGTGTTCCTGGCTCTCACCGGACAGAAGACTTCCACCCCGCAGGACGCTGCGGCCGACAGCCTCGAGGAGGTCGCGGCGTGAGCGCGACGACCGTGAACGCACCCGCGGCGAAGACCCCGCCGCTGCCCGGCGAGGGCCGGATCGGCCTGCGCGCCAACCTGCGGCACATCGGCGCCCTGGTGCGCCGCAACGCCCTGCAGATCAAGCAGGACCCGGAGTCGATGTTCGACGCCGTGCTGATGCCGATCATCTTCACCCTGCTGTTCGTGTACGTCTTCGGCGGCGCCGTCTCCGGCGGGCAGGACGCGTACGTCGACTACTTCATCCCCGGCATGATGGCGATGGGCGGTCTGAGCATCGCCATGTCGGTGGGCACCGGAGTCAACGACGACTTCAACAAGGGAGTGATGGACCGCTTCCGCACCATGCCCATCGCCCGCTCCTCGGTGCTGATAGCCAAGCTGGTGGTGGAGACCGGACGGATGCTGGTCTCCACGCTGATCCTGCTCACCGTGGGCTTCATCCTGGGCTTCGACCTCAAGACGGACGTGCTGCAGCTGCTCGCCGCGGTCGCCCTGGCGCTGGTCTTCGGCTCCTCGCTGACCTGGATCTTCATGCTGCTGGGCCTGTCCATGAAGACCCCGCAGGCGGTGCAGGGCGTGGGCTTCCTGGTCATCATGCCGCTCCAGTTCGGCTCGTCGATCTTCGCCAAGCCGGACTCGATGCCCGGCTGGCTGCAGACCTTCACCGACTACAACCCGCTGTCCCAGCTGGCGGACGCGGCCCGGGCGCTGACCCAGGGGGAGGGCGCGGTCGCCCAGCCGGCGATCAGCTGCCTGGCCTGGGCGCTGGGCATCACCCTGGTGACGGCCCCGCTGGCGGTGCGGAAGTTCCGGGACAAGACCTGAGCCCGCGCCGCGGCCGGTCCGCCACGGACCGGGCCGGGCGGGTCCCGGCGCGCCTGCCGCGCGGGCGGGTGCGGCTTCGGGCACGGCGGGGGGCGCCGCCCGGAGCCTCGTGCCGGTGCGGTGACGGTCGTTTCGAGGACCGCCACCGCACCGGCACGCCTCACACCAGCGCGACGGCCTCGGTCAGGCCCAGTTCCCGGCCCGCCGCGTAGGCCCGCCGGTAGGCCGCCTCGGCCAGCCCGGCCCGGGTGTGGCGCTCCGCGTCCCGCCGGACGGTCCGTTCGACGGTCTGGCAGCACCGGGCGGCCGGGCGCAGCGTGTCGTAGGCGCCGAGCAGCCGGGCCGCGGTCCGCGTGCGCCGTTCCCCGCCGAGTTCCGCGAGCGCCTGGGCGGCGGTGAGCAGCAGGGTGACCGGGATCTGCGGGGCGACCAGCATGGTCACCTCGTCCTGGGTCTTGGCGAGTGCGCCGCGCACCTTCCGCAGGGCTTCGCCGGGCCGCCCTTCGAGCAGGTCCAGCCAGCTCTGCATGCCTTCCACGGAGCCCAGGAAGAGGTCCAGCTCGCGGCGGCGGAACTCCTCGGCCAGCGCCTCCAGCAGGTCCCGTGCCTCCTCGCTGCGGCCGGTCAGCCCGCACCGCTGGGCCAGGTAGACCCGCGCGTAGGACATCGCGTCCTCGCCGCTCTGCGCCTGGTCCGTGGCCACCTCGCGGAGCATCCGCTCCCCCTCCGCGGCCTCCGCCGGGTCCGCCGACTCGATGCGCACCCCGCCCAGCCGGGCGCGCAGCAGGTTCACCTGGCCCAGGGCGCCCAGCTCGGTGGCGTACCGGATGGCCTCGCGGTAGTCCGCGGCCGCCGCCGGGTAGTCGCCGTTCTGCTCGTGCATCTCGCCGCGGCCGGCCAGCGCCTCCGCGATGCCCCAGCCGTCGCCGGTCCGCAGGAAGATCTCCAGGCTCTCGTCGGCGTCCCGGCGGGCGGCCCGGGCCCGTTCCTCCTCGACCTGCGCCGCGGTCGGCCGGCCCGGGCCGGTCCCGGTGCCGCCGGACCGCCCGGACGCGGCGGCGGCGGTCCGCAGGCTCTGCCCGTGGACGACCTTGGCGCGCACGTGCAGGGCGAACGCCAGCTCCCAGGCGAGGCCCAGTTCCCGGCAGGTCGCCACGGTCGCGTCGAGGGCCCGCCGCAGCAGCGGCAGGTCGCCGGCGAGGATCACCGCGTAGAACCACATCAGGCCGGGCAGCCGGCAGGTCTGCGGCAGGCCCGGGCGGTAGGCGGCGATCAGCCCGTCCCGGAGGTCCTGCCGGCGCCCTCCGTTCGTCAGGTCCGCCACCTCGCCTTCGAGGTTGGCCAGCGACACCAGCCGCACTCCCCGCCTGGCCTCCGCCAGCAGGTCGGGAGGGAGCGGGGGCGGCACCGAGATCGACGAGTCCGGTACCGGCGGTGCGGGCGCCACCGGGTGTTCGAAGGGGTCGGGGCCCAGCCGGGCGGCGACCGCCGACCAGTGCCGGGCGTCCACCTGGTGGCGGCGCAGCTGCCAGAACCAGCTGAGCGAGAGCACCAGGCAGAGCACCTCCTCCTCGTCGCGGGCGGCGGCGGCCCGGCGCAGCGCGGTGCGCAGGTTGTCGTGCTCGGTCTCCAGCCGGGCCAGCCAGTCCCGCTGTTCCGGGCCGCGCAGCAGCGGGTCGGCGGTGCGGGCGAGTTCGCGGTAGGCGACCAGGTGGCGCCGCTCCACCCGCGGCCGTTCGCCGGACTCGGTCAGCCGTTCCGCCGCGTACTCCGCGACCGTCTCCAGCAGCCGGTAGCGCATCCCGGCGGCGGGGCGGTCCGGGTCGGGCTCCGCGACCACCAGCGATTTGTCGACAAGTGAACCCAGCAGGGCGGTGACGTCGCGGCGGTCGATGGCGGCCCCGGGCGGGCCCGCGCCGTCCACGGGCCGGTGCCCGGTACCGTTCGGCGGCCCCGGCGGGCGGGCCGGGACCGGGCCGGACCCGCCCCGGCGCGGGTCGGGGTGCGGCTCCGGCCGGGCGGCGGGGTGGCCCCCGGCGGGGTCGTGGGGCGGTGGCGGCGGGTCCGCACAGACCTCCTCCGCGACGGCCGGATCGCAGCCGCCGGTGAACACCGACAGGCGCCGCAGCACGGTGCGTTCGGGGCCGTCCAGCAGGTCCCAGGACCAGTCGACCACCGCCCGCAGGGTCTGCTGCCGGGGCAACGCGGTGCGGCTGCCGCTGGTGAGCAGCCGGAACCGGTCGTCGAGCCGGTCGGCCAGCTGGCGGGGGGCGAGCGACCGCAGCCGGGCCGCGGCGAGTTCGACGGCCAGCGGCAGACCGTCCAGCCGGCGGCAGATCTCGGCGCAGGCCGCCGGGTCGTCGTCGGTGCGGAAGCCGGGGCGCGCCACCGACCCCCGGTCCTGGAGCAGCCGCAGCGCGACGGGGTCGGGCAGCGGGTCGACCGGCCGTACCGTCTCGCCGGGCACCGCCAGCGGTTCCCGGCTGGTGGCCAGCACGCTCACCCCCGGGCAGTGCCCCAGCAGCCGCTCGGCGAGCAGCGCGGCGGCGTCCACCAGGTGCTCGCAGTTGTCCAGGACGAGCAGCAGGCGGCGGGCGGCGCAGTGCTCCAGCAGCCGGGCCATCGGTTCGTGGGCGGACCGGTCGACGGCCGCGCGCAGCCCCTCGGCGGCGGTTCCGTGCAGCACGGTCTCGCGTGCGCCGAGCGCGGTGAGCACCGCCTCCGGGACCGTCTCGGGGTCGTCCAGGGGGGCCAGTTCCACCAGCCACACCCCGTCCGGCCACGCGTCGGCGACGGCCTCGGCGGCCTCCTGCGACAGCCGGGTCTTGCCCGCTCCGCCGGGTCCGGTGAGGGTGACCAGCCGATGCCGGCCGAGGTCCGCGCGGAGTGCGTCGAGGTCGGCCTCGCGCCCGACGAAGCTGGTGAGCCGGGCGCGGAGGTTGCCCCGGCCGCCGCGTGCCCCGGCACTCCCGGGCGCCGTGCCGGGGCGCGGGCCGGCACCCTCGGGCACACCCGCCGGCCCCACCGGTCCGGCCGGTTCCACCAGCCCCACCGGCCCCACCAGTCCTGCCGGCCCCACCGGCCCCGAGCGGGTCGCGGTCCCGGCGCCGCCGTCCGGCCGGGCGCCCGCGGTGGTGCCCACCGCCGCGGGGGCGGCCCCGGGCACCGTCACCGGGGCGGGGCGCGGCGGCGGGGACGGCCGTCCGGCCGGGGCGGCGCCGAGGAGTTCCGCGTGCAGGGCACGCAGCACCGGCCCCGGGTCGGTACCGAGCCGCTCGGCCAGTTCCTCCCGCACCTCCTCGTAGGCGGCTAGGGCCTGGGCCGGACGCCCGGCGGCGGCCAGCGCCCGGATGCGTGCCGCGTGCAGCGGCTCGTCGAGCGGGTGGGCGCGGCACAGTCCGGTCAGCGCCGGCAGGGCGGCTTCGGCGGCGCCGCGTGCGATGTCCGCCTCCGCCCGCGCCCGCCGGGCGGTGAGCAGCCGGGCCTCGACCGGGGCGGAGACCGCGGCCCGGTCCGGGAGGTCGGCGAACGCCGGGCCCCGCCACATGGCGAGCGCGTCGTCCAGGAGGGCGGCGGCCTGCTGCGGGTCGTGGTCGGCGAGCGCCTGGGTCCCTTCCTCGGCCAGCCGCTCGAAGCGGTGCAGGTCGACGTCGTCCGGGCGGGCGGCGAGCCGGTAGCCACCGGGCGCGGACTCCACCGCGTCCCGGCCCAGGGTGCCCCGGAGCCGGCCGACGAGTGCCTGGAGGGCGCCGGGGGCGTCGCGCGGCGGGGCGTCCGGCCAGATCTCCTCGATCAGCGCGGCGGCCGGGCGTGTCCGGCCGGGTTGCCGTGCGAGCGCGGTGAGCAGGGCACGCAGCCGGGCCCCGCCGAGGGGGACCGGGGTGCCGTCGGCTCGGTGGGCCTGGGTGGTGCCGAGGATGCCGTAACGCACGGGCACCATTGTCGTGGACACCCTCGGCATATCCCTCGGCGGGCCGGGGCGGCACGGGCCCGGTCCGGCGCCGGGCCGCCCGCCGGGCACACCGGCCCGGCCCAGCCCGGCTCGGCTCGGCCCGGCTCGGCGATCAGCGGTACCGGACCACCCGGCCCGACGCGGGGCGCGAGGGCCGCCGGCCGGCATATGGAGCCCGGCGCAAGGAGCCCGGCGCCGGCCGCCCGGGCCGCGGGCCCGGGTGCCGCTTGGCGCCGTCAGCCCGCCGAACCGCCGACCGCGCCCGGCCGGGTGCCGGGGTCAGCGCCCGGCACCGCCGGTGGGGCGGGCGATCTCGACCAGGACGCCCGTCTCGTCGCGCCGGCGCCCGCCGGACGGCCGCCGCCCGTCCCCGTCGACGTCCCGGCGGAACCACTTGGGGCAGGTGTCGACCTGGCGCAGCGAGAAGTCCCCGGGCACCGGGCGGAACGTGCGGTCCTCCGGGCCGGGTGCCTCGAAGCCCTGGGTGACCACCCGGATGCGGCTCACCCGGCCGGTGAGCGGTTCGGGCCGCCCCGGCCACACGGGGTGCCCGGCCTGTGCGTACAGCGGGCCGGCCACCGAGCCGGCCGGGACCGGTCCCGAGCGGTCTGCGGGGTCCAGCGGGACCACCTGCCAGCTCACCTCCTCGCCCACCGAGAAGGGCTTGCCGCAGCACTCCATCTGCCAGTCCTGGTAGAACACCGAGCACGTCGTCATGGCGCCACTGTGCCGCAGCGGGGCCGGCGTCCGCAGACCGTTTCCGGCCGGGGCGGCGGCCGGGGCGCTCCGGGCGCGCGGCCCGTTTCCGGCCGGTGGCCGGGGCGGGTGTCCGGACCCGTGCGCCGGTCCGTTTCCCGCCCGGGCCGGCCGACGGGCGGGGCGGGCCCGGCTCAGGCGTCGGTCGTCGAGCGCCCGGCCCTGGCCCGGCGCAGGTAGTACCAGGTCATGTTGGAGGAGACACCGGCGATCAGGATCCACAGGATGCCCAGCCAGCTGCCCTGGGTGAACGACACCACCGCCGCCACGACGGCCAGGATGCAG
Source organism: Streptomyces sp. NPDC018031 (assembly GCF_044327625.1). Classification (NCBI taxonomy): domain Bacteria; kingdom Bacillati; phylum Actinomycetota; class Actinomycetes; order Kitasatosporales; family Streptomycetaceae; genus Streptomyces; species Streptomyces sp. NPDC018031. The sequence continues at coordinate 226,363 of NZ_JBIRFT010000003.1, forward strand.
ACGGTCAGGGCGTACAGAGCGAGGCGGGGCATGGGGGTCGGCTCCTGTCCGGGATGGTGCGGTCCGCTCCATTCTCCCCCATGCCCCTCGGCGGCCGGACGCGCCCGGGCCCGGCTCCGGCGGTGTGCCGGGACGGCCGGGCCGGCGGCGGGGCGGTCCGGCCGGCCGCGGCCCGGGGCGGTTCAGACGTCGGTGACGCGCAGCCCGGCGTGCGCCTTGTACCGGCGGTTCACCGAGATCAGGTTGGCGACCAGCGACTCCACCTGGTGCGCGTTGCGCAGGCGGCCGGCGAAGACACCGCGCATGCCGGGGATCCGGCCGGCCAGGGCCTGCACCAGGTCGGTGTCGGCCCGGGACTCGCCGAGCACCATCACGTCGGTGTCGATCCGTTCGATGGCCGGGTCCTGGAGGAGCACCGCGGACAGGTGGTGGAACGCCGCGGTGACCCGGGAGTCGGGAAGGAGCGCGGCGGCCTGCTCGGCGGCGCTGCCCTCCTCGGGCTTGAGCGCGTAGGCGCCCTTCTTGTCGAAGCCGAGCGGGTTGACGCAGTCGACCACGAGCTTGCCCGCGAGTTCCTCGCGCAGCGATTCCAGGGTGGCCGCGTGCCCGTCCCACGGCACCGCGATGATCACGATGTCGCTGCGCCGGGCGCACTCGGCGTTGTCGGCGCCCTCCACGCCCTCGCCGAGCTCGTCGGCGGCGGCCCGGGCCCGGTCCGCGGCGCGCGAGCCGATGATCACCTTCTGGCCCGCCCTGGCGAGGCGGTAGGCGAGGCCCCGCCCCTGGTCGCCGGTGCCGCCGAGCACGCCCACCACCAGGCCGGACACATCGGGCAGGTCCCACGGGTCCTTCGCCGGCGCCTTCTTGCTCTGATCCGTAGCAGTCATGACAGTGATCCTGTCACGCCCCGGGCGCACCTCCGGGGTGCGCCCGGTCACGCCTTCACACTGCCCTCGGTCAGGCCGGTGCGCCAGTAGCGCTGGAGAACGGCCATCAGCACCATCAGCGGCAGCACGGACAGGAAGGCGCCGCCCACCGTGTACTGGTACAGCTCCGGCTGCCGGTCCGCGTACCCCTGCCAGGAGGTCAGGCCCAGCTGGAGGGGGTACAGCTCGGAGTCGGAGAGCATCACCAGCGGCAGGAAGAAGTTGTTCCAGATGTGCACGAACTGGAACAGGAAGACGGTGACCAGGGCGGGGGTCATGAGCCGCAGGCCGAGGGTGGTGAAGATCCGGGCCTCCCCCGCGCCGTCGATCCGGGCCGCCTCCAGCAGCGAGTCGGGGACGGCGGCGGTGGCGTAGATCCGGCACAGGTACACGCCGAACGGGCTCACCACGCTGGGCAGCAGCACCGCCCAGTAGGTGTTGGCCAGTCCCATCTCGCTGAACAGCAGGTAGAGCGGGAGGGCGAGCGCGGTGCCGGGCAGCAGCACCCCGGCGAGCACCACGTTGAAGACGCCCTCCCGGCCGGGGAAGGCGAACTTCGCCAGGGCGTACCCGGCGGCGGCCGACAGCAGGGTGGCGGCGACCGCGCCGATCCCGGCGTACAGCAGGCTGTTGAGGAACCAGCGCACGTAGATGTGGTCGTCGTGGGCGAGCACGTCGCCGAGGCGTTCGAAGGGCCGCGGGTCGGAGAACCAGAAGCCGAAGGTGCCGAAGAGGTCGCCGCTGGACTTGGTGGCGGAGACCGTGAGCCAGTAGACGGGGACCAGGAAGTACACGGCGGCCACGGCGAGGGCCGAGCAGGTGATGATGCGGTACCGCAGCGGGGGTTGCTGGGCGGACGGTGCGGCGCGCCGGCGGCGGCGTGCGGAGCGCGGCTGGTGGTCCCCGGCGCGCCCGGGCCGCGCCGGGCCGCGCCGGGCACTGCCGGGCCCCTCCGGTTCGCGGGGCTCCCCGGGCTCGGTCACGGTGGCTCGGGTCACCGGTCGCCCTCCTTTCCGCCGCGCCGGGCCGCCGGGCGCCGGGAGTCCGCGGGCGGCGTGCCGCGCCGCCGGCCCCGGCGCGGGGCGTCCGAGCGCCGGGCGCCCTGGCCCACCAGGCGCAGGAAGCCGAACGACAGCACGCACGCGACCAGGGCGAGCAGCACCGCCTCGGCCGCCGCGATGTGCTGGTTGTTGCTGGTGAAGGCCTCGTTGTAGGCGTGCAGGTTGGGGGTGTAGCCGGAGTCGATGGAGGTGGCGAGCGGGCGGAGCACCATGGGTTCGGCGAACAGTTGCAGGGTGCCGATGATGCTGAACACGGTGGTGAGGACCAGGGCGGGCCGGATGAGCGGGAGTTTGACGTGCCGGGCCACCTGCCAGGCGCTCGCCCCGTCGATCCTGGCCGCCTCGTACAGCTCCTCCGGGACCGCCTTGAGCTGGGCGATCAGCACCAGCATGTTGTAGCCGGTGAACTGCCAGGTGACGATGTTGGCAATGGACCACAGCACGGTGGAGCGGGACAGGAAGTCGACGTCCCAGCCGACCGAGCCGGCCATCTCCACCAGCGGGCTGATCCCGGGGACGTAGAGGAAGCCCCAGAGGATGGAGGCGATGACGCCGGGCACGCCGTACGGCAGGAAGAAGGCGGTGCGGAAGAAGCCCACCCAGCGGGCCGAGGCGGCGTCCAGCAGCAGGGCCAGCGCGGTGGCGAAGACGATCATCACCGGGATCTGTACCGCGCCGAAGAGCAGGACCCGCGCGAAGCCCGAGGTGAAGCGGTCGTCCTCCAGGGCGTGGGTGTAGTTCGCCAGGCCGGCCCAGACCTCCCTGGTCTCGCCACCCAGGCCGAGCGGGCCGGTCCGCTCGACCCTGAGGAGGCTCTCGTACACGGCGTAGCCGATGGGCGCGAGGAAGCACAGGGCGAACAGGGCGAGGAACGGCGTCAGGAACACGGCCGCCGCGCGGGCGTTCCTGGCCTCCGAGCGGGTGGGCCGCCTCACCCGGTCTCCACCTTCAGGCCCTTGTCCTTGAGGTCCCGGACCGTCTCGCCCTGCACCTTCTTCAGTACCGACCGGAAGGAGCCGCCGTCGCCGAGCGCCTCGGTGAAGGCGTCACCGAGCCGCTGGTAGAGGGTGTCGACGGCGGGGCCCCACTGCCAGCTGGTGTCCACGCCCCTGCCTGCTTCCTCGAACACCTCGCTGTACGCCTGGCCGCCGAAGAACTCCTTGTGGACGTCGAGGTCGGCCACGCCGAAGCCGGAGGTGGCGGCGGGGAAGCCGTAGCCGCCCTCGATCAGCAGCGCGATGGACTCGGGTGCGGTGTTGAGCCAGACGGCGAAGGCGAGGGCGTCCTCGGGGTAGTCGGTCCGGGCGAACACGGCGGTGGTGGACCCGCCCCAGTTGGCGTGGGCGCGCTCCCCCTTCTTCCACTGCGGCATGGGCGCGGCCCGCCACTTCCCGGCGGTGCCGGGCGCGTTGCCGGACAGCAGCGCGTCGCCCCAGCTGGCACCGAGCCAGGCGGCCATGTCCCCGGTCTGGATGTCCTTGTACCAGGCGTTCTGCCGGTCCGGGATGGTCTTGATCAGCTTCTGCCGGACCAGCGCCTCCCAGAAGTCGGCGACCTTGCGGGTGGGCTCGTCGTCGATGCTCACCGTCCACGCCTCGCCGGAGGTGCCGAACCAGCGGGCCCCCGCCTGCCAGGCGAAGCCGGCGAAGCGGTTGCCGTTGGTCGGGGAGAACGTCTCGATCCAGGCGTCCTTCTTCCGCACCGCCTTGGCCGCCGCCTCGTAGTCGTCCCAGGTCCGCGGGGTGTCGATGCCCCACTCGTCGAAGAGGTCCCGGCGCAGGAAGAGGCCCATCGGGCCGGATGCCTGGGGCACGGCGTAGACGCCCTTGCCGAAGACCGACTGCTGCCACTGCCAGCCCACGAACTTGCTCCGGTGCCGGTCCACGCCGTAGCGGGTCAGGTCCAGCAGTCCGTTGTCGAGCAGGAAGCTGGGGACGACCGGGTACTCGATCTGGCCGAGGTCCGGCGGGTTGCCCGCCTTGATGGCGGCGTGCATCTTGGCGTACTGGGCGCCGTTGACCGCCGATACCTTCTCCAGCTTGATCTGCACCTCGGGGTTCCGGCGGTTCCACAGGTCGACCGGCTTGTCGATGCCCGGCACCCAGGACCAGAAGGTCAGGGTGACCTTCTCGCCCTTCTCGCGGCCCTTGGGGGCGTCGTCGCCACCGTCGTCCGAGCCGCAGCCGACGAGGGTGAGTCCGGCGGCGACGGCGGCCGCCCCGCCGAGCACCGCCCGCCGGTCCGGCCCCCGGCCGCCCGGGGTGGTGCCGGCGGCGCGCCGGGCGCCGTCGAGGGGGTCTCGGTGCTTGCGGGGATCGATGCTCATACCAGCTCCTCCACCGGAACGCGCCGGAAGGTGATCGTCGAGTAGGCGCTGAAGTCGCCGGTCTCGTAGAGCAGCCCGACGGTCTCGTCATCGACCCTGACCAGGTCGGAGTAGGCGGCGGGCAGCCCGTCGACGGTGTGCGCCGAGCGCCAGGTGACGCCGCCGTCGTGACTGGCCCGGATGGTCATCAGGGCACGGAAGCCGGGATCGGCGGGACCGGAGAACAGCAGCACGTCGGGCTCGCCCAGGTGCAGCACACTGCCTTCGACCACCGGGGTGACCAGGCCGGCCTGCGGTCGGAAGGGTCTGACCAGGGTGCTGCCGCCGTCCCGGGAGTGGGCGTCGGCCCGGGTGCCGGGGGCGTCGGAGTCGTTGCGGGTGTTGAAGTAGACACGGCCGTCGGGGAGTTCCGCGGCGGTGGTCTCGTTGGCGTTGATGTAGCCGTTGGTGTTGTCGTCGACGTAGCCGATCCGCCAGTTGGCGCCGCCGTCGTCGCTGAGCAGGTCGTGGCCGCCGTTGTAGCGGCCCTCGGTGCCGTTGTCCTGGCCGGTGGGCGGCAGCGAGTGGTTGGCGGGGACGACGATGCGTCCGGCGTGCGGGCCGTGCCGCAACTGGAGCGCGTGCCCGGGGGTGGTGGCGTACCAGCGCCAGTGGGACTTCTTGACCTGGCCGGTGATCTCGCGCGGGGCGCTCCAGGTGGCGCCCCGGTCCTGGCTGTGCTGCACCCATACCCGGCGCCCGTCGGCGGCCGCGACCTCGCCCCGGCGGATGCGGTTCTCGGTGGCGGAGGCGGCGTTGCGGACGTGGACCAGCACCACGCGCCCGTCCGCCAGGACCACCGGCGCGGGGTTCCCCGCGGTGCCGGTGCCGTTCCGGGCGACGACCTGTAACCGGCCCCAGCTGCGCCCGCCGTCGGCGGACCGTTTCAGCACCACGTCGATGTCGCCGCTGTCGGCGGACGACGCCACCCGGCCCTCGGCGAACGCCAGCAGGTCGCCGCGGGCGGTGCAGACCACGGCCGGGATGCGGTAGCTGGCGTAGCCGCCGGTTCCGGCCCGGAAGGGGACCGACGTCTCGTAGGTACGCGCCGTCACACCGCTTGCCATCAGACCTCCCGATGCCCCGTCGCGATCGAGCGCTGCTGCCAACCCACCGGACGTAGGACGTCCCTTGTGTGCGGTGACCATAGGGATTGCCTTATGGAGCGTCAAGGCACGGCACATGAACAGTTGGTGCGCCGTCCCCTCCGGGTTCACCCGCGGCACACCGGCGCCCGCCGCGCCGCAAGCGCCCGCTCCACCGGCGGCGCGCCGCCCGAAGGGGTGAGCCCGACCGGAGCCGTCCGCTCCGCCGCCGGGCGGGCGGCAGCATGCGGGGCATGGACGCGGTACGGGTCGCGCTGCTGCGGGAAGTACTCGCCGGCACCGAGTGGCTGACGGACACCCGCCGGTTCGGCGGTGCGCTGCGCGCCGCGGCCGGCCGCTCCGAGGGCCTGCTGCTGGTGGGCTGCGAGGAGTACGAGCCGTGGCATCTGGCCGCGCACCTGCGGGAGGAGGCGGACTGGTCCGGGCTGCCCGGACTCCGCCCCACCCTGGTGCGGCACCGGGTGGCGGAGGGCCTGCCCGCCCATCTGTCGGTGGGGCTGGGGCGGCTGGAGGCGGCCGGGCGGGGCGAGACCCTGCTGGTCGTGTCGCCCGGCGCGCCGGGCGCCGGGCTGCTGGAGCGGGTGCACGACGCCCGGCGCTCCGGGGCGACCGTGTTCGCCCTGGAGGGCGGTGCCGAGCCGGGCCTGCACCCGGTGGCGCACGAGGTGCTGGCCGCGCCGCCGGACGCGGGGCCGGACCTGGAGACGGTGCAGCACCTGGTCAGCGCCGCCGCCGGGGAGAACGCGCGGCCGGCCGGCACCGGCCGGCCGCTGCGGGACCGGCTGTCCCGGCTCGCCGAGCGGCTGACCGCACCGCCGCCCCGCTGGTAGCCGGGCCCGGCCCGTGCCGCACCCGGCGGCCCCGCCGCAAATTCGGTTGCCGTCGCCCCGCCGGCTCCCGGAGCATGGCGGCTCGTGACCGACGACGACCACCCCCAGGGTCAGCGGCCGGGAGCGCGGCGCGGCCGCTCGCTGCTGCCCGACCTCGCCCCGTGGCACTCCTCCCGCGACTTCCGGCTGATGTGGGTCGCCGGACTGGTGACCGCGTTCGGCAGCTTCCTGACCCTGGTGGCGCTGCCGATGCAGGTCAAGGAGCTGACCGGGTCGGCGTTCGCGGTCGGGGCGATCGGCGCGGTGGAGCTGGTGCCGCTGATCGTGTTCGGGCTGTACGGCGGCGCGCTCGCGGACGCCGTCGACCGCCGCACCCTGATCCTGCTCACCGAGGCGGGCCTCGGGCTGCTGGCCGCGCTGCTGCTGGTCAACAGCCTGCTGCCGGATCCGATGCTGTGGCCGCTGTATGTGGTGGCGGCGGTGGCCAGCGCGCTCACCGGTCTGCAGCGTCCGGCGCTGGACGCGGTGGTGGCCCGGATCGTCCCGCTGGAGCAGCAGACCGCCGCCGCGGCGCTGAACGCGCTGCGCTGGCAGCTGTCCGCCATCGCGGGTCCCTCACTGGCGGGCGTGGTGGTGGCGTACGCGGGGGTGCCGCTCGCCTACGGGCTGGACGTGCTGACCTACGCCGCCTCCCTGCTGCTGGCGCTGGGGCTGTCCGCCTCGCCGCCCGCCGAGGACGCCGAGAAGCCGTCGTTCGCGGCGATCGCGGAGGGCGCCCGCTACGCCTGGCGGCGCAAGGAACTGCTCGGCACCTATGTGGTGGACATGGCGGCGATGCTCTTCGCCTTCCCCAACGCGATCTTCCCGTTCCTCGCCGACGACCTGGACGCCCCCTGGGCGCTGGGGCTGATGTACGCCGCCGGCTCGGTGGGGTCGGTGCTGGTCAGCGCCACCAGCGGGTGGACCTCGCGGGTGCACCGGCACGGCCGGATGGTGGTGCTGGGCGCGGCGGTGTGGGGCGCGGCGATGGCGGTGGCGGGCTGGGTACCCAACGTCTGGCTGGTACTGCTGTGCCTGGTGGTGGCGGGCGGTGCCGACATGGTGAGCGGTCTGTACCGGTCGACGCTGTGGAACCAGACCATCCCCGACGACCTGCGCGGACGGCTGGCCGGCATCGAGCTGCTGTCGTACGCGACCGGCCCGCAGATCGGCCAGGTACGGGCCGGCGGGATGGCCGGCCTGACCGGGGTGCGGGCCGCGGTCTGGTCGGGCGGGGTGGCCTGCGTCGCCGCGGTGGGTCTGCTGGCGGTGGCGATCCCGAAGCTGATGACCTACGACGCGCGGACCGACGAGCACGCCCGGCGCATGCGGGAGCTGCGGCAGGAGCAGACCGCCCCGGCGGCCTGACCCGGCGCCCGGTCCGTCCGGCGGCCGGCCGGGAGGGACCGGGAGCCGCGGCCGGCGCGGGGGCGGGGGCGTGCCCGGGGCGCGTCAGGAGGCGCCGTCGTCCTCCGCCGCCGGTCCCTTGTCGTGCCAGCGCGGGTCGGTCTCCCATGCCGCGTTCCGCTCCCGCGCGGTCTCCATGGCGTGGGCGGCCTCTTCCCGGGTGGTGTACGGCCCGAAGCGGTCGGCGGCCCGGCACTGCGGGCCCTCCTCCACGGCCTGGTGCTTGAGGCAGTAGTACCACTCGCCCGGCTTGCCCGCCGTCCCCCGCTTGAACATCGCCATCCGGCCTCGTCCTCCGTCCTCGGGCGGCCCGTCGCCGCTTCCTCCTTGCCGCCATGCTGCCCGATCCCCCGCGGATACACTCGCTGACATGTCTGGCCAGTCGCTTCTTGTCCCGGGGACGCTCTCCCCCGCCCGCTCCGTGCCCGCTTCGATCACCCGCCCCGAGTACGTGGGGAAGGCGGCGCCGGCCCCGTACACCGGTCCTGAGGTGCAGGACGCCGAGACGATCGAGCGGATGCGGATCGCCGGGCGGATCGCCGCGCGGGCCATGGAGGAGGCCGCGCGGCTCATCGCGCCGGGTGTCACCACCGACGAACTGGACCGGGTCGCGCACGAGTACATGTGCGACCACGGGGCCTACCCGTCGACGCTCGGCTACCGCGGCTTCCCCAAGTCGCTGTGCGCCTCCGTCAACGAGGTGATCTGCCACGGCATCCCGGACTCCACGGTGCTGCGGGACGGCGACATCGTGAACCTGGACGTCACCGCGTACATCGGCGGCGTGCACGGCGACAACAACGCCACCTATCTCTGCGGCGAGGTGGACGAGGAGTCGCGGCTGCTGGTGGAGCGCACCCGGGAGTCGCTGAACCGGGCGATCAAGGCCGTCAGGCCGGGCCGCCGGATCAACATCATCGGCCGGGTCATCGAGTCGTACGCCAAGCGCTTCGGCTACGGCGTGGTGCGCGACTTCACCGGCCACGGGATCAACTCGGCCTTCCACTCGGGACTGATCGTGCCGCACTACGACAGCCCGCACCACACCACCGAGATCAAGCCGGGGATGACGTTCACCATCGAGCCGATGCTGACGCTGGGGACGCACGAGTACGACATGTGGGACGACGGCTGGACCGTGGTGACCAAGGACCGCAAGCGCACCGCGCAGTTCGAGCACACGCTGGTGGTCACCGAGACCGGCGCGGAGATCCTCACGCTGCCGTAGCCGCGGCGGCGGAACCGCGCCGGAGAGGTTTACCGACAGGGCGTCGGGAAAGCATTGACTTAGGGAAACCTAAGTAGCAACAATCGCCTTACGCCCCTCTCGGTACCCGGAGGCCCGTCTTGAACGTCGCAGCCAGCAACCCGACGCCGGTCACCCCGTTCTCCGCGCTCATCCGCACCGCCTCCCAGGAACAGCACACCGAGGCGAACGGCATGTCGTTCATCGGCGACATGCTGGGCGGCCGGCTGGGCGTCGACGCGTACCGGCGCTACACCGAGCAGCTGTGGTTCGTCTACCGCGCGCTGGAGTCGGTCCCCGGGGAGCTGGCCGGCGATCCGGTGGCGGGCCCCTTCATCCGGCCCGAGCTGGCCCGCACCGCCGAGCTGGAGCGCGATCTGGCCCACCTCGGCGGCCCCGGCTGGCAGGCCGGCCTGGTGCCGCTGCCGTCGACCGCGGCCTACGCGGCGCGGGTGGCGGAGTGCGCCCGCGACTGGCCCGCCGGATACGTCGCCCACCACTACACCCGCTACCTGGGCGACCTCTCCGGCGGCCAGATCATCCGCGGTACGGCCGAGAAGACCTGGGGCTTCGACCGCAAGGGCGACGGGGTCCGCTTCTACGTCTTCGAGGGCATCGCCAACCCGGCCGCGTTCAAACGGGATTACCGCGCGCTGCTGGACGCGCTGCCGGTGGACGACCTGGAGAAGCAGCGGGTGGTCGAGGAGTGCCGGCGCGCCTACGCGTTGAACACCGCGGTACTGCGGGAGCTGGGGCGGGAGTTCCCGCTCAGCGCCTGACCGGCCGCTGGGCCGGGTGGGCCGAGCGGGCCGGTCGAACCGCATGGGCCCGGTGGGCCGGTCGAGCCGGGTGGGCCGGCCGGGCCGAGCAGGCCGAACGGGCCCGGGCGCCGGCACTCCCCGCCCGCCGCTGCCGCCGCCCGGCCGGCCCCCCTTCGGGCCCCGTGGCGCCCGGCGGGGGCCGGGCCCGTCCCCGCGCCCGGACGCCGCCGGGCCCCCGGTAGGGTGGCGCCGACCCGCAGCAGCCGAAGGAGCCGGAGCCCCATGACACGCAGGCCGCCCCGCCGGACGTTGACCGCGACGGCAGCCACCGTGCTGCTGTTCTGCGCCCCGTCGCTGACCGGTTGTGTGACGGTGCACGGCGAACGGGAGAACATCCCCTCGGTGGCCGAGTCCGAGGCGCCCAAGGCGCTGGATCGGTTCCTGGACACGTACAACAAGGCGTACCGCGAGCTGGATCCGGAGCTGCTGGGCCAGGTGGAGTCCGGCCCGCTCGGCGAGATATTCACCGCCGACCTCACCGCGCAGCGCGCCAACAGGCCCGGCGGCAACCCGGACTTCCCCCCGCTGGAGCTGACCGACGCCCGCTACCACATCCCCAAGCAGGTGGGGTGGCCCAAGTTCTTCGTGGCCGACACCCGCAGCAACCGGGAGGCGCCGGACAGCGGAACCCGCTGGCTGCTGGTGTTCTCCCGGGCCGCGGCGGGCGAGCCGTGGCGGGTGGCGTACCTGTCCATCCTCAGCCGGGACGAGGTGCCGCGGTTCGCGGCCGACGAAGACGGCTGGGCCGAGGCGGTGCCCACCTCCGGGAAGGGCGCCGGACTGGTGGTCGCCCCGGACACGCTGAGCAGGGCGTACACCGGCTATCTGATGACCGGCAAGGGTGACACCTTCGCGGCCGGGTCGGCGACGACGCGGCTGCGCGAGGACCGCAAGCGGTTCCTGCGCACGCCGAAGTTCTGGACCGAGTACATCGACTCCCCGGCGGAGGGCGACGCTTACGCGCCGGTGGGGCTGCGCACCCGGGACGGCGGGGCCCTGGTGTTCTTCAGCTCCCACCACCGGGAGAAGCAGACCATGGCCAAGGGCGTGCGGCCGCAGCCCGACGAGCGGGTGAAGCCGCTGCTGAAGGGCGAGGCGAAGCGGGCGGTGACGCTGACCCGGGTCGCGGAGTCGGCGGTGAAGGTGCCGGCCGAGGACGCGGCCGACCGCAAGGTGGTCTTCGTCAACCGGATGGAAGGCGTGACGGCCGCCAAGGGCGAGTGAGCAGGCCGGGGCGCGGCGCCCTCCGGTGGGGGCCGGGCGGGCCGGCTGCGGGCGCGCGGCGGCGCCCCGCGACGGCGCGGGCGGCCCCGACGGGCCGGGGAACCGGGCGGACCGGTGCCGTCAGCGCCCCATCGGCCAGGCCGCGGAGTGGTGCTCCTGCTCGGACCCGGCGAACCGGGCGCAGGCGTCGGTGAGCGCCTCCAGCAGGGTCAGCGGGTCCGGCAGCGGACGCTCGGGGCCCAGCAGCCAGGCCACGTGCCCGTCGCCGGGCAGTCGCGCCGGCGGGACCAGCACATAGCTGCCCCGGCAGTGCCAGCGCAGCCCGGGGTGCTCGTCCATGGTCTCGGGGTGGCAGTCCAGCTCGCAGGGCCACCATTCGTCCTCGTCCTCGGGGGTGCCCCGGGTGGCGGTGAAGAACAGCATGCGGCTCTGCTGGAGATCGGCGCTGGACGTGGCGACCGGCCCCACCTCGACCCCGGCGGCGCCGAGCCGTTCCAGGGCCAGGCGTCCGGCGTCCGCCGGCACGTCCAGCACGTCGTGGGCGATGCCGGTGGCGGTGATGAAGTTGGCCTCGGGCTGGCTGCGGAGCCACTGCCCGACCTTCTCCGGGTCGGTCGTGGCCTGGGTCTGCCAGGCGAAGGAGACCGGGTGCCGGGCCGGCGTGGGACAGCCGATGCGGTCGCAGGAACAGCCGTACCCGGAGGGGTGGGCGGCCGGCGCGAGCGGGAATCCGGCGGCCGCGGCCGCCAGGAGCAGATCCTCGCGGGCGCCGCCGGCGCCCACTCCCGTGCCCGCCTCGCCGCCCGCTCCGCTCCTGGGACGGCGCAGCCACTGGGAGAACCTGCCCTTGCGTTCCATCTATCGCCTCGTTTCACGGCTGTCGTGGCTGTGGTGCGGCATCGCCCTACCCGATCAATGCTGCCACCATCCTGCTCCTGAGGTGGCCGGTGTCCGCATCCGGGGTGGGCGCTACCCCCACCAGTGGGTGCACTTACCGGGCATAACCGCATTCTCCGGCTTAGCGTTCCGTATATGGTCTCAAGATCTCTGCTGGCGGCGGCCATGGCCCTGGCGCTGGCCACCCCCGCCTCGGGGGTGGTGCTGCCCGCCGCCCGCGGAGCGCCGGGGCAGGCGAGCGGCGCTCCGATACGTGGCTCCATCACGTACACCGCACACCGCGGGGGCGCCCTGGAGGTGCCGGAGAACAGCATGGCGGGGCTGACCGCGGCGCTGGAGCGGGGTCAGGCGGAAGTGATCGACTTCGACACCCGGGTGCTTCGCGACGGCACCCCGGTGGTGATGCACGACGCCACGCTCGACCGCACGACGTACTCCTCCGGCCGGGTCGACACGCTCAGCCTGGACCAGTGGCGGCACGTGCTGCTGCGGCCGGACCCGGCACTGCCCGGCGAGTGGCTGCCGGAGCCGCCGCCGACCGTGGCGGAGGTGCTGGACCGGTTCGGCGGGCACACCACGCTGATGATGGAGGCCAAGGACGCGCGCGGGCTGCCCGCCCTGGCCAAGCTGGTCAAGGACCGGGGGCTGGCCCGCTCGGTGTACGTCAACACCAACACCCCGGCCGTGGCCCGGCAGGCGCACGACATGGGGTTGATCGCCCAGCTGTGGCGTTCGGCCGCGCAGTTGCGGGACGACGACCCTTCCGCCTGGCGGTCGTTCGTGGATCTGCTGGACGTGGACCACCGGGCGCGGGACGAGGACGTGAAGCGCGCCGTCCGGTCCGGCATCCCCCGGGTGTGGGGGCACACCGTGAACACCCCGGCCGACCGGGACCGGATGCTCCGCCTGGGCTGCACCGGGATCATCACCGACGCCCCCGGACTGCTGACCGGCATCCCGGTCCGCCCCTGAGTGCGCCCCGGCCCGCCGCCCCGCTCCCGGGCGGCGGCGGGGCGGACCGCCCGGACCACCGGACGGTCACGGCACGCGCCGGCGGGCGGTACCGCCGACCGGCGGACGGACGACGCACGGCGGCGCGGACCGGTGGCGGGCGGCGCCCGGCGGGGCGGCACGGCCCGCCGCGGCGGGTGACCGCCCGGTGGGGCGATGCCTCTCGGTCGCGGGGCGCCGCTCAGCGCGGGGCGATGCCGCGCAGCGCCACCTCCACCACGGCGTCGGCGTACTCGTGGGTGAGCGGCAGGGTGCGCAGCAGCCAGCGGTGGGCGAGCGGCCCGACCAGCAGTTCCAGGGCGATCCGGGGGTCCGGGCCGGGGTCGGCCTGCCCGGCTTCCTGGGCCGCGCGCAACCGCTTCACATAGAGCTGGAGCGACGGTTCCAGCAGGCGGGAGACGAACTCGGCGCCGAGTTCGGGGTTGACCACGCCCTCGGCCGCCAGGGCGCGGGCGGGCAGGTCGTACCGGGGGGAGTTCATCTCGTCGACGGTGGCCCGGAGCACCAGTTTGAGGTCGGCCTCCAGGTCGCCGGTGTCGGGGATCTCGGGGTCCCCGCCCGCCGCCTCCGCCGCCTCCTCGCCGAGGGCGGCGAAGGCGTCGAGGAGGACGGCGGCCTTCGAGGGCCACCAGCGGTAGATGGTCTGCTTGCCGACGCCGGCCCGGGCGGCGATCGCCTCGATGGTGAGTTTGGGGTATCCGACCTCGCCGACGAGGTCGAGGGCGGCTTCCTGGATGGCGCGCCGGGAGCGCTCGCTGCGGCGGGAGGCGTCAGGGGGAGTCTTGTTGGCCATGGCCTCAATCTACCAAGCACATGAGGCGAGACGTATCGTCTTGACAAGACGATACGTCTCGCGGAAACTATGACTAGTGCGAGACGAAACGTCTCGCTCACTCGGAGCGAGCACAGAGGAGATCACCATGAGCAAGGGCAGGTCGGGCACGATGCTGGGCGTCGGCGGCACCCGCAGCAACCTCTCCCGGGCCACGCTGCACGGCGGGCGCGGCACCGGCACGGAGGGCCGCGGCGGCCTCGACCCACTCGCACAGAAACGGGAGCTGCTGCGCAAGCTCCAGGAACGCCGGAACACCCGTTCGGCGGTGGAGGGCGAGGAGGACTGAGCCGCCGCACCCGCAGCCGCGGCTCCCCGGGACGGCCCGGCACCGGACGCCGGGCGCGGGGCGCGGGCGGGCACCCCGGGCACGGTCCGCGCCCGGGGTCCCCGGGCCGTCAGCACCCCGCGGAGCCGTCCGCGGTGGCGGCGGCCCGGCCGGACTCCACGTACCGGCCGCGGCGCCGGCCCGATATCAGCGGTCCCGCTCCGGCGCGGGCGGCCACTCGTCGCCCCAGCCGGTGTCCCGGGCGGCGCGGTAGGCAGGGCCGTGCCGCTTCGTCACCGTCTCCCGGCGCAGCCCCTCCGTCCCGGTGCACAGGTCCAGCAGCACCATGCCCTTGCGGATCTGGGGCTTGCGCACCACCCGGTCCACGGCCGCGGCCGGTGGCGCCGGCAGGTCCCGGACCGCCGCCACATAGCTGAACTTCTCGTCCTCGTACGGCAGTGAGCCGCCCTTGACCTGCCGGTGCAGCGACGAGCGGCTGACCCGGGCGGCGAAGTGGCACCAGTCGGAGCCCACCTCGATGGGGCAGGTGCCGCTGTGCGGGCACGGGGCGACCACCCGCAGCCCGGCGGCCACCAGCCGGTCCCGGGCCGCCCGGATCCGCAGGTACCCCTCGGGGGTGCCCGGCTCGACGATCACCACCGCTTGGCCCGCGCGGGCCGCCTCGTCGACCACCACGCCCCGGTCGGCCTCGGTCAGTTCGCCCAGCACGTAGGAGATCGTGACCAGGTCGGCCGGTTCGATCCGCAGCCGGCCGTCGATCGCCTGCCGCAGCCACCGCGCGTCCCGCAGCGCCGGCTCGCCGGACCCGGCGGCCAGTTCCTCGCCGAGCGACAGCGCCGCCTGCGACCAGTCCAGCACCGTGGTGCCGCGGGCCGCGCCGGTCCCGGGCGTCTCGCCGGCCCACGCGTCGGCGACCGCCCAGCTCGCCGCGCCGGTACCGCCGCCGACGTCGACGTGGTGCGCCGGGACCCAGTGGGGCAGCCGGGCCCGGAACGCGGCCAGCGCCGCCCGCACCGCCTCGTAGGTCGCGGGCATCCGGTACGCGGCGTAGGCGGCCACGTCGGAGCGGTCCCGCAGCACCGGCGCGTCGGTCGGGGTCCGCCCCCGGTAGTTGGTGATCAGCCGCTCGACGGCCTGCGCCGCCTGGGAGGGCGGCAGACCGTCCAGCAGTCGGGCCAGCGCCGCGCGCAGGGCGTCGCGGGCGGGGACGGATTCGGGGGCGTGCATCCGATGAATGTTACCCGTCCCCGGCGCGCAGCAGCCGTGCCAGCGCCGTCCCGGCCGCGGCCCGCGGAGCGCTGTCGCCGGGGCGGCGGCGCGGGTGGACGGTGTTGGCGAGCAGCACCAGATAGGAGTCGGTGGCCCGGTCGATCACCAGGCTGGTCCCGGTGAAACCGGTGTGCCCGGCCGCGCCGCGGCCCGCGAGTCCGCCCATGAACCACGGCTGGTCCACCTCGAAGCCGAGCCCCGGCGCGGTCAGCAGCAGGTCGACCGAGCCGGGCCGGAGCACCCGGACCCCCTCGTGGGTACCGCCGCCGAGCAGCGCCCGGCACAGCCGCGCCAGATCGCCCGCGGTGGCGAAGAGCCCGGCGTGCCCGGCAACGCCGCCCAGCGCGTGCGCGTTCTCGTCGTGCACCTCGCCGCGCAGCATGCCGCGGTCCAGCTTGGCCCAGGGCCGGCGCTGGTCCTCGGTGGCGGCGACCCGGGGTCGCAGTGCGGGCGGCGGCCGGAAGCAGGTGTCGCGCATGCCCAGCGGCCCGGTGATCACCTCCGCCACCAGCCGGTCCAGCGGCTGCCCGGTGATCCGCTCCAGCACGCCCTGCAGGATCAGCAGGTTCAGATCGGAGTAGCGGCGCCCGGTGCCCGGTGGGGCCGTCGGTTCCTCGGCGCGGAGCATCGCCAGCCGCTCCGCCGGCCCCGGGCAGGCGTACAGCGGCAGTTCGGGGCGGAGGCCGGAGGTGTGGGTGAGCAGCTGCCGCACGGTGATCCGGTGCGCGGCGGCGGCACCGTACTCCGGTGCGTAGGCGGCGACCTGCCCGTCCAGGTCCAGGGTGCCCCGCTCCACGCACCACACCGCGACGACGGCGGTGAACAGCTTGGTCAGGGAGGCGAGGTCGAAGAGGGTGCCGGTGTCCGCCGGCACCCGGGCCGCGGCGGGCAGTTCCACTCCGCGGTCGGTGTCCGGGTCGTACCCGGCGTAGCGCACGGCCCAGCCGAACGCCTCCTCGGCCAGGGTCCCGGTGCCCCGGCCGGCGCTGACCACCGCGCCGGCGCACCAGGGCCGCTCGCCCTCGGTGAGCGCGGCCACCCCCCGCACCAGGTCCGCCACCGGATCATCCGCGGGCCGGTCCGCCCCGGGGCCCGCCACCGCATCCGCGGGCCGGTCCGGCGCCGGGTCCGTCACCGGCCCGCTCGCTTCCGCTGCCATGGACGGCACAGTCCCACGAAGCAGGCCACCGCGGCGAGCGCGCACCCCAGCTGGACCAGCGCCATCGGTACCGCCGTGCCCTCCCCGGCGATCCCGACCAGCGGCGCGGCGGCGGCGCCGACCAGGAAGGAGCTGGTGCCCAGCAGCGCGGAGGCGGAACCCGCGGCGTGCCCGGCGCGCTGGAGCGCCTGCGCGTTGGTGTTGGAGAAGATCAGCCCCATCGCGGACATCAGCACGAACATCCCGGCCGCCATCGCCGCCAGCGGCGCCCTGCCGAACACCCCGGAGGCCAGCACCGTCAGGGTCCCCGCGGCCAGCGTCACGGCCGCCAGTCCGACGGTGATCACCACGTTCGGGTCGACCCGGCCGACCAGGACCTTGCCGTTGAGCTGCCCCATGCCGACCAGCCCGACGGAGTTGAGGCCGAACAGCAGGCTGAAGGTCTGCGGGGAGGCGCCGTAGATGTCCTGGACCACGAAGGACGACCCGGCGACGTAGGCGAACAGCGCGGCGAAGGCGAACGCGCCGGCCAGCAGGTAGCCGGTGAAGACCCGTTCGGCGAGCAGCCCGCGGATGGTGCGCAGCGTCTCGCCGAGCCCGCCGACGTGCCGCCGTTCGGGCGGCAGCGTCTCGCCCAGGCAGCGCCACACCAGCACGGTGAGCAGGGCGCCGACGGTGCCCAGGACGACGAAGACCCCGCGCCAGTCGGTGAACCGCAGCACCTGGCCGCCGATGAGCGGGGCGGCGATCGGCGCGACGCCGGCGATCAGCATCAGGGTGGAGAAGAACCGGATCATCTCCACGCCCTCGTACAGGTCGCGGACCACGGCGCGGGCGATCACGATGCCCGCCGCGCCGGCCAGGCCCTGCACGACCCGGAAGACGACGAGCAGTTCGGCGGTGGGGGCGAAGGCGCAGACCACGGTGGCCAGCACATAGACCACCATGCCGGCCAGCAGCGGCCGGCGGCGGCCCCACCGGTCGCTCATCGGGCCGACCAGCAACTGGCCGACGGCCATGCCCGCGATGCAGGCGGTGAGGGTGAGCTGGACGGTGGCGGCCCGGCTGTGCAGGGCGTCGGTGACCTCCGGCAGTGCCGGGAGGTACAGGTCCATGGAGAGTGCGGGCAGGGCGGTGAGCCCGCCCAGCACGAAGGTGGTGAGCAGGCCGGTGCGGCGCTGCGCGGCGGTGCCACGGGGCCGCCCCGGTGCGGCGTCCGGTTCCTCCCGGATCCCCTCTCCGGTGTCCTCCCGGGGGCCCTCGTGGGGCCCCGCCGCCGGGTCTCCCGTCCGCTGCCGCCCCACCCGGGGGCGGCCCGCCCCCGAAGCGGCGGGTGGCGGTGGTGCCGGGGCGGTTCCGTCGTCCGTGCCTGCGGTCCGGGTGATGCCGGGGGTGCCGGTGGTGCCGGCTATGCCGTCGTCGGCAGACGCGGGGTGGGCGGATTCCGCCATGCAGCGCTCCCAGGGGTCGTCGGGTCCGCCCATGTTCTCAGCCATCCGCGTGTATACGGCAGCCACCGTGGGCGGCGCACCCCGGACCCGGCCCGGGTGGCGGGCCGGGTCCGGGTCCGGTGCCGCCGGCCGGCGGCCGCGGTCAGACCTGGTGCAGACCGGGGTTGCCGGCCTCGCAGACGAAGGACGCCGCGGTGCTCAGGGTGCCGCCGGGCGTGGTGACGCGCGAGACCGTCTTGTAGTCGGCACGCGCCTGCTCCGCGTCGAGGGTGACCGTGGTGTAGCCGCGGCGGCCGTTGTAGAACTTCATGTGCGGGTTGGCCGCCAGATAGGTGTCCCAGTTGCCCGGCTTGTCGGCGCCGTCCTTGCCGCTGCTGACGGAGGTGCCGACGAACTCCACGCCCACCGTCCGCGAGGCCGGGTCGTCGAAGTCCCGCTTGATCTCCAGGGCGTAGGAGACGTGCACGTCACCGGTGAGCACGACGAGGTTGTCCAGGCCCGCCTGCTCGGCGCCGGCCAGGATCCGCTCGCGGGAGGCCGGGTAGCCGTCCCAGGAGTCCATGGAGAGCTTGGACCGGTCCGCGGTGGTGTTCTTCCGGCGGGAGAAGGTGACCTGCTGGGGCAGCACGTTCCAGGTGGCGTGCGAGTGGCGGAAGCCGTCCAGCAGCCAGCGCTCCTGCGCCGCGCCGATCATGGTGCGCGAGGGGTCCTCGGACTCCGGTCCGGGGTACTGCCAGCCGTCCCCGTACGCCTGGTCCGAGCGGTACTGCCGGGTGTCCAGGATGTCGAGCTGGACCAGCCGGCCGTAGTGCGCGCGGCGGTACAGCCGCATGTCCGGGCCGTCGGGCAGCTGCGGCATCCGCAGCGGCATGTTCTCCCAGTAGGCGCGGTAGGCGGCGGCGCGGCGGATCAGGAACTCCTGCGGGTCCTGGTCCTTCTCCGGGATGCCGCCCGCGTAGTTGTTCTCCGTCTCGTGGTCGTCCCAGGTGACGAACCAGGGGAAGGCGGCGTGCGCGGCCCGCAGGTCCGGGTCGGACTTGTACAGGGCGTAGCGCAGCCGGTAGTCCTCCAGCGTGACGGTCTCCCGGTTGAACACCTCGGGCAGCGTGCGGTCGGTGTAGTTCCGGGCCCCGCCGACGGCGTTCACCGCGTACTCGTACTGGTAGTCGCCGACGTGGAAGACGGCGTCCAGGTCCTCCCGCGCGAGGTGGCCCAGCGCGGTGAAGTACCCGTCGTGGTACGCCTGGCAGGACACCAGCCCGAACCGGGCGTCGTTGACCCGTATGCCGCGCGCGGGCGTGGTGCGGGTGCGGCCGACCGGGCTGATCCACTCGCCGGCCCGGAAGCGGTACCAGTAGACCCGGTCGGCGGCGAGCCCGTCGGCCTCCACGTGCAGGGTGTAGTTGAACTCGGCGTGCGCTCTGGCGGTGCCGCGCCGGGCGATGCGGGTGAAGCGCTCGTCCCGGGCGACCTCCCAGTGCACGCGCACCGCGCCGGTGGCCGGCAGGCCGTTGCCCGGCTCGTAGGGGCGGGGGGCCAGGCGCGTCCACAGCACCACCGAGTCCGAGCGCGGGTCGCCGGAGGCGACGCCCAGCGTGAACGGGTCCTCGGTGAGCGCGCGGGGGGCCAGTTCGGCGGCGTGCGCGGCCGGCAGGTTGGTGGTGAAGGCGAGCGCGGCGGCCGCCGAGGTGACGGTGAGGAAGCGGCGCCGGCCCAGCCGGGCCGCGGCGGACCTGAGCTGCTGCTGGTGCGGTGCGTGTGCGTCGGCTGCGTGTGCCATCTGTCCCATCTGCCTTCCCCTGACGTGACGTGTCAGAGGAATTGGAGTGGAGCGGAGCGGCGATGTACCGACCCGTGCACGACACATATATGGCCCTCAGGTGAGCGCAGCATCCGGATGGGGCATTCGGCGCAATCTCCCGGGGCCGGAAGGTGTCGCGTACGCTGCGGAGCCATGAACGGGAGCAGTCCGGGGTCGAAGGGGGCGGCGGTGTCAGAGGGATCTGCGGTGTCCCAGCGGTCGGTGGTGTCCAGGATCGCGGTCGTGACGGGTGCGGGCTCGGGAATCGGCCGGGCGGTGGCGCTGGAGCTCGCCGAGGCGGGGTGGTCGGTGGTCCTGGCCGGCCGCCGGGAGGACGCGCTGGCCGAAACCGCCCGGTTGGCGGGCTCCGGGGCGCTCCCGGTGCGGACCGACGTGACCCGGCCCGCCGAGGTGGACGCGCTGTTCGCGACGGTGCGCGACCGCTTCGGCCGGCTCGACCTGCTGTTCAACAACGCGGGCGCCTTCGGCCCGCCGGTGCCGCTGGACGAACTGTCGTACGAGGACTGGCGGGCGGTGGTCGACACCAACCTCACCGGCGCCTTCCTCTGCGCCCAGGGCGCGTTCCGGCTGATGCGGGCCCAGGACCCGCAGGGCGGACGCATCATCAACAACGGTTCCATCTCGGCCCATGTGCCCCGGCCGCACAGCATCGCCTACACCGCCACCAAGCACGCCATGACCGGCCTGACGAAGTCGCTGTCGCTGGACGGCCGCCGGTACTCCATCGCCTGCGGCCAGATCGACATCGGCAACGCCGCGACCGAGATGACCGAGCGGATGAGCACCGGCATCCTCCAGGCGAACGGCGAGGTGCGCGCGGAGCCGGTGATGGACGCGGCGGACGTGGCCCGCACGGTCCGCCACATGGCCGCCCTGCCGCTGGAGGCGAACGTCCAGTTCGCCACCGTGATGGCGACGGCCATGCCGTACATCGGCCGGGGCTGAGCGGACGCGGGCCGCCGCCCGGCCGCGGGAAGCGCCCGGTCCGCGACGCCGCGGACCGCGACGCCCCGGGCCCGGACCGCCCCCCGTC
This sequence comes from Streptomyces sp. NPDC018031, assembly GCF_044327625.1. Classification (NCBI taxonomy): domain Bacteria; kingdom Bacillati; phylum Actinomycetota; class Actinomycetes; order Kitasatosporales; family Streptomycetaceae; genus Streptomyces; species Streptomyces sp. NPDC018031. The sequence goes on from NZ_JBIRFT010000003.1 coordinate 247,151, forward strand.
CCGGGGCCGCCGGCGGGCGGCGCGGTGCCCCGCGCGGCCCGTCGCGCGGTGCTCGCCGCGCCCCCGGAATAACCCGACCGGTGCCGTGGGTTGCCCCGGACATGACGATCCAGAACGACGTTCCCGCCCTGCCCGACGTGCTGCGCTACACCGCCTTCTCCGCGGATCCCGCCGGAGGGAACCCGGCCGGTGTGGTGGTGGACGCCGCCGGACTCGACGACGCCGCGCAACTGGCGATCGCCGCCGAGGTGGGCTACTCGGAGACGGCGTTCCTGACCGCCCCGCCGGAGGGGCTGGGTGAGCCGGGCCGCGCCTTCACCGTCCGCTACTTCAGCCCGCTCGCCGAGGTGCCCTTCTGCGGGCACGCCACGGTCGCCACCGCGGTCGCCCTGGCCGAGCGGTCCGGGCCCGGCGCCTACGCGTTCGCCACTCCGGTGGGCACCGTGCCGGTCGAGGTGCGCGAGATCGACGGTGTGCTGCGGGCCACGCTGACCAGCGTGGCACCGCAGGTCGAGGAGGTCGCCGAGCCGGAGGTCACCGAGGCGCTGGCGGCGCTCGACTGGCCCGCCGCCGACCTGGATCCGGCGCTGCCGCCGCGCATCTCCTTCGCCGGCGCCCGGCACCTGGTGCTGGCGGCCGCCACCCGGGAACGGCTGGCCCGCCTGGACTACGACTTCGACCGGCTGGCGGCGTTCATGCGGAAGCACGACCTGACCACCGTTCAGCTGGTGTGGCGGGAGTCGGAGACCGTCTTCCACGTCCGCGACCCGTTCCCGGTCGGCGGCGTGGTGGAGGACCCGGCCACCGGCGCGGCGGCCGCCGCGTTCGGCGCGTACGCCCGCGAGCTGGGCCTGGTCACCGCGCCGGTCACGCTCACCCTCCACCAGGGCCACGACCTGGGACGGCCCGGCCTGCTGGAGGTCGGGCTGAGCGCCGACGACCCGCGCGTCACCGTCACCGGCACCGCCACCCGCATCCCCTGACGGGCACCGCGCCCGCCCGCGGCCACCGGGGCCCGGCTCCCCGGCGGCCGGCGTGACGCGGCTGCGGACGAGCCGGGCCCGCCCGGGGCGCCGGCCTTCGGGCGGGCGGCGGTGACACCCGGGGCGCCGGCCCGGCTGTCCGGCCCGGCCGCTACGGTGCACCCCACCGTCCGGCCGGCCCGCTGCCGGACCCGCCCGCGAGGACGCCCATGACCGCCGCCACCCCGCCGCCCGCCCCCGGGGCGCCACCCGCCCCGCTGGCCGACGTGCCCGCCCTCGCGCCGTTCGCCCGGGCCGCCGTCCGGCTCGATCCGGTGCCGCCCGGGGCCGCCTCCGGCGCGGCGCCGGACGGCGGGGGCCCCGGCCCCACGGCGGACGGCACCGCGCCCTCGCCGTACGAGAGTTCGCTGGGCGGGCCGCTGCTCTGGCCGGAGGACGAGAGCTGGCCGGTGTGCCGGGAGGCCGGGCGCGCGTTCCTGGAGGGGCACCCGACCGCCGTGCCCATGGTGCCCGTCGTACAGCTGCGGGCCGAGGACGCGCCGGGCGGCTGGTGGCCGCCGGGCACCGACCTGCTGCAGATCCTGTGGTGCCCCAACGACCACGAGGGCGCCGGCCACGACGGCCCGGTGCTCGACATCCGCTGGCGCGCCGCGGCCGAGGTGCGCCGACCGCGCACCGCCCCGCCCCCGGAGACCTGGTGCGCCGACTGGGACGCCGCGTACGCGTACCGGCCGACCGCCTGCCGCCTGACCCCCACCCCGCTGACCGACCTCCCCTACCCGGACGAACTGCCAGACGAGGTGCGGGCGGAGGTGGACGCGTGGAGCGCCCGGACCGGCGGCGACTACCTGGCGTTCGCCTGCCTGCCGGGCTGGAAGGCCGGCGGCTGGCCGACCTGGCACCTCACCGACTACCTGCCCAACCCCTGCCACTGCGGGGCCGAACTGCGCCTGCTGTTCACCGTGGCGAGTTCCGACGCCCCGCCGAAGGTGATCGTGGGGCGCTTCGGCGACCTGCGCGTCTTCCGCTGTCCGGAGGACGCCGCGCACGGCTTCCGCGTCGACGTGCACTGAGCCGGCCGGGACCTGCCCGGTCCGGCGAGACGGCACCGCCCGGCGGCCGGAGGGCGCCGGGCGGCTACCGCACCGGGTCCCGGAGGCTCATCGGCCCGCCCGGGGACCCGGGCTGTCCCCGGTTCCCGTGGTGTGGCATGGTCGTCTCTCCCGCAGTCCTCGTCCCCCGTCAGCGAAGAGGGACCGCCGTGCGTTCTCTGCCGATCCTCCTGGGCGCCCGCCTGCTGCCCGTCGCCGTGCTGACCGTCGCCGGTCTGGCCATGACGACCAACAGCCACTCCGACACGCAGCCGGAGAAGTCCGCCGCCCGCCCCGGGCCGGCGCCGGACGACTCCGCCTCCGCCCGTCCCTCCCCGGGCCGCTCCGAGGGCTCCTCCCCCGGTGATTCCTCTCCCGCCACCGGCACGCCCGCCCCGGGCCGGTACACCGCGCCGCCCGCCGAACCGTGCGCCGGGGTGCCCGCCGGAACGGTCCGGAAGCTCGTCCCCGGAGCCCCGGTCGCCGGCAAGAAGATCAAGGCCAGCGACACCGCCCGCCGCAGCAGCTGCTCCTGGAACGCGCTGGACGGCTACGACTACCGCTGGCTGGACATCAGCTACGCCCTCGCCGCCGGCGGCCGGACCACCCCGCCGGCGGCTCCCGGCGAGCCGGTGGCCGGGATCGGGGATTCCGCGACCCTGAACGAGCGCCTGACGACCGAGGACGACCAGCAGATCCGCGAGGCGGTGGTGACGGTCCGGGTGGACAACGCGGTGGTCACCGTGACGTACAACGGCAGCGACTTCGAGAACGGGAAGGCGCCGGGCGCCACCGAGATCCGGGAAGGCGCCCTCGACGCCGCGCGCGCCGCCCTGCGCGCCCTGGACTGAGCCGCCCGGCCCACCCTGGACTGACCCACCCCGCGCGGTGCCCGGCGCGCGCCCTCGGACGCCCGCGCCCCCGCCCGGAGCCCGTCGCGCGTCCGCAGGTCCGCGGCCCCCCGGCGATGGCCGTTCCGACCGCCGCCGCACCGGGTATATCCGCTCTGTCCATCCGCTCACTCCCCTCCGCACCCGGCGTGCGGCGATCCGCCGTGCCCGCATGCGCGTACGCCGCCGGGGCGCACCCCCCACGCCCGCACCCCTTCCTCCGGCCACAACCGACCCGTCGAGGAGGTCGTCCCATGGCCAAGAAAGTCGAACGCAAGGTCTCCTGGGCAACCGTCGGCAGTCTTGCCGCCGCCGGTGCCGTCACCGTCCTGAACGCCACGGTCGGCGACGCGGAACTGATGGGCTCGCTGCCGTCGGTGGCGCAGTACGTCATCACCCTCGTCGTCCCCCCGCTGGTCACCTTCCTCAGCGGCTACGCCGCCCCGCACACCCCGCGGATCGGCGCCCGCCTGCCGAGGTGAGCCCGCCCGGTGCCCCGCCGCCCGGCCCCGGCCGGACGGCGGGACGCCCGGCTCCGGGCCGTGCCTTACGCTGCCCGCATGATTCGCGCGGTGGTGTTCGATGTCGGTGAGACCCTCGTCCGGGACGACCGGACCTGGGCCTCCTGGGCGGACTGGCTCGGCGTGCCCCGCCACACCCTCTCCGCGCTGGTCGGAGCCGTGGTGGCCCAGGGCCGGGACAACGCGGACGCCATCCGGCTGATCCGGCCGGGCATCGACGTCGCCGCCGAGCGGGCGGCGATGGACGCGGCCGGGATCACCGAGCACCTTGCCGAGGACGATCTCTACCCGGACGTGCGACCCGCCCTGTCGGCCCTCCGGGCAGCGGGCCTGCGCGTGGCCGTCGCGGGAAACCAGACCCGGCGCGCCGGCGAACTCCTGCGCGCCCTCGACCTGCCCGTCGACGCCATCGCCACCTCCGGCGCCTGGGGCGTGGCCAAACCGGACGCCGCGTTCTTCGAACGCGTCGTGGAACTCGCCGGGGTGCCCCCGCACGACACCCTCTACGTGGGCGATCATCCGGCCAACGACGTGGCTCCTGCGGCCCGCGCCGGTCTCCGTACCGCGCTGCTGCGCCGGGGGCCGTACGGCTACCTGTGGTCGGACGCGTCCGTCGGCGCCGAAGCCGACTGGCGCGTCGATTCGCTGACGGACCTCATGGGCATCGTCGAGGCGCTGTCGTAGCGGCGCCGATACGCTGCGGAGTGGCCCCGAGGGAGGAGCTGGGCGATGCCGCACGACGACGGTCCGCGTGAACTGGGCAAGCGCGTCGCCTACTTCAGGCGGATCGCACGTATGACGCAGCGTGAACTCGCCGACGCGGCGTGCCTGCACATCGGAACGGTGCAGAAGATCGAACGCGGTGCGCGAGGGGCCGGTGACGGGGTACGTGACGCGCTGGCCGCCGCGCTGGGCATCGACCCGTCGCGGCTGGAATCGGGTCAGGACCGGTCCGATGCCAGGGTGCACGAGGCGATGCCCGGCCTGTCCGCCGTACTCGCCGCCTACGACGTGCCGGCGGACGGCCCCACGAGGTCGCTGCCGGAACTCCGCTCCGTCGTCGGCGACGCCGTGACTTGGCGGCTCTCCGCACACTACGCGCAGATCGCCCGGCATCTGCCACTCCTCGTCGACGAGTTGACCCGCGCCTTCCACGCCGCGTCCGCGGACGACCGGAGGGAGGCCGCGCACCTCCTGGCAGCCGCCTACCGGACCGCCGATGCCGTGGCGTACAAGTTCCGAGCCCGGGACCTGTCGGCCAGGCTCATCGAGCTGATGCGCTGGGTCGCGCCCTATGCGGAGAACCCGCTGCTCGACGCGGCGACCGCCTACGTCCGCACCGAGACCTTCTTCACGGCCCAGGCTCATGCCGCCGGGCTCAGGGCACTGGAGAGGGCGATCGACGCGTCGCCGAACCCGGTGGGCCCGCATGCGACGGCCGCGCGCGGGGCACTCCACATGCGCGCCGCCGTGATCGCCGGACGCGCCGCAGACCCGGTCGCCGCCCATGAGCACCTGGCGCAGGCCCGCGCCCTGGCCGAACTGGTTCCCGAAGGCGTCTACACGGGCACCGCTTTCGGTCCCGACAGCGTTCGCATCCACCGGGTGGCGGTCGCGGTGAGCCTCGGGAACGACCATACGCACCGGGCCCTGGACGAGGTGAACGGATGGCGGCCACCGCACCATCTGCCCGCCGAGCGCCGGTCCGGATTCCACATCGAACTGGCTCGCGCGCAGTTGTGGAGCGGTGACCCCCACGCGGCCTTCGCCTCGCTGCGAGCGGCGCGACGTATCGCGCCCCAGCACGCCCGCGAGCACCGCTGGGTGCGCGAGGACGTGGCCACGCTGCGCCGACTGCGACGATCCGACGCCGGGACCCTCACCGAGTTCGCCCGTTGGTGCCACGCCTACGAGTGACACCGGCTAACCCGCGGCGGGTCACCTGAGGCCCTTGCGGCGGACGACCATCTTCCCGACCGCAGCGCAGGCAGATGGGAGTCCGAACCCGATGAGCGATCCAGTACGCCCTTACCGCCCGTTCGGCGAGGGGAGCCGCCCCTCGCTTCACCACACCACCGCCCCGGGCGTCCCGAACGCCCCGGCGGGCGGCGCCTGGGAACCCCCCAACCTCACCGACGTGCACGTCCTGCCCGCGGGCCGGTGGTGGGACGCCGTGCGCGCCCCGCAGTACATCGGCGCCCGGGCCCTGGCGCTGCTGGGCGAGGAGACCGGGGCGGTCATCGAGGACCCGCGCGGCAGGCGCCTGTACTGGCTGGTGCCGCCCGGGACCGCGACCGCCTGGTCCCTCCAGCAGGTCGCGGTGCTGGCCGGCGCCACCTACGTCGCCGTGCCGCCCAGGCACGTCCGGCACGGGGGCGGGCCGCACTGGCGGGTGCCGGTCTCGCACGGGCGGTACCTGACCGACGCGCCGCTTCTGCACGCGGCGCTGCGGGCCGCGATCACCGCTGAGCTGGGCCCTCGTCCGGAAGCCGCGCCGTGAGCCGGGCCCGGATGCGCTATGTCGACATGTCGCTGGGGCCGGATCCGGACGCCGAGCCGTACATCGTCGAGGTCGAGTGCACCAGCTGCGCGGCGGCCTCCGCGCCCGCGCCGGAGCGGGTGCCCGGCGAGATGCGCGACCGGGCCGAGGAGTGGGCGCTGCGGCACACCGGGCGGGCCGACGCCGACGGACGGCACCACACCGGCTTCCGGGTCACCGTGACGATGTTCTGGCGGGTCACCCCGCACGAGGAGATCGATCCGCCGGCCGGCCCGGAGCCCGCTCGGCCGGGGGCCGGACCGGAGCCGGACCGCACTGTCAGACCCGCCCGCTAACGTCGGTGTCCGTCCCTATACGTCATTGCTGCTGACGCTACTCGGACGTCGCCCCGCCTCCCGTAACAGCGCACGGGGGGCGGGGCGTTCAGCAGGGTGCCGGGGCCGGATCCGGCACGGCGTTCCGCGGGGCGCCGGGCACCGGGCCCTCGCGGGGGCGTTCCGCGGCTGCGGGGGCCGGACGGCGGACCGGGGTCACGCCCGGCGGCCGTAGCGCAGGTTGCTCAGCGCGGTCACGGCCATCGGGGAGAGGCCGATCACGGTGAGGCTGTCGTCCACCAGCCGGACCAGGATCCACCCCTTGGAGCGGAGCGACGCCACCTCGCGCTTCACGTCCGCCCCGGTGTCCCGGGCCAGCTCCTCGACGGTGGGTGCGTTGCCCTCGTCCAGGTGGCCCACGATCAGGAAGAGGAGATCCTGCTCCTCCGCAGTGATGCGGAAGTCCATACCTCGACGGTAAGTCCGTTGCCGCCGGGATGCGCGTACGGGCCGGTCACGGGCGTTCCCGGGCCGGCGCGGCCGGTTCCCCGCGCGGTCGCTCCGGCGTGCTCGTGAAGGAGCGGCGGTAGGAGCGGGGCGGCACCCCCCGGCGGCGGACGAACTGCTCCCGCAGTACCGCCGCGCTCCCGTATCCGACCCGGTGGGCGATCTCCTCGACCGGGAGGTCGGTGGTCTCCAGGAGTTCCTCGGCGCTGCTCAGCCGCAGGTTGCGCAGCCAGGCGTGCGGCGTGGTGCCGGTGGCGGCGGTGAAGCGGCGGGCGAAGGAGCGTTTGCTCATCAGGGCGCGCCGGGCCAGTTCCGCCACCGGAAGCGGCTCGTGGAGGTGCTCGCGGGCCCAGGCGAGCACCTCGGCGAGACGCTCGTCCTGGCAGTCCTCGGGGACGGGCGCGGACAGGTACTGGGCCTGTCCTCCGTCGCGGTGGGAGGGCAGCACCATGTCGCGGGCGACGACGTTCGCCGCCGCCGCGCCGTACTCCCGTCGCAGCAGGTGGAGGCACATGTCGAAGCCCGCGGCGGCTCCCGCGCCGGTGATGACGCGCCCTTCGTCGATGTAGAGGGCGCCCGGTTCGACGGTGACCGCCGGATGGCGGCCGGCCAGCAGTTCCGCGAACCGCCAGTGGGTGGTCGCCCGCCGGTGGTCGAGCAGCCCGGCGGCGGCGAGCGCGAAGGCGCCGACGCAGTGCGCCGCGACCAGCGCGCCGCGCTCGTGGGCGGCCCTCAGCGCGTCGAGCACGGCGGGGGCGGGCGGGGTGCGGAAGTCGGCCCCCGGCAGCGCGATCAGCAGATCGGCGGAGGCCAGCCGATCCAGGCCGCTGGTGACGCCGAGCGACCCGCCGGAGTCGGTGGGGACCGGTCCGGGCCGGTCGGTGCACAGCGCGAAGTCGAAGGCGGGCGATCCCTCCCCGCGCGGACCGAACACCTCGGTGACGATGCCGACGGCGAGCACGCCGACTCCGGGCGGGGCATAGGCGGCGACGTTCACGAAGGGCGGCACGGACGCAGTGTGCCACGGCTGGCACAGATCCTGCGATCAGCGGCAGAAGTGCCACTCGTGACGGAACGGCCCGGTCGGCAGGATCAAGGGCATGACAGACGCACCGCTCGGGCGCAGCGCCGAGTACACGATCCTGACCACCGGATACACGGGCGCCACCGGCCCCGGGGTGGCCGCCACCGTCTCCTACGTCTCCGACGCGGGCCGGCACGTGATCTTCGACCCGGGCATGGTGGCGAGCCCCGACCGCATCCTCGGTCCACTCGCGGCACTGGGCCTCGGCCCCGACGACATCACCGACGTGGTGCTCAGCCACCACCACCCGGACAACACCATGAACGTGGGCCTGTTCGGCCGGGCCCTGGTGCACGACCACAAGGTCGAGTACCGGGGCGACCAGTGGCGGAACCGGGACGCGGAGGGTTATGAGCTGACCCCGTCGCTGCGGCTGATCCGCACCCCGGGGCACAGCTCCGAGGACATCACGCTGCTCGCGGGCACGGCCTCGGGCGTGGTGGCGTTCGCCGGCGACCTGTGGTGGCACTCGGAGGGCCCCGCGGACGACCCCGTGGCCCCGGACCGCGACGTACTGCGTGCCTCCCGGCTGCGGGTGCTGTCCGCCGCCGACCTGATCGTGCCCGGCCACGGCGGCCCGTTCACACCCGACGGCAGCACGCCGCGGTAGGGGATCGTCCGGTGGATCATGTGACCACTAGGCTGCGCCGATGGAACACGCAACCGACGCCCCCGGGGGCTGCACCGGGTCCTCGGGCCGGGTGAACGACTACGACGGCTTCGCCGAGGCGTACTCGGCGGAGAACGAGGACAACCTCGTGAACGCGTACTACGAGCGGCCCGCGATGCTGGCCCTCGCCGGGGACGTGGCCGGTCGCCGGATCCTGGACGCCGGGTGCGGCTCCGGGCCCCTGACCGCCGCACTGCGCGACCGCGGCGCGGTCGTCACCGGCATCGACGCCAGCGCCGGGATGCTGGCGCTGGCGAGGCGGCGGCTCGGGGACGACGCGGCCCTGCACGTGGCCGACCTGAACGACCGCCTGCCGTTCGCCGACGGCGCGTTCGACGACGTGGTCGCGTCGCTGGTGCTGCACTACCTGGAGGACTGGGGGCCGGCGCTGGCCGAGTTGCGGCGGGTGCTCAGGCCCGGCGGCCGGCTGATCGCGTCGGTGGACCACCCTTTCGTGGCCTACACGTTCCAGGAGCCCCGGCCCGACTACTTCGCGACCACCAGCTACACCTTCGACTGGACGTTCGGCGGGCGGTCCGTGCCGATGAGGTTCTGGCGCAAGCCCCTGCACGCGATGACCGATGCCTTCACCACGGCCGGTTTCCGGCTGTCGGCCATCAGCGAACCGCAGCCCGACCCGGCCGCCCGTGAGCTGTTCCCCGAGGGCTTCCACGACCTCTCGACCAGGACCACGTTCCTGTTCTTCGTCGTCGAGGTCCCGCGGTCGGCCGGCGGCTCCGACGGCTCCGACGGCTAGGGTCCGTCCGCCGGTACGGCGCCCGCACCACCCCCGCCACGGCGGGGGGACCACTGCCCCGCCGACCCGGTCGGCGGGACGGTTCGGCTGGGCGGAACACCGCACTCCTGCCGGTGGCGCCGCCGGCAGGGAAGCTGTCGGAGCCGCGGGTTCCCCTACAACGGTGACGGGCGGTCGGCGACAGGCCGCTCAGCGTGGAGTCCCGGTGTCCGTCGCCCCCCGGACGGCGTCGGGTGTTCCCCGGAGCCGAGTGGGGCGGTGGACTCAGCGCCAGTCGTCGATCACGTAGGCGTCCGGGTGGCTGTAGCCGGGTTCGTTGGGCTTGTGCATGGTCACGCCTTGCAGCCAGGTACGGAAACCGCGGTCGGCCATGCGCCGGTAGGCGTCCTGGCGGGCCAGGCTCATTCCGGCGTCCAGTTGCCCCAGCCCCTTCTCGGCGGCCAGCTGCTCGCACGCGTCCAGCAGTCGTTCGAACCGGTCCGCGGCGCCCGGGCCGGGGCGCACGGCGCCGAACTTGACGAAGCACACGTCCTCACCGGCCTCCGACCCCGCTCCGCAGTGGCAGACAGCCAGACCGTCGAGGCCGGAGTCGGCGCCCTCGAGGAGGACGGTCTCGCCGAGCCCCTGCGCCTGGGTGGCCGTGATCTCGCGCTCCAGGCTCAGGCCCTCGTACACGGCCCCCGTCAGGGCGTGACCGAGGCTCAGTGCCTCGGGCCGCTCGGCGGCGGTCAGCTCGCCGTACAGCACTCGGCCGGGGACCGCGGCGCTGACGGCGACCTGCTTCTTCATGATGGCGGTGAGGAACCGGGGCCAGAAACCGTACCGGCGGTAGAGCTCGAGGTGCTTGGGGCTGTGCGAGAAGGTGAACAGGCCGAGGTGGCGGTTCTCCCAGGTGTCGAAGCAGGCCATGACCGGTTCCATGAGGCGCCTGCCGATGCCCTGGTCCCACAGGTCCGGACGTACGGTCAGCGGGCCGAAGAACCCGACGCTGCCCCAGTCGGCGGCGAAGTTCGATCCGACGACCTCGCCCTCGACGGTCGCCGTGAAGGCCGCGCGTGGATCTGCCGCCCAGCGGGTGCGGACATAGTCGGCGGTCCCGAAGAACGTCTCCGGCTCGGGGAACCCGAGGAAGGTCCCGAAGGCAACCCTGAAGATGTCGTCGGCCCGATCCAGGTCCGGCTCGACCAGCGGACGGACCGAGGCGGCGACACCCGTTCGCTTCGTTGCGGGCATGATCGCTCTCCTTTCCGCCCCCGGTTCCATCGCACCACGGACGTGCGCCGTGGGCGATGCGACGGTTCCGGTGGTACCCCAGGGATCGAGCGGCCGTGTTCCCGCGAGGACCGGGCGGCCGTCTTCCCGCCGATCGACGACCCGCCGGGCCTCCGGGACGCCGGGGCTCCGGGACGCCGCCAGGAGCGCCGACGGTGCCTGCTCGTGCTCGTCGGTATGACGGGACCGGCCGCAACCGTCGCCGCCGGCGTCCATAGGCGGCCCACCACCGGGCCGGGCCGGCGGGCGCGGCACCGTGCGCCTGCCGGCCCGCCCCGGTCGCCGGGTCAGCGCGCCGCGCCGTCCTGCTTGACCGCCTCGTCGGTCAGGTCCGTCACCTGGCTCGCCGGAGGGGCATCCGCCTCCACCTCGGTGCCGAAGTCGGAGAACTCCAGCACCGTGCGCACCGTCACTCCCTGCGGGGCGGACGAGGACCGCTGCGAGGAGCCGGCCTCGGGGCGGGGGGTGGCCTTGAGGGCCATGTCCACCTGCTGGCGGCGGATGCGCCCCTGGTCGTCGAGCCAGAGGTCCATCGGGAGGGTGGGGCCGAGCCGCTTGCTCAGGGCGGCGCCGTCGGGCAGCTCGGCGACGTCGACGCGCACGCGGTACCGCGTGGTGGTGACGCCGCCGACCGTGGCCGTGCCGCTCTTCACCACGTCCTTGTCGTCGATCGCCTTGGCGAGGCTCGCGGACCGCGCCGGATCGTTCATGGACTGGTCACCGCTGCGCTGCTGGGCGGCGACCTTCCGCAGGTCGATCCTGATCCAGGGTTTGCCGTCGGGCGCCTGCCCGGCGGGGGGCTTCTGGTACAGCAGCTGGTCGACCACGCGCTGCTCGATCCGCCCGCCGTCCGCGGTGAGCGTCAGGACGCTGTCGCCGTCGTCCAGGTCGACGGCGCCCTTTCCCCGCACCGTCGCCGACTTGCCCTCGGCCGAGGTCCGCGTCCGCAGCGTCACCCGCGCGGTCTCCTGGTCGGCCGTCCGGTCGTAGGCGGACCGCACCGCCTCGGTGGCCTGGTTGCGGGCGTCGTCCGCGCCCTTGGTGGCGCGCGACTCGTCCGCCGGTCCGGCCGTGTCGCCGTCGCCACCGCAGCCGACCACCACCGTGCCGGCGAGAACTCCGGCTACGGACAGCGCCGCGATCCTGCTCCTGCCCGACCTGGCCATCGAGTGCTCCTCTCAGCTGTGCCGCCGACCGGCTCCGTGCGACGCCGGTCCCGTCCGTGCCCCAAGTGCCCGCTTATGACCTGAACACACCTACGAGTCCGGCCAGTTGCCGCCAGGACGGCCATCGGCGACGCGCCGCCCGCCGTTTCCCGGGCGTCCCGGCTGGTGCCCCCGTGGGGCAGGGCGAACCGGTTGACGGGCGGGGGCGCCTGGGCACCGGCGCCGGACGCGTGGTGGCGGCGAAAGGGGGCAGGCGGGACCCACCGGTCGCAGGGCCCTTACCGCGACGTACTGCGCGCCTCCCGGCTGCGGGTGCTGTCCGCCGCCGACCTGATCGTGCCCGGCCACGGCGGCCCGTTCACACCCGACGGCAGCACGCCGCGGTAGGGGACCGTCCGGTGGATCATGTGACCACTAGGCTGCGCCGATGGAACACGCAACCGACGCCCCCGGGGGCTGCACCGGGTCCTCGGGCCGGGTGAACGACTACGACGGCTTCGCTGAGGCGTACTCGGCGGAGAACGAGGACAACCTCGTGAACGCGTACTACGAGCGGCCCGCGATGCCGGCCCTCGCCGGGGACGTGGCCGGTCGCCGGATCCTGGACGCCGGGTGCGGCTCCGGGCCCCTGACCGCCGCACTGCGCGACCGCGGCGCGGTCGTCACCGGCATCGACGCCAGCGCCGGGATGCTGGCGCTGGCGAGGCGGCGGCTCGGGGACGACGCGGCCCTGCACGTGGCCGACCGGCTTCCACGACCTCTCGACCAGGACCACGTTCCTGTTCTTCGTCGTCGAGGTCCCGCGGTCGGCCGGCGGCTCCGACGGCTCCGACGGCTAGGGTCCGTCCGCCGGTACGGCGCCCGCACCACCCCCGCCACGGCGGGGGTGGGACCGCTGCCCCGCCGACCCGGTCGGCGGGGAGGAGGGAACGACGGACGAGTCGGCCTGTACGCCGGGTTCTGTCTCCCGGGAGCCTCGCGGCGCCCGAGGAGGCGGCCATCCATCTAGGACCGGTGTTGCCACCGGCCTCGTGCGGTCTACCCGCGGACTCGGGCGGGCAGCCCTCGATCGTCCGCGCAGAGCCGTCAGCCGACGGCTCCTCTTGACCTTGCTCCGGGTGGGGTTTACCTAGCCGGCCGGGTCACCCCGGTCGCTGGTGGTCTCTTACACCACCGTTTCACCCTTACCGGGTGCCTTGCGGCTCCCGGCGGTCTGTTTTCTGTGGCACTGTCCCGCGGGTCACCCCGGGTGGGCGTTACCCACCACCCTGCCCTGTGGAGCCCGGACGTTCCTCGGCGGGGTCTGGGACCCCGACGCGGCCGCCCGGCCGGCTCGTCCGCCGTGCCGACCATGCTACCCGGCCCAAGGTCACGTCCCGGACCGGACCGGGCCGGAGCCGGTGCCGGTGCCGCCGGGCCGGGGACCCGACGGACCGCACGGGCCGCGGCGGCTCGGCCCCGCGTCAGGCCGGGGCGAAGCGGACCTTCTCCCGCCCGGGTCCGGCCGCGAGGAGCCGCACCCGCAGCGGGTCGCCGAGCGGGAGCGCGGGGCCGTACGGATCGGTGTCCACCCGGCCGACCACGGCGGGTTCACGGAGCTGCACGGTTCCCCGGGTCGGGGCGTCCTCCCGGACCTCCACCACGAAGCCGTCGAAGACCTCGCCCACCCGGTCGCTCATCACCGCCGCCTCGACCAGATCCACCGATTCGCGCTCCGCCCGGCGGGCACGGGCCGCGGCGCCGGCCATCTCGGCCGGGAGCGCGTCGAGGGCGGCGCGGACCCACTCGGGCGGTTCGGCCCCCTCGGCCGCGGCCAGGCACAGCTCGCCGGTGTAGCGGTCCACGAGGCGGCGCAGCGGCGCGGTGCAGTGCGCGTAGTCGTCGGCGAGGGCGGCGTGCCGGGCCTCGGCCGGGTCGGGCGGATCGCCGTCGAACACGGTGTACCCGGCGCCGCGCAGCAGGCCGGTGCACTCCTGGAGGAAGGCCGCGTGGCGGGGCTCGATGGGCGGCGGCCCGCCGGAGCCGCCCTCGCCGGGCCGCTGGGCCGCCGAGAGGGAGCGGACGACGTCGGCGTACGAGGTGCCGTGCGGCCAGTCCACGTCGAGCGCGTGGGCCACCCGGCGCAGCCGCTTGACGGCCCCGTCGGGCGCGGTGGGCAGCGTGCGCAGGATGCCGGTGCCCGCGGTGAGCATCAGGTCAGCGGCGGCCATACCGGTCATCAGGGAGATCTGGGCGTTCCAGCCGTCGACCGGCAGCGGGGCCCGGTAGGCCAGGGCGCAGCGCCCGTCCCGCGGGACGACGACCTGCTCGGGGACGTCGAGGGAGATCCCGCCGCGTGCCTGCTCCAGCTCCTGGCGGAGCAGGCCGATGTCACGCAGCAGGGTGAGCGGTTCCTCCGCGGCCCCGCTGTCCAGTTCCCGCTGCACCCCGGCGTAGTCCAGACGGGCGCGGCTGCGCACCAGGGCCCGCCGTACGTGGGTGAACACCAGCTCCCCGAACTCGTCGAGGTCCATCTGGTACAGCAGGGCCGGGCGGTCCCGGTCGGGCAGGAGGCTGGCCGCCCCCTCGCCGAGCACCTCGGGGTGGAGCGGCACCCGGCCGTCGGGGAGGTAGACGGTCATGCCCCGGCGGTGGGTCTCGGCGTCCAGGGCGCCGCCGGGCACGACGAACGCGGCCACGTCCGCGATGGCGTAGTACACCCGGAAGCCGCCACCGGGCCGCCGGTCCAGGAACATGGCCTGGTCGAGGTCGGCCGCGCCGGGCGGGTCGATGGTGAACAGCGGGAGGTCGGTCGCGTCCACCGCGTCCGGCAGCGGCCGGTGGTGGGCGGCCGCCTGCTCGGCCTCCTCCCGTACCGCCTGCGGGAAGGCGGCCGGGAGGTCCAGTTCGCGGCGCAGTTCGTGGAGGGCGGCGCGGAGCTCGGCGCCGCCCGTCCCGGACACGTGAATGGGGCGGCGGGGCATGGCTTCGAGCCTAGGCGGGGGCGGGGCCTCCGGCACGGCGAGCGGGGCGGGGACCGCCCGGCGCGGGGGTACGGGCCGCAGGCGCTCCGAGGGGACGGGCCGCAGGCGCGCGGGACCGGAGGCGGCGGGACCGGAGGCGGCGGGGCGCGTCTCGCGGACCGGCCGGGGTTCGGCCCGCCGGGGTCCCGGGCCGTAGGCTGCGGGATCGGGCGATGAGCCCGCGCCCCACCGTCGCCTACCGAGGAGTCCGAAGTGCTCGTGCTGTTGCCGCCGTCCGAAGGGAAGGCCGCGGAGGGGTCCGGGGCGCCGTTGAGCCTCGGGACGCTGTCGCTGCCGGAGCTGGGCGGGGCACGCGCGCGGGTCCTCGACGAGCTGGTGTCCCTGTGCGCCGGTGACGAGGACAAGGCGGCCGAGGTGCTCGGGCTGAGCCGGGGGCTGCGCGGCGAGGTGGCGAAGAACGCGGCGCTGCGCACGGCCGCCACCCGGCCCGCCGGGGAGATCTACACCGGGGTGCTGTACGACGCGCTGGGCCTGGCCACGCTGGACCCGGCGGCCCGCCGGCGGGCCGAGCGGTCGCTGCTGGTGTTCTCCGGACTGTGGGGGGCGGTGCGGATCGGGGACGCCATCCCCTCGTACCGGTGCTCGATGGGGGTGAAGCTGCCCGGACTCGGCGCGCTCGGTGCCTACTGGCGGACCCCGATGGCCGAGGTGCTGCCGCAGGCGGCGGGCGAGGGGCTGGTGCTGGATCTGCGGTCGGCGGCCTACGCGACGGCCTGGCGGCCCAAGGGCGCGCCGGCGGGCCGCACCGCGAGCGTCCGGGTGCTCCAGTCGAGGATCGTGGACGGTGCGGAGAAGCGGTCGGTGGTCAGCCACTTCAACAAGGCGACCAAGGGCCGGCTGGTGCGGGACCTGCTGACGGCCGGCACGGAGCCCGCTGATCCGGCGGAGCTGGTCGAGGCGCTGCACGAGCTGGGGTACACCGTGGAGGCGTCCGCCCCGGCGAAGGCGGGCACCGCCTGGTCGCTGGATGTCGTGGTGACCGAGCTGTAGCGCCCGGGCCGGCCGGCGGGTGCGGGGCCCCGACCCGGCGACGCGGGCGGGCACGCGGGCCGGGTGCGGCCCGGTCGGCGGGCCCGGTACGGCACGGTCGGTCGGCAGTCCGGGTGCGGCACGGCGGACAGGCCCGGTACGGGCCCCGTCGGGGGCGGGCCGGGAACACCGCTGGGCGCCACTCCCAGCGAGGCGGGCTGGCTGGCTCGCTGGCTGGCTGGCTGGCTGGCTGGCTGCGACACGGTCGGCAGGCACGGTCGGCGGGCGGGCCGGGTGCGGCCCCGCCGGTGGCCGGGCCGGGACACCGCTCGGCACCACTCCCGGCGAGGCGGGCGGGCCGGATGCGGCCCGGCCGGCAGGCCCGGTGCGGCACGGTCGGCGGGCGGGCCGGGAGCACCCCTCGGCGCTGCTCGTTGCACAGGGCGCAACGTTCGTTGCGCAGAGCGAGGATGGCGTCGACGATGGCGCCGTGACCCGCCCTGCCGCCGCCTCCGGTTCCGTACTCGACATCGCCCCCGTGATGCCCGTCGCCGTCCTCGACGAGGTCGCCGACGCCGTACCGCTGGCCCGCGCGCTCGTCGCGGGCGGACTGCCCGCGATCGAGGTGACGCTGCGGACCGCCGCCGCGCCGGACGCGATACGGGCCATCGCGCACGAGGTGCCGGAGGCCGTGGTGGGCGCCGGCACGGTCCTCTCCCCCGGGCAGGCGGAGGCGGCGGTCGGCGCCGGGGCCCGCTTCCTGGTGAGCCCGGGGTGGACGGACCGGCTGCTGGCGGCCATGAGCGCCTCCGGGGTGCCGTTCCTGCCGGGGGTGTCGACCGCGTCCGAGGTGGTGGCGCTGCTGGAGCGCGGGATCACGGAGATGAAGTTCTTCCCGGCCGAGGCGGCGGGCGGCACCGGCTACCTCACCTCGCTGGCCGGTCCGCTGCCGCGGGCGCGGTTCTGCCCCACCGGGGGGATCGGCGCCAGGACGGCGGCGGCCTACCTGGCGCTGCCCAACGTCGGCTGCGTGGGCGGCAGCTGGATGCTGCCACCGGCCGCGCTCCGGGCGAAGGACTGGTCCGCGGTGGAGCGCCTGGCCCGGGAGGCGGCGGCCCTCCGCCGCTGAGCCCGCCCTCCCGGCCGGTTCCCCGGGGTTCCGTGCCGACCCGGTGGCGGGCGGGCCGTCGACCGGCCGGGCCTTCGCCGAACCCGCGACCGGCCACCTCACGGCAGGCCCGAACCCGCCAGGGCTGGGTGAGCCCTTGCCCCAACCCGCCAGGGCTGGGTGGGCCCCTCCCACGGGCCCGCAGGGGAAACCGGGCCGCCGCTCCCGAGGGCGCCCGCGCCGAGCGGGCCGGCGGCGCCGTTCAGAGGGTGACCACGATCTTCCCGAGCTGGCGGTTCGTCTCCATCAGGCGGTGCGCGTCGGCCACCCTGTCCAGGCCGTGGAAGGTCTCGGCGATCACCGGTGCCAGGGTGCCGTCCCGCAGACCGGAGCCGAGGTAGGCGGACACCCGCCGGCGGGCGTCCGGGGCGCCGACGATCTTGCTGTTGTCGTAGGTGTGCACGGTCTGCGGCCAGTTCATGGACAGCTGGGCCGGGCGGTGGTCGAGCCAGCCGTAGAGCACCGTCGTGCCACCCGGTGCCAGCGCGTCGCCGAGGGCCGCGAAACCGGGGCCGCCGATCGCGTCGAAGGCCACCTGGGCGCCCTTGCCGCCGGTGATCCGGGCGACCTCCCCGGCCAGGTCCTCGGAGTCCGTCGTGATCACATGGGCGGCGCCCAGCTCCAGCAGCCGCCGCCGCTTGTCCGCGCCGCGGGTGGTGGCGATCGGCACCGCACCCTGCCGGCGGGCGACCTGGAGCGCGGCGGTGCCGACCCCGCTGGACGCGCCGGTGATCACCACATGGTCGCCCGGGGCCAGCCCGGCCGTCTCCACCAGCCCTCCGTACGCGGTCGAGTAGGTCAGCCAGGCGGCCGCGGAGGTCACCGCGTCCACGCCCTCCGGCCTGCGCACCACCGACTCCCGGGGCAGCAGCACCCGTTCGCCGTGGACCCCGTGCACCCCGAAGTCGAAGTCGGCCGCGGCCATCACCGGGTCACCGGGCGCGAACTCGGTCACCCCCTCGCCGACGGCCTCGACCACCCCGGCCGCCTCGTAGCCGAGCCGTGAACCGGGCAGCGTGGGCTGGTAGTAGTAGGCGCCCGCGCGGAACAGCGCCTCCGCGCGGTTGATCCCGATGGCCTCCACCTGGAAGAGGACCTCACCGGGGCCCGGCGCGCGCAGCGGCACGTCCTCGACCCGCAGTACCTCGGGTCCGCCGAGCTCGTGGAAAAGAACTGCCCTGGTAACAGCGGAAGTTGTCATGACGGAGACGGTAGGCGGCACACCGGAGACGACCCATAGCCCAAAGCCGCCGGATTATGTCTGATCGTCTTTCACCGGAACCTGTACGGTGCGTCCATGGACGTCCTCAGCGATGCGAT
This sequence comes from Streptomyces sp. NPDC018031, assembly GCF_044327625.1. Taxonomy (NCBI): domain Bacteria; kingdom Bacillati; phylum Actinomycetota; class Actinomycetes; order Kitasatosporales; family Streptomycetaceae; genus Streptomyces; species Streptomyces sp. NPDC018031. Next base: position 265,386 of record NZ_JBIRFT010000003.1, read on the forward strand.
CGCGGCCATGCGGACCGGTCGGCCCCATTCCTCCCGCACGGCCCGGCGCGGGCCGTGGGGCCTGCGGTTCCCCGCCTCCGACGGTGCCGGGTTCCATGTGGTGCTGCAGGGCTCGGCCTGGCTGCTGCGGCCCGGCGCGGCCGACCCGGTGCACCTGGGCCCGGGCGACGTGGTCTTCCTGGCGCACGGGTACGGCCACGGCCTCGCCGACCACCCCGCCACCCCGCTGGAGGACTTCGAGCCGGCGCCGGACGGCTCCTGGCCCGAGCCGGCCGACCCCGGGGAGATCACCGCCGACACCACACTGCTGCTCTGCGGCGCCTACCGCCTGGACCGGGCACGGGCGCACCCGCTGCTCACCGAACTGCCCGAGGTGATCCACATACCGGCCCGGATCGGCTGCCACCCGCAGCTGCGGGCCGCCATCGACCTGCTCGGCTCCGAACTGGCCGAGCCCCGCCCGGGCTCGCACGCCGTGGTGGCCGGGCTGCTGGACACCCTGCTGGTGTATCTGATGCGCACCTGGTGGCTCAGCGAGCGCCCGGAGGGCACCGGCGGGTGGGCGGCGGCCCTGCGGGACCGTGCGGTCACCGCCGCACTGCAGGCCATGCACGGCGATCCGGCCCGGCCGTGGACGGTCGAGGAGCTGGCCGCCGAGGGGGGCCTGTCCCGGGCCGCCTTCGCCCGCCGCTTCGCCGCGCTGATCGGCCGGCCGCCGCTGGCGTACCTGACCTGGCTGCGCATGACCGCGGCGGGCCGGCTGCTGCGCGAGACCGACACCCCGCTGCGCTCGCTGGCCGCGCGGTGCGGCTACGGCTCGGAGTTCGCCTTCGCCAAGGCGTTCAAACGGGAGTACGGCATGGCGCCCGGCGGGTACCGCCGGCGGACCGGTCAGGGACCCGGCCAGGCCCGGAGGTCCCCGGCGCCGGCGCCCGGACGGCCATAATGATCAAGAGGGCGCGAGCCCTCGTCTACGGAGGGAGAGCCCCATGGCACTCGGCTGGAAGCTGGTCTTCGACGCCGCCGACCCGCACCGCCAGGCCGTCTTCTGGGCGGAGGCGCTGGACTACCTGATCGAGGACAACAGCACGCTGATCGAACAGCTGCTGGCCTCCGGGGCCGTCCAGCGGGAGCTGTGCGTCGAGTTCCAGGGGCGGCTGTTCTGGCGGGACGCCGCGGCGGTCCGGCACCCGGAGGACCCCTTCGACCCGGTCAGCGGCACGGGCCTGGGCAGGCGCCTGCTGTTCAACCGCGTTCCGGAGCCGAAGACGGGAAAGAACCGGCTGCACGTCGACGTCCACAGCGGCCCCGGGCAGCGGGAGGCCACCGTGGCCCGGCTGCGGGAGCACGGCGCGGCCCTGGTCCGCCACGTCGAGGAACCCGGGGGCAGCTGGTCGGTGCTCACCGACCCGGAGGGCAACGAGTTCTGCGTCGCCTGAGGCGGCCGCGGGACGGGGCGCGCCCGGACCCGGCGGCCGGGGCGCGCCCGCTGCCGGCGCCCGGGCCGGTGCGGGGTCAGCGCAGGTGCGAGGTGTCGTTCAGCAGTCGCACGCTCGCGTTGCCGTCCGCGTAGTAGGCCACCACCGACAGCGAGGCCGCGGACAGCTCCATCCGGAACAGCGACTCCGACGGCGCGCCGAGGGCGAGCCGGACCAGGGTCTTCACCGGGGTGACGTGCGAAACGACCAGCACCGTCCTGCCCGCGTAGCGGGCGATGAGCTTGTCGCGGGCCAGCCCCACCCGGCGGGCGACCGTGGCGAAGCTCTCCCCGCCGCCGGTGGGCGCGGCCTTGGCGGACTTCAGCCAGGCGTCCAGGTCGGCCGGGTACCGTTCGCGCACCTCGGCGAAGGTCAGGCCCTCCCAGGCGCCGAAGTCGGTCTCGCGGAGCCCGTCCTCGATCCGGACGTCGAGCCCGAGGCGGGCCGCCGCCGCCTCGGCCGTCTCACGGCAGCGCCGGAGCGGGGAGCTGACGATCGCCTGGACGGTGCCGCGCGCGGCGAGCGCACCGGCGACCTGCTCGGCCTGGCGGCGGCCGGCGGGCGACAGCTCGGGGTCGTCGCCGCCGCTGCCGGAGAACCGCTTCTGCGGGGTGAGGGCGGTCTCCCCGTGCCGGAGCAGCACCAGGGTCGCCGGGGCCCCGAGGTCGGCGGGCGCGGCCCAGCCGACCGGCGGGACGGCGGGGGTCCGGGCTGTGTCCTCGGCGTTCGCGGCGCCCTCGGCCTCGTCCGCGGCCTCCGGCCCGGCCCGGTGCGCACCGGCCGGCGGCGCCGCGGCGGCCGGGGTCCTCGGCTGCCACTGGCCGCCCCTGGCGCCCGCGTCCATCGCCTCGTTGGCCAGCCGGTCCGCGTGCTTGTTCCGCTCCCGCGGGATCCACTCGTAGCCGACCTGAGCGGCCGGGAACACCGTCTTGGCCTCGGCCGCCAGCGGCCGCATGTCCGGGTGCTTGATCTTCCAGCGGCCGGACATCTGCTCCACCACCAGCTTGGAGTCCATCCGGACCCGGACCCGGGCGGTGGGATCGATCGCGTGCGCGGCGCGGAGACCGGCGATGAGTCCCCGGTACTCCGCGACGTTGTTGGTGGCGGTGCCGATGTACTCGGCGGCCTCGGCGAGCGTCTCGCCGGTGACCGGGTCCAGGACCACGGCCCCGTACCCGGCGGGCCCGGGGTTGCCCCGGGACCCGCCGTCCGCCTCGACGACGAACTCCCGCATCACAGACCGGACTCGGGCGTCCGGACCAGGATGCGGCGGCAGTTCTCGCAGCGCACCACGGCGTCCGGGGCGGCGGCCCGCACCTCGTTGATCTCGGTGATGTTCAGTTCCAGCCGGCAGCCCTCGCAGCGGCGCTGGTAGAGCCGGGCCGCGCCCACCCCGCCCTGCTGCCCGCGCAGCTTCTCGTAGAGCTTCAGCAGGTCGGCGGGGACGCTGCCGGCGACGATCTGGCGCTCCTTGGTGAGGGTGGCGAGCTCGGCGTCGATGCCGCCGGCGGCGGTGTCCCGCCGGGCCGTGGCGTCGTCGGCCTTGGCCTGGACGGACTCCACGCGGCCGGTCAGCTCGGTCACCCGCTCCTGTGCCGACTCGCGGCGCTCCATCACCTCCAGCACCACGTCCTCCAGGTCGCCCTGGCGCTTGGCGAGCGAGGCGATCTCGCGCTGGAGGTTCTCCAGGTCCTTCGGGGAGGTGATCGCCCCGGAGTCGAGCCGCTTCTGGTCGCGGGCGGCCCGCTGGCGGACCTGGTCCACGTCCTGCTCCGCCTTGGTCTGCTCGCGGGCGGTGTCGCTCTCCTCGGTCTGCGCGGCGACCAGCAGGTCGCGCAGCTGCGCCAGGTCGGCGCTCAGGGTCTCGATCTCGGCGTGCTCGGGCAGGTTCCGGCGCTTGTGCTCGAGCTGCGCGAGCTTCAGGTCCAGGGCCTGGAGGTCGAGGAGGCGGATCTGGTCGGCGGGCGCGGCGTTCAGTTGGGGGCTCCAGAGGGATTGTCGGAATCGTCGGAGGCGGGCGAGGACGACGCCGCGTGGGCGGTCCAGGGGTCGGTGACCGTACGGGAGACATGGGTGCGCAGGCCCCACCCGTGCCGGTCGGAGATCTCGTCGAGCTGCGCGGCGGCCTGCTCGGTCCAGGGCCACTCGGTGGCCCAGTGCGCCGCGTCCACCAGACCCAGCGGGCCGTGCTGACTGGCCTCGGAAGCCGGGTGGTGGCGCAGGTCCGCGGTGAGGTACGCGTCGACACCGGCCGCGCGCACCGCGTCGAAGAGACCGTCCCCGGAGCCGCCGCAGACCGCGACGGTCCGGACCGTGCGCTCCGGGTCGCCGGCGACCCGGATGCCCTGGGCGGTGGCGGGCAGCCGGGCGGCGGCACGGCGGGCGAACGCGGCGAGGGTCTGCGGGGTTTCGAGTTCGCAGATCCGGCCCAGGCCGCGGCGGCCGTCCGGGTCCGCCGGGTCGGGCACCAGCGGGCCGGTGACCCGCAGGTCCAGCGCGCCGGCGAGGGCGTCGGAGACCCCGGGGTCGGCCCGGTCGGCGTTGGTGTGCGCGACGTGCAGCGCGATGTCGTTCTTGATCAGCGTGTGCACCACCCGGCCCTTGAAGGTGCCGGCCGCCACGGTGGTGGTGCCGCGCAGGTACAGCGGGTGGTGGGTGATCAGCAGGTCGGCGCCGAGCCGCACGGCCTCGTCGGCGACCTCCTGGACCGGGTCGACGGCGAACAGCACGCGGGAGACCTCGGCCTGCGGGTCTCCGCAGACCGTGCCTACGGCGTCCCACTGCTCCGCCCGCTCGGGGGGCCAGAGAGCGTCGAGCGCGGCGATGACGTCGATGAGTGCGGGCACGGATCAGAGGTTACCTCCCAGCCGCGTCCGGCCGCCCCGGAGCTGCGCGATCACCGGGCCCGGGAACGGTGGTCACGGTGCCCGGTGACCACGGACCGGGACCGGGCGACCGCGCCGCGGAGCCGCTCGCGGCCGCCGGACGCGGCCGCACTGCCGCCGGTCTGGGTGCGGTCCGCCGCCCGGCCGGCGTGCGGGCCCGCCGCCGGGACGTCCACGAGCCCGCGGCCCGGCGCACGCGGTCGCCGACCTGCGGCCCGCGACCGGCCGCACGGCTGCGGGCGGCGACCGGCTGCGGGTGGCGGCCGACGAGTGGCGGGTGGCGGCCCGCTGCGGGGGCGGCGGGTGGCGACCGGCTGCGGGGCGGGGGCAGTCGACGAGCGGCGACCGGCTGCGGGGCGGGGCGGCGAGTGGCGGGCGGCCGGCGGCGCGGTGGCAACCGACGCGTGCCGAATGGCGACCGGCGGCGGGAGCCGGACGGCGAGTGGCGAGTGGCCACTGACGGCGGGGCGGCGAGTGACGGACGGCGACCGGACCGACCAGGCCGACCAGGCCGACCAGAACCACTGAGCCGAGCAGGCCGACGAACCGGACCGGCACAGCCGACCGGGCTGGCGAAGCCGACCCGGCCGACCAGGCGACGGAACCGACCAGGCCGACCGCACGTCCGGACCGACCGAGCCGACCAGGCCACCCGACCGACCGGACCCACCGGACCCACCGAGCCGACCAGGCCACCCGACCGACC
>NZ_JBIRFT010000003.1:270553-544151 GCF_044327625.1 Streptomyces sp. NPDC018031
CAGACCCCGAGCCGACCAGCCGACCGAGGCCGACCAAACCCACCGAGCCGACCAGGGCCACCCGATCGACCGGACCGACCGGACCCACCGAGCCGACCAGGCCACCCGACCGACCAGACCCCGAGCCGACCAGCCGACCGAGGCCGACCAAACCCACCGAGCCGACCAGGGCCACCCGATCGACCGGACCGACCGGACCCACCGAGCCGATCAGGCGACCGGACCGACCAGCCCGACCCCGCGACCAGGCCGACCGACCCGACGGGCCAGGCGCCCCCGCCGACCAGGCGAGCGGGCCGGCCAGGCGAGCGGGCCGGCCGCACGCCGTGCTCGTCCCGCCCGCCGGGGCCCGGGCCGGCGGGCGGACCGCATGGCCGCCAGCACACCGGCGAGCGCCCGCTCCACCGAATCGGGCGATCGCCACCCTTATGCGTGAACGCGCCCGACTCACGTCGTTCGGCAGGAAGTGCGAAAACTACGTTCTCCTGCCGGAGGTGACGTAACACCATGACGGCCTGTGCCATCGAGTCCGCCACGGATTCCGACCACGACGCCGCGCGCTCCCCGCGCCCCACGCACTTCTCACGGCCCCCGCGCCCCGCGCTCCCCGGGCTGGTCCTGGCCGCGGACGGCTCGTACGCCGCACGGCTGGCGCGCTGCGCCGCGACCGGCGGCCACTACCCGGAGCGCTGGACCCTGCACGGACCCGAGCCCTACGCGGTGCCGCTGCACGGCACGCAGCCCGAGGAACCGGGTACCGAGGTGCTGCCGCTCGCGGACGGGCAGGTGCTGATCTGCCGGCGGGTGGCCGGGCACCACCGGGTGTCGCTGCTGTACCCGGCCGGAGCGGGCACCGGGGAGCGGCCGCTGGGGCCGGTGGACCGCGCGGAGCTGTCGCTGCTGCCGCCCGCGCCCGGCGGCACCGCGGCCCTGGCGCTGTCCCCCGCCCCGGACGGGACGGTGACCCAGCTGTGGCTGGTGTACGGCGACGGCGCGCCCCGGCGGCTCACCGAGGTGCCGGGACGCTGCACCGGCGGCATCTGGCTGGACCGCGCCGGATGGCTGCTGGCGCTGGACCGGGAGCTCGACGGGCGGACCAAGACCGTCGTACTGGATCTGCGGCACGGCGGCGGTCCGAGCCCGCTGCTCCAGCTCACCGAGGAGAGTGAGGACCGGCTGCTGCTGGCCGACCCGGACAGCGGGCTGCTGCTGCTGCGCTCCGACGCGCCCGGCGAGGACCGCCTGGGCTGGGGGGTGCTGGGCAGCACACTGCCGGTGCGCTTCCCGGAGTGCCTGCGCGGGGCGGGCGACGCGGGCCTGACCCCGTTCGCGGCGCAGCCGGGTCAGCCGCTGGCGCCGGAGAGCTGCGCGGTGGCCTTCCGGATCACCGGTGGACCGGCCGCGGAACCCGGTGCGCCGGGCGGCGGCGAGGCGGCCGTCGGGCCCGCGGCCCCGGCGGGACGGGCGGGCATCGGGCTGTGGCGGCCCTCCGAGCGGCGGGTGCGACGGCTCACCGCGCCCGAGGGGTGGCTGACCGACGCGGGGTTCTGGACCTCCGGCGGCGAGCTGTGGCTGCCGTACGCGACCGCGACCACCCCGTGCGGCCTGCGCCGGGTGTGTGCCGGCGGCGCCGGGGCGGAGCCCGGACGGGGGTCCGCGGACCGGGCGCCCGCGGCCGGCGGCACAGCCCCCGGGCCCCGCCCGGACGCGCCGGCGGACGGTGCGGAGCGGGCCGGCGAGGCCGGCCCGGGTGCCTGCGCCGGCGCCCCGGCGGATGCCGGTACCGGCGGGCCGGCAGGCGCCGGTGCTCCCGCCGGCGCGGACCTGCCGGAGGCCGCTGACGGCTCGGCTCCGGGCCGGCCGGCCGGGTTCCCGGCGCCCGTCGACCCCCGTGCCGGCGGCCGGGCGGGGCCGCCGGCCGCGACCCGGCCGGTGCCCCTCCAACAGGCTCCGCTGGCGCGGGAGAAGCGGCGCGCCGACTGGTTCGAAGATCCGCTGGATGGATAGAATCCCGCGGGGGGTTTACGCGGCCATGTGTTCCGTACACACCGACACGGACCGGTTCCGACCAGAACCGGCTCCGCTGGACGGCGGGGCATCGACGTGTCGATGGCGCGTAGGGGTGAGTCGTGGCGGCCCCCCGCGCTCAGCACGGACCGATTCGACGGGGTGACTTCCCACATGTCCGAAGCCCAGACCGACAACACCGGAGCGCGGCCGCAGCAGACGGCGGCCGCCCAGTTCCCGCCGGGAGCGGGGAAACACCGCGGCGTCCAGGCCGCGGCCGAGGACGCCCAGGCGCCGGGCCACGGCAGGCACCGGCGGCCCGCTCCGACCCAGGCCTCCCGGGTCTGAGGAGTGGCGCGCCCCCGCCGCGGGGCGCGCCCTCCGCCGCCCCGCGGCGGGGCCCGTCACCTGCCGTCCGGCGCGGGCTCCCCGGCCTCGCCCCGCGAGGCCGCCGCGGCGGCCGGATCCTCGGTGCCGTGCCGGGTGAACGCCCACAGCGCGAGCCCGAGGCAGCTGAACGCGGCCCCCAGCGCGCAGACCGCGCCCCAGCCGGCCGCCGCGTAGAGGGAGGTCGCGGCGACGGCGCCGGTGGCGCTGCCGATCGAGTAGAAGACCATGTAGCCGCCGATCAGCCGGCTGCCCGCGTCCGGGTGCAGCGCGTGGATCAGGGTCTGGTTGGTGACGTGGACCGCCTGCACGGCGAGGTCGAGCAGGATCACCCCGGCCACCAGGGCCGCCGGCGAGCTGCGGAGGAAGGCCAGCGGCAGCCATGAGGCGGTGAGCAGCGCCAGGGCGAGGCCGGTGGTCCGCCGGGAGAGTCCGCGGTCGTTCAGGCGGCCCGCCACGGTCGCGGCCAGGGCTCCGGCGACGCCGATCAGCCCCAGCGCCCCGATCGCGCTGTGCGACAGGAAGTACGGGGCCTCGCTGAGCGGCAGCGCGACACTGCTCCACAGGGTGCTGAAGGCGGCGAAGACCAGCAGCCCGAACAGCGCCCGGAGCCGCAGCAGCCGTTCCCGTGCGAACAGGGTGACCGTGGAGCGCAGCAGCCGTCCGTAGCCCAGGGTGGCCGGTGGAGTGCCCGGGTGGCGCGGCAGCACCCGGTGCAGGACCAGGGCGAGCAGTGCGGTGAGCGTCGCGGAGGCGAGGTAGACCGAGCGCCAGCCCGCGAGATCGGCCAGCAGGCCGGACGCGGTGCGGGCGAGCAGGATGCCGATGACCACGCCGCTGGTGACCGCGCCGACGACCCGGCCGCGCGCGGCGGGCGGGGCCAGTGAGGCCGCGAAGGCCACCAGTGTCTGCGTGACCACCGCGAGAAGCCCCGTCGCGGCCATGCCCGCGAGCAGGATCGCCGCCGTGCCGGCGGTGGCCACCACCGCCAGCGCCACCACCAGGAGCAGCGACTGGGCCACGACGAGCCGTCTGCGGTCGGCCACGTCGCCCAGCGGCACGAGGAAGAAGAGTCCCAGCCCGTAGCCGACGTGGGTGAGGGTGACCACGCTGCCGACGAGTGCCGGGCTCATGGCGAGGTCGTGGCCCATGGTCACCAGGAGCGGCTGGGAGAAGTAGACGTTGGCCACCGCCACTCCGCAGGCGACGGCGAACAGGGTGATCATGCCGCGGGAGAGGGCGGGCGCGGGATCCTCCCGGTTCCGGGCCCCGGTCCGTCGGGTCGGGGCCACCTCGTTGCCGGTCATCGGCTCTCCTCCACACCATCTGGTTTCAACTTGCCACCAACAGCGACGGCGACGGTAGCCGTTCTTGGTAGCATGTTGCAACCATCGTGAGAGTGAGGGACGCCATGGTGAGCAGGACGCGCTTCGACGACAGCGAATGTCCCGTCGCCCGGTCGGTGGACGCGATCGGCGACTGGTGGTCGCTACTGATCGTGCGGGACGCCTTCGACGGGAGCCGGCGCTTCGGGGAGTTCCAGCGCAGCCTCGGCGTGGCCAAGAACATCCTCACCGCACGGCTGCGCACCCTGGTCGCCGGCGGCGTCCTGGAATCCGTCCCCGCCTCGGACGGCAGCGCCTACCGGGAGTACGTACTGACCCCGAAGGGCAAGGCGCTCTTCCCCGTCGTCGTGGCCCTGCGGCAGTGGGGCGAAGAGCACTTCTTCGCCCCCGGCGAGCCGCACTCGCAGCTGGTCGACCGCCACCGGGGGCAGCCCCTCCGGGCGCTGGAGGTGCGGGCCGCGGACGGACGGCGGCTGGACCCCGACGACACCACCGTCCACAAGGTCCCGGCCCGGTGACCCCGGGCGGCGCCCGGGGTCAGAGCTCGATGCAGGTACGCAGCCCCGCGCCCGTCCGCAGCTGCCCGATGGCGTCGTTGATCCCGTCGAGCGGCACCCGGTGGGTGATCAGCCCCGCCAGGTCCACCCGTCCCGCGCGCCACAGGGCGATGGCCCGTTCATAGGTGCGCAGGACGTCCCCGCCGCCGTACACCGACGGCAGGATGCGCTTCTCGTCGAAGAGCAGCTCCAGCATGCCGAACCGCAGCTGGTCGTCGGCCGCGCCGGCCCCGACCAGGCACACGGTCCCGCCGCGCCGGGCGGCGTCGTAGGCGGCACGGGCGGTACCGGACCTGCCGACGACCTCGAAGACGTAGTCGAACCCCTCCCCGGCGGTGATCCGCCTCCGGGCGTCCCCGAGCACCTCGGGGGCGACCGCCTCGGTGGCTCCCAGCCGCAGGGCCGCCGCCCGCCGCGACTCCACCGGGTCCACGGCGAGGATCTGCGCCGCCCCGACGGCGCGGGCCCCCTGGACGACGCTGACCCCGACGCCCCCGCAGCCGAGCACCGCCACCGACGAACCGGCCTCCACCCGGCAGGTGTTGAGCACCGCGCCGAGTCCGGTGGTGACGCCGCAGCCGATCAGCGCGGCGATGTCGAAGGGCAGGTCGTCCGGGATGGGCACCGCACAGCCGGCGTCCACCACCACCTCCTCGGTGAAGGTGCCGCTCCCGGCGAACCCGAAGATCTCCCGCGGTTCGCCGCCGGACCGCCGGAAGTTCGGGGTGCCGACGTTGCGGAAGCCGGCCGGGCAGAGCCGGCCCTGGCCGCGCCGGCACGCCGCGCAACCGCCGCAGGCGGGCAGCCAGCACAGCAGCACCCGGTCCCCCGCGGCGACAGCGGTCACCCCGTCCCCGACCTCCAGCACCTCCCCGGCGCCCTCGTGCCCGGGGACGAACGGCGCGGGCTGCGGCAGCACGCCGGTCATCGCGGAGACGTCGGAGTGGCACAGGCCGGTGGCCCGGATCCGCAGTCTCACCCTGCCCGGCCCGAACCCCACCGGTTCGATGTCGTCACGTACGTCGAGTGTCTGCTGCCCGGTCCGGTGCAGTACGGCTGCGCGCACGGTGCGGCTCCTCTCGGCCGGCGAACCTGTCCGGAATGTGACGTCTCCGGGCGGCTTCCGCCGCGCCCGCCGCGGTGCCGGCGGGATCGGTCCGGAAACGGTGCTCAGTCGTGCTCGACCAGGGTGTCGGAGAGCACCGGGGCGTCCTCCCGCTCCACCGCGGTCACCGCCGCCCGCACCCGCCCGCTCTCCCGCCACATGCGGATCCGCAGGGTCTCGCCGGGGAAGACCACCCCGGCGAAGCGGGCGGTGTAGGACCGGACCCGGGCCACCTCGCCGTCCAGGAGGGTGTCCACCACCGCCTTGAGCACCATGCCGTAGCTGCACAGGCCGTGCAGGATCGGCCGGTCGTAGCCGGCCAGCGCGGCGAACCCGGGGTCGGCGTGCAGCGGGTTCCAGTCCCCGGAGAGGCGGTAGAGCAGCGCCTGGTCCTCCCGGACGGCGCGCAGTTCGGTACGGTCCGGCTCCCGGCCCGGCGGCGGCAGCCGTTCGGTGGCACCCCGCTCGCCGCCGAAGCCCCCTTCGCCCTTGACGAAGATCCGGGTGTCGCAGGTCCACAGCGGGCCGTCGGCGTCCGCGGTGGTGCTGCGCAGCACGATGACCGCCGCCTTGCCCGCGCCCTTGTCGTGGACGGCGGCGACCCGGGAGGTCTGGGTCGCCTTGCCGTGGACCGGGATGGGCCGGTGCAGCTCCACGGTCTGTGCGCCGTGCAGGACGGCGGCGAGGTCGACGTCGACGCCCGGCGCGGACAGGCCGGCGGCCAGGGCCATGCCGCCCCCCGCCACGGTCGCGAAGCTGGGCAGCACATGGAGCCGGCTCTCCAGGGTGTAGCGCAGCTCACCGGGGTCGGTGGCGGGGACGCCCGCGCCGATGCCGAGGTGGTAGAGCTGGACGTCCTTGTGGTCCCAGGTGATCTCGGTGCTGCCGGGTTCGGCGGCGATCGCCTTCGCGGCGTCGATGGGCATCGGGTGGGCGCTCCTCGGCTCGGGCCGTGCGGACGGGTGGCGGGGACCGGCCCGCCCGTCCGCGCCGTCGGCCGGGCCGGGGTCGTGATCGGCCGGCCGGCCCGCGCCACGGCCGCTTCCGGAGCGCGTTCCGGCCGAAGGCACCCATGTATAACGGATCGCACGGCGCCGGGAAAGGCCGCTGACGCGCCGTCAGCAAGGATGCGGCCACCCCGCCGCGGGGCGCGGACGCGGTCCCGCCGGCCCATCGCCGACCGGCGCGGCACACCCCGTGACGAGGTGCGGGGCGCGGCCCTTGCCACCCGTCGCCGACCGGGGCGGCACACCGCGTCGCGGGTGCCGGCCGCACGCCGGGGCCGGCTCAGGTCCGCAGGTAGGAGGCGCCGTTGAGGTCGAGGACGGCGCCGGAGCTCCACTGCGCCCGCGGCGAGGCCAGCCACAGCACCGCGGCGGCGACCTCGTCGGGGTCGGCCACCCGGCCGAACGGGCTCTGCCCCCTGATGGCCTCGCCCTCCGCCCCGTCCAGCCGGTGGGCGACCCGGTCGGTGTCGATGAAGCCCGGCGCCACCGAGGTGACGGCGATGCCGTGCGGGGCGAGCGCCACGGCCAGCGACTGCCCCAGCGCGTGCACCGCGGCCTTGGTCGCCCCGTACGCCGGGTGGTCCGGTTCACCGCGGAAGGCCCCGCGCGACCCGACGTTGACGATCCGGCCGCCGGTGCCCTGGTCGATCATGTGGCGGGCGGCGAGCCGGCTGAGGTTCGCGGTGGCGAGCAGGTTGACCGACACCTGGCGCTGCCAGACGGCGGTCCACTCCTCGTACGGGGTGTCCGCCGGCGGGTGGGCCGGCGCGGCCGCCGCGGCGTTGTTGACCAGTACGTCGATCCCGCCGAGCGCCTCCGCCGCGGCTTCGGCCAGCCGCGCGGTCCGCGCCGCGTCCGTCAGGTCCGCGCCGAGCAGCACATGGCCGGTACCGTCCAGGGCGGCGAGCGTGGCCTCGGCCTCGTCCCGGCGGCTGCCGTAGTGGACGGCCACCCGGTCGCCGTTCGCGGCGAACGCCCGGGCGATGGCCCGGCCCACTCCGCGCGAGGCGCCGCTGACCAGCACCCGGCGCCCGGTGGCGGGGAACGGCGCGGGACCGGCCCCGGCACCGTCGGTACCGGGCTGGGCGGGACGGTCGGACATCGCGGTTCCCCCTGGTGACGGCCGTGCATGGGCGGGCTGCGGAGTCACTCTACGACGGGCCTCGCAGCCGGGGGCCCGTCGGGCCCGCGGGTGCCGTACGGCAGCATGAGCGGCGGAACACAAGCCCAGGAGGACGCATATGGCCCCCAAGCCCGGGACGCTCGCCGCATTCGAGGCGGCGAAGGGTTTCATGCCCGTCGACGAGGGTCTGGCCCTGCACGCGGCGGCCGAAGCGGCCGCCGCGCTCGGCCTGCCGCTGCTGGAGGTGGGCACCTACTGCGGGCGCTCCACCCTGCTGCTCGCCGACGCGGCGCGCGCGGCCGGCACCGTGGCGATCACCGTGGACCACCACCGGGGCTCGGAGGAGCAGCAGCCCGGCTGGGAGTACCACGACCCGTCCGTGGTCGATCCCGAGGTGGGCCTGATGGACACCCTGCCGACCTTCCGCCGCACCCTGCACGCCGCCGGCCTCGAGGAGCACGTGATCGCGGTGGTCGGCAGGTCACCGCAGGTGGCGGCGGTGTGGGGCACTCCGGTGGGTCTGGTGTTCATCGACGGCGGGCACACCGACGAGCACGCGAGCGGCGACTACGAGGGCTGGGCGCCGAAGGTCGCGCCGGGCGGGCTGCTGGTCATCCACGACGTGTTCCCCGACCCGGCGGACGGTGGCCAGGCCCCGTACCGCATCTACCTCCGGGCCCTGGAGTCCGGCCTGTTCACGGAGGTCTCCGCGACCCGGTCGCTGCGGGTGCTGCGGCGGGTCGCCGAGCCGCGCGGCTGACCGGGCGCCGCCTCGCGCGGTCGCACCGGCGGCGGGCCCCGCGGTGCCGCGCACCGCGGGGCGGCCCGGCCCTCCGGGTGGTGCGGCGCCTGCTGCGCGACCACGCCCGCGCCGCCGGCGCCCGCGGCCCGGCGGTGATAGGCGGTCCGACCGGGTGCCCGGCGGCGGCCGGCCGGGGAGCCGTCCGCCGCCCCGGCGGGTGCGACTACCATCGCCCGGGTGTCGAACGGCAGTTTCCCCCCCACCTCCCGCCGCCCGCGCACCGCGCTCGTCATCCTGGCCGTCCTGCTGCTCGTCTGCGCGGCGGGCTGGCTGGTGTGGTCCGCGGTGGCCCATGACGGTTCAGCGGGCGACGACCACGCCGGGCCGGCCGCCCCGCACGGGCGGACCACCGCCCCGGGCTCCGGGCCGTCGGGCGCCGCCGGCTCCGACGACCGCGGATCCGGCGGTTCCGGCGAGCGGCCCCTCGAGGGCAAGGTCGTGGTGATCGATCCTGGACACAATCCTCACAACGGTGAACACTCGGCGAAGATCGCGCGGCTGGTCGACGTCGGCACCCACAAGAAGGAGTGCGACACCGCCGGGGCCACCACCAACTCCGGCTACACCGAGGCCGCGTACACCCTCGATGTGTCGCGCCGGGTCCGGGAACTGCTCGAAGCCCGGGGCGCCGAGGTGACGTTGACGCAGGACGGCGACCGGCCCTACGGGCCGTGTGTGGACGAACGGGCCCGGATCGGGAACCGGGCGCACGCCGACGCGGTGGTCTCGGTGCACGCCGACGGTTCGGCGGCCGGGAACCGCGGATTCCATGTCATCGCGCCCGCCCGGGTGCGCGGTGGAAAGGCCGACACCTCGGCCATCACCGGGCCGTCCCGTACACTCGCCGACCGGCTGATCGCCCGGTTCGGCGAGGAGACCGGCGCGGACCCCGCCAACTACCTCGGTGGGGGGCGCGGGTTGACCGTCCGGGACGATCTCGGCGGACTCAATCTGTCGACGGTGCCCAAGGTGTTCATCGAATGTGGCAACATGCGCGACCCGAAGGACGCGACACTGCTGACCGATGAGAAGTGGCGGGAACGGGCGGCGCGCGGGATCGCGGCGGGCATTACGGACTTCTTGCAAGGCTAGTCCGACGCGCCCTCCGCCGCTTTCGTCACCGTGTTCACCCGTGTGCGAAACGGCAGCGTAACGGGGAGATACCGAGAGGACGACCCGACGGTCCCGCCGCTAGATTCACCCGTACGATGGGGGACCACCCCCGCGCCTTCGCCCCACGCGTCCGGCGACAGCGACCTGAAAAAACGACGAGACCCACAAAGGACCATACGTTGAACATCCGCTCTCTCACTCGAGGCGACGGCGTGGTGATCGGAGCAGCGGTGTTGCTGTTGATCGCCTCGTTCCTGCCCTTCTTCAGCGCAGATGGCTGCTCCGGCGACGAGTGTGACGTCAACGCCTGGAGCTCGGCGACTCTTCCGATGCTGCCGACGGTGCACCTCGCCGCCCTGATCGCGGCCGGCCTGTTCGTCGCCGCCCGCGCGCTGCCGGCGGAGCGCAAGGTGCTCACCCTCACCCTCGCCCAGTGGGGCCTGGCCGTCTCGGTCTTCGTCGGCTGGGCGGCCCTGTGGTCCGCGTTCTCCAACCTCTTCCCTGACCTGGGCGGCGGCCTCGGCGGTGACCCGAACGACTCCATCGACATGGGCGCCGGTGGCTACCTGACCATCATCTTCGGCCTCGCCCTCGCGGCCGGCGGTGTGCTCGGCACCACCCTCCCCGCGCTGAAGGCGCCGCTCGCCGGCGGTGCGGCCCCGGCCGCCGCCCCGTACGGTGGTGGCGCGGCGGCCCCGCAGGCCGGCTACGGCTACCCGGGCCCGGGTTCGCAGGCCGCCGCTCCGTCCCCGTACGGCCAGCAGCAGCCCTTCGGTCAGCCCGGCGGACAGCCCGCCCCGGCGGCCGGTGCCGGTGCCCCGCAGCCCGCTCCCGCGGCGGCCGGCGGCTCCGCCGACTTCGCACCGTTCTGGTTCGCGGTTCCGGTGGCCCGTCCGCTGTACGCCGAGGACGGCTCCTCCACCACCATCGCCGAACTGGCCCCGGGTACCTGGTACCTCGCGGTGGAGCAGCGCGGTCAGGCGCTCGTCGCCCAGACCCAGGACGGCCGTCGTGGCGTCCTGCAGGACACCAGCGGCATCCAGCGCGGCTGACCCCGCCCGCCCGGCGCGTCCGGGCGACCACTTCAGCGGCCCCCGTCCGATCCGGACGGGGGCCGCTGCCGTCGCTACCGCCGGGTGGGGCCGCCATCCCGTCCTGCGCCTCACCACTCATGACGGTGCGTCAGCCAGTCGGCCGGGTGCGGGCCCGGCCGCGTCCGCCCCGCCGGGACGCCGCGGCCCTCCGGTGGTACCGCGGTCCGCGGGGGCGGTCACACTCCGGCGGTGTCCGGCTCCGGTGTCAGCGGCTGGGGGCGGGCGCAGCGGCGGCAGGCCCGGGCCGAGGCCGCCACGACCCCGTGCGACACGGCGGTGAGCAGCCCGGCGCACACGATGGACGGACCGTCGGCGGCCGGCACCGAGGCCGCGGCGAGGGCGAGCGCGGCGATCCCCATGGCCACGCCGGCCGCGGTGCCGGCCCAGGCGACCGCGAGGGGCAGCCGGCGCGGTGTCCGCAGCCGGCGGGCGAGGGCGCCGGTGGCGGCCAGCGTGGCGGCGGCGAACAGTGCGGACCCGGCGGCGACCGCGGCCAGCAGCAGGGCCAGCAGCTGCGCCGCGGGCGGCAGCTGACGCGGTGGGTCGAAGCCGATGACCAGGTACCAGCAGCCGATCAGGAACGGCGCGGTGAGGGCGACGGCGCGGGCGGTGTGCCGGGCCTGGGCGATGGTCAGCTCGCGCTGGCAGCCCGGGATCAGCTCCTCCGGGGTGCCGAACTCCCGGACCGCGTACCGGGCGGCGCGGTGGTAGGGCGTGCCCTCGCCGGTGTGCGCCGCCACGGTGTCGAGCAGGCCGTCCCGTATCTCCTCGATCATCCGGGCCTTGGCGCGGGCCGGGCCGTGCAGCCGGGCCCGCAGGGTCGCGGTGTAGTCCTCGACGGGGTCGGCGGCCCGACCGGCGGTGCTCATGTGGCGGGCCGCGGCGGCGCGGCGGGGTTGAGGACGGAGCCGATCACGGCGGTGAACTCCCGCCACGCGCTCCGCTCGTCCGCCAGGGCGCCGCGCCCGGCGTCGGTGAGGCGGTAGCACCGGCGGCGGCGCTCGCCGACCGACTCCCAGCTGCTGCGGAGCAGCCCGGTCCGCTCCAGTCGGTTCAGGGCCGGGTAGATGGTGCCGGTCCGCAGGTCCAGCGCTCCGCCGCTGCGCTGCTGGACCGCCGCGATGATCGCGTAGCCGTGCAGTGGCCCGGGTTCGAGCACGGCCAGCAGCAGCCCGTCCAGATGTCCTCGTACCGCGTCCGCTCTCATGAGTAGGCAGCCTACACATCGAAAGCATTGGCGTGCTATCTATTGGCAGCCAACATATTGGCGGTCGACGCACCGGCCCGGAGGCCGGCGTCGGCCCTCCGTGCGCTCTCCCGACCCGAAGGGGCGAAGTGTGACCAAGGTGCTGCTGTC
Source organism: Streptomyces sp. NPDC018031 (assembly GCF_044327625.1). Lineage (NCBI taxonomy): Bacteria > Bacillati > Actinomycetota > Actinomycetes > Kitasatosporales > Streptomycetaceae > Streptomyces > Streptomyces sp. NPDC018031. The sequence continues at coordinate 282,452 of NZ_JBIRFT010000003.1, forward strand.
CGCGCATGTGCTCGCGGCGATACTGGTGGTCGGCCCGATCACCGTGGCCGCCTCGCTGTTCCCGCGCTACGCCCGGCAATCGCTCGGCGGCGACGATCCGGGCGGCCGGTCCGCCGGGACGGCCGCCCTGCTGCACCGGATCTGCCGCGGTTACGCCGTGGTGGGCATCGCCGTCCCGGTGTTCGGTCTCGCCACCGGTGCCCAGCTCGGGGTGCTCACCGACGCCTGGCTGATCACCTCGATGGTGCTGACCGGGATCGCCGCGGCCGTCCTCGTCGCCGCCGTGCTGCCCGCCCAGCAGCGCCTCCTGGCCGCCGGCCCGGACCCCGCCGACGACTCGGGCCACCGCCGCGCGGCGGCCCGACTGGCCTCGCTCACCGGCGTGTTCAACATCCTCTGGGCGGTGGTCGTCGTGCTGATGATCGTCCGCCCCGGCTCCACCACGGGAGCGTGAACCCGGTGCGCACGCTGCGGATCGCGGCCCACGCCGAGGCCGTCACCCTCGCGGTCCTGCTGGTCAACCTGGGCACCGTCCACGCCCGGCCGGTCAGCACGCTCGGCGGCCCGCTGCACGGCCTGGCCTACCTCGTCGTCATCGCGACCACCTGGCAGGCCACCACCGCCGCCCCGGTGGCCGCCCGGTGGTGCGCCGTCATCCCCGGCATCGGCGGACTCCTCGCCCTGCGGCGGGTGCCACGCCGTCCCCGTCACCCCGGTGGCACCCGCCCCGGGGCGGCCCGGGGCGGGCAGCAGCCGGAGGGCGGGCCGACCGGTCACGGCTGACGGGCACTGCGCCGCGCCGGCCGCCGGGGACGCCCGTCGCCGCCCGGTGCGCGGGTCCCCGCGCCGCGCGACGGCCGCTCCGGCCCGCGGGGCAGGGCCGCCGGCGAGCGGAAACGGCAAATCCGATTGCCGTTCCGGGGACGTCCGGGTGCAATGGACGGTGTGGAACCCTCCCCTGCCATAGCCCGCGCCCTGACCGAGGTCGGGCCCCGGCTGAAGCGGCTGCGCACCGAGCGCGGCGTCACCCTGTCGGCGCTCTCCGCGGCCACCGGCATCTCCAAGAGCACCCTCTCGCGCCTGGAGTCCGGGCAGCGCCGGCCCAGCCTGGAGCTGCTGCTGCCCATCTCCCAGGCGCACCAGGTGCCGCTGGACGAACTGGTCGGGGCGCCGGAGGTCGGCGACCCCCGGGTCCGGGTCACCCCGCGGACCGTGAACGGCAACACCGTGCTGCCGCTGACCCGGCAACCCGGTCCGCTGCAGACCTTCAAGATGGTGCTGCCCGCGACCCGGAGCACGCCCGAGCCGTGCACCCACGAGGGCTACGAGTGGCTCTACGTCCTCTCCGGGCGCCTGCGTCTGGTGCTGGCCGACCACGACCTGGTGCTGGCGGCCGGCGAGGCGGCCGAGTTCGACACCCGGCTGCCGCACTGGTTCGGCTCCACCGGCGACGGCCCGGTGGAGGTCCTCAGCCTGTTCGGCCGCCAGGGCGAGCGCATGCACGTACGCGCCCGGCCGCGGAGCCGCGCCGAGCCGGACGCCTGACCCGGGCCCCCGGTGCCGCCGGCGGCACCGGCCCGGCCGCGACCCCGGGGCGGGCGGCGGGGCGCGCTAGCAGCAGCCGGGGTCCAGTCCGGTGGGCAGCCGCTCGCCGCCGAAGACGGCGGTCGTCGCCTCGTCGCCGCCCAGCGCGGCCACCGCGAGCAGCAGCGAACCGGCGGTCCAGGTGGTGAGCTCCTCCGGCCAGACCACGCGGTCGTCGAAGACGTAGCCGGTCCAGTACATGCCGTTCTCGGCACGCAGGTACGGCTGGATCCACTGGAGAATCTCCACCGCGCGGTCCGACTCGCCCATCGCCCACAGCGCCAGGGCCAGTTCGCAGCTCTCGCCACCGGTGACCCACGGGTTGGGGACGACGCAGCGCACCCCGACGCCGGGGACCACGAAGCGGTCCCAGCCCTCCTCGATGCGCTCCTTGGCCGCGGTGCCGGTGAGGGCCCCGCCGAGCACCGGGTAGTACCAGTCCATGGAGTAGCGGTCCTTGGCGAGGAACCGGTCGGGGTGGCTGCGGATGGCGTGCGCCAGCAGCCCGGCGGAGACCTCCCAGTCCGGCTGCGGCTCCTCGCGGTGCTCGGCGATCGCCAGCGCACAGCGCAGCGCCTGGTAGATGGAGGAACTGCCGGTGAGCAGCGCGTCGGTGACGGGCGTGCCGTCGGCCTCGCGTCGCCAGCCGATCTGGCCGCCCGGCTGCTGGAGGGCGAGGACGAACTCGACGGCGGCGACCACGGTCGGCCACATGCGGTCCAGGAAGGCGTCGTCGCCGGTGGACAGGTAGTGGTGCCAGACGCCGACGGCGACATAGGCGCAGAAGTTGCTCTCGGCCCCGCGGTCGTCGGGCTGGGCGGTGTCCACCCCGGTCGGCGTGTCGGGGTAGGCGGCGTACCAGGACCCGTCCGGGTTCTGGTGGTCGGCGAGCCAGCGGTAGGCGGCCTCGGCGCGTCCGTGCTCCCCCGCGGCGTCCAGGGCCATGGCGGCCTCGACGTGGTCCCAGGGGTCGAGGTGGTGGCCGCGGAACCAGGGGATGGCGCCGTCGGACCGCTGGGCGGAGGCGATGCCCTCGACGGTGCGCAGCGCCTCTTCGGCGGTGAGCACGCCGGGCAGGACGAGCCGTTCGGTGCGGCCGGGGCCGCGGCGGGACGAGGTCACACCGCCGCCCGGCGGGTGTCGTGCGGCTTGGTGGCGTAGGCCACGAAGCTCTTGCCGATGAGCGGGTTCAGGGCCTGCTCGGCGACCCGGGTGGCCAGCGGCTTCTTCATGATGTCCCAGACCAGCAGCTTGTGGTACGCGCGGACCGGCAGGGCCTTGTCGTTGTCCACGCCGAAGGCGCACTTGAGCCACCAGTAGGGGCTGTGCAGGGCGTGCGCGTGGTGGGTTCCGTAGGGGCGCAGTCCGGCCTCGCGCATCTTCTCCAGCAGCTCCTCGGCGCGGTAGATGCGGATGTGGCCGCCCTCGACCTCGTGGTAGGCGTCGGAGAGGGCCCAGCAGATCTTCTCCGGGCCGTAGCGGGGCACGGTGACGGCGATCCGTCCGCCCGGCTTGAGGACCCGGACCATCTCGGCGAGGACGCCCTTGTCGTCCGGGATGTGCTCCATGACCTCGGAGATGATCACGACGTCGAAGCTGTCGTCGGGGAAGGGCAGCGCGAGCGCGTCCCCTTCCATCGCGGTGGCGGTGGCGCCGTCGGGCGCCTCACCGGCCTCCTTCATCGCCGCGAACCAGGTGGCGACCTCTCGGATCTCGTCGCCGTTGCGGTCGAGCGCGACGACGTGCGCGCCGCGCCGGTAGCACTCGAAGGCGTGCCGCCCGGCGCCGCACCCCAGGTCGAGGACGCGGTCGCCGGGGGCGAGGGGGAAGCGGGAGAAGTCGACGGTCAGCAAGGGGGTCTGCTTTCGTCCGGGCGGATCGGGAGGGGGTGGGCGGTGGGCGGTGGGGGCGCCGTGGGTGGGGGCGGTGGGGGCGGTCGGTCCGGCCGGCGGGGGCGGGGGGTGCCGCCGGGCCGGGCCGGTGTGGGTCAGGTGAACTGCCGTGGTGGTGCGGCGACGGGGACGGGGGCGGCGCGGCGGGCGGCGGGGCCCTGTTCGGCGATGGCGGTGCGGTAGTGGTCGGCGGTGCCGCGGGCGGCCTGTTCCCAGGTGAACCGGCTCAGTACCCGGTCGCGGCCGGCGGCGCCGAGCCGGCGCCGCAGCTCGTCGTCGCCGAGCAGGCGGGTCAGTGCGGCGGCGAGTGCCTGGGAGTCACCGGGCGGTACGGCCAGGCAGGTCTCGCCGTCGGGGCCGGCCACCTCGGGGATGGCGCCGCCGGTGGTGGCGACCAGGGCGGTGCCGGTGGCCATCGCCTCGGCGGCGGGCAGCGAGAAGCCTTCGTAGAGGGAGGGGACGCAGGCGATCTGGGCCCCGCGTATCAGGTCGACCAGCTCGGCGTCGCTGATGCCCTTGACGAACCGGACCGCCTCCTCCAGGCCGTAGCGGGTCATCGCGGCGGCCACCGGCCCCTCCTCGGGCCGCTTGCCGACCACCACCAGATGGGCGTCGGGCTGCTCGGTGCGGACCTTGGCGAGCGCTTCGACCAGGTGGACCAGGCCCTTGAGGGGGACGTCGGCACTGGAGGTGGTGACGATGCGGCCGGGCACCTCGGGGACGGCCGGGTCCGGGGCGAACAGCCGGGCGTCGGCGCCGATGGGGACCACGTGGACCCGGTCGGCGCGCACCCCCAGGTCGTCCATGATCTCCCGGCGGGAGGAGCCGGAGACGGTGAGCACCGAGGGCAGCCGTCCGGCGACCCGCTTCTGCATCCGGGTGAAGCCGTACCAGCGGCGCACCGAGGCGCGGCGGCGCCAGTCGGGGGCGGCGTCCAGTTCCAGCCGCCGGTCCACGGTGATGGGGTGGTGGATGGTGGTGACCAGCGGGAACCCGACGCGGTGCAGGCCGAGCAGGCCGTAGCCGAGGGTCTGGTTGTCGTGCACGACGTCGAACTGGCCGCGCCGGGCGGCGAGATGGCGGCGGGCCCGCAGGCTGAAGGTGAGCGGCTCGGGGAAGCCGCCGGTCCACATGGTGGCGACCTCCAGCGCGTCGATCCAGTCGCGGTACTCCCCGCGCGCGGGGGTCCGGAAGGGGTCGGGCTGCCGGTACAGGTCGAGGCTGGGCAGCTCGGTGAGGGTGACCCCGTCGTCCAGGACCGGGTACGGCTGGGCCCCGATCACCTCGACGTGGTGGCCCAGTCGCGCCAGTTCGCGCGAGAGGTGGCGTACGTAGACGCCCTGGCCACCGCAGAACGGGTTCCCCTTGTAGGTGAGCAGCGCGATGCGCAGCGGCCTGTCGCCGGTCACTCGCGGCCCCCTTCTCGGTGCAGTTCAGCGGGAGCGTATCCGCAAGCAAACGGCTAGAACAAGTTTCACTTACGGATCGCCGGAGAAGTCCGAAGATACCCGCCCGGCACCGGCCCGCCCGGGGCGGGACGGGTGATCCGCGCCACTGCCGCCGCCCGGTGCCGCGCGGCGCCCCGGCCGGGTGCCGGCCGGGCCGCCGCCGGGTCGCCCGGGCACCGTGCCGCACCAGCGGCGACGGCCGCGGGACCGGTGGGCGGCGGGGCGCCCGGCGGGCCGTCCGGCGGGCGGCGCCGGAGCACCGGACCCCGACGCACCGTCACCTGACGGGCGAGTACCGCGACCGGCGGCAGGAACCTGTCCGAGCTGGGACGACGGCGCTCCGGGCGGGCTTCGGCGGGGTTAGCCTGGAACACGTTTCAGTGACTCGCACCACTCCGGCGGCCCTGCCATCATGCACGGTGTCCGCAGCCTGCAGACGGAACGTACCGAAGGCACCGAAGTAGGACAGATGACCGCAGAAGCCAAGCCAGCCTCCCTGCAGCTGACCGAGCGGCAGGAAGCACGCCGCCGCCGGATCCTGCACGCCAGCGCCCAGTTGGCGAGCCGGGGCGGCTTCGACGCGGTGCAGATGCGCGAGGTGGCCGAGACGTCGCAGGTGGCCCTGGGCACGCTGTACCGCTACTTCCCCTCCAAGGTCCATCTGCTCGTCGCGACCATGCAGGACCAGCTCCAGCAGATGCACGAGACGCTGCGCAAGCGTCCGCCGACCGAGCCCGAACCCGCGGCGCGGGTGGCCCAGACCCTGATGCGGGCGTTCCGCGCGCTGCAGCGCGAACCGCAGCTGGCGGACGCGATGGTGCGGGCGCTGACCTTCGCCGACCGCTCGGTGAGCCCGGAGGTCGACGCGGTCTCCCGGCTCACCACCGCGATCATCCTGGACGCCATGGGCCTGACGGGGTCGCCGACCGCCGAACAGCTCTCGGCGGTGCGGGTCATCGAGCACACCTGGCACTCGGCGCTCATCACCTGGCTGTCGGGACGGGCCTCGATCGCCCAGGTCAAGATCGACATCGAGACGGTGTGCCGGCTGATCGACCTGACCGCGCCGGCCCGCCGCTGACCGACGGCCGGCCGCCCGGTCGGCCCAAGCGCCCGTCGTCCGCCGCCCGGACCGGCCGGTCACCGGTACGCGCCCGAGCCGGGGCCGGGTCACGGACACCGCCCCGGTTAGAGTGTCCGTGCACAACTTCATCGGTGTCCGATCGGGAGAAGCCGGTGCGAATCCGGCGCTGACCCGCAACCGTGAGTACGGCCCTTCCCGGCGCCGTACGAGCCGGAGCGCCCGGCCGGACGTCGCACAGGCTCCCGTCACCGGCGGCGCCGCGCACGCTGCGCCGCCGGGACGCGGCACCGTCGAGGAATACGGAGCCGGGCCCGGTGCCTCCGCGTCGCCGGCCGCAACCGATGCGGGCGCGCGGGTGGTCGGCCGCGCGCGGCTGCGCAGAACCGCACCACCCACCGCAACGACGTCAACCGGCCCGGCCGGTCTCCACCGAGAGGCACCGTCCCATGAACGCACGCCGCAGCGCAGCGGCTCTGGCTGTCTCCGTCGTCCTGGGCACGGCCCTCGCGCCCGCCGCGACCGCCGCCGGAGCAGCCCGGCAGGACACGCCCAAGCCCACGGCATCCGCCCTGCCGGAGGCCCTGTACGGCTCCGGAGACCCCCGGTTCGACGGCGTCTGGCGGCAGTCCCTGGCACTCCTCGCGCAGGACGCGTCCGGCCTCACGCCGCCCGCGGCGGCCGTCGACTGGCTGGCCGGACAGCAGTGCGCGGACGGCGGGTTCGCGGCCTACCGCGACGAGACGGCGACGCCCTGCGAGCCGAAGAAGGGCGAGTTCAGCGACGCCACGGCGGCCGCCGTGCAGGCGCTGGCCGCGGTCGGCGGCCGGGGCGCCGTGGTGGAGAAGGGCATCGCCTGGCTCAAGCGGCAGCAGAACGACGACGGTGGCTGGGGCATGAACCCGGGCAGCCCCAGCGACGCCAACTCCACCGCCACCGTGATCGGGGCCTTCGCGGCCGCCGGCGAGGACCCCGCCGGGATCACCTCCGCCAAGGGCGGCCACAGCCCGTACGACGCGCTGCTCGCGCTGCAACTGGGCTGCGACGCCGACCGGGACGAGCGCGGCGCCTTCGCCTACCAGCCGGACAAGGGCAAGCTGCACGCCAACCCGCTGGCCACCACGGCCGCCGCGCTCGCCGCCCACGGCAAGGGATTCGTGTTCGACGTCGCGAAGGCAGACAAGACGGACAAGCCGCTCGCGCCGCTGGACTGCGACGGCGGCAGCGGCGACGACAAGGCCGCGCGGGAACCGGCGGCCGGCGCGGACGCCGCCACCGCCTACCTGTCCGCCGCGCTCGCCGCCAACGGCCAGCACCTCAACGGCACGATGCCGGGGCAGGAGAAGCAGCCCGACGTCGGCGGCACCGCGGACGCGGTGCTCGCACTGGCCGCCGGCGGCCACCGGGAGGCCGCCGCCAAGCCGCTGAAGTGGCTGACCGGCAAGGAGGCCGGGGCCGTCGCCTGGGCCGAGGACCAGCCCGCGGCGCTGGCCAAGCTCATCCTCGCGGGCCGCGCCGCCGGGGCCGATCCGCGGGACTTCGGCGGTACCGACCTGCTCCGCGCGCTCGGCGAGACCGGCCCCGGCGCCGGGACGCCGTCGGCCGACCCGAGCGGGACCGAGCGGAAGAAGGACTCCGAGAACGACAAGGACGACAACGACGACGACGGCGGCTACGGCGTCTGGTGGATCGTCGGCGTCGGCGCGGTCATGGGCATCGGCATCGGCTTCCTGCTGAGCGGCCGGAAGAAGCAGCAGCACTGATGGACACCGCAGCGACCCCCCGGAGGCGGACCGGCCCCGGGACGGACGGGACCGCGCGCCCGCCCGCACCGCCCCGGGCGCGGCCGTCCGCCGTCCCGGGCACGGCGATATCCGGCGCGGTGGCCGCCCTGGCGGCCGGAGCCCTGATCGCCCTCGGCGCCACCCCCGCGGCCGCGGCCGACGGCTACCGCTACTGGTCCTACTGGGAGCGGGACGGCGGGCGGTGGACCTACGCCACGCAGGGCCCGGGGACCGCCCGGCCCGGGGACGGCGACACCGTCGGGTTCCGGTACGCCGTCAGCCCCGACTCGCGGAACGCCACGCGGCCGCGCGGCACCGCCTCCTTCGACACCATCTGCGGGGACACCCCGGCCGGGGACGGCGGCAAGCGGGTCGCCGTGGTCATCGACTTCGGTACCGCGGCCGACGCGCCGGACGGGCACACCCCGCCGGCGGCCCGCACCGCCTGCGCCCGGGTCGCCGGCGGCGCCACCGCGGCGGACGCGCTGGCCGCGGTCGCCGAGCCGCTGCGCTACGACTCCTCGGCGCTGCTCTGCGCCATCGGCGGCTACCCCCGGTCCGGCTGCGCGGAGGTCGTCTCCCGGTCCGCCGGTTCGGGATCCGCCGACGACGACGGCGGATCCCGGGCGGACGGCGGGGACGGCGGGGACGCCGGCCCCTCGGCCGGTCTGATCGGCGGGGCCGCCGCCGTGGTCGCGCTCGGGGCCGCCGCCCTGTGGCAGGCGCGCCGCCGCCGCGGATGAGCGCCGGCGGACCCCGCCCGTCCCGGCCCGGTGCGGCCGAAGGCGGACCCGGGGGCGAGTGCGGGGCGGTGCCCGGCCGCCGCGGCGGCACCGGACCCGGCGCGCCGCAGGGCGCGCCCGGCGGCACCGCGGCCGACCCGCCGGAGGGCGCCCGGGGCGGCGCACCCGGCACCCCGAAGGGCACCGCGAGCGGGGCGGCCTCGCTCGCCGAACGGCTGCGGGCCCCCAGGGAGACCCGCCGCACCGCCCTGCACGCCGGCGCCTGGTGGCTGTGGGCGCTGGGACTGGCGACCGCCGCGTCCCGCACCACCAACCCGCTGCTGCTCGGGCTGCTGATCGCGGTCGCGGGCTATGTGGTCGCGGTGCGCCGCACCGACGCGCCGTGGGCCCGGTCCTACGGCGCGTTCCTCCGGATCGGCCTGCTGGTGCTGGCGATCCGGCTGTTCTTCGCGGTCTTCCTCGGCTCGCCCATCCCCGGCACCCGGGTGCTGGTCACCCTCCCCGAGGTGCCGCTCCCGGACTGGGCGCGCGGGGTGCGGCTCGGTGGCGCGGTCACCGCCGAGGGCCTGCTGTTCGCCTTCTACGACGGGCTCAAGCTGGCCACCCTGCTCATCTGCGTCGGTGCGGCGAACGCCCTCGCCAACCCGGTCCGGTTGCTGAAGTCGCTGCCCGGCGCGCTCTACGAGGCCGGCGTCGCGGTGGTCGTCGCCATGACGTTCGCGCCGAACCTGGTGGCCGACGTGCAGCGGCTGCGGTCCGCCCGGCGGCTGCGCGGCCGCCCCGACCGGGGGGTGAAGGCGCTCCTCCAGGTGGGGATGCCGGTCCTGGAGGGCGCGCTGGAGCGGTCGGTGGCGCTGGCCGCGGCGATGGACGCCCGGGGGTACGGCCGTACCGCCCGGGTCCCGGCGGCGGTGCGCCACACCACCACGGCGCTCACCCTCGGCGGGCTGCTCGGCGTCTGCGCCGGCACCTACGGGCTGCTCGCCGCGCAGGGCGCCGGGTACGGGCTGCCGGTGCTGCTGGCCGGGCTCGCCGCCGCGCTGGGCGGCCTCCGCCTGGGCGGCCGCCGGTCGGTGCGGACCCGGTACCGGCCGGACCGCTGGGGGTTGCGGGCCTGGCTGGTGGCCGGGTCGGGCGCGGCGGTCGCGGCCCTGATGATCTGGGCCTCCGACTACGCGCCGCAGGCGCTGCACCCGCCCGCGGTGCCGCTCACCGCGCCCACGCTGCCGCTGTGGCCCGCCGCGTCGGTGCTGCTCGGCCTGGTACCGGCGTTCGTCGCGCCGGCGCCGGCCCGCCCCTCGTCCGGGGCGGCGGCCCCGGCCCGGACCGGGCCCGCGTCCCGTACCCCGGCCGCCTCCCGTCCCCCGTCCCGTACCCCGGCCGGTCCCGCGTCAGGGGTCCCGGCCGCGTCCCGCGCCGCGGCCCGGCCGCGTTCCGAGGAGTCCACCCAGTGATCCGCTTCGACCAGGTGTCCGTCACATACGCCGACGCGGCCGGCCCCGCGCTGACCGGCGTGGACCTGACCGTGCCCGAGGGCGAACTGTGCCTGCTGATCGGGCCGTCCGGAGTCGGCAAGTCGACTTTGCTGGGGACGGTCAGCGGTCTGGTCCCGCACTTCACCGGCGGCACCCTGCACGGCCGGGTCACGGTCGCCGGCCGCGACACCCGCACCCACCGGCCCCGGGAACTCGCCGACGTGGTGGGCACCGTGGGCCAGGACCCGATGGCCCACTTCGTCACCGACACCGTCGAGGACGAGCTGGCCTACGGCATGGAGTCACTGGGGCTGCCCGCCGACACCATGCGCCGCCGGGTCGAGGAGACGCTGGACCTGCTGGGCCTGGCCGAGCTGCGGGACCGGCCCATCAGCACCCTCTCCGGCGGGCAGCGGCAGCGGGTCGCGATCGGCTCCGTGCTCACCACGCACCCGCGGGTGCTGGTGCTCGACGAGCCCACCTCGGCCCTCGACCCGGCCGCCGCCGAGGAGGTGCTCGCCGTCCTGCAACGGCTGGTGCACGACCTGGGAACCACGGTGCTGATGGCCGAACACCGGCTGGAGCGGGTGGTGCAGTACGCGGACCGGGTGATCCTGCTGCCCGGCCCCGGCGAGGCACCGGTGGCCGGGGACCCGGCCGAGCTGATGTCCGTCTCGCCGGTCCACCCGCCGGTGGTGGCCCTGGGCCGGCTGGCGGGCTGGTCGCCGCTGCCGCTGTCGGTGCGGGACGCGCGCCGCAAGGCCGGGCCGCTGCGGGAACGGCTGGCCGGCCGGGCCCCGGCGGCGGAGCCGGCACCGCCGCCCGCGGCCGCGGTGGGCGAGGCGGCCGGGCTGTCGGTGCGCCGGGACGGCGCCGAGGTTTTGCACGCCGTGGACCTGGCGGTACGGCCCGGTGAGACGGTCGCCCTGATGGGCCGCAACGGCGCCGGCAAGTCCACCCTGCTGTCCGCGTTCACCGGCCTGCACGAACCGTCCGCGGGCGGCGTGCGGGCCGGTGCGGCGGTCCCGCACCGCACGCCGCCCGCCGAGCTGCTGCACCACGTCGGTCTGGTGCCGCAGGACCCGCGCGACCTGCTGTACGCGGACACGGTGGCCGCCGAGTGCGCGGCGGCGGACCGGGACGCCGGTGCCGCGCCCGGCAGCTGCCGGGCGCTGGTGAGCCGGCTGCTCCCCGGGGTGGCGGACGGAACCCACCCCCGGGACCTGTCGGAGGGTCAGCGGCTGGCGCTGGCGCTGGCCGTGATCCTCACCGCCGGGCCGCCGCTGCTCCTGCTGGACGAGCCGACCCGGGGCCTGGACTACGCGGCGAAGGCGCGGCTCGCGGACCTGCTGCGGGAACTGGCGGCGAACGGCCATGCCGTGGTGCTGGCCACCCACGACGTGGAGCTGGCGGCCGAGCTGGCGCACCGGGTGGTCGTGCTGGCCGACGGCGAGGTGGTGGCGGACGGACCCACCGCCGAGGTCGTGGTCTCCTCGCCCGCCTTCGCCCCGCAGGTCGCCAAGGTGCTCGCCCCGTCGCCCTGGCTGACGGTGCCGCAGCTGCGGCGGGCGCTGGAGGACCCGGCGTGAGCGGCGTGCACGGCGCGGGTGGCCAGGACGCCGGGAGCCTCCCGGCCGAGGTGCGGCACGGGGCCGCGGACGGCCGCCCGCCGGGCGGCGGCGCTCGGCGGCCCCGGCCCGGCGGCCGGGTCCGGGCGGTCCGGCTGGGCCCGCGGTCGGTGGCCTCGCTCGTGCTGGTGTCGGCCGTCGGCGTCATGGCGTTCGGCTGGCCGCTGCTCGCCGCGCCGGACTCCGGGCTCGCCCACTCCTCCGACGCGCCCTGGCTGTTCGCGGGGCTGCTGCCGCTGCTGATCGCCGTGGTGGTGGCCACGATCGCCGACTCCGCGCGGGACGCGAGCGGCGGGACCGCGACCGGCTCCGGCGCCTGGACACCCGGGCTCGACGCCAAGGCGGTGGCGATGCTGGGGGTGCTCGCCGCGGCGGGCGCCGCGCTGCGGCCACTGGGCGGCGGCACCGCGGGGATCGAGCCGATGTTCTTCCTGATGGTGCTCTCCGGCCGGGTGCTGGGGCCCGGTTTCGGTTTCGTCCTCGGTGCGGTGGCGATGTTCGCGTCCGCCCTGCTCACCGGCGGGGTGGGGCCGTGGATGCCGTTCCAGATGCTGGCCATGGGGTGGGTGGCGATGGGGGCGGGCCTGCTGCCGGCCGCGCGGCGGCTGCGCGGGCGCGGCGAACTGCTGATGCTCGCCGGGTACGGGGCGGTCGCGTCGGTGCTGTACGGCACGGCGATGAACCTGCAGGGCTGGCCGTATCTGGGCGGGATGGCGGCGAGCGTGTCGTTCGTGCCGGGCGATCCGCTCCCCGACAACCTGGCCCGCTTCCTCGCGTACTGCCTGGCCACCTCCATGGGGTGGGACCTGCCCCGGGCGGTGGTCACGGTGGTGCTCGTCCTGACGCTGGGCGGCACCATCCTGCGGGCCCTGCGCCGGGCCACCCGGCGGGCGGCGTTCGGCGCACCCGTCGCCTTCGCGGAACCGGACCGGTCGCGGATGCGCTGAGCGGGCGTGCCCGACCGACTCGTACGTGTGAAGCCCGGCGTGGCGGCCATCGGCGGTTACGACCGTCCTTCGTAGCCGGCCGGGGCGGCGGGCGCGCACCTGGGACGCGCGGAACCGGGCGGCCCGGCCGGGGCTTCTCCGACCGGGGGTAGTACGTGGCTGAATTGCGGTCAGCTGTCGGGGCGTCAACAGTGAGCTTGCCGCCGGGGCGGCAGCAGGCCACTCCGGCGGGGTCCTTGCCGCCTACGGAAGGTGTCGCTCCGTGTCCCTCAGCCACAGCTGCAACCGGCCCCTGCCCCTGTCCTGTCGGAGAAGTCTCGCGGTCGGCGCCGCGGCGGCCATGGGCGCGGTCGCCCTCACCGCGCTGCCGGCCGAGGCCGCCGCGGCCCCGCGCAAGAGCGGTGCCCCGGCGCGGGAGGTGGCCCGGAAGATGATCCCGGACAAGACGCAGTTCGGGTGCTTCAACAAGCTCGTGGAGCGGGAGAGCGGGTGGAGGGTCACCGCGAGCAACGCGGTGAGTGGCGCGTACGGACTGCTGCAGGCGTCCCCGGGGACCAAGATGGCCTCGGCCGGGCCCGACTGGAGAACGAATCCGGCCACCCAGATCAGCTGGGGGCTGGACTACATGAAGGACCGGTACGGCGGCCCGTGCGGCGCCTGGTCGTTCTGGCGCGCCAACCGCTGGTACTGATGCCCGGCCGGCCCGGGCGGGCGGCGGGCGCAAACCCTCCGCCTCCCCGGGCGGCCCGCGGCGCCGGCTCTCCCGGGGCGCGGCCGGCCGGACCGGCCCGGGCCGCCCCGGATCCGGGCCCGGGCCGGGTGCCCCTCCCCCTCCCGGGTCCCAGGCGCTGGATGATGGCCGCGGGTCACAGGCGCTGGATGATGGTCGCGGGTCACAGGCGCTGGATGATGGTCGCGGGTCACAGGCGCTGGATGATGGTCGCGGTGGCCAGCGCCCCGCCGGCGCACATCGTGATGAGCGCGAACTCCTTGTCGCCCCGCTCCAGTTCGTGCAGTGCGGTGGTGACCAGCCGGGCGCCGGCCGCGCCGGCCGGGTGGCCGAGGGCGATGGCGCCGCCGTTCACGTTGACCTTCTCCAGGTCCTGCTCGAAGAACTGGGTCCAGGACAGGACGACGGAGGCGAACGCCTCGTTGATCTCCACCAGGTCGATGTCGCGCAGCGTCATCCCGGCCTTGCCGAGCACCGCCTGGGTGGCGTCGATCGGGCCGTCGAGGTGGAAGTGCGGGTCGGCCCCGACCAGCGCCTGCGCCACGATCCGGGCCCGGGGCCGGAGTTTCAGGGCGCGGGCCGCGCGCCGGGACGCCCACAGCACGGCGCAGGCCCCGTCGGACAGCTGGGCGGAGTTGCCGGCGGTGTGTATCGCGGTCGGCATGACCGGTTGGAGGCCGGCGAGCGCCTCCATCCGGGTGTCGCGGAGCCCTTCGTCGGTGTCGACCAGCCGCCACATGCCCTGTCCGGCGAGTTGCTCCTGCTCGGTGGTGGGTACCTGCACGGCGAAGGTCTCCCGCTTGAACCGCCCCTCGGCCCAGGCGCGGGCGGCGCGCTCCTGCGAGACCAGGCCGAGGGCGTCGGCCCGCTCCCGGGTCAGGCCGCGGCGGCGGGCGATCCGTTCGGCGGCCTCGAACTGGCTGGGCAGGTCGACGCTCCAGGCGTCGGGCCAGGGCCTGCCGGGGCCGTGCCGGGCGCCGCTGTCCCACGGCACCCGGGACATCGCCTCGACCCCGCAGGCGATGCCGATGTCGATGACACCACCGGCGATCATGTTGGCGACCATGTGGTTGGCCTGCTGGGAGGAGCCGCACTGGCAGTCGACGGTGGACGCGGCCGTCTCGTAGGGCAGCCCCATGGCGAGCCAGGCGCCGCGGGCGGGGTTCACGGACTGCTCGCCGGCGTGGCCGACCGCGCCGCCCACGATCTGCTCCACGCAGTCGGGCTTCAGGGGGGTGCGGGCGAGCAGTTCACGGTACGTCTCGCCGAGCAGCTGAGCGGGGTGGAGCTCGGCGAGCGCGCCCCGGCGCCTGCCGATGGGGGTGCGCACGGCTTCGACGATGACGGGTTCGGCGGCCATGAAGGTCCTCTCCTCGCGCCCGCGGACAGAACTGGTACGCGTTCTAGTTGCGCCACCGCAGTCTGCTGAGCGGCCGCGCGGCGGCGCAAGAGCCGTGCACGGCCGGATGCGGACCGTGACCCTCCCGTAGTCAGCGGGCCCCTCGGGCACCACCGGGCCGGTCGCCGCCGCCCGCGCGACCGACGGGGCGTCAGACAGCGGGCGGCCGGCGCCGCCCACCCCGCGCGGCCCCGGGAGGCGTCCGGGCGGCGCGCGCCGGACCGCGTCCGCCCCAGGGGCCGGCGACCGGCCCCACCTGCGGCCGACCGACCTGACGATCGATCAGTTCCCTGACTGAAAAGCACCCCTCCCCGATTATTGCCAGTGCCCGCTGGCGTGCTTACTCTCAAGTAAGTCGAGCGCATTGACATGCTCGACTCAATCAAGCGCGACATCCGGCCTGCGCCGCACCCCCGCCGCACGACCCCGCGCCGCTCATACGCACGCCGCAGGCACTCCCCCCACGCGCACACCGCAGGGCACTTCCGCACGCCTGAAGGGGACTTCTCACCATGAAGGATGAACAAGGCAGACATATCACTGGACGTGTGAGGTGGCGCCGGTTCGCCGTCCTCTCCGTGCCGGGCTTCGCCGCGACCGCCGCGCTCGCCGTCGCCCTCGCCAACGGTGCCATCGCCGCGTCGTTCGCGGTGTCGGGGCAGCAGTTCAAGGTCTCCGCCGACCAGCTCAGGGGCGAGGGCTTCGCCCAGTACGGCAGTGTGGACGTCAACGCCCGCGAGGACCTGCTGCCGGTCGCGGTCACCGCCATCCGCGAGGCGAAGATCGACAACCTGTGCCAGTCCGTGGTCACCCACCTGCCCATCATCGGCGACATCTCGCTGAAGCTGTCGGCCGGCACCGGCGGCAAGTCCGTCGAGGCCACCGACCTCTACATGGACGCCACCGACATCGCCGGTGACGCCAGCTTCAACAACATCGAGATCGGCCGGGACGCCTCCACCCTCGACAAGGGCCCGGACGGCGCCCAGGGCATGCAGGACCTGTTCTCCCAGCAGGCCGACGACGTCCGCATCGTCGACCTGCGCACCACGGCCTGGGCGACCACCGCCGGGACCTTCAAGCTCAACGGCCTGAGCATGAAGATCAGCAAGGGCAAGAAGGAATGCTTCTGAGATGGCGCCGGTGGCGTAGGAGCCGGCCGTTCTGGGGCGGCCTGGTCACCGTCGCCGCGGGCGCGGAGATCAGCTCCATACCGCTGGCCCCGCTGAAGGTCATGGTCCTCCAGGGCGTCACCGGGATCGTGTCGGTGCTCATCGGACTCGTCCTGATCGTCCTGGGACTCAGCGCCTGGTTCGCGCCGCACCACCGCGGACTCGCCGGCGTGCTGGCCGTCCTGGTCGCCGCGGCCGCCCTCGTCCTGTCCAACCTGGGCGGCTTCTTCCTCGGCACCATCGCCGGCGTCATCGGCGGCAGCCTGATCTTCGCCTGGCAGCCGGTGCCGCCGAAGCCCGGCCCGGCCCGGGCGTCCGGGCCCGCCGACGCGGCCGGACCGGACCGCGTGCCCGGGGACGAAGACCCCGCGTCCGCGACCGGCCCCGGGACGGCGTCCGGTCCCGGGACGGAGACCGCGCCGAGCTCCGCGTCCACCCCCTGAACCCACCCCCCGACGCACCATCGCGCACCACACAACCCTCACGAAGGAGCCGCAACCCCATGTCCCTCAACCGCACCTTACGAGGCCGCGCCCTGCTCACCGCGGGTGCCGGTCTGGCCACCGCCGCCGCGCTGACCGTCGCGGGCACCGCCACCGCGCTGCCCACCGGCGCGGCGGCCGGGTCGACCACGGTCACCCCCGCCGGCCACTACTTCAAGGCCACGCTCTCCGGAAAGGCCACCTTCAAGGCCGGATCGGTGACCGTGACCTGCTCCGTCTCCGTCTCCGCCTCCCCGACCGGCACCGACGGGAAGAACCAGATCCCGGCGGCTCCGAACAACACCAACGCCGACGGCCCGGTCGGCGGCCCGCTCAGCGCGCCCACCTACAGCTCCTGCACCGCCAGCCTCCCCGGCGTCACGCCCACCGTCACCACCAGCGGCGACTGGGGCGTCTCGGTCCAGAACGGCTCGCCGTCCACCGCCAGCCTCACCATCCCGACCGGCGGCTTCGTCCTCAAGACCAGCGGACTGGCCAGCTGCACGGTGACCGCCGCGCCCACCTCCAGCGCCTCGGTGACCGGCACCTGGACCAACGGCACCCCGGCCAAGCTCGCCTTCTCGGGGGTCTCGGTGCCGGTGAAGGTGGTCGGTGGCTTCGGCTGCCCGACCAGCTCCACCACCTCCACGTTCACCGTCGCCTATGACATCACCGACGTCACCGACCCCACCCAGCAGATCACCGTGACCGGCTAGGACCGGTCCGGACGGCGGCGCGCCGGCTCCCGGGGCGCCGCTCCGGTGGCGGCGGCGCGCCGGCCGCCGGACCATGGAGGAGCGGCGATCCGCGCCGGGCCGGGCGGGGTTCCGCCCGGCCCGGCGCACCCGCGTCCGACGCCCCGGCACCCGGCGGCGGATGCCCGCCCCCGGGTGCCGGCACACCGGGACCCGCGCTACGCGAACGGCACCGTCACGCACGCCAGTCGGGCGCCCGCGGTGCCCGCGTGGCCGTCATGGGTGTTGGTGGCGTGCTCGTGCACCACCACCGAACGCGCCCCCTGCGCACGGAACTTCCAGTCCACCACGGCCTCCGCCCGGCCCGAACCCCGCCGGTCGGTGGTCAGGTCCAGCCAGATCTCGTTGCGCGGGTTGGCGTAGGCGGAGTCGGTGGAGGGCTGCTTGGGATCCACCACGTCCTGGTAGTGCGGGCCCGCGTCGGCGGGCAGCGCCCCACAGGGCTTGGTGTGCACATGAGCGCCGAACGTCCGGTTCGCCTCGACTCCCCGTATCCGCAGCACGACCCGGGAACCCCCGTCCGCGGTCGGGTGCTTGAGGACCGTCACCCGGCTGCCCTCCGGAATGGAGGCGGTGTCATACGTCACCGCGTCCTGGACACCGGTGCCGGAGACCGCCTGGTACCTCTCCTGCACGATCGTCACCGGGCACTGGGTCCCGCTCGCGGCGGATACCGAGGCCATCGAAACGGCCAGCGCCGTCGTCACCAAAGACATCTGAGACGTCTCCCGTCATCATCGCTCTCACGGATATGAGCTGCGGGCACGACGCTATAGGCCGGTGCCGCCGCTCGACCGGGGAACGGAGCGCACGGCCGGATCCGGTTCCTCGTCGGCCGGGCCGCCCGCCAGGGGGCCGCGGTCCGCCGGTGCGGGGCCGGCCGGTCTCCCGGGCGCGGAGGTGCCGTCCGCCGGCCCGCCGCCGGCCGGGGCCTCTCCGCCGCCGGCGGAGAGCCCGGTCCGGGGTCCGCCGCGGTGCCCGTCACCCGCGGTCGGCGCCCGCTTCATCCGGGCGGGGCCGGGCAGCGCCCGGACCGCCGCCAGCGCGGTGCGCGGCAGGTCCCGGAACGACAGGTCCCGGTCGGTCCGCGGCACCCGCCGGGTGCCGGTCAGCACGTACTGCAGCGCGAAACCGACGGTCACGACGAGGGCGCCGCCCACCGCGTCCAGCACGTAGTGGTTGGCGGTGCCCACGATGACGGCGACCGTCATCAGCGGGTACAGCATGCCCAGCACCTTGATCCACGGCCTCGGCGCCACCATCGCGATGATCACACCGCACCACAGCGACCAGCCCACGTGCAGCGACGGCATCGCCGCGTACTGGTTGGACAGCTTGGTGAGCGCGCCGAAGTCGGGGTCGTCGAAGTCCTGCGGGCCGTGCGCGGTGTCGATGTAGCCCAGCCCCGGCATCAGGCGCGGCGGCGCGAGCGGGTAGAGCCAGAAGCCGGCCAGGGCCAGCAGGGTGGCGAGGCCCAGCGGGGTGCGCGCCCACCGGTAGGCGGCGGGGCGGCACACGTAGAGCCAGCCCAGCAGCGACATCGGCACCAGGAAGTGGAAGGTGGAGTAGTAGTACCCCATGCTCTCCTTCAGCCACGGGGTGCCGGCCACCAGGTGGTTGAACCAGTACTCGACGTCGATCCTCAGCCACTCCTCGGCGGCCAGGATCTGCCGGCCGTGGCCCTCGGCGAGGCTCCGCGAATCGGGCGCACCGCCGCGCACACAGGAGTAGCCGAAGTAGAACACCCGGATCAGCAGCAGTTCCAGGAGCAGGTTCGGACGGGACAGCGGCCGCCGGTACGAGCGCAGCAGCGGGACGTACCGGAAGCGGCCGCGCTCCGCGGCGGCCAGGGCGGTGGCCTCGGGCGCCGACCACAGCGGCGAGGTGCGCGCCATGAACGGCACCACCAGC
The DNA here is from genome assembly GCF_044327625.1 of Streptomyces sp. NPDC018031. NCBI lineage: Bacteria > Bacillati > Actinomycetota > Actinomycetes > Kitasatosporales > Streptomycetaceae > Streptomyces > Streptomyces sp. NPDC018031. The sequence goes on from NZ_JBIRFT010000003.1 coordinate 301,483, forward strand.
GCGGCGGCCAGCGCGGCCAGCAGCGGGGCGTTGTCGCCGAGGACGTCGTAGAGCCTGATGTCCGGCAGCAGCGCGGTCCGGCTGAGCGACATCACCAGCATCACGATCACCGGCCACATCAGCCGGTCGGAACGGCGCTTGCCGACCCGGCCGACGATGGCCAGCAGGATCCACAGCTGCTGGTACTGCCAGGAGGTGGGCGAAACGGCCAGCGCCACGCAGCCGGTGACGGCCACCGCGAGCAGCAGCTGCCCGTCCTCGGCGTACCGCACCGCGCGCCGCAGTCCGAACCAGACGACCGCCGGCGCCAGCACCGCCAGCAGGGCGAGCTCCAGCGGTCCGTGCAGGCCCAGCCGGAGCAGCAGACCGTGCAGCGACTGGTTGGACAGGCTGTCGGCGGGCGCGCCGAGCCCGGCGCCGCCGATGTGGTGGAACCAGTACGTCCGCGACTCCCGCGGTATCACGGCCCAGGCCAGCGCGGTGGTCACGGCGAAGGTGCCGGCGCCGAAGGCGACCGCCCGGCGCTGCCCGGTGAGCCAGTGGAGGACGGCGAAGAGCAGCAACGCGGGCTGCAGGGCCGCGGCGAGCCCGGTGAGCAGCCCGGCCTGCCGGCCGGAGGTCCTGCGCAGCAGGGTCAGCAGCACCAGCAGTACCGGGATGATGCTGGTCTGGCCGAGTGTGAAGGTGCTGCGGACCGGCAGCGACAGCGCCATCAGGCTGATGGCGACCGGCGCGGCGAGCAGCTTGGTGTTCCGGGACACCTGCGCGGGCAGGGCCCGCGCCACCACCAGCCCGAGCGCCACCACCAGCAGCAGGGTGCCGAAGGTCCAGGCGACACCGAGGCTCTGTTCGGCGGCCCGGGTCAGCGGTTTGAGGACCAGTCCGGAGAACGGGGTGCCGGTGAAGCTGTCCCCCTCGTAGAGGGAGCCGCCGACATGCAGCACGCCCTGGTCACCGATCCAGGTCTCCAGGTCGGTGAGTCGTTCCCCGGCGGGCCGGCGCAGCACCGCGACCGCCTGACGGGCGGCCAGGAGCCCGGCGAGGAGCCACAGGGCGGCGAGCGTCACGCCGGTCCGGGACGTCCGTGGCCCGGCCACGGCACCGGGTTCCGGCCCCTTGCCCGGGGCCTCGGCCAGTCCGCTCCGCTCCGCTTTCGTCACGCCCCGCCGCTCCCCCACTCTTCGCTTCCGCTCGTTCGGCCGCACCGGGCGGAGGGAACTCCGCCGGGCCTCACGGCCCTTGCCGGCCGCCGCCACGGGCGGAGCATACGGGACGTTTCCCCCTATCAGTTGATATCTGACTGGGGCGCACGGGGGTGCGGACCCGGCGGATCCGGCCGACCCGGCGCCTGCCGCGCGGCCCGTCCCCGGCCGTGCGGCAGGATGGCCGTATGAGCATCGTGAAGATCAATGTGCTGACCGTGCCGGCCGAGCAGCGGGAGGTGCTGGAGCAGCGTTTCGCCTCCCGCGCGGGGGCCGTGGAGAACTCCGACGGCTTCGAGTGGTTCGAGCTGCTGCGGCCGGTCGAGGGCACCGACCAGTACCTGGTGTACACGCGCTGGCGCAGCGAGGAGGACTTCGCGGCCTGGATGGAAGGCCCGATGAAGGCGGCGCACCAGGGCGGCGGGGACGGCGGCGGAGAGGGTGCCGCCCGGCCCCGGCCCGCCGCGTCCGGCTCGACCCTGTGGTCCTTCGAGGTCGTCCAGCAGGCGGCGCCCAAGCAGTCCTGACGCCCGCTTCCGCCGTCCGCCGCGCGGTGGACGGCGGAAGCCCGACCGCCGTGCCCGGGCCCTTCCGGGCCGCTCGCCACCGTCGGGTGGCGGGCCCTTCCCGCCGTTCGCCCGGTCCTTCCGGGCCGCTCGCCCGCCGGGCGCCATCATCACCCGATCGGAGTACCTCCGTTCGCCCGGCGCCCGGTCACGCCGAACCCTGTGAGGGAAGGTCCGCCCCAGCGAGAAGAGTGGTTCCCATGGGCTTGATGGACAGCATGAAGAACCTCAAGAACAAGGTCACCGGCGCTGCCAAGGAACACCCCGACCAGACCGGACGGGGCATCGACAAGGCCGCCGACGAGGCCGACCGGCGTACCGGCGGAAAGCACACGGGCCACATCCACAAGGGCGCCGACCAGGCCCGGCACCGGTTCGGCGGCCACGGCGAGGGCCATCGGCGCGGCGGCGACTCCGGCGAGGGCCGGGGCGGCGGCACCCCCGCCTAGCGGTGCGTACGGGTACGGCCGGGCGGCACCCCCGCCCGGCCGTACCCGTACCGGTCGACAGCCGGAACCGGCGCCGCCCGGCTGTACCCGCCGCCCGGCCGGCCCCGGCCACCACCCGGGCGGTGGTGCCGTGGCCGCCCGCGGTGGTGCCGGCTCGCACGGGCTGCGGCGGCTCGCACGGCTGCGGCGGCTCGCACGGGCTGCGGCGCCGGGCCCACCCGAGCGCTGGTGCCGGGCATCGCACCCGCGTGGTGCACCGGGCCGCGTTGCCGGGCCCGCGGGCGCCGTGGCGCCGGCCCGCCCGGGCGGAATCCCGCTGGGCGCGGCGGGCCGCCGCTGCGATCATGACGGCCATGACCGAGAGCGCAGACCCCCGCACCCGCTGGACCGCCGCCGCCGAGCCGGTGCACTCACCCACCGCGGCCGCCCTGCTCCGGGAGTACTTCGTGGAGGTGGCCGACCGCTGGTACCGGCTGCACCGGGGATACCCGGCCACCCCCGAGGAGATCGAGGGCGGACTGGCCGAGCACCACAGCGACGACCTCGTGCCGCCGCACGGCGTGCTGCTGGTGGCCCGGTACGACGGCGAGCCCGCGGGGTGCGTCGGGCTGCGGCGGTGGGACGAGGTCACCGTGGAACTCACCCGGATGTTCGTCCGCCCCGCCCACCGCGGGCTGGGCGGCGGGGGGCGGCTGCTGGCGGCGGCCGACCGGGCGGCCCGGGACCTGGGCGCGCGGCGCATCACCCTGGACACCCGGCTGGACCTGGTGGAGGCGCGCGCGCTCTACGCCCGGCACGGGTACGCCGAGATCCCGGCGTACAAGGAGGACCGGTACGCGGAGTGCTTCTACGGCAAGGACCTCCTCCTCACCGCCTGAACCCGCCGGGGCCTCCCCCGTCCGCCTGAGGGTTCCCGCCGCCGCGCTAGGCGTGGCGCGGCGGCGGGGGCCGCCAGTCGCCGCCGCGGTCACCGCCGTCGTGGGGCTGCTCGGCGTCCGAACCGCACAGTTCGCGGCTGAGCTGGTCGACCAGTTCCCTGAGGTCGGTGGGGCGGTCGGCCGTCCACCAGTCGCCGAGCAGTTCGGCGAGCGTCTCCTCCCGGGCCCGCAGCAGCCGGGCCGCCACCGCGCGCCCGCCGTCCGTCAGCACCAGCGGCAGTCCCTGCCGCACCGCGAGGCCGCGCGACTCGACCTGGCGGGCCGCCTCGGTGAGGGCGCGCAGCGGCACGGTCGTGCGTTCCGCGAGCAGATAGGGCTCCGCAGATCCGTAGTGGTTGATCCGCAGCAGCAGCCAGCTCGCGGCGGGCTGCAGGTCGAGTCCGGCGCGTTCGGTGATGTCCGCGTACACCTGCCGGCGGCCCTCGCGGCTGCCGAGCAGGGACAGCGCTCGGGCGCACTCCTCTCGCGAGGTGCGCTCGACGGGGTTGCTGGAGAGCACCTCGCTGGTGTCGGGGGCGGTGACCGAGCCGCGCAGCGGCTCCTCCCGGAGGAACCAGGCGAGGACGAAGGCGACGAGTACCACCGGCACCGCGTACAGGAAGACGTCGGTGATGGAGTCGGCGTAGGCGTCGAGCACCCCGGCGCGCTCGTCGGCCGGCAGCCGGGACACCGCGCGCGGGTCGCCGCTCAGTTCACCGGGGTCCACGCCCGGTGGCAGGGGCCGGCCGGCGAGCGCGTCCTCGATCCGGGGGCCGAGTTGGTGGGCGAAGACGGTGCCGAAGATGGAGACGCCGAAGGAGGCCCCGATGGAGCGGAAGAAGGTGGCTCCCGAGGTGGCGACGCCCAGGTCGCGGTAGGCGACGGCGTTCTGCACGATCAGCACCAGCACCTGCATGACCAGGCCCAGTCCGAAGCCGAACACGAAGAAGGAGGCGCTGATCCCGGCGTCCGAGCTGGACACGTCGAGCTGGTGCAGGAGCAGCAGGCCGAGCGCGGTCACCCCGGTGCCGGCGATGGGGAAGAACCGGTAGCGCCCGGTGCGGCTGACGATCTGCCCGGAGCCGGTGGAGGCGAGCAGCATGCCGAGGACCATGGGGAGCATGTGGACCCCGGACATGGTGGGCGAGACGCCCTGCACGACCTGGAGGAAGGTCGGCAGGTAGGTCATGCTGCCGAACATCGCGAAGCCGACGACGAAGCCGATGACGGAGCAGAGCGCGAAGGTCCGGCTGCGGAAGAGCTTCAGCGGCAGCACCGGCTCCACGGCGCGCCGCTCGACCTGGACGAAGGCGACCAGGAGCACCGCGCCCAGCACCCCGAGCCCGATGATCTGCGCCGAGCCCCAGTCGTAGCTGACCCCGCCGAGCGAGGTCATGAGCACCAGGGACGCGGCCACCGCGGCGATCAGGAAGGTGCCGAGGTAGTCGATGGTGTGCCGGGTGCCGCGGGCCGGGATGTGCAGCACCGTGGCGATCACCGCGAGGGCCACCGCGCCCACCGGCAGGTTGATGTAGAAGACCCAGCGCCAGCTGAGGTGGTCGACGAAGAGGCCGCCGAGCAGCGGGCCGAGCACGCTGGTGCCGCCGAAGACCGCGCCGAACAGGCCCTGGTAGCGGCCGCGCTCCCGGGGTGGGACCAGGTCTCCGACGATCGCCATGGAGAGCACGATCAGCCCGCCGCCGCCCAGGCCCTGCACGGCGCGGAAGGCGATCAGCTGCGGCATGTTCTGGGCCAGGCCGCAGAGCGCCGAGCCCGCCAGGAAGATGACGATGGCCAGCTGGTAGAGGCGTTTGCGGCCGTACTGGTCACCGAGTTTGCCCCACAGCGGGGTGGCCGCGGTGGAGGCGAGCAGATAGGCGGTGACCACCCAGGACAGATGGTCCAGGCCACCGAGGTCGCTGACGATGGTGGGCAGCGCGGTCGAGACGATCGTCTGGTCCAGGGCGGCGAGCAGCATGCCCAGCAGCAGGGCGCCGATGGCGACCAGCAGGGAGCTCCGCGGCTGCTCCGCGCCGGGTTCGGCGACCGGGGCGCCGGGCGGGGGCGGTCCGGAGCGGGAGCTCCTCTCCTCCTGCGCCATCACCCCTCCTCGGGTCGGTCACGCGGCTCGGGGCCGGGCCGGGCGGCGGGCGCGGCCCGGGCGCCGTGCGGCGGCGGTCCGGACCGGCCGGGTCCGCCCGGGCGGGCTCGCGGCCGGTCCGGCGGGCCCGTCCAGCCATCCTCACCCGTATGCCCTGGTACGGCCCGTCGAGCGGGTCCGTCCGGCGATCCGCCCGGCACCCGCCCGGCGTCCGGTGGCCATCCGCCCGGCACCCGGCGGCCATCCCGAAGCCCTGCGGAGACCGGTTTCGGGCCCGCATAATCGCTGCGACTCCAGGGAGGGACAGACTTGTGACGGCAGACGACTGCCCGCACTGCCTCGCGCCCCCGCGCGAGAACGGACGCCCCGGATGCGCCTGTGCCGCGCGCGCCGCGGCCGCCGCCCGGCACCCGCACCCCGCGGACACCGCGCCCGGCGCGGCGCCCGGCGCGGCGGACCGCGCCGCGAGACCCGCGGCGGCGCACCCCTACGTCGGCCCCGACGACCGGCGGCTGGGCGGCGCGAGAGGCGCCGCGCTGTTCAGAACGCGGCCGGCGGGCCCGGCCGCCGGCGGGTGGGACGGCCCGGACGGGCCCGGTGGGGAGCCGGGCGCCGCCGCCCCCGGACCCGCGTCCGGGCACCGGCCCGCCCGGCGGGACCCGGGGCCCGCCACCGGCCCGGACGGCGAACGCGCCGCCGGCGCCGCGCCCGGCGCGGCCTTCCCCGCCGGCCGGGCGGACCCCGGGCCCGTGCCCCTCGGTGCCGGCGGCCCGGCGGGCCTCCCGGACGCCGCGGACGCCCCGGCGGACACCGGTCCGGCCGCGGACACCCGGGCCCGGCACCGCCGGAGCAGGCCGCTGGTCGCGGTGTCGGCCGCGGCGGCGGTGGTCGCGCTGGCCGGCACGCTCGCGTTCGGCACCGGGCTGCTGGGCGGCGACACCGGTGAGGACCGCGGTGACCGGGCGCTCCCGGACCACCGGTCGCCGCTGCCCACCCGGCCGGTGGAGACCTGGAACGGCAGCATGACCCCGGACGGGCCGCCCGCCACCACGCCCGCCGGCCCGCCCGCCGCGGCGACCTCGGCCACACCGAGCCGCGGCCCGGCCGGCAGCGCGCGGCCGTCGCCGGCCACCTCGCCCGCGCCGAGCACCGCGTCACCGGACCGCCCGTCGCCGTCGGCGGTGGAGACCGGGCCGGCCGGCACCCCGTCGCAGAGCCCGTCGCCGGAGCCCACCGGGCCGCCGGTGCTGCGGCCGGGCGACAGCGGCGCCGAGGTGGTGGAGCTGCAGAAGCGCCTCAAGCAGACCCTGACCTATCTGGGCGGCGCGGACGGCGAGTACGACGAGGGCGTGCGGAACGCGGTCGCGCGGTACCAGCGCGACCACGATGTGGACGGCGATCCGGAGGGGGTGTACGGCCCGGCGACCCGTGCGGTGCTGGAGTCCCGGACCGAGGAGCCGGCGGTGGATCCCTGAGGGGGTTGGCGTTGACCGCGCTCACTTTGTATCGTTGAGGAACAAAGTGGTTCCGCCCGCACTCCCTGACCGGCGGGCGGAACCGCTTGTGCCATCCGTTCCCGCCGCCAGGAGGCCAACGATGTCCTCGGCCGCTGCCCCCGGTCTCGCCGCCCACGCCCTCCTGCTCGACATGGACGGCACCCTCGTCGACTCCGACGCCGTGGTGGAGCGCTGCTGGCGCCGCTGGGCCGAGGAGCGGGGGCTGGACCCGGAACACGTGCTCCGGCACGTCCACGGACGGCAGGGCCACGCCACCATGGCGATGCTGCTGCCGGACCGGCCCGCGGCCGAGAACCTGGCGGACAACCGGCGGATGCTGGAGTGGGAGACCGCCGATGTGGCGGGTGTGGTGCCGGTGCCCGGCGCCCCGGCCTTCCTGGCCTCCCTCACCGGACTGCCGCACGCCCTGGTGACCTCGGCGGACCGGGGCCTGTCCGCGGCCCGGATGGCCGCCTCCGGCCTGCCGCTGCCGCCCGTCCGGATCACCGCCGAGTCGGTGGGCGCGAGCAAGCCGGACCCCGAGGGCTTCCTCAAGGGCGCCGCCGAGCTGGGCTCCGCCCCGGCCGACTGCGTCGTCTTCGAGGACTCCGGGGTGGGCATCGCGGCGGCCCGGGCGGCCGGGATGCGCGTGGTGGGGGTCGGCCCGCGGGCCGCCGCGCACGCGCCCGACGCGCATGTACGGGACCTGACCGAGGTACGCGTCGAGGCGCTGCCGGACGGCTCCCTGCGCCTGCACTTCGCGACCACCGCCCCCTGATCCCGGCGCCCCCGCGCCCGGGCCCCCGCGGCGGTCCAGGATCCGCCGGGCACGCCGCGGCCCCCGGGCCCGTGTCCCGGTGGCGGGCGGCCCGTCGCCGGGCCGCCCGGCCGCTCAGCCGGCGGCGGCCTCGTACAGCGAGAGCCCGGCGAGCACCAGCATCACCACCGCCGCGATCTTGGTGATCAGCTTCAGCGGCACGTACCTCATCAGCGTCCGGCCGCCGACGATGCCCAGTCCGGCCACCGCCCACAGGGCGAGCACCGCGCCGACGCCGACCGACAGCGGATCGTCGTAGCGGGCCGCGAGGTTCGCGGTCATGATCTGGGTCAGGTCGCCGAACTCGGCGACCAGGATGAGCGAGAAACCGGCCCCGGCCACCTTCCAGAAGGACTGGTCGGCGGGCTTGCCGATCTCCTCCTCGCCGTCGTCCTTCTTCAGCAGCAGCACCGCCGCGCCGGCCAGGAAGAGCACCCCGACCACCCCCTGCACCACCCGGTGCGGGAGCAGGGTCAGCACGCTGCCCGCGGCGATGGCCAGGGCGACGTGGACGGCGAAGGCGGCGGCGACACCGGCGAAGACGTACGAGGCCCGGTAGCGGGTGCCGAGCATCAGCCCGGCGAGGGCGGTCTTGTCGGGCAGCTCGGCGAGGAAGACGACGCCGAAGACGACGGCGGCGACGGTGATGTCGAACACGGGGGCTGGTACCTCGTTCGGTCGGGCTGTCCGCACCGAGAGGGAGCCGCCTGTTCCAGGGGTCGCTTCGGCACGGCAGCGTCATGGACACTGCGGCCGAAGGTCTCGCTGGCACGGTGCGCACAGGCGGCACGCACCGGCTCCGGGCGCCGGCCCGCCATTCGAGGCGGGCAGTATGTCGACGGTCCGGCGAAGAGCTACTCCCCTTCTCCTCGCCCCAGGATACGCGACCACCATCGGACCGGGCCGCCCGGCGCCCCGCCCCCGCTCGCGCCACCGCCGCTCCCCCGGCCGCCCACCGGACCGCCCCCGTCCCCCGCCCGGTGCAGCCGCCCGCGGGCGACCAGTTCCAGCACCGCGGCGACCGCCACCGCCTGCACCGCCATCAGCGCGACCAGGACGAACAGCTGGACCGCGCCCGCCAGGACCGGGGACGCGCCGCCCAGCAGCATCCCCACGAAGGCGCCCGGCAGGGTGACCAGGCCCACGGTCCTGGTCTGGTCGAGCCCGGGCAGCAGGGCGTCCGACGCGGCCGGGCGGGCGATCTCCAGGCGGGCGTCGCGGTCCGGCAGCCCCAGCGCCAGACCGGCCTCCACCTCGCCCCACCGCAGCCGCAGCTCGTCCAGCGCCCGGCGGCCGGCCAGCACGGTCGCGGTGAGCGCGCCGCCGATCAGGATCCCGGTGACCGGGATGAGCGCGATGCCGTCGACCGGGACCAGCCCGGTGAGCAGCAGCAGGGCGACCACCGGCAGCACCCCGGCGCCGATCGGCACCGCCGCCCACCACCAGGTGCGGTTGCCGGTGATCCGGCGGCCGGCGGTCCGTACCGCGACCGCGAACATCAGCGCCACGAAGCACAGCAGCAGCGGCAGGGCGCGGACCACCCAGCCGATGAGGTACGAGACGGCGGCCAGCTGGACGGCGGCGCGCAGTCCCGCGGTGGCGACCGCGCGATGGTGGCCGCGCCCGTCCCGGTCGGCGAGCCGGGCCAGCGCGACGACCGTGACGGCGGCCGCCAGCAGGGTGGCGAGGACGATGCCGAGGGTGGCGTCGACCGGCAGCAGGGTGTCGGCGGCGAGCTCCCGGGCGGCGCCCGGGGACGGCGGCCGGTCGCCGGGCACCGGCCATGCGGACGGCCGGGCCGGGGCGCCGGCCGGCGGGTCCGGGAGCGGCCGCGCGCCGGACGCGGCCGGAAGATCGGCGAACACCCGGCAACCCTATGGGCGGGCCGACCCGACCGGGCGTCAATCACCGGGCGTCGCCGCCCCGTTCCCGGCACCGGTCAGACCATACGAATAACGGACACCCCCTTGCCTTGACATGACCGCGTCGCCACCCTGTTACCTGGCGCCCACCCCACAGCAATCCGGCGTCGCCACCATGGCCGGGCACCGCTGGCCATGATGTCCCCCCACTGCCAAGGGAGTTCGCATGTTCCGACTGCGCGGTACCGTTGCACGCCCTCGCCTCTACGCGCGTCGCGTCTCGGTCTTCGGCGGCCTCACGGCCCTGCTCGGGACGCTCTTCCTGAGCGCCCCGACCGCCCAGGCCGCCCCGCCCACCCCGCCGAGCGCGTCCACCGCCCGGACCTACCTGGCCTCGCTGACCGTCCGCGCGGAGGGCAGCCTGGACGGCTACAGCCGCGACAAGTTCCCGCACTGGATCACCCAGAGCGGCGCCTGCAACACCCGGGAGGCCGTCCTCAAGCGGGACGGCACCAACGTCGTCACCGACTCCAGCTGTGCCGCGGTGAGCGGCAGCTGGTACTCCCCGTACGACGGCGCCACCTGGCACGCCGCCTCCGACATCGACATCGACCACATGGTGCCGCTGGCCGAGGCCTGGCGTTCCGGCGCCAGTTCCTGGTCGACCGCCACCCGCCAGAACTTCGCCAACGACCTGACCCGCGCCCAGCTGCTCGCCGTCACGGACAACGTGAACCAGTCCAAGGGCGACCAGGACCCGGCCGAGTGGATGCCGTCGCGCACCGCGTACCACTGCACCTACGCCCGCTCCTGGGTCTGGGTGAAGCACTCCTACGGCCTGTCCGTCGACTCGGCGGAGAAGTCCAAGCTCAGCTCCATCCTCAGCGGCTGCTGACCCGCGGGCCCGCCCCGGACGCGCCGGCGCCGCGAAACCGGCGCCGAGCCGCCCGGGAACGCCCCGTGACGGCGGGGTGAACCCCCCGCCCGACCGGCCGCCGTTCCGGTGGAACCCTCCCGCCCTCCTCCGTCGTTCCGTACCGTACGAACCACCGTACGAACGGGTACGCGCCAGGTACGACGGAGGAGGGCCGGATGGCCGGACTGCGGCTGGGACCACTGCTGCGCCAGGTCGAGAGCTCGTCCGCGCCGCCCGCCGAGGGCGGCACCGCCACCGTCTGGGTCGAGACCGACGGTCCGTGCCTGGCCGAGGTGCGCTGCGCCGACGGCGCCGGCGGCACCGCCCGCACCTGGCGGATCGCCGGCCACCACTACGCGCTGGTCCCGGTCACCGGGCTGCGGCCGGGCACCGAGACCGCGTACCGGGTGCTGCTCGACGGCGAGCGGGTCTGGCCGCCGGCCGACTCGCCGTTCCCGGCCAGCACCATCCGCACCCCGCCCGCCGACGACCCGGACGGCGGGCGCACCGTACGCGTCGCCTTCGGCTCCTGCCGGTGGGCGGCGCCGCCCGGCGACCACGTCCCCGGGGACCACCATTGGCACCGGGGACGGCCGCACGCGCCCGGCAGACCCGGCCGCGAACGGGCGCCCGACCCCGTCGGCCCGGACGCGCTGGACACCCTGGCCGCCGACCTCGCGAGCGACCCCGAGGCCCCGCGCCCGGACGTGCTGCTGCTCCTCGGCGACCAGGTGTACGCCGACGAGACCTCGGAGGACACCCGCCGCTGGCTGGCCACCCGCCGCGACCTCGGCCGGCCGCCCGGCCCGCAGGTGGCTGACTACGAGGAGTACACCCGGCTGTACTACGAGTCCTGGCTGGACCCCGAGATCCGCTGGCTGCTGTCCACCGTGCCCAGCTGCATGATCTTCGACGACCACGACGTGATCGACGACTGGAACACCTCGGACGCCTGGCTGCGGCGGATGCGCGCCACCCCGTGGTGGCGCGAGCGGATCCTCAGCGGCCTGATGTCGTACTGGGTCCACCAGCACCTGGGCAACCTCTCCCCCGCCGAACTGGCCGCCGACAAGCTGTACGCCGCGGTGCGGGAGGCCGGCGACGGCACCGAGCTGCTCCGCGACTTCGCCGCCCGGGCCGACGCCTCCCCCTCCCACACCCGCTGGAGCTACCGCCGGGACTTCGGCCGGGTGCGGCTGGTGATGGTCGACACCCGGGCCGCGCGGGTGCTGGAGGAGGACTCCCGGGCGATGCTGGAGGCCGGCGAACTCACCTGGCTGCGCGAGCAGACCACGGCCGACGGCGGCTGCGACCACCTGCTCGTCGGCACCTCGCTGCCCTGGCTGCTGCCGCACTTCGTGCACGACGTGGAGACCTGGAACGCCGCGGTGTGCGCGGGCGCGCGCGGCGCCCGCTGGGCGCGCTGGGGCGAGGCGGCGCGGCAGCGGGGCGACTTGGAGCACTGGGCCGCGTTCCCGGCCTCCTTCGACACCCTCACCGAGGTGCTCGCCAAGGCCGGCTCCGGCCCCGGGGCACCGGCCACCATCAGCGTGCTCTCCGGCGACGTGCACCACGCCTACGTCGCCGAGCCGGACTGGTCCGGCCACCTCCGACCGCCCCGCAGCCGGGTCCGGCAGCTGACCTGCTCCCCGGTGCACAACCGGGTCCCGTTCGGGATCCGCCTCGCCTTCCGGTTCGGCTGGAGCCGCCCCGGGCGGTGGCTGGGGCGGGCCTTCCGCCGGCACGGCCGGGCCCGGCGGCCCGGGCTGCGCTGGCGGCGCACCGGCGGCCCGTGGTTCGGCAACCAGCTGATGACGCTGACCCTCCGCGGACGGGCCGGGCGACTGCGGCTGGACCACGCCCGGCCCGCCGGGGAGGGCCGGTCCCGCCTGGTGACGGTGGCGGAGGAGGACTGGCCCGCCCAGTGATCCGCCCCACACCAGGCGGCCGGATGGGCCGGAGCCCTCGACTCCCCGGCCGCGCGCGGCATGATGGACTCCGCCCGGCACTCGGATCCCCGTGGCCGGAGCTCGTTACCGTCGCGCGCCCTGGTCCGCGCGCGCCTGTCCCCGGGAGACGTCCATCTTGGCCGGAGAGCACCACGCCATAGCCGTCGTCGGATCAGGTCCCCGAGGCACCAGCGTGCTGGAGCGGTTGTGCGCCTCGGCCGCCGAACTGGCGCCCGGGACACGGGTGACCGTGCACATGATCGACCCCGCCCCGCCCGGCGCGGGACGGGTGTGGCGGACCGACCAGCCTGCCGAACTGCTGATGAACACCGTCGCCTCGCAGGTGACGCTGTTCACCGACGCCAGCGTGACCTGCGAGGGACCGGTGCGCCCGGGCCCCAGCCTGTACCAGTGGGCCGTGGCGCAGGGCGAGCGGCTGGGCCCCGACGACTACCCGCCCCGGTCGCTGTACGGCCGCTACCTGGAGTGGGTCTTCGACCGGGTGGTGCGCACCGCCCCGGAGTCGGTGACGGTCCTCCCGCACACCACCCGCGCCGTCCGGCTGGGGCAGGACGGGGACGGCACCCAGCGGCTCGCCCTGGAGGACGGGCGGGAGCTGACCGGCCTGTCCGCGGTGGTCCTCGCCCAGGGCCACCTGCCGGCCCGCCCGGACGCGGTGGAGGAGGAGTTCACCGCCTACGCGGCCCGGCACGGCCTGCGCTACCACCCCCCGGCCAACCCCGCCGACCTGGACCTGTCGGACGTCGCGCCGGGCGAGCCGGTGCTGCTGCGCGGGCTGGGCCTGAACTTCTTCGACCACATGGCGCTGTTCACCACCGGCCGGGGCGGAGTGTTCGCCCCGGACGGCCGCGGCGGCCTGGTCTACCTGCCGTCCGGCCGCGAGCCCCGGCTCCACGCCGGGTCCCGGCGAGGGGTTCCGTACCACTCGCGGGGCGACAACGCGAAGGGGCCGTGCGGCCGCCACGAGCCGCTGCTGCTGACGCCCGGGGTGATCGCGCGGTTCCGCGAGCGCGCGGCGGCCGGGGACGCCCCGGACTTCCTGGCCGAGGTCTGGCCGCTGATCGCCAAGGAGACCGAGACGGTCTACTACGAGGCGCTGCTGGCCGGCCGCCCGCGGCCCCCGGCGCCCGCGACCGCCGGAGCCCCGCCCGGCGGGGCCCCGCGGGACCCGGCCGGGTTCCGCGGACGCTTCCTGCGCACCGTCCACGGCAGTGCGGCCGAGGCCGCGGTCCTGGCCGAGCACGGCATCGGCGCAGCGGAGCGCTGGTCGTGGGAGGCGGTGGCGCGTCCGTACCGCGGACACGAGTTCGGCGACGCGGCGGGCTTCCGGGACTGGCTGCTGCGGTATCTGCGCCAGGACGTGGCGCACGCCCGGCTGGGCAACGTGGCCGGGCCGGTGAAGGCGGCGCTGGACGTGCTGCGCGACCTCCGCAACGAGCTGCGGCAGATCGTCGACCACCGGGGGCTGCCGGGCGCCTCCCGCCGGGCCCATCTGGACCGCTGGTACACGCCGCTCAACGCGTTCCTCTCGATCGGCCCGCCGCGGCGCCGGATCGAGGAGATGGTGGCGCTCGTCGAGGCCGGGGTGCTCCGGGTGCTGGGGCCGGGCCTGGAGGTGGTCTGCCAGGACCCCGGCGGGCCGGCGCCCGGGTTCCGCGCCCGGTCCACCGAGGTGCCGGGGCCGGCGGTGACGGTGACCACGCTGATCGAGGCCCGGCTCCCCGAGCCGGACGTGCGGCGCACCGCGGACCCGCTCCTCGCCGACCTGCTGCGCACCGGCGGGTGCCGGCCGCACCAGGTGGACGGGTACCGCACCGGCGGCCTGGACGTGACCCCGGAGCCGTACCGGCTCCTGGACGCGGCGGGCCGGCCGCATCCGCGCCGGTTCGCCATCGGGGTGCCGACCGAGGGCGTGCACTGGGTGACCGCGGCGGGCGCCCGGCCCGGGGTCAACTCGGTGACCCTGTGCGACACCGACGCGGTGGCGCGGGCGGCGCTGCGGGTGACCGCCGGGGACGTCGCGGGCGCCTCCCGCCGAACATGGCAGGAGGATGCCTTGACGGGCGCCGCACGGGCGTGAAACGGGACGCCGGAAGCCTGCGACAACCCCTTTCGCGGCATCAGAATGGCATAAACTTGAACTTGCAACAAAAGCTCAGGTGAACCTAACCTGGCGCCCTCGTTGTTTCCCGTCCCCGAAACCGAAACGAGGGTCCCGTCCCCATGTCGTCCCCCACTTCGCTCGAGTCCCGCCTGGACAGCTCGCGCCCGTACGTGATCTCCCTGTTCCGCATCGTCGTGGGCCTGCTGTTCTTCTGCCACGGGGCGTCGTCCCTGTTCGGCTGGTTCGGCGGCCTGATGGGCACCGGCGCCACCGTCGACGCCGGCACCTGGCCCGGCTGGTACGCCGCGGTCATCCAGCTCGTCGGCGGCGGACTGGTGATGGTCGGCGTGGGCACCCGCAGCGCCGCCTTCGTCTCCTCCGGCTCGATGGCCTACGCCTACTTCGTGGAGCACCAGTCCGAGGCGCTGTGGCCGATAGAGAACCACGGCGAGGCGTCCGCGATGTTCTGCTGGGCCTTCCTGGTGCTGGTCTTCACCGGCCCCGGCCCGTGGGCGCTGGACCGCCTCTTCAGCGCGAACGCCGCCGCGCGGGTGTCCGAGCCCAGCCGCCGGCCGTCCGCCGTCTGACCTCCAGCGACCGGCGGCCGAACCCGGCCCGCACCCGGTCCGGATGAGTCATCGTTCGCGTCATGCGGGGGCATAGCGCCCCGCATGACGCGAATGTGACGTGATTAGAACTACATCCGCACCTCCTGATCGCTATCCTCGACTGGTACAGGCGTACGCTGTACGGCTGTAGAGGCCGCTCCTGCCGCTCCCTTGCGACATCGCGGCGGGGGGAACGGGACCGGGAGACGCGTTGCTGGAACATGTGGGGGCACTGATCAACACCCCCTGGATCTATGCCTTGATCGGGCTGTCCGTGCTCCTTGACGTCTTCCTGCCCGTATTGCCCAGCGGTGTCCTGGTCATCACCGCCGCCACCGCGGCCGCGGGGACCACCGCCGACGTGGTGGGCGGCGCCGCCCGCGCCGCGCAGGCCGGCAGTGTCTTCCCGGAGATGCTCGCCCTGGTGCTCTGCGCCGCCGGCGCCTCGGTCCTCGGCGACCTGGTCGCCTACCGGCTCGCGTTCCGCGGCAGCGACCGGCTGGACCGCGCCATCGCCCGCTCCCGCCGACTCACCGCGGCGCAGCAGAAGTTGGGCACCGCCCTGGTGAAGGGCGGCGGCCCGCTGGTGGTGGTGGCCCGGTTCGCCCCGGCCGGCCGCTCGGTGGTCAGCCTGAGCGCGGGCGCGGCACACCGCCGGGTCACCGAATTCCTGCCCTGGTCCGCGGTGGCCGGACTGGTCTGGGCCGCCTACAGCGTGAGCCTGGGTTACTTCGGCGGCCAGTGGCTGGGCGCCACCTGGCTCGGCACCGCCGTCTCGGTACTCGCCCTCTTCGCCGCGGGCGCGGGCGCGGTGTACGTGGTCAAGCGCCCCGGCGCACGGGAGGCCGCGGCGCCCACCGCCCAGGAGGGCACCGCCTGACGCCCCGGGCCGGGCATCCGCACGCCGCCCGTACCACTGACCGCGACCGGTCGGCGAACCGCCGGCGAACCGCCCGGGCCGCACACCTCGCACCGGCGCCCGGCCACCCGGCGCCGGCCTCCCCACCGGTCGGTGACGGCCCGGCCGCCGTCCGTACGAACCGTGCGGCACACCACCGAACGGCACGAACCGGACCCGCCGTAAACCCTGTCGCCATCCGTCCCGGTGAACCGATTTCAGTTCGGTCGGACTATGCGGTTACCGTCCCCCCATGCGGATCTCCCCTCCCCTCGCTCCGGCATGGTGAGCCGACGCGGCCGGCGTGCCGGCTCGGCGATCGGCGGCACGCTGCTCCTGGCCTGCGCCGCGGTCGTCGTCGTCCGTGAGCTGGCGTCCGACGACGGGCCGCCGACCGTACCGGACGAGTACCGCCCCGCCATCGAGGCCGCCGCCGGCACCTGCCGCCAGCTGAGCGTGCCGCTGCTGGCTGCGCAGATAGACGCGGAGAGCGGCTGGCGGACCGACGCGGACTCCGGACACGCCCAGGGGATCTCCCAGTTCGCGCCGGTCACCTGGAAGGAGTGGGGACGCGACGGGAACGGTGACGGCAAGGCCGAGGTCTGGGACCCGCAGGACGCCATCCCCTCCCAGGCCAGGTACATGTGCCACCTGTACGAGACGGTCCGCGAGGTGCCCGGCGATCCCACCCGGCTCGCCCTGGCCGCCTACAACGCGGGCCCGAACGCCGTGCTCCGGGCGGGCGGCATCCCCGACATCGACGAGACCCGCGGCTATGTGGACCGGATCGTCAACGATCTGCTCCCGGGGTACCGGAAGAGCGAGGCCGAGCGGGCCTCCGCCTCCCCCGGTACCGCGTCCTCCGGCACCACGTCGCCGGGCGCCGGCCCGTCCGGTGCCGCCGCCTCCGGCTCCGCGCCCGCGACGGCCCCCGCTCCGGGCGGCACCGCGGCCGGCGCTCCGACGGGGGCTACGACCCCCTAGCCTTCGCGGCCTCCGTGGCCCTGGCGGCGGTACCGCCGGCCGCCGGGGCGTCCGGGGCCCGCCGGCCGTCCGGGGCGTCCGGGGCATCCGCGGCGAGGAAGTCCTCCACGGCCCGGACCAGCTCCAGCGGGGTCTCGTCCGCCGGGTAGTGCCCGGCGCACGCCAGTTCCACCAGTTCGGCGTTGACGTACCAGCGCAGCCAGGTCCGGCGCATCACGTCGGCGGTCAGCGCCGGGTCGTGCGCGCCGACCACCAGCCGGACCGGCACCGTGGACCCCTCGACCTCGGTGTGGAAGTCGTCCTTCGCCCAGGAGTCCAGCCAGGACCGCAGCGCCTTGCTGTCGCTGTACCGCCGCGAGTGGCGCACCATCAGGTCGAGCCAGGCGGCCGGATGGCGGTTGCCGGTGGTGAGGTCGATGATCGCCCGGCGGTTCTCCGGGTGCTCGGCGGCGCCGGCGAACATCTCCCACTGCTCGCCTTCGAGCGGCACCCCGTTCGCCGGTACGGCCGCCACCCCGACCAGCCGCCGGACCCGCTGCGGTGCGGCGACCACCACCCGCTGGGCGACCGCGCCCCCCATCGAGTGGCCCACGACGGAGAAGCGGTCCCAGCCCAAGTGGTCCGCGAGGGCGAGCAGATCACGGCCGGCTTCGGCCGTGGTGTACTCGCCGGGGATGTCCCGCGCCTCGCCGTAACCGCGCAGGTCGGGCAGCGCGTAGGTGTACGCCCGCCGGTCGATGTGCGGCAGCACCGCGGCGTACGCGGCCCGGTCGGAGAACCAGCCGTGCACCGCGATGACCCGGTGCGGGCCCTCGCCGACCAGTTCGTACGGTGGAACGAAGGGTGGATCAGGGGGTGGCACAAGGGGTCCCATGGCGCCTCCGGTCCCAGTCGGATACGGGCGCCAAAACTGCGCCCGCGCGCACCACGGTGTCGCCAACCGGCCGGTACGGCAAGGCCGCTGCGCATATGCGCCACCGACTTCGGCCGAGACGCCGCTCCGGCGCGGTCCGCGGCCCCCGGCGCGGTGGTGCGGAGCCCTCCCGTCCGCCCCGCCACGGCGCGATCGCGCCGTGGCGAGCGGCCGCCGGGCCGGCTCAGGCCGCGGTGCCGATCCGGCCCCGCACCGCGCCCAGGTAGACCCCGAGCAGTCGCCGGTACTCCACCCGCTCCTCGGGCAGCAACGGCCTCGCCGTGCGGGCCCGCAGGAATTCGCGGATCGCCTCATTGGCACGGAACGCCGCGTCGGCGGCGTCCGCGTCGGCACGCGCGGGGTCCGGGGTCAGCGGTAAGGGGGACATATGACAAGGCTAAGGCTCGGGTGTGACAAGGAAAGACCGCAGGCGCCCGATCCAGACGTAATACCCGCCACATCGAAGGTTGAAAGTGGTCGGAGGTGAGGTTTTCACGGCGGTACGAGGCGTTGACCGGTCGACCGCGCCGCGCCCCGTCTCGCCGCCCCGCCCCGCCCCCGCCGGCCCGGTCGGCTACCCCCGGCTACCGCCCCGGCTGTCTCACGGGGCGCCGTCAGCCGTCCCGTTCCCGCTGCCGTCCCCGTGGGGGTTCCCGTCGGCGTGCGGTCCGGCGGGGAGCGCCAGCGGGAGCACGCACACCGGCGAAGGCGCCCGGAACGGCTCGCCGGCCGGGGTGAGCGCCCCGGTACGTCCGTCCACCCGGAACACCCCCACGGTGCCGGAGTTCTGATTGCCGGTGAACAGCAGCCCGCCGGACGGCGCGAGCCCCAGGCCCCGCGGCCAGGACCCGCCGCAGGGCACCGTGTCCAGCAGCCGCAGCCCGCCCCCACCGTTCGTCACCGCGAACCGCGCCACACTGTCGTGGCCCCGGTTGGACACGTAGACGAACCGCCCGTCGGCCGACACCACCACCCCGGCCGGGTAGTTGCGCTCGCCTCGTCCGGCGTCCTCGGGCAGCGTCGGGAGGGAGCGGCGCGGGTCGAGCCGCCCGTCGCGCGGGTCGTACCCGGCCACGGTGACGGTGCCGTCCAGCTCCCCCACCACGTAGGCGAACCGACCGCGCGGGTGGAAGGCGAGGTGGCGGGGTCCGGAGCCGGGTGTCATGCGCGCCCGGGACACCGGCGCCAGCCGGCCGCGCGCAGGGTCCAGCCGGTAGGTGTACACCGTGTCGGTGCCGAGGTCGACCGCGAGCACGAAGCGGCCCGCGGGGTCCGGCAGCACCTGGTGGGCGTGCGGCCCCTCCTGCCGTTCCGGGTCGGGCCCGGAGCCGGTGTGGCGGACCAGGTCGGTACGCTCGCCGAGCGCGCCGTCGGGGCCGATCGGGTGCACCGCGACACTGCCGGAGCCGTAGTTGGCGGTCAGCAGGTGGCGGCCCGTGGGGTGCACCGCCAGGTGGGTGGGGTGGTCACCGCCGGTGGACCGGGCCGGGCCCAGCGGGGTGAGCGCGCCCCGCGCGCCGACCGCCAGGGCCCGTACGGTGCCGTCGGACCTCTCGTCGAGGGCGTAGAGCACCCGGCCGGTGGGGCCGGGCGCGAGGAACGACGGGTCCCCGATGCCGTGGTAGCCGCCGGTGGCGGTGAGCGCGCCGGTGCGCTCGTCATAGGTCCCGATGGTGATGCCCGCACCGAACGAACCGAGGTACACCGACCGCACTCCCGTCTGCCGCGACCGGCCCCGCTTCCCGGGACCGTCCTTGCCCCTGCCGCCGGCGGTGGCGCCATCGGAACCGCCGCCGGAGCCGGGCGCTTCCGGCCCGCCGCCGGGGCGCGGTGCGTCCGTCCCGCCGTCCGCCTGCCCGGCCGCCCGGGAGACCGCCACGGTCCCCGCCGCGCCCGCCGCCGCCACCCCGACGGCGCCGAGCACGCCGAGGACCCGGCGGCGGGTCACCCGATCACCGTTCCACGACACGTACACCCCCACTTCCGGTCGGCCACGACCTCCCAGGGTGCCGGTCCAGACCAATTACGGCAATCGCCGACCGGTACGCGGACGCGGCCGGGGGTGCGGTCGGCGGTGCGGCCGGGGGTGCGGTCGGCGGTGCGGTCGGCGGTGCGGTCGGCGGTGCGGTCGGCGGTGCGGTCGGCGCCATCGGCGCCGTCATCCGCGCCCGGGCGGGCGGTGCGGCCGCCGCCATCGGCAGCCGCCATCGGGACCCGCCGCCGGTGCGGCGGGCGTGCGGTCGGCGGCGGTGCCCGGGGCCGCGCGGCCCCGGCGCGGCCCGGTCCGCCGGGGCGACCGGAGACCGCCGCCGGCCGCGGCCGCTCAGCCGCGCGGCAGCACCGACCCGAGGACGGCGGGCAGGGGATACCAGTCCGCGGTCAGCACGCTCGCATGATTCCGGGCCAGCAGCTCCGCCCGGGCCCGTGCCTCGGACTCGGTGGGGCGGGTGCCGTCGATCGCCGGGGCGACGCCGTGCGCGTCGGTCATCACCAGCAGATAGTGGCGCTGGTCGTACCAGGCGGTGTCGATGCCGTTCGCCACATAGGCCGAGGCGTCCCCGTCGAAGACCACGAACCAGGGGCGGATCGAGGCGTCGGCGTACCGGGTGACCCGCGGATCGCCCGCCTCCGCCTTGTGCACCGCGGGGAACGCGGTCGCCTGGCGCAGTCGTCCGGCGGCGGCCAGGTCGCGCAACCGGTTGGCGTACTCCCGGTCGGTCCACAGCGAGTCGAACGGGTTGGACTCCTCGACCGTTCCGGGGATCAGTTCGAGGATGAACTTCCCGGCGAGCGCGTCCCGGCCCGGCCAGCCGGTGGCCCGTACCGCCTCGTCGAGCGTGGCGTGGCCGCCGACCAGGTCGGCCGGGCGGAACACCGCGTCCCCGAGTGCCTGGCCGACCAGCGCGTCGAACTCGTCCGGCCCGCGGCCGCCCCGGTCGTTGAAGCCGTCCTTCATCTCGATCTTGAGCATGATCGGACGGTGACCGGGGTGCGCGTCGTGCCAGGCCCTCAGGTCGGCGAGGCAGCCGGCCAGGCCCTGGTTCCGGGGCTTGGTGCGCAGCTCGGCCGGGGACTGCGCGTTCTCGCAGTTGCTGGCGTTCCCCAGCGGGTTGCTGTGCGCCACCCGCCACGGGCCGCCCAGGGAGTTGGTCCACACGTCGATCTCCAGCAGCCCGGCTCCGGAGTCCAGCGCGTCCGCCAGGTACGGGTACTTCGCCTGCTCGTAGGCGTTGTGGACACCGACCGAGGTGGTCGCGGAGTACGCCGCCGCCGGGCCCTCGCCCTCCGCGTGGGCCGTGCCGGACGCGGTGAGCGTGGTGACGAGGGCCACCGGGAGCGCCAGCAGCGCCGCCCGGCGGGACTTCCGCGCGGTGCCCCTGGTCAGTCTGGATGTGCGCATGCGTCGCCGCCTTGGGTACGAGGGGATCAAGTCGGCGCCAGCGTACGGGCATTCGAGTGGCGTGCCCATGGCCGCCTGGTGTCCGGCGCACCGGCCGCGGCCGAACGGCGCGCCCCGGCCCCGCGCCGTCCCGCGTCAGTCGGCGAGCTCGAACGACCCGACCGTCGGCCGCCCGGCGAACGCGTAGCGGTGCACCGCGACCCCGGTGCCGGTGGTCCGGGAGTCCAGCAGCCGGAACGCCGTGGGGACCGACTCCTCGGCGAACAGCCGCTTCCCGGTGCCGAGCACCACCGGATAGACCAGCAGCAGCAGCTCGTCGATCAGGTCGTGGGCGAGCAGCGACTGCGCCAGCCGGCCGCTGCCGTGGATCTGCAGCTCCCCGTCGAGGTCGCCCTTGAGCTTCCGGACCGCGTGGGCGGCGTCGGAGATGAGCGTGGAGTTGTGCCACTCGGCCCGCGCGAGGGTGGTGGACGCGACGTACTTGGGCAGGTTGTTCAGCCGGGACGCGATGACGTTGCCCTGGTCCGTGACGCGCGGCCAGTACCCGGCGAAGATCTCGTAGGTGCGGCGCCCCAGCACGAACCCGGCGGCCCGGTCGAACACCTCCGCCATGGTCCGCTCCATGTCCTCGTCCACGTACGGCACCAGCCAGCCGCCGAGTTCGAAGCCGCCGCTGGTGTCCTCGTTGGGGCCACCGGGCGCCTGCATGACGCCGTCCAGCGAGAGGAAGGTGGTCAGGGTCACTTTCGCCATGGTCGGCTCCGCTTCCTGGGGGTCGGGTACGTCGCGCCTCCCAGGTAACCCGCACCGCGCCCCGCGCCGGGTCTCCTGCGGTTCCGACACGTGATTTTCTGCCCGGCCGGAGGCCACCGCCCGGACCGCCCGCCCCGGCAGGACCCCGGACCACCCGTCACCACGGCCGCCCGGCCGCGTCCCACCCACCGCGAAGTGGCCATCCCCGCCGGACGCCTCCGGGAGCGCACGGGCACGACGGCTCCCGGCCCACCGCCCGGCGCCGCTCAGTCCGGCACCGCTCAGCTCGGCACCGTTCAGCTCGGCACCGTTCAGTCCGGTTCCGTTCAGTCCGGTTCCGTTCAGTCCGGTTCCGTTCAGTCCGGTTCCGTTCAGTCCGGTTCCGCGAGCCGGAGCAGCGCGTCGATGCCGTCCTTGATCTGTTCCGGCGTCAGCGCCCGGTCGGCCGAAAGGTGCTCGAACAGGCTGGGCACGAAGGGCGCGAGCAGCAGGTGGGCCAGGGTCCCCGCGTCCGTCCCGGGACGCATCAGGCGCAGCAGCATCGACACGTGGGCGTGTGTGGTGAGGTAGGCGCCGTTGCGGTACCGGGCGCTCGGCGAGGCCGTCTCCGCCGCGTACATGATCATGCGCTGTTCGAGGACCCGGTCGGCGAGTGCGTGCAGGAAGGCGCGCAGCCGCTCGGCGGGCGGCGCGCCCGGGCCGAGCGGCGGCGGGCCGGTCATGAACGCCTGCTGGAAGCGCCGCTCACCGTGGTCGAGCAGCGCGAACAGCAACTGGCTCACCCCGCCGAAGCGGCGGTACACCGTGCCGACGCCCATGTCGGCGGCGTGCGCGACGGCGTTCATGGTGACGGCCTGGGCCCCCTGCTCGGCGACCAGCCGAGCGGTGGCGTCCAGGATCCTCCGGCGGTTTCGGGCGGCGTCCGCGCGTTCCGGCGGGCCCTGACCCGAGATCGGGAGTTCGGTGCGGCTCATGACCCGAGGCTACCGGATAGCTATCCGCTTCCACTTGCCATCTAGATCATCATCCTGTTTACTCTTGAACCACGGAAGCGGATAGCAATCCGGTTCTCTACGAACTCTCCCTTGGGAAGGGGCCTCGCCATGAGTGCCAAGGTCGCGGTCGTCTACTACTCCTCCACCGGCAACGTCCACCAGCTCGCCCGGGCGGTCGCCGAGGGCGCCGAGAAGGCCGGGGCCGAGGTCCGTCTGCGCCGGGTGCCCGAACTCGCCCCCGAAGCCGCCATCGACGCCAACCCGGCCTGGCGCGAGCACGTCGAGGCCACCCGGGACGTCGACATCGCCACCCTCGACGACCTGTCCTGGGCCGACGCCTACGCGCTGGGCTCGCCGACCCGCTTCGGCAACATCTCCTCGCAGCTGAAGCAGTTCATCGACACCACCGGCGGCCTGTGGCAGCAGGGCGTCATGGCCGACAAGCCCGCCACCGGCTTCACCAGCGCCCACAACGCGCACGGCGGCAACGAGTCCACCCTGCTCGCCCTCTACAACACCTTCCACCACTGGGGCTCGCTCATCGTCGCGCCCGGCTTCACCGACCCCGTCGTCTACGGCGCCGGCGGCAACCCCTACGGCACCTCGCACGCCGCCGGCACCGGCGACCCCAGCGAGGAGACCCTGGCCGCGGCCCGCTACCAGGGCGAGCGGCTGGCCACCATCACCGCCCGCCTCCAGGCCACCGCCGGCTGACACCGCCCGCCCGGGCCGACCGGCCTGCGGTAGCCGCCCGGGCCCCCACGGGTCGCGGGACCGCCCGGGCCGACCGCCCGGGCCCCCGCCGGCTTGCGGCCTCCGCCCGGATCCCCACTGGGTTGTGGCATCCGCCCGGGCCGACCGGCTCGCGCCGTCCGCTGACCCACGCCCCGCCGACTCGCGCCGCCCCCGACAGGGCCACTCGAAGGCGGGGCGCGGGACCGTCCCGGTGCCCCTTCGGCCCCGCCCAGCCCAGGGGACACCGGGCCACCGGCGCCACCCCCGACGAGGCCCACTCGACAACCGGGCACGGGCCCACTCCCCGGCGCCCCCGCCTCCCTCACCGCCCCCTCTGCCCTCGGCGAATACTCGTTGGCGGCCGCCCCGGGCGGTGCTTGGCTGACCCCATGGAGATCCTGGTACTGGGCGGCACGGCATGGGTGGGCAGGCAGCTGTCACGGCAGGCGATCGACCGCGGCCACCGGGTGACCTGCCTGGCCCGCGGGGAGAGCGGTCCCGTGGCGGAGGGGGCGAGACTGGTGACCGCCGACCGCCGCGACCCCGCCGCGTACCGGCCCCTGCTCGACCGGGAGTGGGACGCGGTCGTCGAGGTCTCCTGGCAGCCCGCCTTCGTCCGCGGGGCGCTCGCCGCCCTGGCCGACCGGGCCCGGCACTGGACGTACACCTCCTCCATCAGCGCCTACGCGTCCCACGCCCTGCCGGACGCGGACGAGTCCGCGGAACTCCTCCCGCCCACCGACCGCGACGAGGTCGGCCGCGAGTTCTACGGCGAGGCCAAGGTGGCCTGCGAGCGGGCGGCCGCGGACGCGGTGGGCGACCGTCTGGTCATCGCGCGCGCCGGCCTCATCGGCGGTCCCGGCGACGGCAGCGGCCGGTCCGGCTACTGGGTGGCCCGGGCCGCGCGCGACCCCCACGCCCCGCTGCTCGTCCCGGCCGTGCCGGGCCTGCCCACGCAGGTCATCGACGTCCGCGACCTCGCCGGCTGGCTGCTCGACTCCGCCGAAGCGGGCAGCACCGGCACCTACGACGCGGTGGGCCCGGCCCTCCCCTTCGGGGACTGGATCGCACTGTCCCGCGCCGTCGGCGGACACACCGGCCCGGTGACCGCGGCCGACTCGGCATGGCTGCTCGCGCACGGCGTCGCCGAGTACATGGGCCCGGAGTCCCTGCCGATGTGGCTGGTCGAGCCGGGCACCGAAGGCTGGTCGGCCCGCAGCGGCGCCGCAGCCCGCGCCGCCGGACTCCGGCACCGCCCGCGCGTGGACCTGCTCACCGACACGCTCCACTGGGAACGCGAGCAGGGTCTGGACCGCCCCCGCCGCGCCGGCCTGAGCGCCGAACGCGAACGGGAACTGCTGCACGCGCTTCGCCAGGCCGAAGACGCCCCGCCGAGCCCTCAGGCCTGAGCCCCCACCCCGAACCAAGAAGACACCCCGACGACCCCAGCCCCCGCCCCGCCGGGCCCCGCCAGACTCCCAGCCTGCAAGCCCCGGACAGAACCAGCTCCCCCCTCCGAGACCTCACGCCACCGCGCGAGCCCACCGCCCACCGCCCGAGAAGTCACCGATCCGCACCACCCACCCGTAGGAGCACCCGGCTCCGCGGAAGGATTCCCGGCCGCTGCCCGTTGTTCTTCATGAGAGGCGCCCCACCGCCTCCCGGCCCGACATGCCCCCACTCCCTCCGCTCCAGCCGGGAAGTCCCATGTCAGCTCCGCTCGCGGCCCTGATCGCGGTCATCGGCTCCATCACCCTCGTCCTCGCCGGATGCGTCGACGACGACCCCGCCTCGGACACCCCCTCGCCGACCCCGCACCAGACGAGCCCGCCGACCCCGGACAAGACGAAGCCCACCCCGCCCGGAACGAACCCGTCGACTCCGGAGGAGACGAAGCCGGCCCCGCGCGACACCGCCCCACGGACCGATCCCGCCGCACTGACCATCCCGGCGATCGGCGTGCGGGAACTGCGTGTCGTCCCCTACGAGGGGACCACCGACGACTGGCCGGGCACCCGCATCCAGAACCGCGGCGTGGCCGCCAGCCCGTACGGCGACCGCGGCGGCGTGGGCCCCGGCGAGACCGGCAACTACCTGGTCACCGCGCACCGGCTCTCCGCCGGCGGCCCGCTGCGCGACCTGCCGGCGCTCGGCAAGGGCGACAAGGTGCACGTCACCTCGGGCGGCACGATCTACGAGTACGAGATCACGGAGACCCGGGAGACGTCCTTCCGCTCCCAGAGCTCACTCGCCGCACAACGGGCCGCCGTCCCCGGCTCCCCCGGCGAACGCCCCGTGGCGCCCATGATCACCATCTCCACCTGCGCCACCCCGGAGGACAACGCCGACGGCAACTTCTGGCGCGACGACAAGGGCAACCCCGAGCACCGCATCGACAAGGTCGGCGTACTGACCTCGGAACGCGACGCTCCCACCCCTTAGAGATCATCTCATTCGGTGAGTCTGCGCCAGCCGACCAGAGGCTACGGAGCCGAAGCAGACGCTGCTCGAACAGGCCCACATGGCCCGGGACTTGCTACTCCGGCAGGTTCTCCGAGCCGACCAGCACGAAACGGAAAAGCTGGTTCGGCCCGCCGTGTCCGGAGTACTGGACGATCGGCGTGTGGTCGTCGGTGCGGGCCTCGAGGACGTCCAGCCGCTTGCCGGCGAACGTCCCGATCCCGAACAGGCCCTGGCCGATCGGGTGCAGGGTGAACTGCTGGTTCGGTCCACCGTGGCGGCTGTGCTGGACGATCTGTGCGAAGTCTTCGGTGCCGGCACCCCAGACATCCAGACACTTGCCGGCGAACGTCCTGATCTCGTACAGCCCGTCGCCCACCGAGTGGAGGGTGAACTGCTGGTTCGGCCCACCGTGGCAGCTGTGCTGGACGATCCGCGTACCGTCCTCGGTGCTGGCACCCCAGACATCCAGGCATCTGCCGGCGAACGTCCAGATATGGAACGGACCCAACGGGCCACTGTCCAGTTTTCGCAGCTCCCGCGCGAGTGCGGCGGCATCCGGGTACCGCTGGGCGGGATCCTTGTCGAGCAAGGTCAGCACGAGATCGTCCCAGTCGGGCGGGACACCCTCGGACACCGAGCTGGGCGTGGGCGGCTGCTGGGTGGAGTGCGCGGTGATGTAGCCCAGGGCATCGGGGGCCTGAAACGGCGGCCGGCCCGTGACCAGCTCGAAGAGAAGGCAGCCGAGGGCGTACAGGTCGCTGCTGGGTTCCGGAAAGCCGCGCGCCTGTTCAGGGGCCATGTACGCGGGACTACCCACGATGAAGCCCGTCCTCGTGACCCGGGTCGCTATGGGGTCGGCTGCCTTGGCGATGCCGAAGTCGAGGACCTTCACGACGCCCGACGGTGTGATGAAGACGTTGGACGGCTTGATGTCCCGGTGCATGATCCCGGCCTTGTGCGCGTCGTCGAGCGCCTCACAGATCTGCACGCCCCACCGGGCCACGTCCGGCAGAGCGGCGGCCCCTCGCTTCAGCACCGCATCCAGGCTCTCGCCGCGGACCATCTCCATCACCAGGAACGGGACACGGTCATTCCCCTCGCCAGTCTCGCCGAGATCGTGGACGGTCACGATGTTGGGATGCTGCAACTGGGCGGTGATCCGGGCTTCACGCAGGAACCTGACACGTTCCTGATCGCCGCGCCGTCCGCCACCGGCGAGTTGAAAGATCAGCTTGACGGCGACAGTGCGTCCCAGCGTCTCGTCCTGCGCCTCCCACACCTCCCCCATCCCACCCTCGGCGAGCTGCCGCACCAACCGGTAACGACCCGCTAGTAGCCGGTCCTGCACTGCTACGCCTCCCCGTTTCGAACATCGCTTCCTCTCCCGCACACGAGCGGAGTGCCCGGGAAGGATCAGTTTCGCGCACGGGCACCACTCCGTCAGCCACTCGGAAGCACGCCGTCGCGCACCCGACCCTGAGGCAACTCGACGGAGTCACCGGACACGACAGATGCCTCCCTGTCCCGTGGATGGACTCCGGTGGGGGAGGGATGTGCGTCGGAGGGAGACCTTCACCGGCATAGGCTGCGCCTCATCCGCCCAGACTCATCAAACGAGCTGATGTCCCAGCCGGCAGCCCCGGTGTCCCGACGATGGCGCTGCGGGCAACAGCGCGTGCGAACGGCGGCCCCGGGCACCGCATGTGCCCGGGGCCACCAGGGGGGTGAGCGCGCGCTCCAGGGACTTCCGCGGGGGCACCGCACGTACGTACCCGGGGCCGCCACCCTCATCCACTCGTGCAACCGGCGATGAACGTGAACCGCGCGCCGATTGGGCCCGCCCTCGGGCGGATCCCGCTCCCCTCAGCCCTTGCCCCGGCTCCGGGCCTCCGTCTCGGCGATGGACACGGCTTCGGACTCGGCCAGCCCGATGGCGAATCCCAGCGCCTCCGCGATGTGACCCGCGGCGGACATGACGCGCGCGGTGCCCACCACCGGGGCGACCGCGACCAGGACGTCCTGCACCTTCTCCACCGTCAGATTGGCCTTGATCGCGGGATCGATGTGGGCCACGTAGGACAGCGCGGGTGCGTCCATGGCCACCAGCGCGGCGATACGGGTCAGGATGAGCGACTCCTCGTCCATGCCACAACGTTCGAGGGAGTCGACCGTCATGGCGGCGATGGTGTCGAGAACAGGGGCGTCAGACGCAGTGGCCATGTCGGGGCCGCCTTCCGGTGCTGTGCGGACCGACACCCACGAGACCCTGACCAGGGAGCACCCCGGACGTGCCGGCGGTTTGCCCTCTCACCGTAACGGCGCCCCACACACCGCGCATGTCGGATCGTGTGGCCCTGGGTTCACCACGTGGAATCCCCAAAGAGCGCCCGCGAGGCGCGTGGGTCTTCGCCCCGCCTCACACAGATGGCTCCCTCGGCTGCAGCCCGGTCGTCGTCCTGATCACGTCCACCCTCACGAACGTTTCTTCAGCGCAAGATTGGGCCGCTTGAGTGATCTGTCGCCCCGGACCGGCCCCAATCAGCGCCCTCCGGGGAAGACAGAGGCATGAGCACCCCGCCCGACCGACAGGAGCCGCCTCAGCCGTCAGGACGCCGGCCCCGGTGGCGTCTCTGGTTGCTTATCGGCCTCGTTCTCCTGGCACTACTGATTCTCATCGGCGGCATCGGGGCCCTTGTGGGGGGAGGTTCAGAAGGTGATGGACCAAGCCCAGACGAGACGGCGACGACCGCGCCGGCATCCACTCCGGCATCCGAAGAGTCAGGAGCTTCACCTACCGAATCTCAACCTGCTGAGCCGGCCGAAACCGTGTCGGCAACCGAGTCGCCCGACGTCCCGGAGGATGTGCCGGAAGAGGTGCCTGAGGACGAGCCGGCAGAAGTTCCGGAGGACGCGCCGGAGGATACGGGGGAGCCGGATGGCGCTGTGTACTACAAGACCTGCGATGAGGCGCCGCACCCCCTACTCAGAGGCGAACCAGGGTATCGGCCAGAGCTGGATCGTGATGATGACGGCGTGGCGTGCGACGTTGAGTGAAAGTAGAGCGCAGGCGAGGCAGCGCCGCCACGGATCATCCGGCTCACGTCCGAGCTCGCGCGCAT
The DNA here is from genome assembly GCF_044327625.1 of Streptomyces sp. NPDC018031. Lineage (NCBI taxonomy): Bacteria > Bacillati > Actinomycetota > Actinomycetes > Kitasatosporales > Streptomycetaceae > Streptomyces > Streptomyces sp. NPDC018031. Next base: position 330,751 of record NZ_JBIRFT010000003.1, read on the forward strand.
TGGTGGGCTGACAGAGGCGCACCGTCGGGGCGCCGGGGTCGACTGCTCTTGAAGTACCCCGTTGTTCTGGCGGGACCGGCAGGGATCGTGTCCTTTTCGCGCACTGGTGGCCTGACGGAGCCGCCCCGCCCGGGCGCTTCCAGCCGAGCAAGGTGCATGACGAGCGAACTGCCTGCCTCGCCCCTGATCCACGACCGGCTTCCCCGGGGGATTCGCGTCCGGGCACACCGCTGGTGCGCCCGCGGTCGACCTCGACCTCGATGCGTACGCCGACGCCGCGAACTCGCTCGGCGGGCTGAATTCACCGTCCGCGCCCACGACTTGCGAGCCTGGGCGGCAGAATTCCTGCATGGATCAAGGATGGGCCGCAGTCATAGCGGGTGTTACGGGTCTCGTGGGAGCGGTTTCCGGGGCGGCGGTGGGTGGTGCCGCGGCAGTCCGGGGTGCTCGTTCGGCTGCACAGACCGCCGCTCAGGAACAGCATCAGCAGTGGGTTCGGCAGGAGCGGCGCCTCGCGTACGGACAGGTGCTGGCGGCATACACCGCTTACACCGCTGCGGTGGACGAGGAGCAGCGGCTCCTCAGTCGGGGGACGACCCCCGAGGTCGAAGCGCGCCTGTCCACTTTGCATGGTCTCAGGGCTTCCTGCGCGAGCCTCATGCTGCTTGCGCCGTCGAGAGTGCAAGACGCCTCCCTTCGCTTGCAGCAAGCCATCGGACGATTCGACGAAGCCCACGCCGACTACGGCGCGGCCGTTTGCAGTGGGATGGCGGCCGAGGAGATCGCCGAAGCCCGGGCCGTCATGGCCGCGGTTCGGGACACGATCGCCGACACCTACTTCGACTTCCAGGAGGCATGCCAGGGTGACTTGCTGTAGACGGGGGTGAGGAGGAGGAAGAGCAGGAGACGTCAGTCGGCATGCTCACCGATTCCAGGACCGTTGGGCCTGGTGGCCGATAGGGCCGAGTGCCGTGTGGGCCTGGTTCAGGGCCTGCTCGTCAACGTCCGCCTCACCGCACAGGACATCGTCTCGGCCAAGGTGCTCGCTGCGGCCGAGCGGCCTGGCGGTCCGGGCCGGATCCCCTTCCCCTTCTCGCACCGGCTTCACGTGCCCCTGCTCCCCCACGCCGGGCCGGCCCGCCGTCATGCCTGGGCGATGCCGGCCTCCGTGCAGCCGCCCCTCGCCGCCGCACCGGCCCGCCGCAACGCGGGCCCTCGTTCCCCCGCCTCTGTGGGCCATGCCCGCCCGGCCCAGGTGTTTGCGGCCACCCCGCCGGGACAATGTAGGCTGTCAGCTCATCCCGGGGCGCATAGCTCAGCGGTAGAGCGCTGCTCTTACAAAGCAGATGTCGGCGGTTCAAATCCGTCTGTGCCCACCCCTCGCCGAACACGGCAAAGGCCCAGGTCAATCGGTACGAAACCGGGCGCCTGGGCCTTGATCGTTTCCGGGTGCGGGGCCCGACTCGAAAGGCCCTGTGCCACTCACGTGGCAGGACGCCCCTCGGGCCGCCCGTCCCGCACCTGCCGTATCCGCCGATCAAGGCGGCTCGCCGGCTCTCCGCGCGCGCCCCGGTCCCCCCGCGCCGCCGCTCCGCGTCCGGGCGGCGCGAACTGATCGGGCCGGGGGTTCGTCCTTCTCGGTGGGAGAATGACAACCGGAGCTTGGCGATCATTCGGGAGAGGGACGTGACGGGGACACGCGCGTGGGGCCGGCCGGGTCGACGGGGTTCGCGTCGCCGTGCCGCCGCTCCGCGCCCGGGCCCGGAGACGGCCGCTCCGCGGGCGGGGGACGAGTCCGCCGGCTCCCGGGGGCAGGCCGCGCGACCGGGCGGGGGCGGTGTCGGCTCGCGTTCGGGCGCCGTGCGGCCGCCCCTGGGCGGGGCACCGCCGGTGCCGAGAATCCGGGGCGAGTCACCGCCGGTGCGGCGGACCCGGGACGGGGAACGACAGGGGCGGGGAATGCGGGGCGGGGCGCGGCCGGTGCGGAGGCTTCTGGGGCCGGTGCGGAAGCTGGTGGGGCTGGTGTTGTTGCCGTTGCCGCTGGTGGCGGTGGCGGTGGCGGCCGTGCCGGGAGCGTTCCCCGGGGGCGGGACGCGGCGGTGGTTCGGTCGGGGTGACAACCAGCGAGCCGAGGCGCAAGCGGCCAAGGACGCCGCAGCGGCCGCGTTCTACGAGCTCGACACCGCGCAGCGGGATCTCCGCATCTCGATCGAGACGATCGCGGCGGTGGACGACTCCCCCGCCGGGCGGAAGGTCGCGGCCGATTTCGAGGCGCTGGGACGCCGCATCGACGAGGTCAGCCACGCGTACATCACCGCCGTGGACGCGCACGATCTCGACCGGGACGGTCTGGACGCCGCGTCCGCCGCCCGTGCCCGTGCCGAGCTGGTCCGGGCGAAGGAGGAGCTGGAGCGGGCCAAGGCCGAGCTGGAGCGGTTCGAGCAGGGGCTGGGGACGGTGCTGGAGCGCGCCGAGACCCAGCTGGCGCGGTTGGCACCCGCGGTGGAGCGGGCCCGGCAGGCGCTGCTGGCCGCGACCGAGGCGCTGGACGCGGTACGGGCCTCCGGCCTGCGGGCCGATGACCTGGCGGCCCGGCTGGCCGCGCTCGCCCCGGAGCTGACCAGGCTGAACGAGGGTGCCGCCCGGCACGGGGTGCGGGAGACCATCCGGCGGGCGGACGACGTGCTGCGCAAGGCCGAGGCGGTACGTCTGGAGGCCGAGCGGTTGCCCGAGCGGGCGGCGGAGACGGACCGGCGGCTGGTGTCGTTGCGTACCCGCGCGGAGGCGATCACCACCCGGGCGGCCGGTGTGCAGCCCGTGCTCAGTGAGCTGCGGCGCCGGTACAGCGCCGCCTGCTGGCAGGACCTGCAGCCGGTACCGGACCTGGCGGAGCGGGACGTGGCGCTCGCCGAGCGGAGGCTGGCGGAGGCGCGGGCGGCACGGGCGGAGCAGCGCTGGGCCGACGCCACCGCGCTGCTGGCCACCGTCCGGGCCCTGCTGAACACCACCGACGAGGCGGTCTCGGCGGCCGGTGACCGCCTGCGGCGGCTCGACGAGGTGTCGTTCGATCCGCAGAAGGAGATCGACCGTACGCGTTTCGCGGTCCGCGACGCGCAGCGGCTGGCGATGGAGGGGCGCACCACGCCGGACCCGCGCCACGCGCGTCCGCTGGATGACGCGGTGGCCCGGGTGGACCGGGCGGTGAAGGGTCTGGAGGGCCGGCACCCCGACTGGTGGCACTTCCTGTCGGAGATGGAGGCGATCCGGCAGGCGGTGACCCGGGTGGTGCGGGAGATCCGGGAGGAACGGGCCGCGGGCGCGCGGTGAGCGGCGGTCGCGGGACGGCCCGGCCGCTCGGCCGGCCGGCCGCGGCGATCTGTTGACCTGCGGCGGGTCTCGTTATGCTGCGTCGCATGCCTCGTTACGAGTACCGGTGCCGCGCCTGCGGGACGACGTTTGAGCTGAACCGTCCGATGGCCCGGGCCTCGGACCCCGCCCCCTGCCCGGACGGGCACGACGACACGGTGAAGCTGCTCTCCGCGGTGGCGGTGGGCGGCACGGCCGCCGCGCCGCGCCCGGCCGGTGGCGGCGGTGGCGGCGGCTGCTGCGGTGGTGGCTGCTGCGGCTGAGCCGGCGGGTCATACGTCACCTGCGGCGCCGGCGCTCCCGCGCTCCCGCGCTCCGGCCGACCGGCCGCGGTCGCCGGCGCGCGGTGACGGCTGCCGCGGCCTCGCGGACCCTTGTGGTGCGGCGGGGCGGGGGCTGGGCGACCGGTTTCCGTCGCGGGTCGGCGGTGACGGCTGCCCTGGCCGTCCCCGGCCCCGCCCTCCCCGGTGCGTCGGCCCGGACCACGGCCGAGGGCAGCCGGGGCCGGTGAGGACCACGGCCGAAGGCCGGGCGGGACCGGCCGGGACGGGAACGGCCCCGGTCGGTGGACTCCGCGGTGCGGCGGTCGGGATGTCCCCGTCCCCCATCGTCGGTCGTACCCCACCATCGGTGACGGCTTACCCGAGTGGGACCCGCCGGGTGCGGGTCAGGGGCGGCGGCGGGCGAGGGTCACGCCGTCGGCGACGGTGAGCATCACGGCTTCGGTGCGCGGGTCGGCGGAGACGTGCTCGTTGAAGGCCCGGATGGCGGCCGGGGAGCCGGTGGCGCCGGGGTCGGTCACCTGGCCGTTGAAGAGGACGTTGTCCGCGACGATGAGGCCGCCGGGGTTGAGCCGGGGGACGAGTTCCTCCCAGTACGCGATGTAGTTGCCCTTGTCCGCGTCGAGGTAGGCCAGGTCGATGTGGGGCTCGTCGGGGAGTGCGCGCAGGGTGTCCAGGGCCGGGGCGATGCGCAGGTCGACACGGTCGGCGACGCCGGCCCGTTCCCAGGCCCGCCGGCCGTGGCCGGTCCATTCCTCGGAGATGTCGCAGGCGATGAGCTTGCCGTCGGCGGGGAGCGCCTGGGCCATCGCGAGGGCGGAGAAGCCGGTGAAGGTGCCGACTTCCACCACGAGCCGGGCGCCGGTGAGCCGGACCAGGAAGGCGAGCAGCGGGCCCTGCTCCTGGGCGGACTGCATGTGGGCGGTGGCGGGGAGTTCGGCGTGGGTGCGTTCGACGAGTTCCCGCTGCACCGGGTCGAGCGGCGGGTTGTGGGCCAGCACGTAGTCGTACAGCTCGTCGGTGATCGGGGTGAGCTTCTTCGGGGTCCCGGCCCAGCCCTCGCCGCGGTCGGTGTGGGTGCTCTCGGTCACGCGCTCGTCAACTCCCCAGGTAGTGGAGAACAGCCAGGACGCGGCGACTGTAACCCGAACTGCCCGGCAGTTCGAGCTTGTCGAAGATGGCGTTGATGTGCTTTTCCACCGCGCTGCGGGAGACGTGCAGCCGCTCGGCGATGGCGTTGTTGGCGTGTCCTTGCGCCATGGCGTCCAGGACGTCGCGTTCGCGCGGGGTGAGGCGGCTCAGGGGGTCGGTGTGGGTGCTGCGGACGAGGAGCTGGCGGACGACTTCGGGGTCGAACGCGGTCCGCCCGGCGGCGACGCGTTCCAGCGCGTCGAGGAATTCGTCCACCTCGACGACCCGGTCCTTGAGGAGGTAGCCGATGCCTTCGCCGGTGCCGGTCAGCAGCTCGGTGGCGTAGCGCTTCTCGACGTACTGGGACAGCACCAGCACGCCCACTCCGGTGTGCCTGGCGCGGATCTCCAGCGCCGCGCGCAGTCCTTCGTCGGTGTGGGTCGGCGGCATCCGGACGTCGACGACGACGGCGTCGACGTCCGGGTGCCGGTCCACCTCGGCGAGGAGCGCGGTGGCGTCCCCCACCGCGGCGACCACCTGGTGGCCCTCCTCGGCGAGCAGCCGCACCAGTCCTTCCCGGAGCAGCGTCGAGTCGTCGGCCAGGATGAGTCTCATCGGGGGTTCGGGGCCTCTCCGGTGGTGCGGGCGATACGGGTGCCGGACGGGGCGGGGGGCGGGGGTACCGCGGCCGGGGCCCGGCGGGCGGGACCGGGCCGCGGCCGCGGGTCCGCGGTGTACGGCGCCGGGTCGGGGAGTTCGGCGGTGACCGTGGTGGGGCCGCCGGGCGGGCTGTCGACGTGGAGCCGGCCGTCGAGGGCTGCCACCCGGCGGGCCAGGCCGAGCAGGCCGCTGCCGGCCGGGTCGGCGCCGCCGGTGCCGTCGTCGGTGATCCGGATGTGCAGGGCGGGGTGGCCGGGGAACGGCGGGGCGGCGGCGGGCTGGGGGGCGGTCCCCGGCCGGTGCGGGGAGGCGCTCGCCGGGGTGGCGGCCGGGTGGGGGGCCGTGTCCGCCGGGTGGGGGGTGGCGGTGTCCGCGCGCTGGGGGGCGGTCGCCGGGTTACCGGACGGCTGCCACGGGGCGGCCGCCGGGCCCCCCGACCGGTGCCGGGCGGCGGCCGGGCCCCCGGACGGCTGCCACGGGGTGGTCGCCGACCGGGCCAGGGTGACGTCGACGCGGGTCGCGCCGGAGTGCTTGATCGCGTTGGTGACCGCTTCGGACACCACGAAGTAGGCGACGGTGCGCGCCGCCGTACCGGGTTCCTCGGGGAGCGCGTAGTCCACGCGTACCGGGATCGGGGAGCGTTCGGCGACCGTCTCCAGCGCGGCGCGCAGCCCCGCCTCGTCCAGCGCGGTGGGGTACACCCGCCAGGCCACCTCGCGGAGGTCGGTCAGTGCCTGTCTGCTCTCGGCGTGCGCCTGGGCGATCAGTGCGGTGATCTTGCCGGGGTCCTGGGCCCGGCGGGCGCGGCCGAGCAGCATGCCGAGGACCACCAGGCGCTGCTGGACGCCGTCGTGCAGGTCGCGTTCGATGCGGCGGCGTTCGTCGTGCACCGCCTCGACGACGCCGGCGCGGGTGCTGGCGAGTTCGGCGATGCGGCGTTCCAGCGCGTCCTGCCGGCTGGGGCCCAGGAAGTGGCGGGCCAGCTGCCCTTCCATGGTGGCGACGCCGAGGACGCCCTGGAGGGCGAGGAAGAGCAGGAACACCCCGCCCAGGCCGGAGCCCAGCACGTGCCACCAGTTGTCCTGGTCCATCAGGACCCAGCCCCACAGCAGCAGGCTGGTGTACCCGGCGCCGACCGCCACCGCCAGCAGCACCAGGGCGCCGAGGACGCCCAGTGTCCAGCGGGCGGCCAGGTACCGCAGGGCCTGGCCGCCGGTGTAGTCGGTCGAGATCTCGTGCCGGAAGAGCCGGGCCAGCCGACGCCGTTGCAGCCCGGCCAGCCGGCGCACCCCGCCCGTCACCGGGACGAGGACCCGGGCCCGGGCACGCGGCCAGGCGGTCACGCAGAGCAGGGCGAGGCCCGCCGCGGCGAGGAGGAGCAGTTCGGCGACGGCGGCGGCCGCTCCGGTCGCCAGACCGGCGGTGAGCCGCAGCCCGTGCCGCGCCCGCCGCCGTCGCGGATTCCGCCCGGCCGCCGCGGGGAAGGGCGGGCCGCCGGGCCGGTGCCCCGGCCGGGCGCCGGGCGACCGGTCTCCGGCGGGAGCCGGTGCCGGCACCGGCGAAGACGCGGGCGGCCCGGCGGGGTGCCGCCCGGTCGGCCGCCGGGCCGGCAACAGGCCTTCCGGCCGAGTCCGTTCGTGCATGGGACCCCACGCTAGCGGGGGTGCGTAGGGAAGACACTGAGGATTTCCGCAGGTTGCGACTGTGGTGTGCGTCCGTCCCGCCGGGTGGTCGCCCTCATGGCCGGGCGCGGCCCGGATTCCTAGCGTTGCCGCTCATGAGCGACCGAATCACCGACTGGGCCACCGACTTGATGGACACCCTGGGCGCGCCGGGGGCGGGCGCGGCCATCGCGCTGGAGAACCTCTTCCCGCCCCTGCCGAGCGAAGTGATCCTGCCGCTGGCGGGGTTCGCGGCGGCGCGCGGTGAGATGAACCTGTACGCGGCGCTGCTGTGGACCACCGCCGGTTCGGTGGTCGGCGCGCTCGCGCTGTACTGGGTGGGTGCGCTGCTGGGCCGCGACCGCACGGTGGCGCTCGCGGCCCGGCTGCCGCTGGTGAAGGCGAGCGACGTGGAGCGCACCGAGCGGTGGTTCGCCCGGCACGGCACCAAGGCGGTCTTCTTCGGCCGGATGGTGCCGATCTTCCGCAGCATGATCTCGGTGCCGGCCGGGGTCGAACGGATGCCGGTGGCGCGGTTCCTGGGACTGACCACGCTGGGCAGCCTGATCTGGAACTGCGTGTTCGTCCTCGCCGGTCATCAGCTGGGCGACAACTGGGAGGAGGTCACGGGGTACGTCTCGGTCTACTCCAAGGTGGTGGTCGCCGGTGCGGTGCTCGCGGTGCTGGTGTTCGTGGCCGTGCGGGTGGTCAGTCCCGGCCGCGGGAAACGGCGCGGATGACGGCCTCGCTGCGGGCCCGGGCGCGGATCACCGAGGCGTGCTCGGCGATGGCGCGGACGATCGCCTCGCCCGCCGCCACGCCCCGTTCGGCCAGCGCGGTGACCTGGGGCGCGGTCCAGCCGGCGTCGGCCAGTTCGCCGTGGCCGGGGCGCCAGCCCTGGTCGCCGGCGAGCAGCAGGTCGGTGTCGAGCAGCGAGTCCCCGGCGGTGAGCACCTCGGTGGCGCCGGTGCGGCGTGCCACCTCGGCGACCGCGGCGCTCTTGGTGAGCGGCTTGGGCACCGCGTAGATCTTGCGGCCCTGGAGGGAGACCGTCCAGCCGAGCGGCTCGGCCCAGGCCGTGAGGTCCTTGACGTAGTCGTCCGGGAGTTGCTCGCGGTCCACCACGAGGTAGGCGAACAGGTCCTCCGCCACCCGCTCCTTGAGCAGCCAGTCCGGGTCCGCGGTGCGGTTGAGGTGGGTGCGGACGTCGTCGAGCGGGGCGCATTCGGAGGCGAGGGTGGCGCGCACCGAGTCGTGCCAGTCCAGGTCGGCTTCGCCGTCGACCAGCAGATGGCCGCCGTTGGCGCAGATCGCGTACTTCGGCGCGGGTCCGGGCAGCCGGATCCGGCGGTACTGCTCCCGGGTGCGGGTGGTGGTCGGCACGAAGCAGGAGGTGCGGGCCACTTCGGCGAGCAGGGTGGCGGCTTCCTCGGTCAGGTAGGACAGCGGCCTGTGTTCGTACACCTCGACGCAGAGCAGGCGGGGTGCCTCGGCGTCCGGCATGTCCAGGCCGAGGGCTGCCGCGGAGTAGATCAGGGTGCGGTCCAGATCGCTCGCCACCAGGACTGTCATCGCTCGTCCGCCTTTCCTCCGGCCGTGCTGCCGGCCTGTGTGTCGGCCGACTCCTCGGCCCTTGCGTCGCCTGCCGCGGCGGCCGCGCCGGCCGTCGCGGCGGGGCTGCCGCCGGCCGCCGCGACGGCCTTCCCGTCGGCGCCCGTCGCCCCCCGGGTGTAGCGCGGGTGGATCAGGCCCACACAGGTGTACGGCAGCCCGTCGACTTCTTCAACCGGTACGCCGCGCTGTTCCGCGAGCAGTCGTACGTGGTCCAGGTCCGCGCCGGCGCCCCGCTTGGCGAGGACCTTCCACGGGACGCGGCGCAGCAGCACCCGGGTCGTCTCGCCGACCCCGGGCTTGACGAGGTTGACGTCGTGGATGCCGTACTGCTCGCTGATCCGCTCGACGGCCGCCCAGCCTTCCCAGGTGGGGGTGCGGTCGGTGGTGGCCAGCTCCTTGGCCTCGGCGGTCACCGCGTCGGTCACGTCGGGGAAGCGGGCCGCGACGGTGTCCAGGAAGAGCCCGGAGACGTCGGCGCCGGCGAGTTCCCGGTAGAACTTGGCGCCGTGGAAGTCGTCCGGCCCGACCAGGTCGGCGCGGAGCACGGTGCGCGAGACCAGGCCCGAGACGGTGGAGTTGAGGCAGGCGGAGGGGATGAGGAAGTCGTCGCGGGTGCCGTAGGTCTGCACGCAGCCGCCCGGGTCGGCGAGTACCGCGATGCGCGGGTCGAAGCCCGGGTGGTCCGCGACGGCGTCGGCCAGTTCGCGGGTGATGGCGCCCTTGCCGGTCCAGCCGTCGACGAAGACGACGTCGGCCGGGTCGTGGTGGTCCGCCAGCCAGCGCAGCGCGGCCGAGTCGATGCCGCGGCCGCGCACGATGGATATGGCGTAGTGCGGCAGGTCGAGGCCGTGCGCGAACCGCGCCCAGCGGCGCATCAGCACGCCGACCGGGGTGCCGGCCCGGGCCAGGGAGACCAGTACCGGCCGCGGTGACCGTTCGGCGAGCACCGTTTCGGTGACGGTGCCCACGGCGCGGGCGATCCGGGTGGCCGAGGCGTCCAGGGCGCTCCGGAACAGCGCCTGGTAGGCGTCGCTGGGCTGGTACTCCACCGGCAGCGACTCCGCGTAGTGCGCGCCGCCGCTCTGGATCGCCTCCTCGCGCTCCTCGGTGGGGGCCTCCAGGGTGACCTCGGAGAAGTCCTGGAGCAGCCAGCCGACCTCGTCGGCGGCGTAGGAGGAGAAGGCCGGGCCGCGGAGCGGTCCGGGCCGGCGGGCTTCCGGCCGGCGGGGTTCTGGCATGGGGAGGGCCTGTCGTTCGGCGGTGGGCGGGGACGGGGGGACGGCCGCCGGGGCGGGAGCCGGGCCGTCGGGGACGTAGGACGGTACGACGGCGAGCAGCACCCGGCCGGTGTGCGCGGCCAGCCGGGCCAGCAGGCCGTCGGGGGCGTGCAGTTCCGGGGTGTCGGCGGCCGAGTCGACGACGGCGACGATCGCGTCGAAGCGGCGGGTGGGGTCGTCGCCCGGGGCGACGTTGTACGCGTAGCGCTCGCCGGGCCCGTCGGCGGGGGTGTCGTGCGCGGGGAAGGCGAGCCGGGTGCGGATCGCGTAGCCGGGGTCGTCGACGGCGAGCACCGGTGAGCGGGTGGTGGTGGAGTAGCGCACCTCGGCGTCGATCGTCCGGTCCAGCGCTTCGGCGAGCCGGAGCGGGGCGTACATCAGCTCCTCGAAACCGAGCACCAGGACCCGCCGCGGGGCGGCCCCGGCCGGTCCGGTGTCCGTGCTGGTGGGCGGCGTGAGGGCGCCTGCGATGCGGGCGGCCAGGTCCGGCAGCGCGGCCTCCAGCCGGGCCCGGTGAGCGGGGGTGAAGCCGTGCCGTCCGCCGTCGGGCAGGTCGCGGGGCCAGCCGAGTTCCACCCGTACGGCGGGCGGGGCCGGTTCGGGGGCGGGACCGGGCGGCGTCGCGGTGTCCGGGGAGGTCTGCGGGCCGGGCGGCGTCGCGGTGTGCGGGGCGGACGGGTCCGGCCCCGGGGCGGCGGCCTCCTGCTCGGCGACCAGCCGCTGCCCGCGCTCCAGGACGCCCGGCGGGAGGGCCACCGTGCCCGCCGCCATGGCGACCAGGTCGACCCGCGCCCCCAGGCCGGCGGCGAACTCCCGCAGCCGTTCCCGGTCCTCGGGCGAGCGCATGTCCACCAGCGCGACGACCACGTACCGGTCGCGGGGGTAGCGGGCGTGCAGCGCGGCGATGGTGTTGAGGACCGTGTTGCCGGTGGAGAACTCGTCGTCCACCAGGACCAGCGGGCCGTCGCCGCCGAGCAGGCCGGGGTCCTCGGGCAGCAGGAAGTGGGAGGTGGCGTGGCTGTGCTCCTCCTCGAAGCCGCCCACCGGGCGCACCGTGGCGACCGGCCGGCGCGTGGAGTGCAGACAGGGGGCGAGGCCCAGGCCGTCCGCGACGCTGTGGCCGAGTCCGGTGGCGGTCTCGGCGTAGCCGAGGACGACGGCGCGGGCCGCGGCCTCGTCGCCGAGCAGTTCCCGCACCCGGTGGCCGAGCCGCAGCCCGGCGCCGTACACGGTGCCGGGCCGTTGCGGCACGTGCTTGCCCAGCACGTTGGAGACCAGCAGGTGGGCCCGCTTGGGGTTGCGCCGCAGGGCGAGCCCGAGCAGCCCGGTGAGCTGCGGGTCGCCGTGCAGGGACACCTGGAGCCGGTCGGCGACCCACTGCCCGGACCACACGGCGCCGCCGGTCCGCCGCGCACCGGCCGCGCCGGCCGCCGCCGGGACGTCGGCCGGGTCGTCCGCCGCGCCGCCGGCCGGGCCGTCCGTCGGGTGGTTCCGCACGCCGTCCGTCACCGTCGCCGCCTCCTTCTTCGTCGGGCCGCCCATCCGCTGCCCGGTCCCGTCCGTCCGATCCGCCGCCGTGCCCGCGGGGTCCGTGGCGCCGCGCGCTCCGTCCGCCGCCGGGCCCGCGGGGTCCGCGGTCCCGCGCGCTCCGTCCGCCGCCGTGCTCATGCGGTCCGCAGTCCCGCGCCGAGCAGTTCCACGAAGCTCACGTCCTCGCGGGCCACCCCGAACGCCTCGGCGCGCAGCATGATGCGCTCGGCCCAGGCGCGGTGCGGCTTCACCTCGTTCATCTTGTTGGTGTAGGCGGAGCGGAGGACGCCGCCGCCGCTGCGCTCCGGGCCGAGGATGTCGGTGGCGTCGCTGAACTCCTCGTGGCTCACCACCGACAGGGCGTGCACCAGGGACACATGGGTGGGGTGTATGCAGGTCTTGCCCTGCAGTCCGTTGGCGCGGTCCAGTTCGATCTCGCGCAGCAGACCGTCCATGTCGTGCTCGATCAGCGCGGTGCGCAGCGCCTCGGCGGAGCCGGTGAAGGGGCTGCGCCGCAGCTGCGGCTTGAACATCCGCTCGTGGGGCTTGAAGTACTCCCACACCGGTCCGGTCACGGTGAACCCGGTTCCGTCGGCCCGGCCCAGCACGTTGACCACATCGGAGATGACTCCGGCGATCAGCTGCACGTCGTAGGCGGTCATGTCGGGTGCCCGGCGCAGCCCGTAGGCGGAGCAGAAGTCGGTGACGCCCAGCCGCAGTGCCAGGATCCGGTCCCGGTACTTGTCGACGGTGCGGGCGATGCCGCCGAGCGTCTCGGTGCGGGTCTCCAGGTGGAGCAGTTCCGGCGATTCGAGGACGGGCATGGCGAACAGGCGCCGTCCGCCGAGCTCTCGGGCGATGTCCGGCGTCTCGGCGGATATCAGGGCTTCCATGAAGGGAACGCCGCGCTCTTCGGTGAACTTGGGGAGTACGAATCCGGACAGCAGGCTGACGGCCGGGCCGAGCCGCCGGACGAGTTCGGTGATCTGCTCGGGGGTGCGGACGCGGATGAACAGCAGCGGCAGCGCATCGCCGGCGGGGCGGGCCAGCAGGTCGGCGAACTGGCGCACCAGGTTGTCCTCGGCGTCCCCGACCTCGGCGTCGTCGATGGAGTCCTCCAGGCAGAGCACCATGGACACAACGCCGCGACCTGCTTGTTTGACGATGTCGTCGGCGAGACGGGGCCGGGTCGCGGGGCTGTAGAGGGTGGCGCCGAGCGCGGTGGCGAGAGTGCGGGCCGGTGAGTGCAAGGTGAACTCACCAGGCTCGCGGTGGAACAGGTCCCTCCGCACCGCAGCCGACAGGTGACCGAAATGCCGCATGTATCTCCCTGTGCCGCCGTGACCGAGCGATTGACTCCCACGAACCGGGCGGTCGTGAGCATGGCCGATAATCGTACGTCCAGGGCCGGGTCCAGAGTTCCCGCCGGGTGTGAAGAACAAGTTACTCGCAGGCGTCGTCAGGGTGGCCCGGGCCGGGGAGCGCCCCGGCGGCCGCGGCCGGCCGTCCACGCACCGTGGTTCCACCCGGCACCCTGCGTTGTACCGGGCACCCGGGAGAAGGCAGGATTGCGGACATGACGCACACGATGCTGAAGGGATCGAACATCCCGCTGGACACCACGGCGGTGCGGGCCGTGCTGCGCTGGGCTCCCGGCGCGGACGTGCCGGACGTGGACGCGTCGGCGCTGCTGCTGGCCGACGGCCGTGTGCGCTCGGACGAGGACTTCGTCTTCTACAACCAGCCCAGACATCCCTCGGGGATGGTCCGGCACCTGCCCAAGAAGCGGGTGGCGGAGGGGCTGACCGACACCATCGAGGCGGACCTGGGCGGGCTGGACGCCGGGGTGGAGCGGGTGGTGCTCGCCGCCTCCGCGGACGGCGGTCCGTTCGGCCTGGTGCGGGATCTGACGGTGTTGCTGTACGACGCCTCGGCCGCGGCGGCCGCCGACCCGATCGCCGTCTTCCCGGTGGCCGCGGAGACCGGCCGGGAGACCGCGATGATCTGCGGCGAGCTGTACCGGCGCGGCGAGACGTGGAAGTTCCGGGCGCTGGGCCAGGGGTACGAGTCCGGACTGGTCGGCCTGGCCACCGAGTTCGGCATCTCGGTCGACGACGGGGAGCCGGACGGGGTGGCCCCGCCGGCGCCGGAGCAGCCCGCGGTCACCCGGCAGCGGCCGGCGCCGACCGCCCCGCCGGCCCAGTCGCCGCCCGCGCCGGAGCCGTCGGCCGTCACCCAGCCGACGCCGCGCCCGCCGGCCGAGCCGCCGGCCGCTCCGGCGGTTCCGCCCGGCCCTGGATACAGTGACGGGGCGTGGGCTCCGGCGGCCCAGCCGGCCGGCTCGGGCTACGGCTACCCGCAGGTGCCGCCGCCGCCCACCGCTCCCCCGCAGCCGGTGCCCGGTTACGGCTATCCGCAGCCGACGCAGCCCCCGCAGCCGGCCTACGGCTATCCGCCGCACCCGGCGTACGGGTATCCGCAGCAGGCCCAGCCGGTGGCGCCGCCGCTGCCCGACCCGTCGTTCACCCTGCCGCCGCAGGGGCCGCAGTTCCAGAAGCGCTGACCGCCCGCACCGGCGACGGCCGCGCCCGGCCCGCACCGCGCCCGGCCCGCCGGGTGGTGGGCCGGGGCGCCCCGGCGCGGTGGCGACCGGCGCCGGGGGCGAGCGCCGCGGGGCGCGGCCGGGGCCGGGCCGCGCGGCACGGGCGGCGGCGCGGGCCCGCGGTCGCCCCGCCCGCCCTCGCTCCCGCACCGGGCGGCGGCACGACCGCGGCCGGGTCGAGCCGCGTCGCGCCGTCGGGCCTTGGCCGCCCACCAGGGCACGGACGGGCCGCGGGCAGCGTCGCGTCAGGTCGCGTCGGGTCCGACCACTGCGCGGCCGGGGCCGGGTCGTCAGACCTTCTGCTTGTAGCCGCGGCCCCACTGCAGGCCCCAGCCGTACAGCCGGTCGAGTTCGGCCTGGAAGCCGTAGACGTACTTCACCTCGCGGCGCACCATCATCTCGCCCTTGACCTTCTCGATCATCACCACGGCGCAGGAGCGGGCCTCCGGCGCGCGCTCGTCCAGGGAGATCTCGATCCGGGGGCCGTTGCTGGGGAAGAGCGTCACGACGGCCTGCGTGCGGTCGAAGGCGGGCGTGCCGTCGTAGATGTAGACGAACACCAGCAGCCGCTTGATGTCCTCGTGGTGGTCCATGTTGACGTAGATCGTCTCGCCGGAGCCGGAGCCGAACCGGTCGTCGCCGCTCAGCTGGACGTACGGCGCGGAGTTGAGGGCGCCGAAGAAGTCGCCCAGCGGCTGCACCACACCCTTGCTGCCGTTCTCGAGTTCGTACATGCAGGCCAGGTCCAGGTCGACGTTGACCATCGCCGGCCCCTGGGCCTGCACCATTTCGGGCTTGAACATCTTCAGCGGGTTGCGCAGGGTGCTCTGGTCGAACCCGCGCCGGCCGGTGCCGAAGTCCGAGGTGCGCATCCGCCAGGACAGGTTGATGCGCAGGTTGCCGCCGGCCGCGCCCTGTTTGGCCAGCGAGATGGTAGGGCGCCGTTTGGTCAGGGCGACCGCGCCCGTCGCGCCCCCGCTGTCGAAGTCGTGCGCCGGGCCACGGCCCCAGTTGCTGAAGAACCCCACTGTCGTCCACCCCCACCCTGCCGGCGGTATGCCGCCGGCGTCGTCCCCGGTCCGATCGCCTCGGGGCGGCCGGGAGGTGAACCCTCCCGGCCGCCCCGCTCTGAGCGTTCCTCAATCGTGCCGCTGTCACACCCCGACGGGGGTCACACTCCGGAGGACACTTCCTTCCCGGAGGGCCCGTCGCCGGCTGCCGCCTCGCGGCGGTTGCGGACCACCGACGACCAGTACGAGGCGATGATCAGCAGCACTCCGATCAGACCGGTGATGACCTCGCTGATCTCGAACTTGATGGTGATCAGCAGGATGACGGCGAGCGCGCCGATGGCGTAGTGCGCGCCGTGCTCCAGGTAGACGTAGTCGTCCAGGGTCCCCTTGCGGACCAGGAAGACGGTCAGCGACCGGATGTACATGGCGCCGATACCGAGGCCCAGGGCCATCTCGAAGATGTCGTTGGTGATGGCGAAGGCGCTGATGACACCGTCGAAGGAGAAGGACGCGTCGATCACTTCCAGGTAGAGGAAGAGGGAGAAGGCGGCCTTGCCGGCGAGGCCGACGGCGGTGGTGCCGTTCCCGGCCCGGGCCTGCTTGGCCGCGGCTTCGTCGGCCGCCTCCTCCTCGTCCTCCAGCTTGGCCTCGAAGTAGCCGGAGATGCCGCCGACCACCAGGTAGGTGAGCAGACCTGCGACCCCGGAGAGCAGGACGGTGGCGGACTTGTCGCCGCCGCCGGGCGCCACGTCCTCGGCGAGGGTGCTGGCGGTGATGAGCAGCGCGCTCAGCGCGACGACGATGGACAGCGTCTCCAGCTTGCCGAGTTTGGCCAGCGGGCGCTCGATCCACGCCAGCCACTTGATGTCGCGCTCCTCGAGGATGAAGTCGAGGAAGATCATCAACAGGAACATGCCGCCGAAGGCGGCGATCGCCGGGTGCGCGGCGGTGACCAGGTGCTCGTACTGGTCCTTGTCGTTGATGGCGAGGTCGATGGCCTCGATCGGCCCCAGCTTCGCGGTGACGGCGACGATGAGGATCGGGAAGACGAGACGCATGCCGAAGACGGCGATCAGAATGCCGACGGTGAGGAAGATCTTCTGCCAGAAGGCATTCATTTTCCGCAGGATGCCGGCGTTGATCACGGCATTGTCGAACGAGAGCGAGATCTCCAGGATCGAGAGGATCCCGACGATCGCGAGCCCCTTCCACCCCCAGAGGACGCCGGCCAGGGCCAGGCCGGCCACCGTGACGGCGAACGACCAGCCAAAGGTTTTCAGGAGCACTGGCTTCCCAATCCTTCTTCGTGAGGGGTCTGCCCCGCGCCTTTCGCGGCTTTACGACACATTGACCCCGAAGTCTAGAGCGATTCCACGCAGCCCCGAGGCGTACCCTTGCCCGACAGCCCGGAACTTCCATTCGCCGTTGTGGCGGTAGAGCTCGCCGAAGATCATCGCTGTTTCACCGGAGGCGTCCTCGGAGAGGTCGTAGCGGGCCAGCTCATTGCCGTCCGCCTGGTTCACCACCCGGATGAAGGCGTTGCTGACCTGCCCGAACGCCTGCCCCCTGGCGTCCGCCTCATGGATCGAGACCGGGAAGACGATCTTGTCGACCTGCGCCGGGACGGCGGACAGGTCCACCGCGATCGACTCGTCGTCGCCGTCGCCCTCGCCGGTGAGGTTGTCGCCGGTGTGCTCCACCGAGCCCTCGGGGCTGGTGAGGTTGTTGTAGAAGACGAAGTACTCGTCGCCGAGCACCCGGCCGGACCGGCACAGCAGTGCGCTGGCGTCCAGGTCGAACGGGGCTCCGGTGGTGGAGCGCGCGTCCCAGCCGAGGCCTATCAGCACCTTGGTGAGATTCGGCGCGGCCTTCGAGAGGGAGACGTTGCCCCCCTTGGCGAGCGTGACGCCCATGATCCTTTTTCCTCCCCGGGTCGGTGCGCGGATCAAGCACGCCCGGCGCCGCACCCCTGTGTGATCAGGTGTGCGGCGCCGGTTTCATGCGGCCGTAGCGATGTACGGATGAGATGCGGGTCAGACGTTGACGCCGAAGTCCTGCGCGATGCCCCGCAGGCCCGAGGCGTAGCCCTGGCCGACGGCCCGGAACTTCCACTCGGCGCCGTGGCGGTAGAGCTCACCGAAGACCATGGCGGTCTCGGTGGAGGCGTCCTCGCTCAGGTCGTAGCGGGCCAGCTCGGTGTTGTCGGCCTGGTTCACCACGCGGATGAAGGCGTTGCGCACCTGACCGAAGCTCTGCTGGCGGGTCTCGGCGTCGTAGATGGACACCGGGAACACGATCTTGGCGACATCGGCCGGGACGCCGGCCAGGTTCACCTTGATCTGCTCGTCGTCGCCCTCGCCCTCACCGGTGATGTTGTCACCGGTGTGCTCCACGGAGCCGTCGGGGCTCTTGAGGTTGTTGAAGAACACGAAGTTCTGGTCGCTGGAGACCTTCCCCTCCGGGTTCGTCAGGATGGCACTGGCGTCGAGGTCGAAGTCAGTGCCAGTGGTGGTACGGGCGTCCCAGCCCAGACCGACGATCACCGCGGTCAGGTTCGGCGCTTCCTTGGTCAGCGAGACGTTGCCGCCCTTGCTGAGGCTGACTCCCACGAGTCCTCCCAATAAAGGTTCGTCAGGAGCACGGTGTGCCCCCATTGCGTTTGCCATCGGATCAACGAGTCGATCCTAGTGAGGGGTTCCCCCCGGATTACAGGCTTTCGAGCGCCTTGACGTAGTCGTTCAGGTCGCGGGCGTCCGGCAGGCCGTTGACGACCGTCCAGCGCACCACGCCCTCCTTGTCGATCACGAAGGTGCCGCGCACCGCGCAGCCCTTCTCCTCGTCGAAGACGCCGTAGGCGCGGCTCGTCTCGCCGTGCGGCCAGAAGTCCGACAGCAGCGGGTACTCCAGACCCTCCTGCTCGGCGAAGACGCGCAGCGAGAACGGCGAGTCGCACGAGACCGCGAGCAGCTGCACGTCGTCGTTGACGAACGTGGGCAGCTGGTCACGGAGCGCGCACAGCTCACCGGTGCAGACACCGGTGAAGGCGAACGGGTAGAAGAGCAGCACGACGTTCTTCTCGCCGCGGAAGTCGGCGAGACGCACCGTCTCTCCGTGCTGGTTCTTCAGCTCGAAATCCGGGGCCTTCGTACCGGCCTCTATCGCCATGGAAGCCATCCCTTCGCATCGGTCGCTACGGATCGCGACCACCCTACGCGCGTGAGCCCCCTTCCGACGCGGCCCCCCGGCCGCGTCGGGCGCGGGGGACCGTTTTCGGGAAGGGGGCTCATCGGGCGGGTCCGCCTCGGCGTCGCCGGCCTCTCAGCGCTTGGGGGCGACCAGGCGGCTGCCCGACCAGTCCTTGGCGGCGTTGATGCTCTTGGTCTGGGACAGACCCGCGGTCTGGGCGGCATCGCTGATGTCGCTCGGCTCGATGTAGCCGTCGCGCCCGGTCTTGGGGGTCATCAGCCAGATCAGGCCGCCCTCGTCGAGCAGGCCGATGGCATCCACCAGCGCGTCCGTCAGGTCACCGTCCTCGTCCCGGAACCACAGCAGGACGACGTCGGCCACGTCCTCGTAGTCCTCGTCGACGAGATCCTGGCCGATGACGGACTCGATGCCTTCGCGGAGATCCTGATCGACGTCATCGTCGTAGCCGATCTCCTGGACCACCTGTCCGGGCTCGAACCCCAGCTTGGCCGCCGGGTTGGTCCGCTCCTCCGCGTGGTCCGCGGTCGCGCTCACGGATGTCCTCCTGTCACGTTTCATGAATGTGGTCTGGACCCCGCGCGTACGCGAGGCATTGGGCGTAGTCCACACGTGCCGGGCGGATCGCGCAAGTACCCGGCCGCGGAGACCGCCGAAACGGTGACGGATGCGGCGCTCTCACCGCAACTCGCATCGCCTCCGCGAGGCCCCTGGTGATTCACACCACAGCGTTCCGCGGCTTTTGTGAACTTCTGTGGCCAGATTACGACGGCTGCGGCCGAACGGCCGTACGCGGGGGACTCCCCTTGTGGGCGTAAGGTTGCGATTTGGCCGCCGCCGGCCGACCGGGCGCGCGGCGCCAGTCTCACAGAGTGGTGGTTACCACTCGGTAGAGATGACGTACCCCGTACCCGAGGTACACGATGGAGACCGGCGCGACAGCAGAGCACGAATCCACCGTGTGCACGGCACCACCGAAACAGCGAAGGAACAGCGTGGCTTCCGGATCCGATCGCAACCCGATCATCATTGGCGGCCTTCCCAGCCAGGTCCCCGACTTCGATCCCGAAGAGACCCGGGAATGGCTCGACTCGCTCGACGCCGCCGTCGACGAGCGGGGCCGGGAACGCGCCCGCTACCTCATGCTCCGCCTGATCGAGCGCGCCCGCGAGAAGCGGGTCGCGGTGCCCGAGATGCGCAGCACGGACTACGTCAACACCATCGCCACCAAGGACGAGCCGTTCTTCCCCGGCAACGAGGAGATCGAGCGCAAGATCCTCAACGCGACCCGCTGGAACGCGGCGGTGATGGTCTCCCGGGCCCAGCGGCCCGGCATCGGCGTCGGCGGTCACATCGCCACGTTCGCCTCCTCCGCCTCGCTGTACGACGTGGGCTTCAACCACTTCTTCCGCGGCAAGGACCAGGGCGACGGCGGCGACCAGATCTTCTTCCAGGGCCACGCCTCGCCGGGCGTCTACGCCCGCGCCTACCTGCTGGACCGGCTCAGCGAGCAGCAGCTGGACGCGTTCCGCCAGGAGAAGTCGAGGGCCCCCTACGGCCTGTCCAGCTACCCGCACCCGCGGTCGATGCCGGACTTCTGGGAGTTCCCGACCGTCTCCATGGGCCTGGGCCCGCTCGGCGCCATCTACCAGGCGCGGATGAACCGCTACATGGAGGCGCGCGGCATCGCCGACACCTCCCGCAGCCACGTCTGGGCGTTCCTGGGCGACGGCGAGATGGACGAGCCGGAGTCGCTGGGCCAGCTGTCGCTGGCGGCGCGCGAGGGCCTGGACAACCTGACCTTCGTGGTCAACTGCAACCTGCAGCGGCTGGACGGCCCGGTGCGCGGCAACGGCAAGATCATCCAGGAGCTGGAGTCGCAGTTCCGCGGTGCCGGCTGGAACGTGATCAAGCTGGTCTGGGACCGCACCTGGGACCCGCTGCTGGCCCAGGACCGCGACGGCATCCTGGTCAACAAGCTGAACACCACCCCGGACGGTCAGTTCCAGACGTACGCCACCGAGACCGGCGCGTACATCCGGGACCACTTCTTCGGTGACGACCAGCGGCTGCGCAAGATGGTCGAGAACATGACCGACGACCAGATCCTGCACCTGGGCCGCGGCGGTCACGACCACAAGAAGATCTACGCGGCGTACGCGGCGGCCAAGGCGCACAAGGGCCAGCCGACGGTGATCCTGGCGCAGACCGTCAAGGGCTGGACGCTGGGTCCGAACTTCGAGGGCCGCAACGCGACCCACCAGATGAAGAAGCTGACGGTCGACGACCTCAAGCGCTTCCGGGACCGGCTGCACCTGCCGATCGCCGACAAGGAGCTGGAGTCCGGCCTGCCGCCGTACTACCACCCGGGTCAGAACTCCGAAGAGCTCCAGTACATGCACGACCGCCGCAAGGCGCTGGGCGGCTACGTGCCGACCCGCGTGGTGCGGTCCAAGCCGCTGGACCTGCCGGCCGACTCCACCTACGCCGCGCTGAAGAAGGGCTCCGGCCAGCAGCAGATCGCCACCACCATGGCGTTCGTGCGGCTGCTGAAGGACCTGATGCGGGACAAGGGGATCGGCAAGCGCTTCGTGCCGATCGCGCCGGACGAGTACCGCACCTTCGGCATGGACTCGCTCTTCCCGTCGGCGAAGATCTACAACCCGCTGGGCCAGACCTACGAGGCGGTCGACCGCGAGCTGCTGCTCGCCTACAAGGAGTCGCCGACCGGCCAGATGCTGCACGACGGCATCTCCGAGGCGGGCTGCACCGCGTCGCTGATCGCGGCGGGCTCCGCGCACGCCACGCACGGCGAGCCGCTGATCCCGGTCTACGTCTTCTACTCGATGTTCGGTTTCCAGCGGACCGGTGACCAGTTCTGGCAGATGGCCGACCAGCTGGCGCGCGGTTTCGTGCTGGGTGCGACCGCCGGCCGGACGACCCTGACCGGTGAGGGCCTCCAGCACGCGGACGGCCACTCGCAGCTGCTCGCCTCGACCAACCCCGCCGTGGTGGCCTACGACCCGGCGTTCGGCTTCGAGATCGCGCACATCGTGCAGGACGGCCTGCGCCGGATGTACGGCGCGTCGCCGGAGCACCCGCACGGCGAGGACGTCTTCTACTACCTGACCGTCTACAATGAGCCGATCCGGCACCCGGCCGAGCCGGAGAACGTGGACACCGAGGGCATCCTCAAGGGCCTGTACCGCTTCAAGGCGGCCGAGAAGGGCGCGATCCCGGCGCAGATCCTCGCCTCCGGTGTCGCGGTGCCGTGGGCGCTCGAGGCCCAGCGCATCCTCGCCGAGGAGTGGGACGTCAAGGCGGACGTCTGGTCGGCGACCTCGTGGAACGAGCTGCGCCGGGACGCCGTCGAGACGGAGGAGTACAACCTGCTCCACCCCGAGGAGGAGCAGCGCGTGCCGTACGTGACCCGCGCGCTCACCGGCGCCGAGGGCCCCAAGGTCGCCGTCTCGGACTGGATGCGGGCGGTGCCGGACCAGATCGCGCGCTGGGTGCCGGGCGCCTACCAGTCGCTGGGCGCCGACGGCTTCGGCTTCGCGGACACCCGCGGGGCGGCTCGCCGCTTCTTCCACATCGACGCGGAGTCGGTGGTGCTGGCGGTCCTCACCGAGCTGGCCAAGGAGGGCAAGGTGGACCGCTCGGTGCTGAAGCAGGCCATCGACCGCTACCAGCTGCTCGACGTGGCGGCGGCCGACCCGGGCGCCGCGGGCGGCGACGCCTGAGCCGGTAACCGGTCGGAACACACAGGACCGGGGCCCCGGGCCGCACCCTCGGGTGCGGCCCGGGGCCCCGGCCGGTTCCGGTCGGCGGCGAGGCCCGACGACCGGGCCCCGGTGGCCGGAAACCCGCGGGCCGGACGACCGCCCGGTCGTCTCCGACGATGCCGGCCGGCGCCCGGGGCGGCCGCCGCCCGGGGTGCCGCCGGTCAGCTCTCCCAGATCTTGAACGCCCGGATGCGGTACGGCGGCTCGGGAGCCCAGCTGCCCGACGGGTAGGTGTCGAACTCGCCCGTCTCCGCGCACTCGGCGCTCTGGTACGTGGTGACCGGGCGCCCGGTGCGGTTGGCGAGCGAGGCGGCGGTGACGCCGCGCGGCAGCGGCACACAGCTCTCGATGTCGGTGCCGGCGAGCTCGTGGGTGTGCCGGGCGCCCCGGAACCCGGTCTTCTCCCACAGGCACAGCTCTCCGGCGGCGCAGTCGCCGTCGCGCGCGGTGGCGGTGGCGGCGAGCGACGGGGCCGGCGCCAGGGCGGCCGGCAGGGCGGTCAGAGCGGCGGCGACGGCGGTCGTGGTGATGAGGGCGCGCATGGTCGGTTCTCCCCGTGTTCGGTGTGTCGAAGGCCCGCGGTGCGGACGGGAGGCAGCCTGTCGGCCGGCTCCGGCCCTGCTCAAGACCGGTGATCACGCTCCACCCGGATAGGGGGCGGTGCCGGCGGGGCGCGCCGCCGCCCCCGCCGGGTTGACGGACGGTTCCCGCCGACTGGTGCTTCGGAGGGTCACCGACGGCTCACCGGTGGGTATGGTGACCACCCCGTTCCGCGGCTGGAAGAGAGACCGACACGTGCCGACCGAGCAGGCAACAGTCCCGGTGGGACTCCGCGAACGCAAGAAGCTGCGTACCCGCAACTCCCTGACCAGAGCGGCGCTGGAGCTGTTCACCGAGCAGGGCTACGAGCACACGACGGTGGACGAGATCGCCGCCGCCGTGGACGTCTCCCAGCGCACCTTCTTCCGCTATTTCAGCAACAAGGAGGAAGTGGCCTTCGCCGTACAGGATGTGACGGACGCTCACATACTCGCCTCGCTGTGCGCGCGACCCGCCGACGAGGCACCGTTCACCGCCCTGCGGCACGCCGCGCTCTCCGCCTGGGAGAGCTTCGGTGACGCCATAGAGACCGTGGTGCCCATCGATCTGCATCTGCGCATGTACCAGTTGATCGAGTCCACCCCGGCCCTGCTCGCGGTGCATCTGCGCCGCGCCGCCGAGATGGAGGAGCGGCTGGCCTGCGAGATCGCCCGCCGGGAGGGGCTGGACGTGGACGCCGACCCCCGGCCGCGCCTGGTGGTGGCGGCGTTGAGCGGGGTGATCCGGGTCGCCGGGCGGATCTGGGGCGAGGGCCCGGACCACTCCCTGGAGGCGCTGCGCGCGATAGCGGCCGAGCAGTTGGCGCAACTGGGGCCCGCGCTCCTGGAAGACTGGAGCAGAAAGGATATTTCTTGCCAGTTACCGATAAACCATGACGAGATACTCAATTGACTGTTTTCAAACGTGAGATGAGTCACGCGTTTTCCAGTCGCTGGTGGGTGTCTCCTAGGGTGTCCCGCGGTGACTTCCTTCCCGGAGCTCGACTCCCCCTCCCCCACCACCACCGCCTGGCGCACGCTGCTCGCCCTGGCCGTGGTGTTCGTCCTGCTGGCCACCACCGGGTGGACCGCGATCAGACAGCCGGGGAACACCGATCCGCGGGCCGCGGCGCTGGCCGCCTGGCGGACCGGGAGCATCGACGGGCACCGGCTCCCCGACCCGTACGCCCCGCCCCGGCAGCTGACGCGGTTCTTCGACACGCTCAGCCCGGTGCAGCGGGACCGGCTCGCCCGCCGCTACCCGCTCGTCGTGGGCAATCTCAACGGCGCTCCGGTCCCCCTGCGGTACCGGGCCAACCGGCTGGCGCTGCAGCGCGCCCGGCAGGTCGAGCGGCAGCGGATGGACGACTCCTCCCTCACCCCGTTCGGGCGCCGGGAGGCGGGACGGCGGATGCACCGCTACACCTCGATGCTCGGCGGCGGCCGGCAGATACTCGCCTTCGACCCGGCCGGCCCCGGACGGGCCGCGGAGGTCTTCGGCGATCTGTCCCGCGCCCGGCACGTGGCGGTGGTGGTGCCCGGCGTGGACACCAACATCCTCACCTTCCAGAAGACCCGGCGCGCCTACACCGCGCCGGTCGGGATGGCCCGGGCCGTCTACTCCGCCGAGCGGGCCATGCGGCCCCGCGGCGGGTACGCGGTGATCGCCTGGGCCGACTACACCGCTCCGGTGGGCACCGGACTGGACGCCGCCACCGGCAAGCTCGCCGCCGAGGGCGCCCTGCGGCTGCGGGCCATGGTCAAGGGGCTGCCGGAGCGGGCGCGGGTGTCGCTGCTGTGCCACAGCTACGGCTCGGTGCTCTGCGGGGTGGCCGCCCGCGAGCTGTCCCCCTCGGTGACCGACATAGCGGTGGCGGGCAGCCCGGGGATGCGCGCCGGGCACGTCTCGGACTTCGGCACCACCGCGCGGGTGTGGGCGATGCGGGACGCGGACGACTGGATCGAGGACGTGCCCAACCTGACCCTGGGCGGTCTGGGGCACGGCGCCGACCCGATGGGCGAGGGGTTCGGGGCCCGCCGGCTCTCCGCCGCCCGGGCCGAGGGGCACTCCGGCTACTTCACCCCCGGCACCGAGAGCGTCCGCAACTTCGCCAGGATCGGTATCGGTGACGTACGGTCGGTGACCTGCGCGGACCGTGCCGACTGCGGCACCTCGCCGAGCGCATGACCGAATAGGCGTTTTGACGCGCGTAGTGCACCAAAGGGGGACGGGCGGGCCGCCGCCGCATACGATGAGCCGCATGGGTGATGTGCTGGCGGGTTTCCACACCGTCTGGGAGTTCGACACCGACTCCGTGCTCATCCGCTTCGAACGGGGGATCCGCACACCGAAGTTGCTCCAGACGCTCGGTGAACGCCGCGTCCCGTACGAGGCGCTGGCCGGGGTGGAGCTCACTCCCGGCAAGCGCGGCACGGTGGTGCTGCGCGCCGTGCCCCGGCCCGGCGCCGATCCGCTGATGGACGCGGCCGACGGCCAGCTCAAGGAGGGCTGCGACCCGTACCGGCTGGTGCTCCCCGTCCAGCGGGAGACGCTCGCCGAGTACTACGCCGACGAGATACGCGCGGCCCTGGACCCGCGCGCGGACCAGCCCGCCGAGCGGCAGCTGGTCGCGGCGCCCGCGCCGCCGATGACCTTCAAGGCGTACGACGGCAAGGCGTCCTTCGACGGTACCTCGGTGACCTTCCGCTGGTTCTGGACCGGGGCCTCCTCGGCGAAGTGGAAGGTGGGGGACCAGCGGTTCGCCGTGGAGGAGCTGAGCGGCGTCGAGTGGCGCTCGCCGGAGGTCTACAACGGCTACCTCCAGCTGCTCCGCGAGGACGGCCCGCGGACCGCCGGGGCCGCGCGGCCGCCCGCGGACCAGGACCCCGCCGCCGTGGTCTTCGGCATGGGGTACGGCCTGGTCCACGAGTCGCTGCCGTTCGCCGCGGCGGTGCTGGAGGCGGTCCGGGCCGCGAGCCCCGCGGGCCCGGCGCTGACCCCGGAGCAGCCCGCGGCCCGGGTCACGGTGGCCCCGCGCAGCGGGGCGGCCGAGATCGCCGACCGGATCCGCCAGCTCGGCGAGCTGCACACCGCGGGGCTGCTGACCGACGACGAGTTCAGCACGAAGAAGGCGCAGCTCCTCGCGGAGCTCTAGCGGGCCGCGGGCCGCGGCCGCCGGCCCGGCGGTCCCGCGCACCCGCCCGGTGGGCTCCAGGGCGCCCGCCCGGTGGACCCCGCACACCCGCCCGGGGGGTCCAGGGCTCCCGCCCGGCGGTGCGGACGCCCGCCCGGCGGTCCAGGGCGCCGGCCCGGCGCCGCGGGGCTCCCTCGCGGAGGGCCCGCCCGGCCCCTGGCGGGCCGGTACGGCCGGGCCGCCGGGCTACTCCCGGCCCGCCGAGGTGAACCCCATGTCGGCGTACCGGCCGCCGGCCACCCGGCCGGCGATCGGCTCCAGCCGGGCCAGCTCCTCCGCGGTCAGCCGCAGCCGGGTCGCGGCGGTGTTCTCCGCCAGCCGGCCGCGCCTGCGGGTGCCCGGGATCGGCACCACGGTCAGCCCGTGCACCTCGGCCCGCTGCTGCACCCAGGCCATCGCCACCTGGGCCAGGCTCACCCCGCGCTCCTCGGCGATCCGCCGGACCGGGGCCAGCAGCGCGGCGTTGGCCGCCGCGTTCTCCCCGGTGAAGCGCGGCTGGGTGCGCCGCCAGTCGTCCGCCGACAGCTCCGTCTCGGCCTGGGTGAACGCCCCGGTGAGGAAGCCGCGGCCGAGCGGGGAGTAGGGCACGAACGCCACGCCCAGCTCCCGGGCCGCGGCCACCACGTTCTCCTCCACGTCCCGGCTGAACAGCGACCACTCCGACTGCACGGCGGCGATCGGATGCACCGCCGCGGCGGCCCGCAGTTCGCCGCCGGAGACCTCGCTCAGCCCCAGGTGCCGGACCTTGCCCTCGGCCACCAGCTCGGCCATCGCGCCGACCGTCTCCTCGATCGGCACGTCGAGGTTGCGGCGGTGCATGTAGTACAGGTCGACGTGGTCCACGCCCAGCCGCCGCAGGCTGCCCTCGATCGACTGGCGGATGTACCCCCGGTCGTTCCGGATCTCCTGGTAGGACGGATCGTCCTCGCGCCGCGCGATGGCGAACTTGGTGGCCAGCACCACCCGGTCCCGGTGGACCCGGAGGAACGGGGCGAGGAACTCCTCGTTCCGTCCGAAGCCGTAGATGTCGGCGGTGTCGAAGAGGGTGACCCCCAGGTCCAGGGCGTGTTCCAGGGTGGCCCGGGCCTCCCGCTCGTCGGTCGGCCCGTAGGCGTTGGACATGCCCATGCAGCCCAGCCCCTGCACACCGACCCGGGGTCCCCCCGTGCCCAGCGTCGCGGTCGCGATCGGCTCCGGCTGCCCGCCGGTCTGTGCGCTGTCGGTCATGTGGTGTACCTCAGGCCCTCTCCGACGCCCGTCGGGCGTCCGCGTAGACATCGATCTTGTAGTCGAGGACTTCGAGCGTGCCCTGCAGCTCGGCGATCCGCTGCCGCACCGCCTCCCGGTGCGCGGTCAGCAGTTCCTCGCGTGCGGGGTAGCTGCTCTTCCCCTCCCGCACCAGCTCGGCGTAGCGGACCATGTCCGCGACCGGCATGCCGGTCAGCCGGAGCTTGCCGACGAGGGCCAGCCAGTCCAGATCGCGGTTGGTGAAGCGGCGCTGCCCGGTGTGGTTGCGGTCCACGTGCGGCATCAGCCCGATGCGCTCGTACCAGCGCAGGGTGTCCGCCGACATTCCGGTGTGCGCCGCGACCTCGCTGATGGTGTACCGGTCCTGCCCGGTCGGCCGCGGGTGCGGCACCGGTGTCAGGCACAGACTCAGCGGGACGGGCATGCTCTCGATCACGGTCTCCGTCACGGTCATGACCGCTTCACCTCTTCGCGGGTCCGGGTGCTGTTCCCTCACGACCTGATCAACGCTAGAGAGTTGGAGCGCACTCCAGGCAAGCGCGGATTTGACGTTCTCTTGTACGAGTTAGGCTCAGGGCCATGGAGAGCCTGCGGATGATCGAGAACTGGCCGGTGACCACGGCGGCGGCCGCCGTGGTACGGGCCGACGGCACCGTCCCCGGATCGTACGGCCCCACGGCGCACCGGTTCCCGCTCGCGTCGGTGACCAAGCCGCTGGCCGCCTACGCGGTGCTGGTGGCGGTCGAGGAGGGCGCCGTCGAGCTGGACGAGCCGGCCGGCCCGGACGGTTCCACCGTCCGCCATCTGCTGGCCCACACCTCCGGGCTCGCCTTCGACGAGCACCGGGTCATGGCGGCCCCGGGCACCCGGCGGATCTACTCCAACGCGGGGTTCGAGGTGCTCGGCGACCACCTCGCCCGGGCCACCGAGATCCCGTTCGCCGACTATCTGCGGGAGGCGGTGCTGGAGCCGCTGGGCATGGCCGCGACCGAACTGCCCGGCTCGCCCGCCAAGGACGGCGTCTCCACCGTGGCGGACCTGGTGCGGTTCGCGGCGGAGCTCCAGTCCCCGCGGCTGCTGTCGGCGCCGACCGTGGCGGAGGCGACCTCGGTGGTGTTCCCCGGGCTGAACGGCGTGCTGCCCGGCTACGGCAACCAGAAGCCCAACGACTGGGGGCTGGGCTTCGAGATCCGCGGCGCCAAGTCGCCGCACTGGACCGGCGCGTCCTCGTCACCCCGCACCTACGGCCACTTCGGGCAGTCCGGGACGTTCCTCTGGGTCGACCCGGAGGCCGGAGCGGCCTGCGTGGCCCTCGCGGACCGCGCGTTCGGCGAGTGGGCGGTGGCGGCCTGGCCGAAGCTGACCGAGGCGGTCCTGGCCGAACTGGGCTGAGCCGGGCGGGGTCCAACCCGGCCGAGCCGGGCCGAGCCCGGCGGGTCGAACCGGGCCGAGCCCGGCCGGGCCTCCCCCGTGGACCTGCCGGCCCGGACCGGCCCGTGTTCCGGCCGGCCCGGCCCGGTGGCCGCGGCCCGGCGCGGCGGTCAGCCGTAGACCGGCTCGGAGGCCATCTCCCACACCAGGAACTCGGCCGCGCCGACCGCCTCGGCGTCCAGCCCGGCCGCGTCGGCGACCCGGGCCGCGTCGCCGGGGCCGAGGCGTTCCCCGGCGATGTCCACCGTCCCGCGCACCACGTGCGCGTACACCCAGGGCGCGGCGGGCAGCGGTGTCCGCTGCCCGGCCGCCGGGCGGTGCACATGGAGCACCGCGTCGGCCCGCGGCAGCGGGTAGGGGGCGGCCTCCGGCAGCCGGCGCACCACCTCGTACTCCGGCTCGCCGCCGAACTCCGCCGGGCTCAGCCACATCTGCACGAAGCGCAGCGGTTCGGAGCCGGTGTTCCGTTCCGTGTGCCGCACCCCGCGGCCCGCGCTCAGCCGCTGCAGATCGCCGGGGCGGACCACGGTGCGCCGCCCGGTGGAGTCCTCGTGGGTCAGCTCGCCCGCCACCACCCACGTGACGATCTCCACATCGCGGTGCGGGTGCTCCGCGAAACCGGCGCCCGGTGCGAGCCGCTCCTCGTTGCACGCCACCAGCAGCCCGAACCGCACGTTGTCCGGGTCGTAGAAGCCGGAGAAGGAGAAGGCGTGGCGGGTGTCGACCCCCGCGTCGTCGCCGCCGCGGAAGCGCTCACCAGCGCGTTGCACCCACATCACGGACCCCACCGTAGTCCCCGGTGGCCGGGGCACCCACACGAGCACTCGTCCCGATGAGGCAGGCTTGTCCTCGTGCCTGAACCCGCGCCCCACAACGCCCACCCGCACTCCGCGACCCTGCGCCGCCTGGAGAAGTCCTCCGGGAAGCTGGCCGCCAGCGCCATCGCCCGGATGGACGAGCAGCTGCCGTGGTACCGCGCCATGCCCCCGGAGAACCGGTCCTGGATCGGGCTGGTGGCGCAGGCCGGCATCGCCGCCTTCACCGAGTGGTTCCGGCAGCCGGAGGCCCCGCAGGCGATCAGCACCGACGTCTTCGGCACCGCGCCGCGCGAGCTGACCCGGGCGATCACGCTCCGCCAGACCGTGGAGATGGTGCGCACCACCATCGAGGTCATGGAGTCGGCGATCGACGACGTGGCGGCGCCGGGCGACGAGTCGGTGCTCCGCGAGGCGCTGCTGGTGTACGCCCGGGAGATCGCCTTCGCCACCGCCCAGGTGTACGCGCAGGCCGCCGAGGCGCGCGGCGCCTGGGACGCCCGGCTGGAGTCGCTGGTGGTCAACGCGGTGCTGTCCGGGGAGGCGGACGAGGGCGCGCTGTCCCGCGCCGCGGCGCTGGGCTGGAACTCCCCGGAGCACGTGGTGGTGGTGCTCGGCACCGCGCCGGACGGCGACAGCGAACTGACCGTGGAGGCGATCCGGCGGGCCTCCCGGTATGCCAAGCTCCAGGTGCTGACCGGAGTGCTGGGCAACCGCCTGGTGGTCATCGCGGGCGGCTCGGACAACCCGCTGCAGGCGGCGAAGGCCCTGATCGGGCCGTTCGCGGCCGGGCCGGTGGTGGCCGGGCCGGTGGTCGCGGACCTGCTGGCGGCCACCCGCTCCGCGCAGGCCGCCGCCGCCGGGCTGAAGGCCTGTGCGGCGTGGCCCGACGCGCCCCGGCCGGTGTTGGCGGATGATCTCCTTCCGGAGCGCGCGATGGCGGGAGACCCTTCCGCACGCGAGCAATTGGTGGAGGAGATCTACAGACCGCTGGAGGAGGCCGGCTCTGCACTACTCGAAACACTGAGCGTCTATCTGGAGCAGGCCAGCAGTCTGGAAGGCGCGGCCCGGATGCTTTTCGTTCACCCGAACACCGTGCGCTACCGGCTGCGACGTGTGACCGACGTCACCGGTTGGTCACCCTCCGACGTCAGGTCGGCGTTCACTCTCCGTATCGCACTGATCCTGGGCCGCCTGGCGGACGGAGACACGCAAAGTTAGGTATTTGTAGGGCCCCGACAATTCCCTCAGCGGTTCTTGGTCCCTGTCCTCACGGGCGGGCCGGACCCCCCTCAAGAGAGAGTGTGAGAGTGCTCGTACTCGTCGCTCCCGGCCAGGGCGCCCAGAAGCCCGGCTTCCTGTCCCCCTGGCTCGAACTCCCCGGTGTCGCCGACCGGCTCCGCGCGTGGTCGGACGCCATCGACCTCGATCTGATCCACTACGGCACCGAAGCCGGTGAGGAGGAGATCCGCGACACCGCCGTGGCCCAGCCGCTGCTGGTGGCCGCCGGCCTGGTGTCGGCTCAGGCGCTGTTCGGGACCGGATTCACCGGTGGCTTCGACGTGGTGGCCGGCCACAGCGTCGGCGAGCTGACCGCGGCCGCCGCGGCGGGCGCGCTGGCCCCGCGGACCGCCGTCGAGCTGGTGCGCAAGCGCGGCCTGGCGATGGCCGAGGCCGCCGCCCGCGCCGAGACCGGCATGGCGGCGCTGCTCGGCGGCGAGCCGGAACACGTGCTGCCGCACCTGGAGAAGCTCGGCCTGACGCCGGCGAACGTCAACGGCGCCGGGCAGATCGTGGCCGCGGGCACCGCCGAGCAGCTGACCGCGCTGGCCGAGGACAAGCCGGAGGGCACCCGCCGGGTGGTGCCGCTGAAGGTGGCGGGCGCGTTCCACACCCACCACATGGCGCCCGCGGTCACCGCGCTGGACGCCGCGGTACGGGACCTGGAGGTCGGTGACCCGCGGCTGCCGTTCGTCTCCAACCGGGACGGCGAGGTCGTCAAGGACGGTGCCGACCTGATCCAGCGCCTGGTGAACCAGGTCTCCAGCCCGGTCCGCTGGGACCTGTGCATGGAGCGGTTCCAGCAGCTGGGCGTGACGGCGCTGGTCGAGCTGACGCCGGGCGGCACCCTGACCGGCATCGCCAAGCGGGCCCTGCCGGGTGTGGTCAACCTGGCCCTGAAGACCCCGGACGATCTCGACGCGGCGCGTGCGCTCGTCGCCGAGCACGCCGTAATCCCCGCCGCCGTGTCCCCGGCCGAATAGGAGCACCCAGAGCATGACCGCGAAGATCAGGCCCAGCAAGGGCGCCCCGTACGCGCGGATCCTCGGCGTCGGCGGCTACCGGCCCACCCGGGTGGTGCCGAACGAGGAGATCCTCGAGCACATCGACTCGTCGGACGAGTGGATCCGCTCCCGCTCCGGTATCGCCACCCGGCACTTCGCCGGCCCGGACGAGACGGTCGCCACGATGGCCGTCGAGGCCGGCGGCAAGGCGATCGCGGACGCCGGGCTGATGCCCGAGCAGATCGGGGCCGTGATCGTCTCCACCGTCTCGCACTTCAAGCAGACCCCGGCCATCGCCACCGAGATCGCGCATCTGCTGGGCACCGGCAAGCCGGCCGCCTTCGACATCTCGGCGGGCTGCGCGGGCTTCGGCTACGGCCTCACCCTGGCGAAGGGCCTGGTCGTGGAGGGCAGCGCGGAGCACGTGCTGGTCATCGGCGTGGAGCGGCTGTCGGACCTGACCGACCGGGAGGACCGGGCCACCGCGTTCCTGTTCGGCGACGGGGCCGGCGCGGTCGTCGTCGGCCCGGCCGACGAGCCCGCCATCGGCCCCACGGTCTGGGGCTCGGAGGGCGACAAGGCCGACACCATCACGCAGACGCTGCCCTGGGACGTGTACCGCGGTGCCTCGGCCGACGAGGTGCGGTACCCGGCCATCGCGCAGGAGGGCCAGGCGGTCTTCCGCTGGGCCGTGTTCGAGATGGCCAAGGTCGCGCAGAAGGCGCTGGACGAGGCCGGGGTGAAGGCCGAGGACCTCGACGTCTTCATCCCGCACCAGGCCAACATGCGGATCATCGACTCGATGGTCAAGACCCTCAAGCTGCCGGAGCACGTCATCGTCGCCCGCGACGTGGAGACCACCGGCAACACCTCGGCAGCCTCCATTCCGCTCGCCATGGAGCGGCTGTTGGCGACCGGGCAGGCGAAGAGCGGTGACACCGCGCTCGTCATCGGCTTCGGGGCGGGTCTCGTCTACGCAGCCACGGTCGTTACCCTCCCCTAGGCAAGATCCTCCCAGCTGACGCCGGGAGGGCCCCCTCGCAGCCCGGCAGCAGCCGGACGCTGTGTACTCCACCGCAACACACCGAATGAAGGAGCGCCGCAATGGCCGCCACGCAGGAAGAGATCGTCGCGGGTCTCGCGGAGATCGTGAACGAGATCGCCGGCATCCCGACCGAGGACGTCGAGCTGGACAAGTCGTTCACCGATGACCTGGACGTCGACTCGCTGTCCATGGTCGAGGTCGTCGTCGCCGCCGAAGAGCGCTTCGACGTGAAGATCCCGGACGACGACGTCAAGACCCTCAAGACGGTCGGCGACGCGACCGACTACATCCTCAAGCACCAGGCCTGAGCCGAGCGCCTGTCGCCACCCTCATGCGGTGGCGGGCACAGCACCCACTGCACCGTCTAGACGCGGAGTAAGAATTCCGATGAACTCGACCAATCACACCGTGGTCGTCACCGGTATCGGCGCAACCACACCGCTGGGTGGCGACAGCGCATCGACCTGGGAGGCCCTGCTCGCCGGACGTTCCGGCATCGGGCGCCTGGAACAGGACTGGGCGGCGGAGCTGCCGGTCCGTATCGCCGCCGAGATCGCGGTCGAACCGACGGAGATCATCCCCCGGCCGCAGGCCCGCAAGCTGGACCGCTCGGCGCAGTTCGCGCTGATCGCGGCCCGTGAGGCGTGGGCCGACGCCGGGTTCACCGGCAAGGCCGGCGAGGACTCCTCGGTCGACCCGGACCGGCTCGGCGCCGTGGT
This sequence comes from Streptomyces sp. NPDC018031, assembly GCF_044327625.1. NCBI lineage: Bacteria > Bacillati > Actinomycetota > Actinomycetes > Kitasatosporales > Streptomycetaceae > Streptomyces > Streptomyces sp. NPDC018031. The sequence continues at coordinate 364,190 of NZ_JBIRFT010000003.1, forward strand.
CGCCTCCGGTATCGGCGGCGTCACCACCCTGCTCGACCAGTACGACGTGCTGCGCGAGAAGGGTGCCCGAAAGGTTTCTCCGCACACCGTGCCGATGCTGATGCCCAACAGCCCGGCGGCCAACGTCGGCCTGGAGGTCGGCGCCCGGGCCGGTGTGCACACCCCGGTCAGCGCCTGCGCCTCGGGCGCCGAGGCCATCGGCTACGCCATCGAGATGATCCGCACCGGCCGCGCCGACGTGGTCATCGCGGGCGGCACCGAGGCGGCGGTCCACCCGCTGCCGATCGCCGCGTTCGGCAACATGATGGCGATGTCGAAGAACAACGACGACCCGCAGGGCGCGTCGCGTCCCTTCGACACCGCGCGGAACGGCTTCGTGCTCGGCGAGGGCTCCGGCATGATCGTGCTGGAGTCGGCGGAGCACGCGCGGCAGCGCGGCGCGCGGATCTACGCGGAGGCCGTCGGCCAGGGCGTGTCGGCCGACGCGCACCACATCACCCAGCCGGAGCCGTCCGGCAACGGCATCGCGCACGCCCTGCAGAACCTGGTGGCGGCCACCGGGCTGAAGGCCGCCGAGGTCGTGCACGTCAACGCGCACGCCACCTCCACGCCGCAGGGCGACGTCGCCGAGATCAAGGCGCTCCGCAAGGTGTTCGGTGACGACGTGGACCACATGGCGGTCTCCGCCACCAAGTCCATGACCGGGCACCTGCTCGGTGGCGCCGGCGGTGTGGAGACCGTCGCGTCGGTCCTGGCCCTGTACCACCGGATCGCCCCGCCGACGATCAACATCGACGAGCTGGACCCGGAGGCGGACGCGGACATCGTGCGCGACAAGCCCCGGGAGCTGCCGCAGGAGGGCACCATCGCGGCGCTGAACGACTCGTTCGGCTTCGGCGGCCACAACGTGGTGCTGGCCTTCCGCACGGTCTGATCCCGCCCGAACCACCGGACGCACCCGGCAGACGGCGGACTCCGCCGTCCGGATGATCCGTCCCGAGCGCCCGCCCGGTCCCCTTCCGACCGGGCGGGCGCTCGGCGTGTGTGCCGCTGCCGACGGTGCCGGCTGACGGACCGTCGGCGGCGGGCGCGCCGGGCCGCCGGGCCCCGGGCCACGGCCGTCGGGGCGTCAGACGACCTGGTGCAGCCAGCGGACGGGGGCGCCTTCACCCGCGTAGCGGAACGGTTCGAGTTCGTCGTCCCAGGGCTTCCCGAGCAGCTTGGCGACCTCGGCCTCCAGGTCGGTCTCCCCGCGGGAGGAGCGGGCCACCGCGGCGCGCAGCCGGTCCTCGGGGATGAGGATGTCGCCGTGCATCCCGGTGACGGCGTGGAAGATGCCGAGCTCGGGCGTGGAGCTGTAGCGCTCGCCCTCCGCGGTGGCGCAGGGTTCGGCGGTCACCTCGAAGCGCAGCAGGTGCCAGCCGCGCAGCGCGGAGGCGAGCTTGGAGGCGGTGCCCGCCTGGCCCTGCCAGGAGAATTCGGCCCGCCAGGTACCGGGGGCCGCGGGCTGTTTGATCCAGTCGAGGGTGACGCGCACGCCGAGGACGCCCGCGATGGCCCATTCGACATGGGGGCACAGCGCGCGCGGGGCGGAGTGCACGTACAGAACTCCACGTGTCGTCACCGGGACCTCCAGTGCGGTTCGAGGTTCGCCTTCCCCAGCGGCCTCGTGTCCGTACCGGTCGCGTCCGGGACAGCAACAGACATTCTGCCCCAATGATCACTCCTGCACCAGCTCCGAGGTTACATGAAGTAAACACCACTGAGCTTAATTCTCCACAAAAGGGACAGGATGTGACGCGGTGTGATGCTCCAGTGTCGGTACGCGCCATCCGCCGGGTCGCAGCCCAACTAGCACGGGAAAAAGCTACCGCGCTGTGCGTACCCGGGAGTGACGTACCGTCGGTCCTGGATAGATATCACCCATCAGTCGGAGGGGGAACAGCCATGCGGGGCCTGGAGCGGCACGAGCGGCGCAGATTTCCGATCCCGATGAGCACCGTTCCGGTCGCTTCCGACCCGCCCGGGGCGGCCGCCGGAGCGGGTGAGGGCCCCGGCCCGGACCCGTCCTCGCAGGCGGGGCGGGGGCCGGCGGCGGGGGCCGGCGCGGCACCGGGCGGCGGCCGGGTCGCCCGGGCGGCCCGGGGCGCGGTCGTCCTGCTGTCCGCGGCGGCGGTGCTGGCCGGCTGCACCGGCGGCTCCGACGGCGACCGGACCGCGGAGCACGGCACCGCCGCGAAGCGCCCCACCGTCAAGCCGGCGCGACCGTGGGACACCCGCCCGGATTCCATCGCCTCCGTCGGCGACTCCATCACCCGCGGCTTCGACGCCTGTTCGGTGCTCTCCGACTGCCCGGAGGTGTCCTGGTCGACGGGGGACGAGGTGGACAGCCTGGCCCGGCGGCTGCTGCCCGCCCGCACCGGCAAGGGACCGGTCCGCAGCTGGAACCACGCCAAGACCGGCGCGGTGATGGCGGACCTCCCGGACCAGGTGCGGGAGGCCACCGCCCACCGGCCCGAGCTGGTCACGGTGCTGATCGGGGCGAACGACGCGTGCCGGGACTCGGCCGACGAGATGACCCCGACGGATGACTTCCGCACCGACTTCACCGCCTCGCTCAAGGCGCTGCGCAAGGCGCTGCCGAAGACCCAGGTGTACGTGGCGAGCGTCCCCGACCTGAAGCGGCTGTGGTCGGAGGGGCGCAAGGACCCGTTCCGCAAGCACATCTGGAAGCTGGGGATCTGCCCGTCGATGCTCAAGGACGCCGACTCCGACGACGCCGGGGCGCGGGAACGCCGCGGCCGGGTGGAGCGGCGGGTGGACGAGTACAACCAGGTGCTCGAGCAGGTCTGCTCCGCCGACCTGCTGTGCCGGTACGACGACGCGGTGCACGACTACCGTTTCACCGCCGACGAGTTGAGCAAGTGGGACTGGTTCCACCCGAGCAAGGAGGGGCAGCGGGTGCTGGCGGACATGGCGTACCGGGAAATCACCCGGAAGGAGCCCACCGCCTGAGTCAACCGCGGCGCCGGGACACCCCCGCCCGGGTGCGGGCGGGGGTGCCCGCGGGCCCCGGACGGGCCGGTCCACGAGGCGCAGGCGGGCCGGTTCGCGAGACCCTGGCGGGCCGGACCCCGAGGCCCGGGCAGGTCGGGCCGCGGGACCCGGGCGGGTCGGGCCGCGGCGCCCGAGCAGAGGTGTCCGCGGAACTCGGACGGGCCGGTCCACGGGACCCTGGCGGGTCAGGCCGCGGCGCCCGAGCAGAGGCGTCCGCGGAACTCGGACGGGCCGGTCGGCGGGACCCTGGCGGGTCGGACCGCGAGGCCCAGGCGGGCCGGTTCGCGCGACCCGGGCAGGTCGATCCGCGGGACCCGGAGGGGTCAGTCAGTCCGTGGTGACCTCGACCGGGACGGACAGGCGCCGGTCGGCCACACTGCGCCCGGCCTCGGCGAGGTGGCGGCCGGTGCGCAGCCGCCAGCCGCCCCCCGCCGGATCACCGGTGCCGTCCGCGGCACCGGCCGGGTGCCAGTACCGCGCGGCGGAGCGCGGTACCTCGATCACCGCCTCGACGGCCTCCCCGGGCCGCGCCCGGACCGACGCGAAGCCCGCCAGTCGCCGCGCGGGCCGGCGGACCTCCGCCGCGCCGTCCGCCCCCGGACCGCCGGTCGGGGTGCCGGCTCCGTCCGGTGCCGTCAGGTAGAGCTGGACGATTTCCCGCCCCGGGCGGGTCCCGGTGTTGCGGACCCGGACGGTGACCGTGCCCAGCGAGCTGCCGTCACCCTGCCCGGCGGGGGTGTAGGCGGCGTGTTCGTAGGCCCAGTCGGTGTAGCCGAGGCCGTGCCCGAACCAGTAGGCGGGTGCCGCGCCGGACCGCTCCCACGCCGCGTGGCCGATGAACGGCCCCTCCGCGTAGGGAAGTCGGCCGCCGTCCGGCACGACGCGGGTGACCGGGGCCTCGGCCAGCCGGCCGGGCCAGGTGGTGGGCAGCCGCCCGCCCGGCTCCTCGGCGCCGAGCAGGACGTCCGCCAGCGCGGCCCCCGCCTCCTGTCCCGGGAACCAGCCGAGCAGCACCGCAGCCACCTTCTCCCGCCACGGCAGCTCGACCGGGGCACCGGAGTTGACCACGACCACGGTGCGGGGGTTGGCGGCGGCCACCCGGTCGACCAGTTCGTCCTGGCGGCCGGGGAGCCGCAGGTCGGTGCGGTCGAATCCCTCGCTCTCCACCCGCTCGGTGGTGGCGACCACCACCACCGCGACGTCGGCGGCGGCCGCCGTGGCGACCGCCTCCTCGATCATCCGGTCCGGGTCCCGCTCCGGTTCCCGGTGCATCAGCCCGAAGCCGACCGCCTCGACCGGGGCGTCCTCGATCCGGGCGACGACACACCCCAGGGCGATGTCCACCGGGCGACCCGCGGTCAGCTCGGCCTCGCCGCGCACCACCGGGGCGCCGAAGAACGCCTCGAACGGGTCGGCGTGCTCGTCCAGCCCCTGCCGCCCGTCGTACAGCGGGACGCCGCCCACCGAGAGCCGGAAGCCGCCCAGGCCCCTGGTGCCGAAGGAGTGCCTGCCGCCGACCCGCGGGGTGAAGGTGCCGGTGATCTCGATGCTGTGCAGCTCGTCGAAGGTCACCCCGGCGGGCAGGTCGCCGCCGAGCCAGCGCAGTTCGCCGCCGGGGAGCCGCCGTTCGCCGAGCACACGGCCGTCCGCCGCCCGGACCACGGCGCGCAGCGCGAAGCCGGGGCCGGCGACACCGAGTTCACGGGTGGGTTCGGCGCCGGTGGCGTACTCCAGCGCGACCGAGTCGGGCAGCGCCGCGCGGAGCCCGTCCAGCGGCGCGACCGTCCGGGCCGGGAACACCTGGGCCGAGCCGCCGCCCTGCACCCGTGCGTCCCGGGCGGCGCCGCCGATCAGGGCGATCCGGGCGACCGCGCCGGGGTCGACCGGCAGCGCCCGCCGCTCGTTGCGGAGCAGGACGAAGGAGCGCCGGGCGATCTCCCGGGCCAGCGCCGCGCCGTCGGCGGGGCCGCCGGCGGGCGGGGGCGGGGCGGGGGCGGTGGTGAGGGCCCCGGTGCGGGCGGCGAGCCGCAGCACCCGCCGTACCGCGGCGTCCACCTCGGCCTCGGCGACCCGTCCGTCCCGTACCGCGGCGGCGAGCGCCGGTCCGTAGACGGTCCGCGGACCGGGCATGGCGATGTCCAGGCCGCCGCGGAGCGCGCGTACGGTGTCGCGGGCGGCCATCCAGTCCGAGACGACGGCGCCGTCGAAGCCCCACTCCTCGCGCAGCACCTCCCGTTGCAGCCGCCGGTGTTCGGTCATGGTGGTGCCGTTGACCGCGTTGTAGGCGGACATGACGGCCCAGGGGCGGGCGTGTCGCACGATGTGCTCGAAGGGCGCCAGGTACAGCTCGCGCAGGGTCGCTTCGTCGATCCGGTTGTCCACGGTGAAGCGTTCGGTCTCGGCGTCGTTGGCGACGAAGTGCTTCACGGTCGCCGCGACTCCCCCGTCCTGCACCCCGGCGACGTAGGCCGCGCCGATCAGGCCGGTGAGGCAGGGGTCCTCGCTGTACGCCTCGAAGTGCCGGCCGCCCAGCGGCGAGCGGTGCAGGTTGACGGTGGGCGCCAGCAGCACGTGGACGCCCTTGCGCCGGGCTTCCTGGGCCAGTAACCGGCCGGCCCGCCGGGCGAGTTCCGGGTCCCAGGTGGCGGCGAGCGCGGTGGGGGACGGGAGCGCGACCGAGGGGTCGTCGGCCGTCCAGCGCACCCCGCGCACCCCGATCGGCCCGTCGGACATCACCAGGGAGTCCAGCCCGATCCCGGGGACCGCGGGGAGCGACCACATGTCCTGCCCGGCGAGCAGGGCGGCCTTGGTGTCCAGGTCGAGCGCGTCGAGCGCGGCCCGGACCGCCCCGGCCTCGTCGAGCGTGTGGTCCCTCAGCTGGTCCGTCACAGCCGTGCCTCCTCGTCGAAGTCCGCACCGGTCCTCCATCCTCGCCCCGGCCCGGCGCCGCCCGGTAGCCGTCGTCGCCGGCCGGGTGACGGGCCGTCCGGGGCGCGATCGACGGGACCGGGGCGGGGATCGCCGGGACCGGGGGCCGATGCCCGGGCCCGCCGGGAAGGCGACCGGCCGTTCGGGGCGCGATCGACGGAGCCGGGGCCGGTGCCCGGCCGGGGCGCGATGGCCGGGGCCGCCGGCCGGCGGGGGCCGATCGTGGGAAGGGCCGGGGCCCGATGGCCGGAAGGAACGCGATCGCGGGCGGCCGGGCATGGCGCCGGGTCGCCGGGCGCCGGAATACTGCCGCTCGGCTGAACGACTTCGATCAGGTCTGACCGGAAGGAATCGCCGTATGAGAGGGATACCTACCCGGCTCGGTGTGCTGGCCGCCGCCGTGCTCGCCGTCGTCGCCGCCGGGCCGCCCGGGGCGCTCGCCGCTCCGGGCGGCCCGGCGGGCGCCGCCCCTGGCGGTCCGGCACCGACCGTGGAGGAGCGGCGGCTCGACCAGGCCGTCCCGCGGGAGATCCTGCGCCGCAGCGGGTTCGACTCCGTGGCCCCGGACTTCGCCCGCGCCCTGGACCGGGCGGGTTCGGCCCGGCAGGCCGAGCGGGTGGTGGCTCGCCACGGCGAACGGCTGTGGCAGCGGGCGGTGGACCGGGCGCAGGGGCGCGGACCGGCGGCCCGCGAGGGGGACCTGGCCCGGGACGACGACCGGCCGCTGTACTGGGCGCGGCTGGGGATGACCCGGGCGCTCGGCGAGTGGCGGCCGGCGTTCCCGCTCGCCGCCGAGCGGCGGGCGGAGCTGCTGGCGGGGCTGGAGCGGTCCTCGCGCGGCCAGGACTCGCTGGACCTGCCCGCGGGCCGGCGGGTCACACGGGTGCTGGTGACCGGGTTCGACCCGTTCCAGCTGGACGCGGACCCGCGCCGCAGCAACCCCTCGGGCGCGGCGGCACTGGCGCTGGACGGCACCACCATCCGCACCGCCGCGGGCCCGGCGCGCATCGAGGCGGCCGTCTTCCCGGTCCGCTGGGCGGACTTCGCGGACGGCACGGTGGAGCGCACCCTGCTGCCCGGCTTCCGCTCCGGGCCCCGCCGGGTGGACCTGTTCATGACGGTCAGCCAGGGCCGGGTGGGCCGGTTCGACGTGGAGCGCACCAACGGGGCGTGGCGGGGCGGCTACCCGGACAACCTGGCGGTGTCCGACACCGGAACCATCCCGGTGCCGGCCGGGGTCCCCACACCGCGCCCGCAACCGCAGTGGACGTCCACCACGCTGCCGTACCGGGCCATCGTGGCGGCCCGTACCGGGGACTTCCCGGTGTACGACAACACCGCCGTCACCGAGATCCCGGCGGGCGGCAGCACCCCGGTGAACCGGCCGGACGGGCCGACCGAGGGCTCCGTCGCCCGCGCGGGCGGGGGCGGCGACTACCTGTCCAACGAGATCGCCTACCGGGCGACCCTGCTGCGCGACGCGCTCGGGCTGCGGGTGCCGGGCGGGCATCTGCACACCCCGGTGCTGCGGTTCGGGCCGGGCAACACCGATCCGGCGACCGGGCAGATCAGCGATCCGGAGTTCGTCCGCAACCGGCTGGCGATCACCGACCAGGTGCGGGAGGTGCTGCGGGTCGCCGCCGGAACGGTGACGTGAGCGGCCGCCCCGGCGGTGACCACCGGGGCCTTCCCGGGCGGTGACCACCAGGGCCTTCCCAGGGGCCGGGTGAACGGCGCCGGGTGCGGGCCGAGTGCGGGGCCGGGGTGGGCCGGGTGCGGGCCGACCGGGCCCGCCGGGGCGTTCCCGTCCCCGGTGAACAGCGCCGGGTGGACCGGGCCGGGTGGACCGGGCCGGGTGCGGGCCGACCGGGACCGCCGGCCGGGGCCTTCCCGGACCGGGTGGACCGGGCCGGGTGAACCGCGCCGGGGTGAACCGGGACGTATGAACCCGCGCCGGGTGCGGGCCCGCCGGGGCGGGTGCCGCCCGGAGGGTTCAGCCGGCCCGCGGAGCCGGGGCGTGCCCCGGCCCCGCGCCGGGGCCGGCCGAGGCCGCCGCGCCGTCCGTCCCGGGGTCGCCGCCGGGGTCCTCCGCGTCCTCCCCCGTCAGGTCCCGGACCAGCAGCGTGGCTCCGGCCACCGCGCCCGGCATCAGCAGCACGGCGACGAACGGGACCAGGAAGAGCAGGGTGAGCGGGACCCCGAAGCCCAGGGTGAGCAGCCGCCGGCCGCGCAGCAGCCGCAGCCGTTCCTTCAGCAGCACGCCGCGCCGGGCGAGCGCCACGGCGGTCAGCTCCTCGGCGAGGAAGAACCCGGAGACGCAGAAGCCGAGGGCCGGGATGACCGTCTGGCCGACGAACGGCACGAAGCCGAGCGCGAAGAGGAGCACTCCCCAGAGCACCACCCGGAACACCACGGCCAGGCTCTCCCGGGCGGAGAGCAGCAGTTCGCGCCAGAGCGGCAGACCGGACTCGGGGGCGGCGCCGCCCACCGAGCGGTCCACCTGTTCGGAGAGCGACTCGTAGAAGGGCTGCCCGACCAGCAGGGTGACCGCCGTGAAGGTGATGACCGCGAGCAGCAGGCAGGTGCCGACCAGCAGCACCGCGAGCGCGCCGCGGAACAGGCCGAGCCACGGCGTGGACCAGTCGTCGGCGAACGGGGTGGACCAGGCGATGATGTCATCGGTCCACAGCACCAGGGCGACCACCGCCGCCGCGTAGCCGACCAGGGTGATGAGTGCGGGGATCATGCCGAACCCCCACCACCGCCCGTGCCGGGCGACCCAGCGCTGCCCCTTCACCAGATAGCCGAACCCCGCGGCAAGATCACGCATGGCCCGCAGCCTAGTGGGCGCGTCCGGCCCGGACCGGGGCCGGGCCGGGACCCGCACGGGGAGGCGCCCGGCCTGCCCCGCGGGGAGATGTCCGGGCCCCGCGCGGCAAGGTGTCCCGGGCCCCGGACGCAGAGGTGCCACCCCCACACCGGAGTGGCCGGCCCACGCACGGAGAGATGCCCCGGGCCGCCGCGCGGGGAGGCGTCCGGTCTGCCCCGCGGGGAGGTGTCCGGGCCCCGCACGGAAAGGTGTCCGAGCCGCGCGTGGGAGGCGCCCGGCCCCGTACAGGGGGGTACCCCGGCCGGCCACCGTGCCCGCCCCGGGCGGGCCCCGGGCGGGCACGGCCGGGGCCGGGGCGCCGGGACCGGGGGCGCCGGGGCCCTGGGGCCGGCTCAGTCGCCGAGGGTGACGAGCATCTTTCCGGTGTTCGCGCCGCGCAGCATGCCGAGGAAGGCGTCGGCGGCGTTCTCGATGCCGGAGACGGACGTCTCGCGGTACTTCAGCTCCCCGGACCGCACCCAGCCGGAGACCTCTGCCACGAACTTCGGCTGGAGGTCGTAGTGGTCGCCGACGAGCAGTCCCTCCATCCGGAAGCGCTTGCCGATGATCTGCGCGAGGTTGCGCGGCGCCGGGGTCGGTTCGGTGGCGTTGTACTGGGAGATCATCCCGCAGACGGCGATCCGGCCGTGCAGCCGGATGGCCGAGATGGCGGCCTCCAGGTGCTCGCCGCCCACGTTGTCGAAGTAGACGTCGATGCCGTCCGGGGCGGCCTGGGCGAGCTGCTCGCGGACCGGGCCGTCCTTGTAGTCGAAGGCGGCGTCGAAGCCGTACTCCTCGGTCAGCAGCCGGACCTTGTCGGCGGAGCCGGCGCTGCCGATGACCCGGGAGGCGCCCTTGAGCCTGGCGATCTGGCCCACCTGGCTGCCGACCGCGCCGGCCGCGCCGGACACGAAGACGGTGTCGCCCTCCTTGAACTCCGCGACGCGCAGCAGTCCCGCGTAGGCGGTCAGCCCGGTCATGCCGAGCACGCCGAGGTAGGCGCTGAGCGGCGCGAGGCCGGGGTCCACCGGTACCGCGGACTTCGCGTCCAGCACGGCGTACTCGCGCCAGCCGAAGTGGTGCAGCACGTGGTCGCCCTCGGCGAAGCCCTCGGCGCGTGAGGAGACCACCTGGCCCACCGCCCCGCCGAGCATCGGCTTGTCCAGCGCGTACGGCTCGACGTAGGACTTGGCCGCGCTCATCCGGCCCCGCATGTACGGGTCGACGGACAGGTACTGGTTCCGGACGAGGATCTGTCCCTCGGCCGGTTCCCGGATCTCCGCCTCACGCAGCGCGAAGTCCCGTTCGGGGTCCGGCCAGCCTTCGGGGCGGGCGATCAGGTGCCATTCACGGCTGGTGCTGGGCAGCGGCATGGGGAGAGCCTCCTAGATGCTTCATGTACCGAAACAATGTTTGGACTGAATAGTTAAGATTGTCAAGCAGTTCTCTCCGGCGCGGCTTCCGGCGCGCCCGCCCCGCCCCACCGGGTGCCCCGGGGACCGCCGGGCAACCGGCCGCGGGCACTCCGGTGCGCCGGGGGTGCCGGGGGTGCCGGACCGGCCCCGGAAGGCCGGTACCAGCGGGAACCTCCGCATTCAGGGGCTTCGAGCGGTTGGTTAGGGTGTCGGCATGACGCCGCCGACCGACCCGCTGACCACCGAGGTCGTCGGGCTCATCGGTTCCGTGGTGGCGCGTTACCACGAGGAGTACGAGCGGGCGGCGGCCGAACACGCGCTGACCGGGGCACAGGCGCGGGTGCTGAGACTGCTGGCCGAGGAGCCGTCCCCGATGCGCCGGATCGCGGCGCGGCTGCGGTGCGAACCGTCCAACGTGACCGGCATCGTGGACCGGCTGGCCGCCCGCGGGCTCGTCGAGCGCCGCCCCGACCCAGCCGACCGCCGGGTGAAACTCGCGGTCGCGACCGCCCTCGGCAAGGAGACGGCGAGCCGGCTGCGCGGCTCCCTGGACTTCGCGGACGAGCCGCTGGCGGCACTGAGCGCCGGGGAGCGGACGGCGCTGCGCGATCTGCTGCGCCGGATGCTGGGCCCGGCCGCGGAGACTTCCGGGGCGGACTCGGCGCCGCGGAGCGGGGAGACCGCGGACTGAGCCGGCGGCCGGGTGCCGCGGCGGTGCGGTGCGCCGGCCGGGGCCCGCACGGCCGGCGCACCGCGTCCCCGGCACCCGCGTCCGGACCCGCCGCGGCGACCCGGCGGAGGCCCTGGCCACCTGCACACGATCCTCACACTCCGCCGTTCCTGGATGATTCATCCGTCACATAATCTGCCCGCGTCATGGACTACTGCCCTCCGTGCCGCCGGCACCTCAACGGCGCGCTCTCCTGCCCAGGCTGCGGAACCCCCGCCGAGGACCTCGCCGCGCCGTCCGCCGGGTCCGGCACCGACACCGGCACCGGCACGACCCGCGCGGCACGGCGCGCGGCCGCTCGGCGCACCCCCTCCGGCGCCGCTTCCGCCGCGCCCGGAGCGGCCCCCGCCCGGCAGGCCCCGTCCCGGCGCAAGCCGCGCCGTCCGGCCGGCCGTGCCCGCCGGGCGCGACGGGGCAGGGGCCGCCGGATCACCCTGCTGGCGGCCGTCCTCGGGCCGGTGCTCGCGGCGGTGTTCGTCGCCGAACTGGCCACCGAGGGCGGGATCTTCCACGAGACCGCGGGACCGTCGAGCGACCGCCCGGCGGCCGCGGACCGGAGCCCGGCGGGCGGGGGCACCGCGGACGGCACCGGTCCGGCCGGCGGCCCCGGGCACAGCGCCGCCCCGCGCGTCCCGGCCGGGGCGACCGATCGCCCCGGCGGCGCGGACGGGCAGCAGGACGAGGACGGGCGGAAGGACGAGGACCCGGACGGCCCGGAGGACGGCGCGGCGGACGCGGACCGCGACGCGCGGCGGGACGGCGACCGGAGCACCGGGGACCCGGACGCGCCGGGCGCGAGCGGGCCGGCGGACGGCGGAACGCCCCCGGCCCCGACCGCACCGCCCGCCGAGCCGACGCCGAGCGGCCCGCCGGCCGGCACCCCCGGTGACCCCGGCCCGGCCCCGACCACCCAGCCGCCCGCCGAGCCCACCCCGGAGCCGACGCCCTGCGACCGGTTCCTGTGGTGGTGCACCTGACGGACCCCGCCGACCGGGCCGCGAGCCGAGCGGCCGGCCCCGGTCACGAGCCGGCCCGCACCGGGGTGCGACGGCAACCGGCCCGGCGCCGCCGGCGCGGGGGCCTGACGCCGGCTCAGCCCTGCGGCCGGCCGTCCGTGCCGGGCCGCAGCGGACCCGGACCGGCAGGACCCAGCTCCTCGGGGCCCCCGCCGCCCTCCGCGCCGAACCCACCGCGCAGGCGCTGGGCGCGGAGCACCACCTCCAGCTCGAACCGGGTGGCCGGATCGGCCAGTTCCTCGCCCCACAGCTCGCGGATCTGCCGCAGCCGGTAGCGCACCGTCTGCGGGTGGACGCCGAGCTGGGCCGCCACTTCGGGGGCGCCGCCGCGGGTCTCCAGCCAGGCCAGCAGGGTCTCGGCGAGGCGGCGGCCGTGGGTGGGGCCGCACTCGGCGAGCGGCGCGAGCCGCCGCCGAGCGAGGGCGTCGATCAGTTCCCACGGCGGCAGCAGCACCAGCGCCTCGGTGTGCTCCGAGCAGTCCAGCACCTCGCCGGAGGGCAGCAGTCCGCGTTCCATCAGCCCGACCGCGACGGTGGCCCAGCGCAGCGAGGTGGCCGCCTCGGCGAGCGGTACGGAGGGCCCGAGCGCTCCGGACCAGCCCGCGGTGGTGCGGCGCAGCAGCTCCGCACGGCCGGGGGACTCGGGGTCGGGGACGACCATCCGGGGCCGCTCGCTCTCCATGTCGAGCAGCACGTCCTGGCTCACCGGCGGGGCGAGGGCGTCCCGGGCCGGGCGCAGCAGCACCGCCACCGCGACCCGCTCCGGCAGCGGCCAGCCGATCCGCGCGGCCCGCTCGGCCACCGCGTCGGCGGAGTCGGGCCGCGCGGGTTCCCCGAGCAGCACCTCCAGCAGCCGGCGCTGGAGCCGGAGCCGCTCGCCCGCCTCGCGGGCGGCGGCCTCGGCGTAGCCGAGCATGGACTGGGCGACCAGGCCGTCCAGGTACTCGAACCCGGTCTCCGCCAGTTCGTACATGGCCGGCGCCGGGATGTGGATCTGCTGGCCGATCTCGGCCAGCCGCCGCCAGGCGAGCCGCACGCCGAGCCGGTACATGCCCTGCAGGGAGTCCAGGCTGCGGCCGTGCTGCAACTGGCCCCGGCCGAGTTCCTGGAAGACCCTCGGATGGGCCCGGTCGCGGTCGGAGTCGGAGGTGACCTGCTGGACGAAGTGCTCCAGCGCGCCGCGGATGGCGGTCAGCGCCACCGGTTCACCGCGGTCGACGGGGTTGGCGGAGATCCGGGGGTACTCGCGCTGGATCTCGCGGAGGATGTCCTCGGCGAGCATCGGGATGCCGACGACGAACCGCTCGGCGAACTCCCGTTTCTGCTCCGGGGGGACCCGCGCCCATTCCGAGCCCAGGGGGGACATGGTCAGCGCTCCCCCGGTTCCGCCCCGGCTTCCCGTTCCGGCTCGGCCGTCGCGTCGGGCCCGGCCTTCCGGTCCGCGTCGCTCGTGCCGTCCTTGTCACCCTTGTCACCCTTGTCGTCCTCCGCCCCGGCGGCGGGTGCGGTGCTGCCGCCCGTCGGCTCCGCCTGGGCGGTGGGGAAGGTGACCAGCGGAACGTTCGGCTGATCGGGTGGACTGTTGAGGATGGCCACGATTCCGATCGCGGCACCTACGGCGAGCGCGGCGGCGACCACGGCGGTCACTGCGGCGACGATAAACCTGGGCATGGCGCGTCTGGCCCCTTCCACATGTGGCAGCGCACCGGCCCGGTCCGGATTCATCGTCAGCATGCGGGGAGCATTGACACAAAGTCAAGCCTTTGCCTACGGTCCCGCCTCAACAGAGAACTCGTCAGTAGGTTCCGCCGGCCTCCTGCCCGCGATCACCGCTGGCCCCTCCCATGAGACGGAGTGCACGCCATGCGCCGCTCTGTATCCCCACTTTCCCTGATCGTCTTCGGTTTCGGCGTATTCCTGCTGGTTCTGGCGCCGATGCTGGCGTGGTACGTCGAGCCACGCGCCAAACGAACACCCATCGACACCGATGTGACCACGATCTTCACCGGCCCGGGTTCGTACTTCGACACCCAGGCCGTCAAGGAGCGGCATGACCAGCGGCTTACCGTGACCCGCCATGTGCTGGGCGACGTGGGTGACAGCGACCGCGGCACCGCGGTGTGGGACGTGTCGACCACCATCGACACCCCGCGCAGCCTGCCGTTGAAGGACCCGCGGAAGTCCTTGCAGTGGACCACCGAGCGGTGGGTCACCGACCGGAGGACCAACGCGCCGAAGCACTGTTGCGGCGAGGCCCCCCGGGCCTTCCAGGGGGAGGCTTACCTGAAGTTCCCCTTCGACGTGGAGAAGCGGAGTTATCGCTGGTGGGACAGCACGTTGAAGGCCCCGGTGGTGCTCCGCTACGCGGGCACCACGAAGATCCAGGGCTACCAGGGCTACCGGTTCACCGGCAGCGTGCCGGCCACCGAGATCGGCACCCGGCAGGTGCCCGGACGGCTGGTGGGCAAGCCCAAACAGGGCCAGGTGCACGCCGAGGAGTGGTACTCCAACGGCCGGATAGAGCTGGTCGCCGACCAGCTCACCGGTCGCATCATCAACGCGAGCATCTCGCCCCGGCTGGCGCTGCGCGCCCCCGGCGGCAAGGGCGGCGACAAGGTGACTTTGCTCCACGGAAAGGGGCTGGAATTCACCCCCGCGACCCAGCGCTCCCAGGTCGGGCTGGCACGTGATGACAACGACCGGCTGGAACTGGTGGGTCGTACCGCGCCCCTCGCGGCCGCGGTGACCGGCGGCGTTCTCGCCGCGGCCGGCACCTGGCTGCTGATCCGCGGCCGGGTCCGGGGCGCGCGGCACTGAGCAGGATGACGAAGCGGCGTCCTCTTCGCATCCGGAAATTGTCACCCAGGTGAGTAGCCGGATGCGAACAGGACGACGAAAACTGGGCTCCTCAACAGCACCTCCCCCGGTCCGCTCCCCCCAGTCTCCGTCCCTGAGACGAGAGTCTCCGTCCCTGAGACGAGTTGGAGCACTCATGTCCCAGCACGTGAAGTCCTCACCGCCTTCCGCGCCCCCGGCGCGGATCCCCCACCCCCCGCAGCTCTCCCCGGCGGCGCAGGCGGCGCCGCCGGTCCCGCCGCCGGTGCCGCGTCGCATCGTCTTCCTGGCCCGGCGGGACCTGGCCAACCCGGCCGCCGGCGGCTCCGAGCTGCTGATCGACCGGATCGCCGACGGACTGACCGCGAACGGTCACGAAGTCACCCTGCTGTGCGGGGGGCCGGCCGTGCACCGCGACTACCGCGTGGTGTCGGCCGGTGGTGACGCGGATCACTACCTGCGGGCCAGGCGGGCCTTCGCCCGGCAGGTCGGCGAGTGCGATCTGCTGGTGGAGGTCAGCAACGGCATGCCGTACCTGGCGCCGCTGTGGCACCGCGGCCCCACCCTGTGCCTTGTCAACCACGTGCACACCGACCTGTGGGGGATGCGGCTGCCCTCGGCCGCCGCGCGGCTCGGCAGGCGGCTGGAGCACTGGGCGCTGGCCGGCACCCACCGGGGCAACCTGATGGTCGCGGTCTCCGAGTCCACCGCCGCCGCGCTGCGGGCGCTGGGCGTGCCCGGGGACCGCATCCGCATCGTGCACAACGGTGTGGAGGACCCCGGCCGGCTGCTGCCCAAGTCCCCGGAACCGCTCTTCGTCGCCATGGGACGACTGGTGGAGTACAAGCGGATCGACCTGCTGCTGCGGCTGTGGGAACGGGTCCGCCCGGTCACCGGCGGCCGGCTGGTGATCGTCGGCGACGGGCCCGAGCGGGCCCGGCTGGAGGCGATGGCGGGACCCCAGGTCACCTTCGCCGGCCATGTCTCCGAAGAGGAGAAGCACCGGCTGCTGTGCGAGTCCTGGCTGCTGCTGCACCCCTCGATGGTCGAGGGCTGGGGCCTGGTGGTGATGGAGGCCGCGATCCGCGCCACCCCCGCCGTCGGGTTCGACATCCCCGGACTGCGCGACTCCGTCGAGGACGGCGCCACCGGGGTGCTGGCGCCCGGCGAGAGTTCGTTCGCGGCCGCCTGGTGCGCCCTGGCCCTCAGCCGGGAGCGCCGGGACGCCATGGGCACCGCGGCCCGGCTGCGCGCCGAGCGGTTCCGCTGGAGCAGCACCGTACGCGGCTTCCAGGCGGTGGCCGCCGAGGCGTACCTGACCTCGGCACGGCGGCGGTGACCGCGCCGATGCGAGATGACGCGATGCCGGACACCGCACCGGCCGCCGGCCCGCCCGAGACGGCGCCGCGGCCCGCGCCACCGGACGACGACGGGACGCTGCGGGACCCCTCCCTGAAGCGCTCGGCCACGCTGTTCCGCGCCTTCATGCGCGAGCAGACCGACCCCGACCACGCCTACGGGCTGCTGGCCCGGGACGCCGCCCGGCAGGTGGAGAAGTACCTGCCGCTGCGCGACAAGGTGGTCGTCGACATCGGCGGCGGCAGCGGCCACTTCACCGAGGAGTTCCGGCGCCGCGGCGCGCACGGCTACCTCTTCGAACCCGATCCGCAGGAGCTCGGGGCGCGCGGCACCGCGCCGACCGGCGCGGTGCTCGCCGACGGCTACCTGCTGCCGCTGGCCGACGGGGTCGCGGACGTGTGCTTCTCCTCCAACGTGCTGGAGCACGTGGCGGACCCGCAGACCTTCCTCAGCGAGATGGTCCGGGTCACCCGGCCCGGCGGACTGATCTACGTCTCCTTCACCAACTGGCTCTCCCCCTGGGGCGGGCACGAGACGGCGCCCTGGCACTACCTGGGGGCGGGCCGGGCGCGGGCGCGCTACCGGCGGCGCACCGGGCGCAGTGCCAAGCACACCGTCGGCGAGAACCTCTTCCCCATCCACATCGGACCCACGCTGCGGCATGTGCGCGGACGCGACGACGTGACCGTGGTCTGCGCGCGGTCCCGGTACTGGCCGTTCCTCGCCGAGGCGGTCACCCGGATTCCGGGCCTGCGCGAATTCGCCACGTGGAACCTACTGCTGATCCTGAGGCGGTCATGACCCAGGTGCTCCCTTCCCGTCCCCCTTCCCCGCCCGCGCCGAGCGCCGTGCCGCCCGCCGCGCGACCGGAGCCCGAGCCGCCCCGGTCGCGGCGCTGGCTGTTCGGCTTCTGGGCCCTGGCGCTGGTCGCCTTCCTGGCCCCGTCGCCGGGCAAGATGACCTTCGACACCAAGCTTGCGGTGGCCCTCGACCCGTTCGGGTTCCTCGGCGACCTCACCGAGCTGTGGCACGACCGGGCCGGCTTCGGCGGGATCGCCGACCAGTACATCGGCTACGCCTTCCCGATGCTGCCGTACTACGCGCTCACCGACCTGCTGCACCTGCCGGTGTGGCTGGCCGAGCGGCTGTGGCTGTCGATCGTGGTGACGGCGGCGTTCTGGGGCGCGCTGCGACTGGCCGAGCGGCTGGGCATCGGCTCCTCCGCCACCCGCCTGCTGGCCGCCGCCGGGTACGCGCTGTGGCCGACGTTCTCCATCGTGGTGGGGTCGACCTCGGCGGCGGCGCTGCCGGGCGCGCTGCTGCCCTGGGTCCTGCTGCCGCTGACCAACCCGGCCACCAGTGCCCGGGTGGCCGCCGCCCGTTCGGCGCTGCTGATCCCGTTCATGGGCGGCGTCAACGCCGCGTCCACCCTCGCCTCACTGCTGCCGGTGGGCCTGTACCTGCTCAGCCGGCCGGCCGGGAAGCGGCGCCGGCAGCTGCTGTGCTGGTGGCTGCCGGGCGTGGTGCTGGCCACCGCCTGGTGGGTGGTGCCCCTGCTGCTGCTCGGCACGTACGGCGAGGACTTCATGCCGTACGTGGAGCAGTCCGACACCACCACCGCCACCATGTCGGCGACCGAGCTGCTGCGCGGCGCCGGCAACTGGGTGGGCTACCTCAACTTCGGTGAGGCGTGGCTGCCCGGCGGCTGGACCGCCGCCACCTACACCCTCGCCGTGCTGGGCTCGGCCGCGGCCGCCGCCCTCGGCCTGGCCGGCCTCGCCCGCCGGGACCTGCCCGAGCGCCGCTGGCTGGTGCTGACCGTGCTCGCGGTCGCGCTGGTCACCCTCGCCGGCTACGGCGGCGCGCTGGGCGCGCCGTTCCACGGCACCGTGCAGGAGTGGCTCGACGGCTGGCTGAAGCCGTTCCGGAACATCTACAAGTTCCAGCCCGGACTGGCGCTGGCGCTCGCCTTCGGCGTCGCGCACGTCACCGCGCAGGCCGCCCGCCGGCTGCCGCTGCCCGCCCCCGGCCGCCGGGCGCTGCCCGCGGTGGCCGCGCTGCTGGTGCTGCCGGGGCTGGCGCTGCCGTACCTCAACGGCACCGTGCTGCAGCCGGGCGCCTTCAGCAAGCTGCCCTCGCACTGGGACAAGGCCGCCGACTGGCTGGAGAAGAACTCCCGGGACAGCCGCGCCCTGGTGGTCCCGGCCACCGCGCACGGGATGTACACCTGGGGCTCCCCCATCGACCAGCCGCTGGACGTGCTGGCGGAGTCCCGCTGGGCGCAGCGCGACTTCGTGCCGTTCGGCACCGCCGGGTCCCGCCGCGCGATGGACGCCGTGGAGCAGGCCCTGCTGACCGGTTCCGAGGTGCCCGGGCTGCGGGACTTCCTGGGCCGGGCCGGCCTGCACGACGTGGTGGTCCGCAACGACCTCGACCCCGACCAGCTGGGCTACGTGCCGCCGCAGACCGTCAAGCGGACCCTGGAGGCGTCCGGCTACCGCAAGGTGACCGGCTTCGGCCCGATGCTGACCGGCGGCCGGATCCCCGACGACACACCGCTCCAGGTGCAGGGGCTGTACCCGCGCCAGCAGGCGGTGGAGATCTACCAGCCGGTGGACACCGAGCGGCCCGGCAAGGTCGGGGCGCGGGCGGTGGACGCCACCGCGCAGGTCAGCGGCGGCCCCGAGGCGCTGCTCCAGCTGTCCGCCGACCCGGCGATGCGCAACCGTCCGGCGGTACTCACCGGCGACGCGCACCCGGGCCTGACCCGGCCGCCGCTGCTGGTGGTCGCCGACGGGCTGCGCCGTACCGACACCCGGTTCGGCCTGGTCAACGCGAACACCTCGTACACCTACACCGCCGACGAGCGGAACCACTCGGGCAGTCTGCAGAACCCCGGTGAGAAGCCGAAGCAGATCCTTCCGGCCACGGGCGTCAAGCACCAGACGACGGCGGTGCTGCGGGGCGCCTCGCAGGTCACCGCGTCCAGCAGCGGCAGCTGGCTGTTCCACTTGCCGCAGTACGACCCGGTGAACGCCTTCGACGGCAACCCGGACACCGCCTGGGCGGAGGGCAGCGCCGGCGCCCCGGTCGGGCAGTGGCTGCGGGTCGGCTTCGACAAGACCATCACCCTGCCGGAGTCCATCCAGCTGACGCCGCTGCCCGGGGACGGGCTGCGGGCGGCGCCCACCTCGGTGCGCGTGGAGACCGACCGGACCAGCGTGGAGAGCCCGTTGCAGGCCAACGGCTCCCCGCAGTCGGTGCGGGCCCCGGCCGGACCCGCCAAGTGGCTGAAGATCACCATCACCGGTTCGCAGGAGCCGCGTCCGGGGCTGTCCGGCGCCGGATTCTCCGAGGTGTCGATCCCCGGGGTGCAGGTCACCCGGCTGCTGGCGCTGCCCACCGACGCGGAGAGCGTCGACGCCCCGGCGTCGTTGTACTCGCTGCACCGGGGCAGCGACCCGGGCGGGCTGTCGCCCTCCTCCGCCGAGGTGGGGCTGCACCGGCAGTTCCGCACCGGAGCCGAGGGGGACTACGCGGTCTCGGCGCAGGCGCTGCCGGTGCCCGGCAAGGAACTGGACGAGCTGCTGGACAAGGTGGCGCCCGGTCAGCGGGCCCGCATCTCGGTCAGCGCGGACTCCACCAGCCGGGCCGGGACCGCGCTGAGCGCCCGCAACCTGGTCGACGGCGACCTGACCACCGCGTGGATCGCCGGCGACCGGCCGGTGCTCCACCTGAGCTGGCCGAAGAAGACCACCGTCGACGAGATCGTGTTCGCCGCGGCGGGCGGTATCTCCACCCGGCCCGAGCAGGTGATCATCAGCTCGCCGGACGGGGCCGCCACGGCCGGGGTCGACCACAACGGCCAGGCCAGGTTCGAGCCGATCACCACCAACCGGCTGGACATCACCATCAGCAAGACCGTGCCGCTGGCGATGCACAACCCGGTCGCCGACCAGGAGCTCCAGCTGCCGGTGGGCCTGAGCGAGGTGTACGTCCCCGCGCTCGACGCGCTGCGCAGCAAGCCGGCCGACCCCAAGGCCCGCTTCTCGCTGGCCTGCGGCGAGGGCCCGCCGCTGGCGGTGGACGGCACCCTGCACGCCACCAAGGCGTCCGGGCGGGTGCGTGACCTGACCGAGCGCCGGCCGGTGGACGTGGAGCTGTGCGCGGGCGACGCGAAGGACGGGGTGCTCGCCCTGGGTGCCGGCCGGCACCGGGTCGAGGCCGGGGACGCGGGTCCGCTGGCGCTGACCGACGTCACCCTGAGCCGGGGCACCGCCGCGGCCCCGGCGGCCGCGGACCGCACGGTCGAGGCCACCGACTGGTCCGGCGACGACCGCAGCGTGCGGGTCGGCTCCGGCAAGGCCGTCTACCTGCAGACCTACGAGAACCACAACGAGGGCTGGCAGGCCACGCTGGACGGCCGGAAGCTCACCCCGGTGCGGATCGACGGCTGGCAGCAGGGCTTCCTGGTGCCGGCCGGCGCGAGCGGCACGGTGCGGCTCAGCTACGAGCCGGCCACCACCTACCACGCCGGGCTCATCGGCGGCGTGCTGGGCGTGGGGCTGCTGCTGGGCCTGGCCCTGTTCCGCCGCACCGCGGGCGCCCCGGAGGAGCCGGACGAGCGGCAGGCCGCCGCCCCGCCGGCGCCGGGCTGGGTGATCGGCACGGCCGCGCTCACCGTGGTCCTGGTGGCGGTCGCCGGGCCGCTGGCGCTGGTGGTGCCGGTGCTGGCCGCGGTCGCCTGGTGGCGGCCGGCGCTGATGGCCCCGGTCGCGCTGACCGCGATGGCGGCGGCGGGTGTCGTGGCCGCGGTCGGCGCGGGCGAGCCGGTCTCCGCGGACGAGGGCGCGTTCAGCGGCTGGGCGCAGGCCCTGGCCGTGATCGCGCTGGCCGCGGCGGTCGTCACGGTTCCGGTGCGCACGCCGGGCCGGCACGCGGTCCCGGTGCACGGCGCGGAGCCGGAGGCGGGCGGACCGGGTGCGGCCGGGTACGGTGCGGCACCCGGCGGGGCCCCGGCTCCCGGGGACGGTACGCCGGCCGGACCGGCTCCCGAGGCCGGTCCCGGGCGTACCATCCCGACGGGGCCGGTCGCAGACGGCTCGGCACCGGCCCTGCCGCGGCGCGAGCCCGGCGGCGACGTGCCGCCCGGCCCCGCCCCGGACGGCACCGAGGAGGGCACCGGCCGATGACCACGCTCCACGACCCCCGCCTGGGCGGTCCGGCCCCGGCCACCGGGGCCGGGCGGCTGCCGCGGGTGCCGTTCCCGACCATCGACGAGGTGTCCCGGCACTGCGTCCAGGACGAGGAGCCGGAGACCGTCCACATCGAGGTCCACCTGCCCGGCCGGCCGGACCCCGACCGGCTGCGGGCCGCCTTCCACGAGGCGCTGCGGAAGCATCCGCGGATCCTGATGCGGCAGGCGCCCGGGGCCTGGTGGCGGCGCCGGTACGAGTGGGAGCTCACCGACGGGCCGGACGTCGACCCGGTGAGCTTCCCGCCGCCCGCCGCCGACGCGCTGGACCGGGCGCGGGAGCGGTCCATGGCCCAGTGCCCGCCGCTGGACGCCGCCCCGCCGATCCGGCTGGAGCAGGTGGTCACCCCCGGGGAGCCCGGGTGCGTGCTGGTGCTGACGATCAATCACACCGCGCTGGACGGCCCGTCCTGCCTGCGGATCCTGGCCACCGCCGCGACGCTGTACGGCGGCGCGGAGAACCCGCCGGCCCCGCCGCCGTCCCGCGCGGCGGCGGGGGCGCCGGCCGCGCCCGCCGAGCGGGCCGGCCGGACCGCGGCCGACGTCGCGAGGTCCCTCACCCGGTCCGCCCGGATAGCCGCGGACACCCGGGCCCCGGGCCGGACCGGCAACGGGATGCTGCTGCTGGACCTGCCGGTGCCGGCCCGGTGGCCGGCCCCGGCCGACGGGTCGGTGCGGCCGACCGTCAACGACCAGCTGATGGTGGCGGTGTGCCTGACCGCCGCCCGCTGGAACCGGCTGCACGGCCGGCCGGCCGCCCCGGTGCGGGTGACCATGCCGATCGACGACCGGCCGCGCGCCGCGGAGATGCCCATCGGCAACGGCACCCGGCTGGTGGACGTGGACTTCGCGGCGCTCCGGGAGGCGGATCCGCGGCTGCTGGCCGCCGAGCACCCGGACCCGGCGGCGGTGGCCCGGCTGGTCCACCGGACCGCCGCGGTCACCCGGGCGCTGAAGGCGACCCCGGCCGCGCCCATGCGGACGGCGGGGACCCTGCTGACCGCGCCGGTGCTGCCGGTGGGGCTGCGGGCGGCGCTGACCCGTACGGCCCGGCGGGTGGCCGGGCCGTGGACCTCCACGGTCCTGCTGAGCAACATCGGCCGGGTCGCGTTCCCGCTCGACTTCGGGGACGCGGGCCGGGCCCGGGCGGTCTGGTTCTCCGCGCCTGCCCGGATGCCGCGCGGGCTCGCCGTCACCTGTGCGTCCACCGCCGGCCGGCTCCATCTGACGCTGCGCTGGTCGCGGGCGCTGCTGGACGACGCGGGGGGTGCCGCGCTGGCCGGGCTCCTCACCCGTTCGCTCGCCCTCGCCTCGCCCGGGAACGGCCCGGCGACCGCCGGGGGTGAGCGCCCCGGACCACCGCCGGAGACCGGCGGGACAGCGGACCCCGTACCACGTAAGGGTGGAGGAACATGACCACCGGATCCCCGACGGCCGAACGCGGCACGCCCGCCACCACTCCCCTGACCGGCCCCGCCGCCGGGCCGGCCGCCGCCCCCGAGGGGGCGGCGGCCCCGGCGGTCCGGGCTTTCCCCGACACGACCGCCCCGACCGCCGCGCCCCCCGCCGCGACCGCCGCGCCGCCGGCCGGGGCGCCCGGGCGGGACCGGGAGGACGAGCAGGCGGCCGGGCGCGGCACGCCCGCCACCGGGCTGCGGGACTTCTACGAGGACCCGGCCGTGCCCGTCGCCTCCGGGGCCGAACGCAGCCGCCGCCAGGCGCGGATGCTGGCCCGCGCCCTCGGGCCGGTGGGGGCCGGGGGCCCGGCCACCGTGCTCGACATCGGCTGCGGGGACGGTTCCGCGGCCGCCGTGGCGATCCCGTACCTGCGCGGGCACCGGGTGATCGGGGTGGACTGGTCGCAGGACGCGCTGCGCCGCGCGGCCCCCCGGCTCCCGGCCGTGGTACGCGGCGAACTCTCCGACGGCGGCCTGCCGTTCGCCTCCGGCAGTGCCGACGCGGTGGTGTTCAGCGAGGTGATCGAGCATCTGGTGGACCCGGACGCGGCGCTGGACGAGCTGCGCCGGGTGCTCCGGCCGGGTGGCCATCTGCTGCTGTCCACCCCGAACCTGGCGGCCTGGTACAACCGGGGCCTGCTGCTGGCCGGGGTGCAGCCGGTGTTCTCCGAGGTGAGCCTGCGCGGCGTGCACGGCCGTCCGGGCAGCCAGGTGGTGGGGCACCTGCGGCTGTACACCGCCCGGGCGCTGCGCGGCTTCCTCACCGCGTCCGGGTTCGAGGTGGTGAGCTGTGCGGGCGCGCCGTTCCACGGGGTGCCGCGGCCGCTGCGCGCACTGGACCGGGCCGCCTGCCGGCTGCCGTCGCTGGCGTCCATCCTGCTGGTGCACGCGAGGCGGGTGTAGGCCGTGCTGTGGGGTGTGGCGGCGGCACTGCTGGCGAACGTCCTCTACAGCACCGGTTTCGTGCTGGAGAAGCGCGCGCTGGCCGGCATGCCCCCGCTGAGCGCCACCAGCCCGGCGCGGCTGCTGCGGCACGTGCTGGGCAGCCCGCTGTGGCTGGGCGGCGCGATCGCCCTGGCCCTGGGGTTCGGCGCCCAGCTGCTCGTCTACCGGAAGCTGCCGATCGCGGCCGCCCAGGGGCTGTTCGTGTCCGGCCTGGTGCTGCTGGTGGTGCTCTCCTCGGTGGTGCTCGGGGAGCGTCCCAGCGGCCGCGAGCGGCGCAGCGTGGTGATCATCCTGGGTGCCCTGGTGATGGTCGTCGCCTCGCTGCACGGCGGCACGGAGGACATCAGCCGCTCGGCGCCGGCCGGGGTGCTGCTGCTGGTGTGCCTGCCGTCGCTGGCCGCCGCGCTGTGGCTGTACGGCGCCGCGGAGCGGCGGGCCCGGCGGCGGCACCGGCTGCCGACCACCGGGGTGGCGTACGGCGTGGCCGTCGGCCTGCTGTACGGGGTGAGTTCGCTGGCGATCAAGGGCGTGTCGGGGCTGTCGGCGGGCGGCGGCCTCGGCGGGCTGCTGACCGACCTGATGCTCTCCCCGTACCCGTATCTGCTGGTGTTCACCGGCGCCACCGGTCTGGTGCTGTCGCAGACCGCGCTGCAGCGCTGCCGGGCCTCGCTGATCGTGCCCGTGTGCACCACGGTCACCTGTGTGTTCACCGTCGCGTGCGGGACGGTGGTGTTCGGCGAGCCGCTGCCGCACGAGCCGCTGCGGCTCGCCCTCCGGCTGGGTGGCACCGCGCTGGCGGTGGGGGTGCTGCTGGCCCTGCCCCGCCACGACGACGCCCCGGAGGCCGGGGAGACGGCCATGGAGGCGCCGGAGGAGCCCGGCGCCGGCGCCCGGCCGCCGGCCGGTGGGCCCGGTGCCCGGCCGCCGGCCGGGCCGGGGCTGCCGGTGGGCGCCGGGCCGCTGCCGGCCCGCCCGTTACCGCCCCGGCCGCGGCCCCCGCTGGAACCGCAGCCGCTGTCCTCCGCGCACACGCTCACCGCGGCCCCGTGGCCCGAGCGCGGAGTTCCCCGAAGCCCGAAGGATCCCGAAGGACGTACGCCATGAAGCCCGATGACCCGCTGCTGAAGATCCTGGCCTGCCCGCTCGACAAGGGGCCGCTGGCCCTGCTGGCTCCGGGCGACGCGCTGTACAACCCGCGGCTGCGGCTGCGCTACCCGGTGCTGGACGGCATCCCGCAACTGCTGCCGTCCTCCGGCGAGAAGGTCGGCCGGGAGGAGCACGAACGGCTGCTGACCACGGTGTCCACCGGGGCGAGCGGCGACGCCCCGGTGCGCGGTGAACATCTGGGGTGAGCCCGCCCGGCTCGTGGACGGCCCCGTTCCCGGTCACCGACCGGGGGCGGGGCCGTCGCCGTGCCCGCCGTCCGGCGCGCCCGCGGCGTGGTGGACGGTCCGGGTGCCGGGTCCCGGCCGGGCCGGGGCGGCGCCGCCGGGGCCCTTCGGCGGCGGTAGGGTTGGGAGCGCTCCCTGCCCGTGGACCTCGGCACGACGGCCGGCCCGGACGCGGAACCATCCACTCCTCGGACACCGAGATGCCTCGAAGTGCATGACCGAGCGCAACCTTTGGGTGACGATGAGGTGAACGGAGTGCAAGCTCGGACCCCCCAAAGAGGGCAGCCGCCGACAAACAGCGCAATCTGATTCGCCGGACGAGCTTATCTATTTCACCATTGAAGCAGTATGCCCCTTTTTCGCTGCACCATTGACGCAGTTGTGTTCAGGGTGTGCAATCTCGCCAGCTTGCTCTGCGAAAGACACCGCTCCACACCGGCGGCGCCGACCCGGATTAACCCCGGCGCGACCGCCGGCCGTGTCCGGTGCCCGGATTTTTCGCGACGGGCTACCGCAATGCTGCACCGCGCGACTTCAACGGCCACAGCGCCGGCGCCCCACCGGGCGAAGCGCTGCCGAACGGGGGGCTGAAGGATGCTGGAAATGATGGGCAGGGCGCGTTCTTTATCGTCAGCTGTTCACATTCCCGTCCTTCCCGAGTCATCCCCACCCTCTTTCATTCGAACGCGGCGAGCGGCCCTGGTCCGGCGGCCCGTCGCAGCTGTGCGCTGTCCCGACGGGCCCAGAACCGACCGGTAGACGGAGAGCGGGAGCGGGCCACCTGAGGGAAGCGACGGGTGGCCCGCGGCATGTGTTGAAGACTTTGGCATCATGATTCCGGAGCGAGACGTTGCGCATTCACAGGGACGACGCTGATTCCACATCACCGGACGACAGATTCGAGCCATCGAACGCATCCGGAGCCGCAGCCGATACTCTGCTCGGGCATTTTCGTACCGTTTTCCAGGAGCATCCCGAGAAAGAGCTGTACCGGTTTCTGGAAAATGACGGCGAGAGCACGCCGACCATCTCCGGCGGCGAACTCGACCGCCGGGCCCGGGCCATTGCCGCGACCCTGCAGCGCCATGTTTCCCCGGGTGACCGGGCGCTCATCGTCTGCCCGCCCGGACTCGACTACCTCGCTTCTTTTCTGGGCTGCATCTACGCGCGTGTCATCGCCGTCCCGGTGTACCCGCCGGACCCGGTGCTGGTGAAGCGGACGCTGCCCCGGCTGGTCGGCGTGGTGGCCGACGCCGAGCCCGCGGTCGTCCTGGCCACCGAACCCCTCGCCGCGGCCGCCGGCACCTTCGCCCGGCACGCACCCGAGCTGGGCGGCCCGCACTGGCTGGCCGTCGACCGGATCGGGGACGGCGCCGCGGACGACTGGCGGCAGCCGGCCGTGGACGCCGCGGACACCGCCTTCCTCCAGTACACCTCCGGCTCCACCGGGCGGCCGAAGGGCGTCATGGTGAGCCACCGCAACCTGGTGCACAACCTGCGGTGCATCAACGACCGGCTGTACGGCCACGAGCCGGACAACCACATGGTCACCTGGCTCCCGCCCTACCACGACATGGGCCTCATCGGCGGGCTGCTCGCCCCCGCCTTCGGGGCGTTCCCGACCACCTTCATGTCACCGGTCGCCTTCCTCAAGCAGCCGCTCCGCTGGCTGCGGGCGATCTCCGAACACCGGGCGACCATCAGCGGCGCGCCCGACTTCGCCTACGAGCTGTGCGTCGAGCGGATCTCCGAGGAGGAGCGCCGGGACCTGGACCTGAGCGGCTGGCGGGTGGCGTTCAGCGGCGCGGAGCCGGTACGGGCCCGGACCCTGGAGCGCTTCACCCGCGCCTTCGAGGCCGCCGGCTTCCGCCGGTCCGCGTTCCTGCCCTGCTACGGGCTGGCCGAGGCGACCCTGTGCGTCTCGGCCGGCGACCGGGGCGCGCAACCGGTGCTGCGCGACCTGGCGGCCGGGGCGCTGGCGGAGCACCGCGCGGTGACCGCCGCACCGGGCGAGGCCGCCCGCAGCCATGTGGGCTCCGGCCCGACCATCGACGACCAGCGGATCCACATCGTCGACCCGGTCACCCGCACCCGGCTCCCGGAGGGCGGTGTGGGCGAGATCTGGGTGGCCGGGCCCAGTGTCGCGCAGGGCTACTGGCAGCGGCCGGCGGAGACCGCCGAGGTGTTCGGCGCCCGCCTCGCCGACACCGGCGAAGGCCCCTTCCTGCGCACCGGGGACCTGGGCTTCCTCGACGGGACCGAGCTGTACGTGACCGGGCGCAGCAAGGACCTGATCATCGTGGCGGGCCGCAACCACTACCCCCAGGACATCGAGCGGACGGTCGAGGAGAGCGACCCGCGGCTGCGCCCCGGCAGCGGCGTGGCCTGCGGCTACCCGGCCGACGGCGAGGAGCGGCTGGTCATCCTCCAGGAGGTGACCGGGCTGCCGGACGCCGCCGCCACCGAGCGGATCGTCGCCGCGATCCGGGCCCGGCTGGCCGAGGAGCACGGCCTGCGCGCGCACCACATCGTGCTGCTGCGCCGCGGCAGCATCCCCAAGACCTCCAGCGGCAAGCTCCAGCGGTCCGCCGCCCTGCGGGAGTTCCTGGACGGCGGGCTCAAGCGCCTGGCCTCCTGGGACGCCCCCGGGAGCGCACCGGACGCGCCGGAGATGACCCGTACGCCGTCCACGTCGCCCGGACCGGCGACGCCGGAGATGCCGGGCACGTCGCCCGCGTCGCCCGGACCGGACGCGCCGGCGGTGCCGGACGCGTCGCGGACGCCGGTCGTGCCGGACGGGCCGCGGGAGCCGGACACCGGCCCGGCGGCCCGGGCGGAGCTGGAGGAGTGGCTCACCCGGCGGCTCGCCGGCCACCTCGGGGTGCCCGTCGGCTCGGTGGACACCCGTCAGCCGCTGGCCGGGTACGGGCTGCGTTCGGTGGACCTGATCGGCCTGGTGGGCGATCTGGAGCAGCGGCTGGGGCGGGCCGTGCCCGCCACCGCGGTCTGGGAGCACCCGACGATCGAGGCGCTCGCCGGCCACCTCGCCGGGCCGCCGCCCGGCGCCGCCCCGGTCGCCGACCCGGCCGACCCGGCCGACCCGAACGCCTCCGGCACCGCCGGCCCCGGCACCGCCGCACCGGACACCGCCGACGACCTGATCGCGGTGGTCGGGATCGGCTGCCGCTTCCCCGGCGGAGCCGACGGACCCACCGCCTTCTGGGAGTTGCTCACCGAGGGCCGGGACGCGGTCACCCGGGTTCCGGAGGACCGCTGGCGGGCCGAGGACTTCCTCGACCCGGACCCGTCCGCGCCGGGGAAGACCACCACCGCCTGGGGCGGTTTCGTGGACGGCGTGGACCGCTTCGACCCGCGCTTCTTCGGCATCTCGGGGCACGAGGCCACCCGGATGGACCCGCAGCAGCGGCTGATGGCCGAGGTCGCCTGGGAGGCGCTGGAGGACGCCGGGGTGGTGGCCGAGGAGCTGGCCGGGTCCGCCACCGGCGTCTTCGTGGGGATCGCCACCAGCGACTACCTCCAGGCCCAGTTCCAGGACCTGGCCGGGATCGACGCGTACTCCGGGACCGGCAACGCGTTCAGCATCGCCGCCAACCGGCTGTCCTACCTGTTCGACCTGCGCGGGCCCAGCATGGCCGTGGACACCGCCTGCTCCTCGTCGCTGGTCGCCGTGCACCAGGCGTGCCGGAGCCTGGCCCGCGGGGACTGCACGATGGCGATCGCCGGCGGGGTCAACGTCATCCTCTCCCCCGCCCTGGCCATCAACTTCAGCAAGGCCGGGGCGATGGCCGCGGACGGGCGGTGCAAGCCCTTCGACGCCCGCGCCGACGGGTACGTCCGTGCCGAGGGCGCCGGGGCGGTCGTGCTCAAGCCGCTGCGCCGCGCCCTCGCCGACCAGGACACCGTCTACTGCGTCATCCGCGGCGGCGCGGTCAACCAGGACGGCCGCAGCAACGGCATCATGGCCCCCAACCCGCAGGCCCAGGAGGCGGTGCTGCGCGCCGCCTACGCCGACGCGGGCGTGCGGCCGGAGCGGGTGGACTACATCGAGGCGCACGGCACCGGCACCCTGCTCGGCGACCCGATCGAGGCGAAGGCGCTCGCCACCGTGGTCGCGGACGGCCGCGACCCGGCACGGCCATGCCTGATCGGCTCGGTCAAGTCCAACCTCGGGCACCTGGAGGCCGCGGCCGGCATCGCCGGGCTGATCAAGACCGCGCTGATGCTGCGGCACCGGACGGTGCCGCGCAGCCTCCACTTCGAGCGGCCCAACCCGCACATCCCGTTCGGCGAACTGGCCCTGGCGGTCGCCGACCGGCAGCGCCCGTGGCCGTCCGGCCCGGACCGTCCGGCGCTGGCCGGGGTCAGCTCCTTCGGCTTCGGCGGCACCAACGCCCACCTGGTGGTGGAGGAAGCGCCCGCGCCCGCCGCCGGCCGGCCGGCCGCGGTCGGCCCGGGGTGGGCGGAACCGGAACCGGACGGCCCGGTGCTGCTCACCTTCTCGGCCCGTGACGAGCAGGCGCTCCGCGAGCTGGCCGCTCGCTACGCGGGTCAACTGGAGCGCACCGGCGACGGACCGGCGCTGCGCTCGCTGACGGCCGCCGCCGCGCTGCGCCGCACCCACCACGAGCACCGGCTGGCCTGTGCGGGCACCGGTCCGGCCGAGATCGCCGAGGCGCTGCGGGCGTTCGGCGCGGACGGCGAGCGGCCGGGCCTGTCCTGGGGCCGCCGCGCGGTGGGCCGCCGGCCGCGGACGGTGTTCGTCTTCTCCGGCCAGGGCCCGCGGTGGTGGCCGGTCGCCGCCGACCTGCTCACCGCCGAGCCGGTCTTCCGCGACGTGGTCGAGGAGTGCGACCGGATCCTCGGCAAGCACGTGGACTGGTCGCTGCGCGAGCAGCTGGCCGCGGACCCGGACGGTTCGCTGCTGGCCGACCCCGCGGTCGGGCAGCCCGCGCTGGTCGCCGTGCAGGTGGCGCTGGCCGCGCTGTGGCGCTCCTGGGGCGTCACCCCGTCGGCCGTGGTCGGGCACAGCGTCGGCGAGGTCGCCGCGGCCCAGGTCGCGGGGGCGCTGACCTTGGCGGACGCGCTCCGGGTGGCGCTGCACCGGGGACTGGTCATCCGGTCCGCGGTGGGCACCGGCCGGATGGCGGTGGCCGGCGTACCCGAGGAGCGGGCCCGGCGGTTGCTCACCGAACTGGGGGCCGAGCGGGTCTGGGTGGCCGCCGGGAACGGTCCCGCGACCACGGTGCTCTCCGGCGCCGCGGAACCGCTGGCGGCGGTGGCGGCGGCACTCGACGCGGACGGGATCTTCTGCCGGGTGCTGGAGTCGGTCGACTTCGCGTCCCACTGCCCCCTGATGGACCCGCTGCGCGATCGGCTCACCCACGCCCTGACCGGACTGCGTCCGGGCCCGGCCACCGTCCCGATGCTGTCGACGGTCACCGGTGGACCGGTCGACGGCACCGGGCTGGACGCCGGGTACTGGGGCGACAACCTGCGCCGGCCGGTGCTCTTCGACCGGGCGGTCACCGCCCTGGTCGACTCCGGTCACGAGGTGTTCGTCGAGATCTCCCCGCAGCCGATGCTCTCCGACTCCGTCGCCGCCCGCCTGGACCACCAGGGCGCGCGGGGCGCGGTGGTGGCCTCGCTGCGCCGTGACCGCCCGGGCCGGGCCGGGATCCTCGCCGAGCTGGGCCGGCTCTACACGGCCGGCTTCCCGGTCGACTGGAGCCGGCCGCACGGCCGCCGGACGGTGCCGATGGTGCCGCTGCCGGCCTACCCGTGGCAGCGGCAGCGGTACTGGCACGGCGACCCGGCCGGCCGCGGGCGCCGACCGGCCTCCCAGGGCCACCCGGTGCTCCGGGCGCAGCTGCGGTCGGCCACCGAACCCGGCACCCGGCACTGGAGCGCCACCGTCGACCTCGACGGCTTCGGCTATCTGAAGGACCACCAGGTCGACGGGGCGGTGGTGCTCCCCGCGGCGCTGGTGCTGGACGCCGCGCTGGCCGCCGCCCGGGAGACGCTGGGCAGCGGGCGGGCGGTGGTGGAGGACGTCCGGTTCACCGGGCTGACCGTGGTGCGGGAACGGGCCGCGGAGCCCACCCTCCAGCTCGTGCTCGCCGGCTCCGGGCCGGGCACCTTCCGGCTGTTCAGCCGGGACGGCGAGGGCGGTGCCGGGCAGGAGTGGACCGAGGTGGCCACCGGCCGGTTCCGCGACCCGGGCCCGGACGGCGCTGACCGCCCGGCGGACCCGGAGGCCGAGGACCGCCCCGGCGGGGGCCCGGACGGCCGCGCGGACACCTCGGGGGCGGCGACCGGCACGGACCCCGCGCCGACGCTGGCCGCGGTACGCGCCCGCTGCGCCGAACCCGTCGACCCCGCGGAGCACTACGCCGGGCTGCGCCGGGCCGGGCTGGAGTACGGCCCGGCGTTCCAGGGGCTGGACGGCCTGTGGCGGGGCGACCGGGAGGCGGTGGCACGCCTGCGGGTCCCCGAGGACGTCGCCGCCGACCGGGCCCGCCACCCCGTGCACCCGGCGCTGCTGGACGCCTGCCTCCAGGTGCTGGCCCAGGCGCTGGCCTCGGACCCGGAGGCCGGCGCGGCGATCCATCTGCCGGTCGGGGCCGGCGGTTTCGAGCTGCCGGCGGGCCGGGCGCGGCCCGGCTGGGCGTACGCCGACGTGACCCGGGCGGTGCACGGCGACGGCCGGATCACCGGCGGCCGGGTGGTGCTCTTCGACGAGTCCGGGGAGCGGATCGGCGAGGTCGCCGGGATCACCCTGCGGCGCCTGGAGCAGTCCGCGCCGCCGGACCGGGTCGGCGAGGCGCTGCTGGAGGTGGGCTGGCGTGCCGCCGAGACGGAGCCGACCGGGGACCGGCCGCCCGCGGGCACCGGCTGGTGGCTGCTGCTGGCCGACCGGGACGGGGTGGCCGGCGCGGTGCGGTCGCGGCTGGCGGGCCTGGGCGCGGCGGCCGTCACGGTGACCGCGGCCGACGGCTACCGGCGGCTGGGCCCGGACCGGTTCGAGGTCGCCCCCGGCCGGCCGGAGGACTTCACCGCCCTCCTCGCGGACCTGCGGGCCGACCGCCCGGAGGGGTGTGCCGGGGTGGTGCACGCCTGGAACCTCGACCTGCCGGACGGCGACCGGGAGCCGGACGGCACCGGCGACGGCACCGACCCGCTGGCGGCGGCCCGGGAGCTGGGCACCGTCTCGGTGCTCCACCTGGTGCAGGCACTGGCCCGGGACGCCCGGCCGGAGCACCCCCGGCTGGTGGTGCTGACCCGGGGCGCACAGCGGCCGGCGGAGCCCGAGCGGCCGGGGCCGGCGACCGGCGGCGGGGCGCCGCCGGGGCCCGGCGCGGTCGCCCAGTCGGCGGTCTGGGGCCTGCTGCGGGTCGCCGCCGTGGAACACGCCGAGCTGCGCCCGGTCGCCGTCGACCTCGACCCGGCCCGGCCGGCCGGCGAGGCCGCGCAGCTCGTCGCGGAGCTGACCGGGGCCGCGGGCGACCCGCAGGTGGCGCTGCGCGGCGGCGTCCGGTACGTACCGGCGCTGGAACCGTGGCGTCCGCCCGCCGCGGAGCCCACCGCCTGGCCCCGGCGGCCGTTCGACGCCGCGCGGGACGGCAACCTGCGCCTGCTGGCCGAGCGGCCGGGCATCCTCGGCAGCCTCACCCCGACGGTGTGGCACCGTACGCCGCCCGGGCCGGGGCAGGTGGAGATCGAGGTCACCGCGGCCGGGCTGAACTTCAGCGACGTGCTCAAGGCGATGGACGTCTGCCCGGGGGTTCCGCCGGGTATCACCCCGCTGGGCGCGGAGTGCGCCGGCCGGGTGGTGGCCGTCGGCGAGGGCGTCACCCGCTTCCGGCCCGGTGACGCGGTGATGGCGGTGGCGCCGTCGAGCATGGCGGCCTTCGTCACCACCGAGCAGGAGCTGGTCGCCGAGCGGCCCGCCGGGCTCGGCGACGCGGAGGCCGCGGCCGTCCCGATCGCCTTCCTCACCGCCGTGTACGGCCTGGAGTACCTGGGGCACCTCGGCGCGGGCGAGACGGTCCTCATCCATTCGGCGACCGGCGGGGTGGGGCTGGCCGCGCTCCAGGTGGCGCGCCGCAACGGTGCGGAGGTCTTCGCCACGGCCGGCACCGAGGAGAAGCGGGAGCTGCTGCGGCGGCTGGGAGTGCGGCACGTGATGGACTCGCGCTCGCTGGACTTCGCCGACCGGGTGAAGGAGCTGACCGGCGGCCGGGGCGTGGACGTGGTCCTCAACTCGCTGACCGGCGAGGCGCTGCGGCGCGGGCTGGGACTGCTCGCGGCCAACGGCCGGTTCGTGGAGATCGGCAAGCAGGACGTCTACCGCGACAGCAGCCTCGGGCTGCTGGCGCTGAAGCACAACCGGTCCTTCCTCGCGGTCGACCTGGAGCGGGCCTTCGCCGAGCAGTTCGCCCTGATCCGGCGGCTGTTCGACGAGGTGCTGCGCGGCTTCGAGCGCGGCGAGTTCACCGCCCTGCCGGTCACCTGCTTCGACTACCCGGCGGCGGACGCGGCGTTCGCGCACATGGCGCAGGCCCGGCACACCGGCAAGGTGGTGCTCCGCCCGACCGGGGACGAGACGGTCGCGGTGCGGCCGGACGGCCGCGTGGTCAA
Organism: Streptomyces sp. NPDC018031; assembly: GCF_044327625.1. NCBI lineage: Bacteria > Bacillati > Actinomycetota > Actinomycetes > Kitasatosporales > Streptomycetaceae > Streptomyces > Streptomyces sp. NPDC018031. Next base: position 398,104 of record NZ_JBIRFT010000003.1, read on the forward strand.
GCCGTCGGCGACCTATCTGATCACCGGCGGTCTGGGCGCGCTGGGCCTGCACACCGCCCGCTACCTGGCCGACCAGGGCGCCCGGCACCTGGTGCTGCTGGGGCGCGGCGGCCCCTCGCCGGCCGCCCGCCGGGAACTGGACGCGCTGCGGGCCCGGCAGGTGACGGTGACGGTACGGTCCGCCGACGTCTCCCGGTCCGCGCAACTGGCCGCGGTGCTGGCGGAGATCGACGCGACCATGCCGCCGCTGGCGGGCGTGGTGCACGCCGCCGGTGTGCTGGACGACGGGCTGCTGGTGGGGCTGGACGGGGCGCGGTTCGCGTCGGTGGCCGCTCCCAAGGCCGTGGCGGCCTGGCATCTGCACCGCGCCACGCTCGACCGCGAGCTGGACTTCTTCGTGCTGTACTCGTCGGCGGCGGCGCTGCTCGGCTCCCCCGGCCAGGGCAACTACGCGGCGGCCAACGCCTTCCTGGACGGGCTGGCGCTGCACCGCAGGGCGCACGGGCTGCCCGCGCTGAGCGTCGACTGGGGCCCGTGGACCGGCTCCGGTCTGGCGGCCACCCCGGACCGGGGCGGCGCGCTGGCGGACCGCGGCATCACCGGCATCGACCCGGCCGACGGCATCGAGGCGCTGCACCGGCTGCTGCCGACCGCCACCGCCCAGGCCGCGGTACTGCCGCTGGACCGGGCGAAGCTGCGCGCCGCGGCCGACAGCGGCATGCTGCCGCCGGTCCTCACCGGGCTGATGGGGCCGCGGGCCCGACCGGCCGGCGACGGGGCCGCCCCGGCCGGCGGGGTCCGGCGGGAGCTGCTCGCGGTGGAGCCGGGCCGGCGCCGCCGGGCCGTGCTGGTGCGGCACTGCACCGCGCAGGTGGCCCGGGTGCTCGGCTGCGACGAGTCGCAGGTCGACGTCACGGCGCCGCTGGCCGGGCTGGGCTTCGACTCGCTGATGTCGCTCGAACTCCGCAAACGGCTGGAGGCGTCGCTCCGGGTGGAGCTGCCCGCCACCGTCGTCTGGCGCTTCCCCACCATCGACGCGCTGGTCCCCTTCCTGGCCGAGCGCATGGACATCGCGCTGGAGGCCGGGCCCGGCGCCGCCGGCGAAGCGGAGGAAGAGGAGGCGGCCGCGCCCGGACGGCCCGCCGACGGCACCGGAACGGATCTCGACCGCTTGAGCGACAGCGACGTCGAGGCGCTCCTGCTGGCCAAGTTGACCGAGCTCGACGAAGGGGAAGAGTGATGACTTCGCTGGACCAGTCGCAGACGGGCGCGACCCTGCGCCGGGCGTTCGCGACGGTGGAACGGCTGCAGCGCCGGCTGGAGGAGTCCGAGCGCGCCAGGACCGAGCCCATCGCGATCGTGGGTGTGGGCTGCCGCTTCCCGGGCGGGGTGACCGACGCCGACGGCTACTGGCGGCTGCTGGCGGACGGCACCGACGCCATCGGCGAGATCCCGGCGGACCGCTGGGACGGGGCCGCGTTCCACGCCGCGGAGCCGCAGACGGCGGGCCGGATGAGCACCCGCTGGGGCGGCTTCCTGGACCGGGTGGACCAGTTCGACCACGAGTTCTTCGGCATCTCGCGGCGCGAGGCACTGGCCATGGACCCGCAGCAGCGGCTCACCCTGGAAGTGGTCTGGGAGGCGCTGGAGCACGCCGGGCAGGCCCCCACCGGGCTGGCCGGCAGCCGGACCGGGGTCTTCATGGGCGTGTGCAGCAACGACTTCGCCTCCCGCACGCTGCGCGACCCGCTGGACGCCACCGCGTACGCCTCCACCGGCACGGCGCACTCCATCGTGACCGGCCGGGTCTCCTACACGCTGGACCTGCACGGCCCGAGCGTGGCGGTCGACAGCGCCTGCTCGGCGTCGCTGGTGGCGGTCCACACGGCCTGCCAGAGCCTGCGTGCCGGCGAGAGCGACCTGGCGCTGGCCGGCGGGGTGAACGTGGTGCTGTCGCCGATCCCCAGCATCGCGTTCTCCCAGTTCCCCGGCATGGTGGCGCCGGACGGCCGGTGCAAGACCTTCGACGCCTCGGCCAACGGCTATGTGCGCGGCGAGGGTTGCGGCGTGGTGGTCCTCAAGCGGCTGTCGGACGCGGTGCGGGACGAGGACCGCGTGCTGGCGGTGATCCGGGGCAGCGCGGTCAACCAGGACGGCCGCAGCGCCGGGGTCACCGCGCCCAGCGGTACCGCGCAGCGCGACGTGCTGCGCCGCGCGCTGGCGGCCGCCGGGGTGGAGCCGGAGGAGGTGTCGTACATCGAGGCGCACGGCACCGGCACCACGCTCGGCGACCCGATCGAGGTCGAGGCGCTGGCCGAGGTGTACGGGCGGCCGGAGGGCCCGACCGTCCACCTGGGCTCGGGGAAGCCCAACATCGGCCACCTGGAGGCGGCGTCCGGCATCGCCGGGCTGATCAAGGCGGCGCTCTGCGTGAACCGCGGCGCCATCCCGCGCAACGTGCACTTCGAGCGGCTCAACCCGCACCTGTCCTTCGAGGGCACCACGTTCGCGGTGCCGACCGAGCTGACCGGCTGGCCGAAGGTGCCCGGCCGCCGCCTGGCCGGGGTGAGCAGCTTCGGCTTCAGCGGCACCAACGTGCACATGCTGGTGGAGGAGCCGCCCGAGCGGCCCGCCCCGGCACCGGACGCCCGGCGGCCGCTGTCCGCGCTGGCCCTGTCCGCGAAGAGCGACGCGGCGCTGGTGGAGCTGGCCGAGAAGTACCGCCGGCGGCTGGCGGAGGACCCCGGGCCGGCACTGGCCGACGTGTGCTTCTCCGCCAACACCGGCCGCTCGCACTTCCGGCACCGGCTCGCCGCGGTCGGCGCGACCGGCCCGGAGCTGGCGGCCCGGCTCGACGACTACCTCGGCGGGATGCCCGCGGTGGGGCTCTCCGCCGGGCAGGCCGGCCCGGCGGAGACGGTGTTCCTCTTCCCCGGGCAGGGCCCGCAGCGGGTCGGGATGGCCCGCGGCCTGTACGACACCCAGCCGACGTTCCGGCGGGTGCTGGACCGGTGCGAAGAGATCCTGCGGCCGATGCTGGACGTGCCGCTGCCGGAACTGCTCTACCCGGCCGACCCGGAGTCGCCGCGGGGGCGGCTGATCTACCAGACGCAGTACTCCCAGCCGGCGCTGTTCGCCGTGGAGTACGCGCTGGCGGAGCTGTGGAGCTCCTGGGGCGTGCGGCCCGCGGCGGTGCTCGGCCACAGCTTCGGCGAGTACGCGGCGGCCTGCTTCGCCGGCGCGATGAGCCTGGAGGACGGCCTGAAACTGGTCGTGGCGCGGGGCCGGCTGATGCGGGAGTCCGGGAAGACCGGGGCCATGGCGACGGTCTTCGCCTCCGAGGCGGAGGTGGCCGAGGCCATCGCCGGGTACCCGGACCGGATCTCCGTCGCGGCGGTCAACGGCCCGGCGAACACCTCGGTCTCCGGTGACCGCGCGGTGGTCGAGGCGGTGTGCGAGGAGTTCACCCGGCGCGGGGTGCGCGCCAAGGTGCTCCGCATCACCACCGCCTCGCACTCCCCGCTGATCGAGCCGATCATCGAGGAGTTCCGCGCGGTGGCGGAGGAGATCCGGTTCGCGCCGCCGCGCATCCCGCTGGTCTCCAACCTCAGCGGCGAGCTGTGGGCGTGGCAGGAGGCCCCGGACGCCGACTACTGGTGCCGTCACCTGCGGCAGCCGGTGCGGTTCGCCGACGGGGTGGCCACCCTGCTCGGCACGGGCCACCGCGGCTTCCTGGAGATGGGGCCCGCGCCCACCCTGCTGGGGCTGATCAGCGACAGCCTCCCGGCGGACACCGACGCGCTGCTGCTGCCCAGCCTGCGTCCCAAGCAGGACGACTGGGAGGTGGTGCTGGACTCGCTCGGCCGGCTCTACACGCAGGGCGCGGACGTCGACTGGCGCGCCTTCGACGCCGACTACACCCGCGCCCGGGTGGACGTCCCCGGCTACCCCTTCGCCCGCACCCGCTGCTGGCAGGAGCCGCCCCCGGTCGGCTCGGCCGCCCGCCCGGCCCACCCGTCGCCCGCCGCAGGCGCCGCCTGCCTCCCGGAGGCCGCCGGGGCGCCGGCACCGGGCGAGGGCGACCCGGCGGACGCGGAGTTCACCGACGCCGACCTGGTGCACGACCTGGTGTGGGAGCCAGGCCCCGGAGCGCCTGCCGCCGCGCCGGACCCCGGGGACGCGGCGGCCTGGCTGGTGCTCGCCGACGGCACCGGGGTGGGCGACCGGCTCGCCGCGCTGCTGACCGAACGGGGGGCGTCCTGTGTCCGGGTCACCCCGGGCACCGGCTACCGGTACGCCGCGGGCGCACCGGACGCGGTGGTCCGCCCGGACACGGCCGAGGACCTGCGCCGGCTGCTGGCCGACTGGGCGGTGCCGGACGGCACGCCGCTGCACGTGGTGCACCTGTGGGGGCTGGACGACGGCGCCGCGCCGCGGACCGGCACCGGGCCGGACCCGGTGGCCCGGCTGCTCGACGGGCAGCGGGCCGGTCTGCTGAGCGCGGTACGGACCGTGCAGGCGCTCGCGCGGGCCGGCGGTTCCCGGTCCGCCCGGCTGTGGCTGGTCACCCGTGGCGCGGTGCAGCCGCCGGGCGCGGCCGGCACCCCGCTCGCGGTCGGCCAGTCGACCCTGTGGGGCCTGGGCCGGTCGCTCCAGCAGGAGCACGCCGGGCTGTGGGGCGGGCTGGTCGACCTGGACCCGGACCCGGCGGCCGGCCCGGACGCGCCGGCCGAGCGGCTGCTGGCCGAGATCGCGCACCCGGGCGCCGAGGACCAGATCGCGCTCCGGGGCGAACAGCGCCTGGTGGCCCGGCTGGTGCGCCGGGAGCTGCCCGCCGCCCCGGGCCCGGCCGTGGAGTGGCGCACCGACGCCAGCTACCTGGTCACCGGCGGGCTGGGCGGCCTGGGGCTGGCGGTGGCCCGGTCCATGGTGCTCGCCGGGGCCCGGCACCTGGTCCTGGCGGGGCGCACCGCGCTGCCGCCGCGCGGCGAGTGGGCGGCGCTGGACCAGGACACCGTGGCGGGCCGGCGGGTCGCCGCGGTGCGGGAGCTGGAGTCGCTGGGCGCCGCCGTGACGGTGGAGACCTTCGACGTGGCCGCCGAGGAGCAGGTGCGCGCCTTCCTGGAGCGGTTCGACCGGGAGGGCCGGCCGCCGGTGCGCGGGGTGGTGCACACGGCGGGCGTCGGCGAGGTGGTGCCGGTGCTCGACCTGGACCCGGAGGCGCTGGAGCGGACGCTGCGTCCCAAGGCGGGCGGCGCGGTGGTGCTGGACCGGCTGTTCGCCGACCGGGAGCTGGACTTCTTCGTGCTGTTCTCGTCGGTCAGCTCGCTGCTGAGTTCGCCGTTCGTCGCCGGTTACGCCGCCGCCAACGCCTTCCTCGACGCGCTGGCCCGGTCCCGCAGGGCGCAGGGCCGGCCGGCGGTGAGCGTCAACTGGGGCATCTGGCGGTCGCTGGGCATGGCCGAGCGGGGCGCCGAGGCGACCCCGGGGCTCAGCGCCGGGATGGGCACCCTGCCCCCGGCGCAGGCGCTGCGGATGTTCCACCGGCTGCTGCGCCACGAGGACCCGCAGGTCGCCGTGGTGCCGGTCGACTGGCCCGAGTGGGGGCGCCGCTACCAGGAGGTCTCCGGTTCCCCGCTGCTGACCCGGCTGCTGGCCGGGGCCGGCGCGGCCCGGGTGCCGAAGGCGGCGGCCCGGGCCGGGGCACTGCCCGGCCGCCAGGAGCTGCTGGCGCTGCCGGAGGAGGAGCGGATCGGCACGCTCGCCGAGCGGCTGCGGCTCGGGCTGGCGGCCACGCTGCGCGCCGAGCCGGACACCGTGGGGCCGGACCAGTCGCTGTACGAGCTGGGGCTGGACTCGCTGATGGCGGTGGAGGTGCGGAACGAGATCGAGGGCCGCACCGGGGTGTTCCTGCCGATCTCGGTCTTCCTCGGCGGGGCGTCCGCCCGCGACCTGGCCAAGGAGATCGTCGCCGGCCTCCGGGACGGCACCGCGGAGGACGGCACCGGGCCGGACGGCCGCCGGGAGGCCGGGCCGGGCGCCGGGGCCGGGCCGGCGGGCGGCATCCGGCGGGTGGAGCGGGCCGAGGACGACCTGGCGAGCCGGCTGCTGGCCGAGCTGGACGCGCTGCCCGAGCCGGGTGCGGAGCCCGGACCGGGCGCCGGGCGGGAGGGGTCCGCGGCCGGTGCGGACCGCGCCGAGCGGGAGCGGGAGGGGCACCGTGGCTGATCTGGACGCCGCCGGGCTGGAGCGGCGGCTGGCGGCGCTGACGCCGGAGAAGCGGGCGCTGTTCGAGAAGATGCTGCGGGAACGGCAGCCCGCGGAGGACGTGTTCCCGCTGTCGGTGACGCAGCAGGGCATCTGGTTCCTGGAGCAGTTGCGGCCGAACAACCCGGCCTATGTGATCCCGGCGGCGGCGCGTATCCGGGGCCGGCTGGACACCGCCGTGCTGCGGGCCGCGGTGAACGGGATCGTGCGGCGGCACGAGGCGCTGCGCACCACCTTCCGGTTGCGGGACGGCCGTCCGGTGCAGGTGGTCCGGCGGGAGCTGGCGCTGGAACTGCCGGAGACCGACCTGCGCACGGCACCGGCCGCCGGACCCGGTCGCGATGCCGGGACGGAACCGGCCGCGCCGGGGGCCGGCCGCCCCGGCCGGGCCGGGGACGACGGCCCGGACGTCGGTCCGTGGATCGCCGCCGCGCTCGCCGAACCGTTCGACCTGGCCACCGGCCCGCTGCTGCGGATGAACCTGCTGCGCACCGGCGAGGAGGAGTACGTCCTGCTGGTGGCGATGCACCATCTGGTCTCCGACGGCTGGTCGGTGAAGGTGCTGCTGACCGAACTGTCCGCGCTGTACGCGGCGATCGCGGCCGGCCGGCCGTCCCCGCTGCCCGAACTGGGCATCCAGTACGGCGACTTCGCGGTCTGGCAGCAGGAGCAGCGGGCCGAGTCCCTCGCCGAGGACCTGGGCTACTGGCGGGAGCGGCTGACCGGCGCTCCGGACGCGCTGGCGCTGCGCACCGACCGGCCCCGGCCCGCCGTCCAGGGCTTCAACGGCGGCTCGGTGCCGTTCGCGCTGCCGGCCTCGCTGATGGCCGGGCTGACCGAGGTCGGCCGGGCGCGCGGCGCCACCCCGTACATGGCGCTGCTGGCGGTGTTCGCCGTGCTGCTGCACCGCTACAGCGGTCAGGACGACGTGGTGGTCGGGGTGCCCACGGCGGGCCGGGGCCGGGCCGAGCTGGAGCCGCTGATCGGCTTCTTCGTCAACACCCTGCCGGTGCGCACCGGGCTGGCCGGCGAGCCGGGGTTCCACGAGGTGCTGGAGCGGGTGCGCGAGTCCTGCCTGGGGGCGTACGCGCATGACCAGGTGCCGTTCGAGCGGGTGGTGGAGGAGCTCAGGCCGCCGCGCGACCTGAGCCGGCCGCCGGTGTTCCAGGTGAGCCTGTCGTACCAGAGCGACCCGCTGCCGGTGCTGGACATCGCCGGGGTGGAGTTCCGGCGGATGAACCTGCTCGCCGACGGCGCCCGGTTCGACCTGGAGTTGCAGTTCTTCGCCGACGGCGATGGCCTCAGCGGCTGGTTCGAGTACGACCGGGACCTGTTCGACGCGGCCACCGTGGAGCGGCTGGCCGGGCACTTCCGCCGGGTCGCGGAGCTGGTGGTGGCCGATCCGGCGACCCCGGTGGGCGAACTGCCGCTGCTGGACGGGGCCGAACGCGCCGCGGTGCTGGCCGCGGGGCGCGGCGAGGACCGGCGGTGGCCGGCCGGCGGCTGGATCCACGAGGGCGTCGAGGAGTGGGCCCGGACGACGCCGGACGCCCCGGCGGTGCGCTTCGAGGGCGAGACGCTGAGCTACCGGGAGCTGAACCGCCGGGCCAACCGGCTGGCGCACCGGCTGCGCGGGCTGGGGGTCGGGCGGGACGTGCCCGTCGGGGTCTGCCTGGAGCGGTCGCCGGACCTGGTGGTGAGCCTGCTGGCGGTGCTGAAGGCGGGCGGGGCCTATCTGCCGCTGGATCCGGGGCTGCCCCCGGCCCGGCTGGCCCGCATCGTGGACGACGCCCGGCCTCCGGTGCTGCTGGCCCACCGGGCGTCGGCGGCCGCGCTGCCCCCGGCGGCCGAGGTGCTGTACGTGGAGGAGCAGCCGGACGGACCGGCGGCCGGGCCGGACACCGATCCCGGGGTCGAGGTCGGCGGGGAGGACCTGGCGTACGTCATCTACACCTCGGGGTCGACCGGTGAGCCCAAGGGCGTGATGAACGTCCACGCGGCGATCCGCAACCGGCTGCGGTGGATGCAGGACGCCTACCGGCTGGGTCCGCGGGACCGGGTGCTGCAGAAGACCCCGTTCTCCTTCGACGTGTCGGTGTGGGAGTTCTTCTGGCCGCTGATGTGCGGGGCGACGCTGGTGGTGGCCCGCCCGGAAGGGCACCGGGACGCCCGCTACCTGGTCGACACCATCCGCGCCGAGTCCGTCACCACGGTGCACTTCGTCCCCTCCATGCTGCAGGTCTTCCTCCGGCAGCCGGACGTCGAGGAGTGCGTCTCGCTGCGCCGGGTGGTGTGCAGCGGGGAAGCGCTGCCCACGGAGTTGCAGCAACGGTTCTTCGAGCGCAGCGCCGCCGCGCTGTGCAACCTGTACGGGCCGACGGAGGCGGCGGTCGACGTGACCGCCTGGGAGTGCCGCCGGGACGGCGACCCCCGGCCGGTGCCGATCGGCTTCCCGATCGCCAACACCCGGGTGTACGTGCTGGACCGGTACCGGCGGCCGGTGCCGCCCGGCGTCCCCGGCGAGCTGTACCTGGCCGGGCGGCAGCTGGCCCGCGGCTATCTGAACCGGCCGGAGCTGACCGCCGACCGGTTCCTCCCGGACCCGTACGGGGACGGCCCCGACGACCGCATGTACCGCACCGGTGACCTCGCCTGCTTCCGCCCGGACGGGGCCGTGGAGTACCTGGGCCGGCTCGACCACCAGGTGAAACTGCGGGGCCTGCGGATCGAGCTGGGCGAGATCGAGGCGGTGCTCGCCGGCCACGACCGGGTCCGCGAGGCGGTGGTGACCGCCCACCGGCGCGGCGCCGGCGACGACCGGCTGGTGGCCTACCTGACCGGCGACCCGGTGCCTCCGGCCGCGGTACTCGCCGCCTTCCTGCGCGAACGGCTGCCGGAGTACATGGTGCCGGCGGCGTTCGTGGCCCTGCCGCGGATGCCGCTCACCCCCAACGGCAAGGCCGACCGGGCGGCGCTCCCGGAACCGGAGTTCGCCGGCGCAGCGCCGCGGGCGGCGTACGCGGCCCCCCGGGAGGGGCTGGAGCGGACCATCTCCGAGGTGTGGCGGACCGTTCTCGGCGTCGACCGGGTCGGCCGGAACGACAACTTCTTCGAACTGGGCGGCCACTCGCTGCTGATGTCCCGGCTCCAGGCCGAACTGGCGGCGGGCCGGATCGAGGTGTCGATGGTGGAGCTCTTCCAGCACCCGACGGTGGGGGCGCTGGCCGCCTACCTGGACCGGCCGGGGGACACCCGCGGCCGGGAACGGGACGGTACCGGCCGGGCCGAGACCCGCCGCCGGACGCAGAACCAACGTCAAGCAGCAGCCGCTCGTCGGGCGCGCTCACGGAACGGTAGGTGATCTCGTGTCGGACGCACTCAGGTCGGGCGACCTCGTGACCGGCGGGCAGGGAACGGACGGGCCCGGAACCGACGGCCCCGGCGGGGCAGGGGACGGTGACCTGGGCCGGGTGGCCGTCACCGGGATGGCCGGCCGGTTCCCGGGCGCCGGTGACGTGGAGACCTTCTGGTCCAACCTGACGGAGGGCCGGGAGTCGGTCTCGGTGCTCACCGAGGAGGAGCTGCGGGCCTCGGGCGTCGACCCCGGGCTGCTCGCCGCCGACGGCTACGTACCGGCCAAGGGAGTGCTGGCGGACGGCGACATGTTCGACGCGGGCTTCTTCGGCTACAGCCCGCGCGAGGCGGAGGTGATGGACCCGCAGCACCGGGTGTTCCTGGAGTGCGCCTGGGCTGCCCTGGAGTCCGCCGGCTGCGACCCGCGGACCTTCGACGGCCGGATCGGCGTGTTCGCCGGATCCAGCATGAACTCGTACCTGCTGTTCAACGTCATGGCGAACGCGAAGGTGTACCGGGCCACCGGCAGCTACCAGACGCTGCTCGCCAGCGACAAGGACTTCCTCGCCACCCGCGCCTCCTACAAGCTCGGCCTCAAGGGCCCCAGCCTGACCGTGCAGACCGCCTGCTCCACCTCGCTGACCGCGGTCCACCTGGCCTGCCAGAGCCTGCTGAACGGCGAGTGCGACATCGCGATCGCCGGCGGGGTGTCGGTCAGCGCGCCACTGCGCGCCGGCTACCTCCACGAGCCCGGCGGCATCCTCTCCCCCGACGGGCACTGCCGCCCGTTCAGCGCCGACGCCGCGGGCACCGTGGCGGGCAACGGCGTGGGGGTGGTGGTGCTGCGGCGGCTGGCCGACGCGACCGCCGCCGGGGACACCGTGGACGCCGTCATCCTGGGCACCGCGGTCAACAACGACGGCTCGCTGAAGGCCGGTTACACCGCGCCCAGCGTCGACGGCCAGGCCGAGGTGATCGCCGAGGCGCTGGCGGTGGCCGACGTGGACCCGGCGACCATCGGCTACCTGGAGGCGCACGGCACCGGCACCGCGCTGGGCGACCCGATCGAGATCGCCGCGCTCACCCGTGCCTGGCGCGAGTACACCCAGGACACCGGCTTCTGCGCGATCGGCTCGGTCAAGGGCAACGTCGGGCACCTGGACGCCGCGGCGGGAGTCACCGCCCTGATCAAGGCCACCCTGGCGCTGAAGCACCGGACCATCCCGGCCACCCTGCACTGCGACCGGCCCAACCCGGAGCTGCGGCTGGACACCAGCCCCTTCCGGGTCAGCACCACCACGCACGACTGGCCCGGCGGGGACACCCCGCGGCGGGCCGGGGTGAGCGCCTTCGGCATCGGCGGCACCAATGTGCACCTGATCCTGGAGGAGGCCCCGGCACCGGCCGCGCCCGGCGGGCCCGGCGGCTCCGCGCGCGCGGCGCACCTGCTGCCGCTCTCGGCGCGCGACGGCCAGGCCCTGGCCGAGCAGGCCCGGCGGCTGGCCGGCCACCTGGACCGGCACCCCGGCACCGACCTCGCCGACGCCGCCTACACGCTGGCCCGGCGCCGGGCGGCGCTGGAGTGCCGTACCGCGGTGGTCTGCCGGGACCGGGAGGAGGCGGTCGCCGCGCTGCGCCGGATCGCCCCCGGCGACGGGGTGACCGCCGCCGACCCGGCGCCGGTGGCGTTCCTCTTCCCCGGCCAGGGCTCCCAGTACCCGGGCATGGCCCGGGAGTCGTACGTCCGGGAGCCGGTGTTCGCCGCCGCGCTCGACCGGTGCGCGGAGCTGTTCGCCGCCGAGACCGGCGAGGACCCGCGGCTGCCGCTCTTCCCGGCCCCGGCGGACGCCGCCGCGGCCGAGGAGCGGCTGCGGCACACCGAGGTGACCCAGCCGGTGCTGTTCACCGTCGAGTACGCGCTGGCCCGGCTCTGGACCTCCTGGGGCGTGACCCCGCGCGCGATGGCCGGGCACAGCGTCGGCGAACTGGTCGCCGCCTGCCTGGCCGGGGTCTTCTCACTGCCGGACGCGGTGCGGCTGGTGGCCGGGCGGGGCCGGCTGGTGGCGGGCATGCCCGAGGGCGCCATGCTCGGCGTCTTCCTCTCCGAGGAGGAGACCGCGGCCCGGCTCGGCGACGGCCTCGCCCTGGCCGCCGTCAACTCCACCGGGATGAGCGTGGTCTCCGGGCCCGCCGGCGCGGTGGAGGACCTGCGGCGGCGGCTGGTCGCCGACGGCGTCGCCTGCCGCTCGCTGCACACCTCGCACGCCTTCCACTCGCCCAGCATGGACGCGGCGGTGGAGCCCTTCGTGGAGCTGGTCCGGTCGGTGCCGCTCAGCCCGCCGAGGATCCCGTTCTGCTCCGGGGTCACCGGCACCTGGATCACCGACGAACAGGCCACCAGCCCCGAGTACTGGGGGCGGCAGCTGCGCGCCCCGGTGCGCTTCTCCGGCGCGCTGGAGGAACTGCTCGCCGACCCCGCCACGGTGCTGCTGGAGGTGGGGCCGGGCCGGACCCTGACCGGTTTCGCCCGGCACCACCGGGCCTGGGACGAGCGCCGCACCGCGGTCGACTCGCTGCCGCACCCCAAGGACCCCAGGGACGACCACGCGTACCTGCTGCGCGCCCTGGGCGGGCTGTGGAGCGCCGGGGTGCCGGTGGCCCCGGACGCCCTGCACCCGGGCGGGGCGGACCGCCGGGTGCTGCGGCTGCCCACCTACCCGTTCCGGCGGCAGCGGTACTGGACCGAGCCCGACACCACCGCCGGGGCGGCCGCGGGCCCCGGCCCGCTCACCGCGGCGGGGTCGGTCGACGACTGGTTCCACACCCCCGGCTGGCGGCGGCTGGCGCCCGGGCCCGGGACCGCCGCGCCCGCCGCCGGCCAGGTGTGGCTGCTGCTCGGCGACGATCTGCCGCTCGGCCGTGAGCTGGCGGCGGCACTGACCGCGCGGGGCGCCGACGTGGTCCGGGCCGCCGCGGGCGACGCGCTCCGGCGCGGCGACGAGGCCGCCGGCCCGGACGGGCCCGGCGGCTGGACGCTGGACGTCACCGACCGGGAGCACTACGCGGCGCTGCTGTCGGCGCTGGACCTCCCGGCGGAGCGGACCCTGCGGGTGGTCCACCTGTGGAGCCTCGGCGGCGGGCCCGACGGCCCCGACCCGGCCGCCGGGCCGACTCCGGAGCGGCTGGCGGCGGCCCGGCGGACCGGGTTCGACAGCCTGCTCGCCCTGGCCCAGGGCATCGGCGACGCCCGCCCGGCGGGCCCGGTGGAGATCGACGTGGTGTGCCGGGGTATCCGCAGCGTGACCGGCGAGGAGCCGCTGCGGCCGGAGAACGCCCCGCTGCTGGGCGCCTGCACGGTGATCCCGCAGGAGGTCCCGGAGACCTCCTGCCGCACCCTGGACATCACCGGCGCCGACCCGCTCGAGCCGGGCCCCGGCACCGTGGACGCGCTGCTCGCCCTGCTGCACCGGTCCACCGGGGACCGGGACCTGGCGCTGCGCGGTCGGCACTGGTGGGTACGCGACTTCGACCCGGTGAAGCTGGCCGCTCCGCCCGGGGCGGGCGTGCGGGCGCCGGGCGGCCCGGCGGACCCGGAGACGGCCGGCCGGCCGCCGCTGCGGGACGGCGGCGTCTATCTGATCACCGGCGGCCTGGGCGGGGTGGGCCTCGCGCTCGCCGAACGGATCGCCACCGAGGCGCGGCGGCCGGTCATCGGGCTGCTCGGCCGCTCCGGCTTCCCGGCGGAGGAGTCCTGGGACGGCTGGCTGGCGGCGCACGACGAGCGGGACGCCACCAGCCGGCGGATCCGCCGGCTGCGCGACCTGCACCGGCTGGGCGCCCGTACCGTGCTGCTGCGCGCCGATGTGACGGACCGCGGGCAGCTGGCGGCGGCCGTCGCCGAACTGCGCGCGCACGGCCCGCTGGCCGGGGTGGTGCACGCCGCCGGACTGCCCTCCAACGGCATGATCGCGGGCAAGTCGGCGGCCGACGCGGACGAGGTGTTCGCCGCCAAGACGCTGGGCACCCTGGCGCTGGACGAGGTGCTGCGCGACGAGGCGGACTGCGACTTCCTGCTGCTGTGCTCCTCGCTCACCGCGGTGCTCGGCGGCCCGGGGCAGAGCGACTACTGCGGCGCCAACGCCTTCCTCGACGTGTACGCGCAGTCCCGGCGCGACCGGCCCGGGCCGCCGGTGCGGTCGGTGGCCTGGGACACCTGGCGCGGCGTGGGCATGGCGGCCGGCCTGGCGGAGCGGCTGGGCGGCGAGCCGGAGGGCGAGCCCACCGGCCACCCGCTGCTGCGGCTGGTGCGGTCGGCGGACGGCGCCCGGACGTACCGGACCACGCTCTCCACCGCGAGCAGCTGGATCGTGGACGAGCACCGCATCATGGGCCACGGCCTGGTCCCCGGCACCACCTACCTGGAGCTGGTGCGGGCCGCGGTCGCCGAGCAGGCCGCCGGGCGCGACACCGAACTGCGCGACGTGCTGTTCATGATGCCGGTGGTGGTGCCGGACGGGCAGACCCGCGACGTGTACACCACCATCGAGCCCGACGGCGAGGAGGTGCGCTTCACGGTCCGCAGCCGGGTCCCGGACGGCAGCGGGGCGTGGCAGGACCACGCCACCGGTTCGGTGCGCTTCCCGGACCCGGCCGCCGCGGAGCCGCGGGACCTGGCCGAGGTCGAGGCGGCCTGCCGGGCCACCGAGGTGCTGGAGAGCGAGGAGGAGATCCACCGCCGGCTGAAGCTGGACCGGGCGGCCCAGGGCGGCCCGATGACCTTCTCCTTCGGTCCCCGGTGGCGCTGTCTGCGGCGGATCCGGGCGGGCTGCCGGCGGCTGCTGGTCACCCTGGAGCTGGACGACGCCTACCGGGGCGACGTGGCCGAGTACGGGCTGCACCCGGCGCTGCTGGACGTGGCCGGGGCGTCGGCCCGCATCCACGCCGAGGACGTCTACTACCTGCCGTTCACCTACCGGTCCCTGCGGGTGCTGGCGCCGCTGACCGCCACCATCCACTGCGACGTGGTGCTGAAGGAGTCCGAGGACTCCACCGGCGAGACGCTCACCTGCGACGTGGAGATCCTCGACCCGGCGGGCCGGCCGCTGGTGCGGATCACCGACTTCACCATCAAGCGGATCAACGACGTCGAGGGGCTGCTGGCGCAGGTGGAGCGGGCCGCCGCAGCGCCGGAGGCCGGCTCCGGCGACGCCCCGGACGGGGTGCTGCGGACGCTCGGCGAGGGCATGAGCGAACGGGACGGCGCCACCGCGTTCGCCCGGCTGCTGGCCGCCGCCGACGCGCCCGAGCACGTCGTCGTCTCGGCCCGGGACCTGGCCGGGCTGCGCCGGCTCGCCCGCTCGGTGACCCCGGCGCTGCTCGCCCGCGAGATGGAGCGGCTGGCGCCGGTCGCCGGCACCCATCCGCGCCCCGAGCTGCCCACCCCGTTCGTCGCTCCGGAGGGCCCGGAGCAACTGGCCGTCGCCGAGGTCTGGCAGGAGGTGCTCGGCGTCGACCGGGTCGGCGTCGACGACGACTTCTTCGCGCTCGGCGGGCATTCGCTGGCCGCGGTCCGGATCGGGGCGAAGCTGCAGAGCCGGTTCGGCGTCGAACTGGACCTGCGGAACTTCTTCGACTCCCCCACCGTGGCCGGCACGGTGGCCCTGCTGGCCGCCGCCGGCGACCGCCCGGAGCGGGCCGAGGAGGCCATCCCGGTGCTCGGCCGCGCGGAACCGGATGAGGACGGCGCGGCGGAGGTCGCCGGCCTCTCCGACGAGGAGGTGGAGGCGGAGCTGCTGGCGCTGCTCGCCCTGGAGGCCGACGGTCCGGCCGGCGGCCCCGACGACCGGGAGGACCGGGCATGACCGCCGTCCCCGCTCCGGCCCCGGCCCCCGCCCGGGGCCGGGCCCCGGCGGCGGGCCGGGTGCCGGCCCGCACCGCCGCCCCGGCCGTCCCGCACACCGCGGCGACGGCTGCCGCCGCACCGACCGACCCGAGGAAGAAGCGCCCGTGAGCAAGGTAGACCTGGCCGGCCTCTCGGCCGCCGAGAAGCGCGCGCTGCTCGCGGAGCACCGCCGCCGGCAGAAGCCCCCGCGGCCCCGCCGCTTCCCCGCCTCGTTC
Source organism: Streptomyces sp. NPDC018031 (assembly GCF_044327625.1). Classification (NCBI taxonomy): domain Bacteria; kingdom Bacillati; phylum Actinomycetota; class Actinomycetes; order Kitasatosporales; family Streptomycetaceae; genus Streptomyces; species Streptomyces sp. NPDC018031. The sequence continues at coordinate 413,842 of NZ_JBIRFT010000003.1, forward strand.
GCCCAGGCCCGGATGTGGTTCCTGGAGCAGCTGATGCCGGGGAACGCCACCTACAACCTCCCCGGCGCCATGCGGATGCACGGCACCCTGGACCTGGACGCGTGGCGGCGCGGCCTGGTCGAGATCACCCGGCGCCACGAGTCCCTGCGCACCACCTTCGAGGAGGTGGACGGCGCGCCGGTGCAGGTCGTCGCGGACTCCCTCGAACCGGAGTTCACGGTGGTGGAGTGCGAGGGGCTGCGCGGGCCGGAGGGCGAGGCGGCCGTCCACCGGCTGGCCCGCGAGGAGTTCGCGCGCCCCTTCGACCTGGGCACCGGCCCGCTGCTGCGGGTGAAGGTGCTGCGGCTCGCCCCGGACGAGCACGTGCTGCTGCTCACCATGCACCACATCGTCGGCGACCTGTGGTCCACCTCGGTGGCCTTCTCCGAACTCATCGAGCTGTACGGCGCGTTCGGCGCCGGGCGGGAGGCGGCGCTGCCCGCGCTGCCGGTCCAGTACGCGGACTACGCCGACTGGCAGCGCAAGCGGCTGGCGAGCGACGCGCTGGCACCGGAGCTGGCGTACTGGAAGGAGGCGCTGCGCGGCGCCGCGCCGGCCCTGGACCTGCCCACCGACCGCCCCCGGCCGCCGGTGCAGACCACCCGGGGCGCCTCCCGCCCGTTCGCGCTGCCCGCCCCGGTGATGGACGAGGTGCGCGAGCTGAGCCGGGCGGAGGGCGCCACCCCGTTCATGACGGTGCTGGCGGCCTTCCAGGTGCTGCTCCACCGGTACAGCCGGCAGGACGACATCGTCGTCGGCGTGCCGGTGGCCAACCGCGGCCGGCCCGAGATCGAGGGGCTGATCGGGCTGTTCACCAACGTGCTGCCGCTGCGCACCGATCTGTCCGGCGACCCGTCGTTCCGGGAGCTGCTGCGCCGGGTCCGCCGGGTGTGCCTGGGCGGCTTCGCCCACCCCGAGGTGCCCTTCGACCAGTTGGTGGAGGAGCTCCAGCCGCGGCGCGACCTGTCCCGGTCGCCGGTGTTCCAGGTGTCCTTCCTGTTCCAGAACATCGCGCTGCCCACCTTCGAGGGGGTGGGGCTGCGGCTGGAGCCGATGACCGTCGAGTCCGGCACCGCCCGGTACGACCTGGAACTCCAGGTCTTCGACCGGCCGGAGGGGCTCAGCGGCTGGTTCGAGTTCAACACCGACCTGTTCGACGCCTCGACCGTGGAGCGGATGGCGCGGCACCTGGGGGTCCTGGTGCGCGGGCTGCTGGCCGACCCCGACCGGCCCGTCGGTTCGGCGCCGATGCTCGGCCCGGCGGAGGAGCGCGAGTTGCGGGCGGCCGGGGACGCGACCGCCCGCGTGTGGTCCGGCGAGTTGCTCGCGCACCGGCGGTTCGCGGAGCAGGCCGCGCGGACCCCGGACGCGGAGGCGCTGCGCGCCGGCGGGCGGACGCTGACCTACCGCGAGCTGGACCGGCGCTCGGACCTGCTGGCGGGCCGGCTCACCCGGGCGGGCGTGGGGCGGGAGGTGCTGGTCGGCCTCTGTCTGGAGCGCACCCCGGAGATGGTGGTGGCGCTGCTGGCGGTGCTGAAGGCCCAGGGCGCGTTCGTGCCGATGGACCCGGGGTTCCCGGCCGACCGGCTGGCCTGGACCCTGCGGGACTCGGGACTGTCGGTGCTGCTCACCCAGCGCTCGGTACGGGACCGCCTGGGGCCGGTGCGGGCGCGGGTGCTCTGCCTGGACGAACCCGGCGACGGACCCGGCGACGGACCGGACGGCGGCGCGGGCGACGGCGCGGGCGACGGCCCGGTGGTCCGCACGGACGGCGGCGCGGAAGCCGGGGAAGGCGGCGGGCTGCCCGCCGGTGCCCCGGCCGGCGCGGCCGGCCCCGACGACCTGGCGTACGTGATCTACACCTCGGGGTCCACCGGGCGCCCCAAGGGGGTGCAGGTGCCGCACGGGGCGCTGGGCAACTTCCTGAAGGCGATGGAGGAACGGCCCGGCCTCAGCTCGGACGACACCCTCCTCGCGGTCACCACCCTGGCGTTCGACATCGCGCTGCTGGAGCTGCTGCTGCCGCTGGTCACCGGCGCCCGGGTGGTACTGGCCGACCGGGAGACCGCCACCGACGGCGAGCGGCTGGCAGCCGCGCTGGCGTCGTCCGGGGCCACCGTCATGCAGGCCACCCCGGCCACCTGGCGGATGCTGCTGGACGCGGGCTGGCGGGGCGCGCCGGGCTTCCGGGCGCTGGCCGGCGGCGAGGCGCTGCCGGCCGAGCTGGCGCAGCGGCTGCTGGCCACCGGCGTCCCGCTGTGGAACATGTACGGGCCCACCGAGACCACCATCTGGTCCTCGGTCGCCCTGGTCGGGGCGGGCCCGGTGACCCTCGGCGAGCCGATCGCCAACACCCGGTTCCGGGTGCTGGACGGCGCGGGCCGGCCGGTCCCGCCGGGGGTGCCCGGCGAACTGTGCGTCGGCGGTGCCGGGCTGGCCCGGGGCTACCTGGGGCGCCCGGAGCTGACGGCGGAGCGGTTCGTGCCCGACCCGTCCCCCGGCGGGGCCCCGGAGTACGGCGGCGGGCCGGGGGCGAGGCTGTACCGCACCGGGGACCTGGTGCGCCGCCGGGCGGACGGCGCCCTGGAGTTCCTGGGCCGGCTGGACCACCAGGTGAAGCTGCGCGGCTACCGGATCGAACTGGGCGAGATCGAGTCGGTGCTGGAGCGGCAGCCGGCCGTGGAGCACGCGGTGGTGACGGTCCGCGAGGACGTCCCCGGCGACCAGCGGCTGGTCGCCTACGTGGTGGCCGGTGACGACCCCGCCGGTCACCCGGCGGCCGACCCGGCGCCGGTTGCCGACGGCCCGGCGGACCCGGCACCCGCCGGCCCGGGGGGCGCGGAGCAGCCGGCCGCGGCCCCGGCGGGTCAGGCGGACCCGGCAGACCCCGCAGACGCTGTCCGCGCGGGCGGGACGGACCCCGGCCTGCCCGAGCAGGTGGACGGCTGGCGCGGCATCTGGGACTCGGCGTACGGCACCGACGCCGAGGCCGTCGACCCGGCCTTCGACATCCGCGGCTGGGGCAGCAGCTACACCGGCGAGCCCATCCCCGCCGAGGAGATGCGCGAGTGGGCGGAGGCCACCGCCGGGCTGGTGCTGGACCTGGCCCCGCGGTCGGTACTGGACATCGGCTGCGGCACCGGCATGCTGCTGTACCGCGCCGCGCCGCACTGCGAACGCTACTGGGGCACCGACATCTCCGCGGTGGCGCTGGGCCGGCTGCGGCGCGACACCGCCGCGCCGGAGCGCTCCCTGGGCCGGGTCGAACTCTTCGAGTGCCCGGCCCACCGGCTGACGGACCTGCCCGACCGGCTCTTCGACGCCGTGGTGCTCAACTCGGTGGTGCAGTACTTCCCGGACGAGCGGTACCTGCTGGACGTGCTGGAGGGGGCGCTCGCCCGGGTCGCGCCGGGCGGCTCGCTGATCGTCGGCGACGTGCGCAGCCTGCCGCTGCTGGAGTCCTTCCACGCCTCGGTGGAACTGTTCCGCGCCCCCGGCGACCTCACCGCCGACCGGCTGCGCGAGCGGATCCGGCGAGGGGTGGCCGACGACTGGGAACTCGTCGTCGACCCGGCCTTCTTCACCCATCTCGCGTCCCGCGTGCCCGGCGTCACCGGAGTGCGCATGACGCCCCGGCGCGGCCGGTGGGGCAACGAGATGACCCGCTTCCGGTACGACGTGGTGCTGACCGTCGGCGGAACACCCGACCCGGTCCGCTCCCCCAACCCGCGGCCCGGGCCGCCGGAGCCGGGCGACCGGCCCGCGCTGCCGGAGCTGCGGCGGCTGCTCACCGGGCCCCGGCCGGAGGCGCTGACGCTGCGCCAGGTGCCCAACGCCCGGCTGACCCGGTCCGGCCGCCTCCTGCGGCGGCTCGCGGAGGGCGACGGCGACACCACCGTGGCCGAGCTGCGCGCCGCGCTCGACGCCGCCGAGGCGGCCGGCCCGGACGGCGCGGTCGACCCCGAGGACCTGTGGGCGCTGGCCGAGGAGACCGGCTACCGGATGGAGATCGACTGGTCCGGACACGGACCGGACGGCTCCTTCGACGTGGTGCTGCGCCGTCCGGACGCCGACGGCCGGCTCCAGGCACCGGCCGCCGCCCCGGACGGGCCGGCACCGGCCGCCCCGGACCGGGACCCGCGCTGGGACCGGTTCGTCAACGGCGCCGAGCGGCGCCGGGCCGCCCGGCTCACCCCCCGGCTGCGGGCCGCGCTGGGCGAGCGGCTGCCGGACTACATGATCCCTTCGGCGTTCGTGTTCCTGGACGCCCTGCCGCTCACCCCGAACGGCAAGCTCGACCGCAGGGCGCTGCCGTCCCCGGACCGCGGCGGCACCGAGCGCCGCGCCGCCCGGGTCGCGCCCCGCGACGAGACCGAGCGGAAGCTGTGCGCGGCCTTCGCCGAGGTGCTGGGCGTGCCCGAGGTCGGGATCCACGACGAGTTCTTCGAGCTGGGCGGGCATTCGCTGCTGGCCACCCGGCTGATCTCCCGGATCCGCTCCGCGTTCGGGGTCGAACTGCAGGTCCGGGCGCTGTTCCAGACCCCGACGGTGGCGGGACTGGCCCGGCGGCTGGAACAGGGGGCGTCGGCCCGGCCCGCCCTGCGGCCGGCCGCCCGGCCGGCGGAGCTGCCGCTGTCCTTCGCCCAGCGCCGCCTGTGGTTCCTGCACCAGCTGGAAGGCCCGTCGGCCACCTACAACATCCCGGTCGCGCTGCGGCTGTCCGGGCCGCTGGACGTACCCGCGCTGGGCGCGGCGCTGGCCGACCTGGTCACCCGCCACGAGGCGCTGCGCACCGTCTTCCCCGACGAGGGCGGGGTCCCGCGCCAGCACGTCCTCGACCCCGCGCGGGCCCGGCCGGAACCGGTGGTCACCCCGGTCACCGAGGCAGAGCTGGACGCGGCGGTGGCCGAGGCCGTCCGGCACACCTTCGACCTGCGGACCGACATCCCGCTGCACGCCCGGCTGTTCGTCCTCGGCCCCGAGGAGCACGCGCTGGTCCTGGTGGTGCACCACATCGCCGCCGACGGCTGGTCCCTGGCGCCGCTCGCCCGCGACATGGCCACCGCCTACGCCGCGCGCCGGGCGGGCCGGGCGCCGCACTGGGCCGCGCTGCCGGTGCAGTACGCGGACTACACGCTGTGGCAGCGCGAGCTGCTGGGCGACCCGGAGGACCCGGGCAGCCTGCTCGCCCGCCAGCTGGACCACTGGCGGTCGGCGCTGGCCGGGCTGCCCGAGCGCGTCGCGCTGCCGGTCGACCGCCCGTACCCGGCGCGCACCTCGCACCGGGGCGGGACGCTGGAGTTCTGCTGGGACGCGGAGTTGCACCGGGGTGTGGCCCGGCTCGCCCGGGACTGCGACGCCAGCGCGTTCATGGTGGTGCAGGCGGCCGTGGGCGCGCTGTTCAGCCGGCTCGGCGCGGGCTCCGACATCCCGCTCGGCGCCACCGTCGCCGGGCGGACCGACCAGGCCACCGAGGATCTGATCGGCTTCTTCGTCAACACCCTGGTGCTCCGGGTCGACACCTCCGCCGATCCCACCTTCCGGGAGCTGGTCGGCCGGGTGCGGGAGCGCAGCCTGGACGCCTACGCCCACCAGGACGTGCCGTTCGAGCACCTGGTGGACGCGCTCGCCCCCAGCCGCTCACCGGCCCACCATCCGCTCTTCCAGACGCTGCTGGCCTGGCAGAACACCCCGGAGGCCAGCCCGGTGCTGCCCGGCCTGACGGTCCGGACGCTGCGCGCCGGAACCGGCACCACGCGGCTGGACCTCACCCTGTCCTTCACCGAACGCCCCACCGGCGGCGCCCCGGCCGGCGTCGACGGCACGGCCGAGTTCAACACCGACGTCTTCGACCCGGCCACCGTCCGCACCCTGCTGGACCGGCTGGAGCGGCTGCTGCGCGCCGCGGTCGCCGCGCCGGACCGCCGGCCGGCCGACGTCGGACTGCTCACCCCGGCCGAACGCCACCGGCTGCTGACCGAGTGGAACGACACCGGCTCCGCGCCCCGGGCCGGGGCCACCCTGCCGGAGCTGTTCCGGGAGCAGGTGGCCCGTACCCCGGACGCGCCCGCGCTGGTCTTCGAGGGCGGCCGGCTCAGCTACGCCGAACTGGACGCGGAGGCCGACCGGCTGGCCCGGCTGCTGGCCCGGCACGGCGCGGGACCGGGCACGCTGGTGGCGGTCGCGCTGCCCCGCTCGGTCCGGCTGGTGGTGTCGCTGCTGGCCGTCACCAGGGCGGGTGCGGCGTATCTGCCGGTGGACCCGGACTACCCGGCCGAGCGGGTGGCGTATCTGCTGCGCGACGCCGCCCCCGCCCTGCTGATCAGCCGGCACCCGGACCGCGGGGGCCTGGCCGGGACGCCGGCCGGGGTGCCGCGGCTGGACCCGGACGACCCGGCGGGGCCGCCCGGCGGCGACGACGGCGGCGACGGGCCCGCGCCGGCCGGCGCCCCGGCCCGCCCGCTCTCCCCGGCGGACCCGGCGTACGTCATCTACACCTCCGGCTCCACCGGCACGCCCAAGGGCGTGGTGGTCACCCACGCCGGCATCCCGGCGCTGGTCGCCGCGCAGTCCGAGCGGTTCGCGGTGGGCCCGGGCGACCGGATGCTGCAGTTCGCCTCGCCCGGCTTCGACGCGTCGGTCGCCGAGATGTGCGTGGCGCTGCTGTCCGGGGCGGCGCTGGTGATCGCCCCCAAGGACCGGCTGCTGCCCGGCGATCCGCTGGCCGGGACCTGCGCCGCGTTCGGGGTGACCCATGTGACGCTGCCGCCCGCCGCGCTGGCCGTGATGGACCCGGGCGCGCTGCCCGCCCCGCTGACCCTGGTCACCGCGGGCGAGGCGTGCCCGGCCGGACTGGTCGCCGCCTGGTCCCCGGGCCGCCGCATGATCAACGCCTACGGGCCGACCGAGACCACGGTCTGCGCCACCATGAGCGAACCGCTCTCCGGCGGCGCCGCCCCCGCCATCGGCCGGCCGATCACCGGCACCCGGGCGTATGTGCTCGACGCGCGGCTGCGGCCGGTCCCGGTCGGCGTCCCCGGCGAGCTGTACGTGGCGGGCGCGGGGCTCGCCGCCGGCTATCTGCGCCGCCCGGCGCTGACCGCCCAGCGGTTCCTGCCCGACCCCCACGGGGCGCCGGGCGCCCGGATGTACCGCACCGGCGACCTGGTGCGCCGGCGCCCCGACGGGCAGCTGGAGTTCCTCGGCCGGGTGGACGACCAGGTGAAGATCCGCGGTTTCCGGATCGAGCCGGCGGAGACCGAGGCGGTGGTGCTGGCGCACCCGGCGGTGGCCCAGGCGGCGGTGGTGGCCCGCGAGGACCGGCCCGGAGACCTGCGCCTGGTGTGCTACCTGGTGCTCGCGACCGCCGCGGCCGGGGACGCTTCGGCGGCGAACGAGGCGGCCGGGACGGACGACGCGGCCGGGGTGGCCGGCGTGCGGTCGCACGCGGCCGCGCGGCTGCCGGCCCATCTGGTGCCGTCGGTGTTCGTCCCGCTGGACGAGCTGCCGCTCACCCCCAACGGCAAGGTGGACCGGGCCGCGCTGCCCGCCCCCGACCCGTCCCGGGACGGCTCGGGCGCCGCCTACGTGGCCCCGCGGGACGGGCTGGAGCGGTCGCTGGCCGGGCTGTGGAGCGAGCTGCTGGGGGTGGCCGAGGAGCGGATCGGCGCCCACGACAGCTTCTTCGCGCTCGGCGGGCACTCCCTCCTCGCCACCCGGCTCGCCGCGCGGATCACCGCCGCCCACGGGGTGCGGATGCCGGTGCGGGACCTGTTCGACCATCCGACGCCCGCCCTGCTGGCCGCCCGGATCAGCGGGCTGCGGAGCGCCGGCGGGCCGGCCGCCGAGCCGATCCCGGTGGTGGAGCGCGGCCCGGGGGTGGTGCTGTCCTTCGCCCAGGAGGACCTGCTGCTCCACCACCCGGTGGACTCCGCCGACCCGTACCACAACGTCCTCACCGCGCTGGTGCTCACCGGCGACCTGGACGAACCGGCGCTGCGCCGGAGCCTGGACCGCATCGTCGGCCGGCACGAGGCACTCCGCACCCGGCTGGTCCGGCGGCCGTCGGGGTGGGTGCAGCAGGTCCTGCCCGGCGGCGGCTGGCCGCTGGCCGCGGTGGACCTGCGGGACGAGGAGGCGGACATCCGCACGGCGCGGCTGCGCGCGGTGCTGAAGGAGCTGGAGCGCCACTCCTTCCGGGTCGGCGACGAACCGCTGGTCCGCGGCGCGCTGGTCCGGACCGCCGACGACAGCTGGGTGCTGGCCCTGCTGATGCACCATCTGGTCACCGACAACTGGTCCTACGGGGTGCTCTTCCGGGAGCTGCGCGAGTTCTACACGGCGCAGTTGCTGGGCCGCGCCCCCGGACTGCCGGAACCGGCCGTCCAGTACCCGGACTTCGCCGCCTGGCAGCAACGGCAGCTGGCCGACGGGGCGCTGGACGGGCCCGTCGGGTACTGGCGGGAACGGCTGGCGGAGCTGCCCGCCACGCTGGCCTTCGACGCCCCGGCGCACCCGGCGGCGGAGGCGGCCACCGGGGCGACCCGGGGCTTCCGGCTGGACCCCGCCACCGCCGCGGCGCTGCGGGAGATCGCGCGTGCCGAGGACGCCACCCTGTTCATGGTGCTGATGGCCGCGTTCGACGTGCTGCTGTCCGCGTACTCCGGCTCCGACGACATCCCGGTGTCGTTCCCGCTGGCCGGCCGGGACCGCCCGGAGACCGCCGAGCTGATCGGCTTCTTCGTGCAGCACGCGGTGGTCCGGACCGACCTCTCCGGCGACCCCGGATTCCGGGAGCTGGTCCGTCGGGTGCGCCGGGAGACCCTGGGCGCCTACGCCCACCAGGGCGTGCCGCTGTGGTCCTACGACTGGGCCAGGGGCGAGGGCCGCGACCCGTTCGCGGTCTCCTTCAACCTGCTCAACGCCTCGGTGCCGGACCTGGAGCTGCCGCAGGTCGCCGCCGCCCCGCTCGATCTGGACCTGGGCGACGACTACGTGTTCGCCGAGGTCGTGGTGAACATGGAGGCGTCCGCGGTCGACCTGGCGCTCATCATGCGCGAGGAGGACGACGGCGGGCTGCGCGGCATGTGGCTGTACGCGCTGGACCGGGTCGACGCCCGGGTGGTGGCGGTGATGATGCGCCGGTGGCACCGGCTGATCGAGCTGGTGGTCGCCGACCCCGGGGCCGGCACCGACGCATTGCGGCGCCGGGTCCGGGGGGCGCCGGACGCGCCCGGCACGGCCGGCGGCGACCGGACCGGGGAGGGGGCGTGACGGCCGGGGTCGCCGCGCTCCTCGGGGAGGCGCCGGGTCCGGCGGACGGCCTGCGGCTGTTCTGCTTCCCGTACGCGGGCGGGAACGCCGCCGGGTACCGGGAGTTGCGGCGGGCCGCCCCGGCCGGGCTCCGGGTGTGCCCGGTGGAACTCCCGGGCCGGGGCCGCCGGCGCGGCGAGGCCCCGTGCACCTCGATGGCGGCCCTGGTGGCGTCCCTCGCCGACTCCCTCCGGGAGCTGCTCGACCGCCCCTACGCCCTGTTCGGCCACAGCCTCGGCGGCCTGGTCGCCTACGAGGTGGCCGCCGAACTGCGGGACCGCGGGGCGCCCCTGCCCGAACACCTCTTCCTCTCCGCGGTCGCCGCACCGCAGTGGTCCCGGGGCCGCCCGGACCGGCCGGTGCCCACGGCGGAGGAGCTGAAGACCGAGCTGGCGGCCATCGGCGGCACCCCGCCGGAACTGCTGGAGAACGAGGAGATCATGGCTCTGGCGCTGCCCGTGCTGCGCGCGGACCACAGCGTGCTGGCCGGCTACCGGTACCGGCGGCGGCCCCCGCTCCCGCTGCCGGTCACCGTGTTCGGCGGCGAGTCGGACCGGGTGGCGCCGCCGGAGGTGCTCAGCGGCTGGCGCGAGCACTCCGACCGGCCGGTGCCGGTCCGGCTCTTCCCCGGTGACCACTTCTTCCTCGACACCGCCACGGCGGACCTGATGCGGGCCGTCGAACACGGCCTGGGCCTGCTCCGGCCGGTCCGATGAACACCCCGGCGCCGCCCCGCGGGACGCCCGCCGCGCACCCCACCCGTACCCCACCCGGACACGACGGCCCGGGCCAGTCAGGAGTGATGTCCATGAACACCCAGCCAACCCCCGCCCAGCCGGCCGGGCCGGCCGGCTCCGACCCCGGACCGGACGTCACCGGCGCGCTGGTGTCCGGGATCGGGCTGACCCGGATCGACCACGTCGGGATGGCGGTGGCCGACCTGGACGAGGCGATCGGCTTCTACCAGCGCACCTTCGGCATGGCGTGCGTACACATCGAGGAGAACCGGGAGCAGGGGGTGCGGGAGGCGATGATGGCGGTCGGCCCGGACCCGGCGGGCGGGCACCTCCAGCTGCTCGCGCCGCTGGACTCCAGCTCGATGATCGCGCGGTTCCTGGACCGGAACGGGCCCGGGGTGCAGCAGCTGGCGTACACCGTCGAGGATCTGGACGCGGCCAGCGCCGAACTGCGCTCCCGGGGCGTCCGGCTGCTCTACAACACCGCCAAGCGCGGCACCGCGGGCTCCCGGGTCAACTTCGTCTTCCCCGCGGACGCCGGCGGCGTGCTGGTGGAGCTGGTCGAGCCGGCCCCGGCCGCCGAGCGGTGAGGGAGTCCCGGATGCCACCGGCCCGCACCCCCGCGTCGCCGGGTGCCCCCCGCGCGGCGGCGGACGCCCCGTGGCCGGGCGCCGCGGCCCCGGGCGGCACCGCGCCCGTGCTGTGCGGACTCGGTTCCTGGCTGCCGCCGCGCCGGGTCGGCAACGACGAGCTGTCCCGGGAACTGGACACCTCCGACGAGTGGATCCGCAGCCGGACCGGCATCGGCCACCGCCATGTCGCCGACGCCGCCACCGCCACCTCCGACCTCGCGGTCGAGGCGGGCCGCCGGGCCCTGAAGTCCGCCGGCACGGAGCGGGTGGACGCCGTGGTGCTGGCCACCACCACCCCGGACCGGCCCTGCCCGGCCACCGCCCCGCTGGTCGCCGCGCAGCTCGGGCTGGGCACCGTGCCGGCCTTCGACGTGGGCGCGGTGTGCACCGGCTTCCTGTACGCGCTGGCAGCCGGGAGCGGACTCATCGCGCTGGGCACGGCCCGCAGGGTGCTGGTGATCGGCGCCGACAAGTACTCCGGCATCCTCGATCCGCGGGACCGCTCGACCCGGGTGATCTTCGGCGACGGGGCCGGGGCGGTGGTGCTGCGGGCCGGGGACCCGGCGGAGCCCGGTGCGCTGGGCCCGCCGCTGCTGGGCAGCGACGGCACCGGCGCCGACCTGGTCGCCATCCGGTCCGGCGGCTCCCGGGAGCCGCTGCGGGAGGCGGCGGACGGTGCCGCCGACCCGTACTTCCGGATGGACGGGCGGACGGTGTTCCGGCGGGCCGTGGAACGGATGGCCGACACCTCGCTGGCGGCGGCCGAGCGGGCCGGCTGGGCGGCCGGGGACATCGACCGGCTCGTGGCCCACCAGGCGAACCTGCGGATCCTGCACGCGGTCGCGGACCGGATGCGACTGCCCCGCGACCGGTGCGCGGTGCACCTGGACCAGGTGGGGAACACCGCGGCCGCCTCCATTCCGCTGGCGCTGGCGCACGCGGTGGCCGGCGGGCGGCTGGCCGCCGGCCACCGCACCGTGCTCACCGCCTTCGGCGGCGGCCTCACCTGGGGCGCCTGCGCCCTCCACTGGCCGGAGCTGACCCCGGTATGACCCCGGCCGGGCACGCCGGCCCCAACCCTCCGGCGAACGCGCGCCCCGCCCCGGGGCGGCACCGATCCGCACCGCACCACACCGACATCTCCGAGGAGTACACGATGAGCAGCACCTACGACCGTCTGGTGACCCTGCTGGGCGACGGCTTCGGCATCGAGCCCGGCGAGGTCACGCCGGAGACCACCTTCGAGGAGCTGGACCTGGACTCACTCGCCCTGGTGGAGCTGACCCTCACCGCCCAGGACGAGTTCGGCATCCAGCTCGCCGACGACGACCTGCAGGCGTCGAACACCCTGGCCAAGACGGCCGAGGTGCTGGACTCCAAGACGGTGGCTCTCTGATGGCGCCGGCCGCGGCACCCTTCGGCGCGGCGGTCACCGGCATCGGCATGGTCACCTCGGCCGGGGTGGGCACCGACGCGGCCTGGCGGCGCATCCGGGCCGCCGAGGGCACCGCCGCCGGGCGGGTGCCGGCGCTGGCGGGCATCCCCGCCGACGTGGGGTGCTGGATACCGGACTTCGACGCCGCCGCCACGCTGGGCAGACGCAAGATCTGGCGGCTGGACCGCAGCAGCCAGCTGGCCCTGGCGGCCGCCGCCGAGGCGCTGGCCGACGCCGGGCTGGACCCGTCCTCCTGGGACGGCGCCCGGGTGGGCGTGGTGCTCGGCAACGGCGTCGGGGGCACCGCCACCTGGGAGAAGAACTACGAGGTGCTGCGGGAGCGGGGGCCGGAGAAGGTCTCGGCCATGCTCATCCCGATGCTGATCGTCAACATGTCCGCCGGCCACATCGCCATGGAGTACGGAGCGCGGGGCCCCAACTTCGTCACCGCCACCGCCTGCGCCTCGGGCACCACGGCGGTGGGCGCGGCCCGGGAGCTGCTGCGCAGCGGCGCCTGCGACGTGGTGATCACCGGGGGGACCGAGTCCTGCCTCACCCCGTCGATCATCACCGGCTTCCAGCAGATGGGCGCCCTGTCGAACCGCCGTGCCGAACCGGCCGCGGCGTCCCGGCCGTTCGACGCGGACCGGGACGGCTTCGTCCCGGCGGAGGGGGCGGCCGTGCTGGTGCTGGAGCGCCCGGAGACCGCGCGGGCCCGCGGGGCGCGGATCCGCGCCCGGGTCAGCGGGTACGGGGCGTCCGCCGACGCCTACAACGCGACCGCCCCCGACCCCGAGGGGCTGGGCGCCGAGCTGGCGCTCCGGGCGGCGCTGCGGGACGCCGGGCTGGGCACCGACGCGGTGGACCACGTCAACGCGCACGGCACCTCCACCCCGCTCAACGACCTGGCGGAGGCCCGGCTGATCCGCCGGGTGCTGGGCGACCGCCCCGCGGTGACCTCGGTGAAGGGGGTGACCGGCCACGCGCTGGGGGCGGCCGGGGCGATCGAGGCGGCGGTGACCGCGCTGACGGTGGAACAGGGCGTCATCCCGCCCACCGCCAACCTGGACAGCCTCGATCCGCGGATCGAACTGGACGTGGTCGCCAAGGCGGAGCGCTCCGCGCCGGTGGAGGTGGCGGTCAGCAACTCGTTCGGCTTCGGCGGCCAGAACGCGGTGCTGGTGCTGACCGGCCCCTGAGACCCCGTGCCGCCGGCCCGGTGGCCCCCTGGGGCGGCCGGACCGGGTGGACCGGGTGGACCGGGTGGACCGGGTGGACCGGGTGGACCGGGTGGACCGGGTGGACCGGGTGGACCGGGTGGACCGGGTGGACCGGGTGGGTTCCCGCCGCCTCGGGGCGGCGGGAACCCACCCGCCCGCTCACCGTCAGGCGAGCTTCGCGCTGAGGGTGATCTCGGTGCCGGTCAGCGCCTGGCTCACCGGGCAGTTCTTCTTGGCGTCCTCGGCCGCGGCGGTGAAGGCGGCCTCGTCCAGCCCCTCGACCTGCCCCTCCACGGTGAGGTGGATGCCGGTGATGCCGGTACCCGGCTGGAAGGTGACCTCGGCCTGGGTGCGCAGCTGGGTCGGCGCCGTGCCGGCCTGGGTGAGGGCGTGCGACAGCGCCATGGAGAAGCAGCTGGAGTGGGCCGCGGCGATCAGCTCCTCCGGGCTGGTCTTGCCGTTCGCCTGCTCGGCCCGCGACGGCCAGGAGACCGGCTGCTCGCCGATGCCGGAGGAGTCGAAGGTGACGGTGCCCTCCCCCTCGGTCAGGCTGCCGGTCCAGACGGTGTGCGCGGTGCGGGTCGTTGCCATGCTCGTTGCCTCCTGTGTGACCAATGGTCAACCTGTGGATGATGACGGGGCGTTCGCACACCTGCGCGTGCGGCGCCGCCGGTCCGGTCGCCCGGGCGGGGCGGTGGACCGGTACCGGCCGCGCCCCGCCCGGTGATCGGTTACGAGCCTACGTTCCAGGCGAGCATCACCGGGCGTCCGTGCTCGTTTCCCAGTCGACCGAGTGTGCCGGTCTCCAGCCGGAACAGCGCCCCGGCGGCGGGCGGCAGCCCGAGCCGGCGGGCGGTCAGCACCCGCAGCAGGTGCGAGTGCGCCACCAGCACCACGTCACCGCCGGTGGCGTCCGGGCGCAGCAGCGGCTCGATGCCGGCCAGCACCCGGTCGGCGCGCGCACCGACCTGTTCGGGTGTTTCCCCCGGGTGGTCCGCCGGGCCGGGGGCTACGCCGTCGGTCCACAGCCGCCAGCCGGGCCGGGTGCGGTGGATCTCGGCGGTGGTGACGCCCTCGTACCCGCCGTACTCCCATTCCCGCAGCCCGGGTTCGACCTCGGTGCGGTCGTCGGCCAGGCCGGCCAGTCGGGCGGTCTGCCGGGCCCGGGCCAGCGGGCTGACCAGGATGCGGACGAGCCGGCGGTGGGCCAGCAGCGGGCGCAGCGCGCGGGCCTGCTCCTCGCCGTGCGCGGTGAGCGGTTTGTCCGTCCAGCTGGTGTGCCGGCCGTCCCGGCTCCACTCGGTCTCGCCGTGCCGGACGACGAGCAGCTCACCCACGCTCGTCCGGCTCCGCGGACCCGGTCCCGGCGGACCCCGGGGCCTGCTCCGCCGCCTCGGCGACGGAGGCGCGCACCTGGTCCATGTCGAGCGCCCGGGCCTGCCCGATGACGTCCTCCAGGGCCGGTTCGGGGAGGGCGCCGGGCTGCGCGAACACCGCGATGTTCTCCCGGACGATCATCAGGGTGGGGATGGACCGGATGTCGAAGGCGGCGGCCAGCTCGGGCTGGGCCTCGGTGTCGACCTTGCCGAAGACCAGGTCCTGGTGGCGCTCGGCGGCCCGCTCGTAGACCGGGGCGAACATCCGGCACGGACCGCACCAGGAGGCCCAGAAGTCGATCAGGACGAAGTCGCTTCCGGAGACGATCTCGTCGAAGTTGTCCTTGGTGAGTTCTACCGTGCTCATTCCTGGCTTCCCTGCTTCCGGTCGGGTCGGCGGGTGCCCGGCCACGGTAACCAACCGCGGCCGGGCGGTATTCCTGCCGGAACCCGGGTCACAGCCCGCCGGTGTGCACCAGGAGCGGGGGCGTGCCGGTGGGGGAGCCGGCGCGGGTGGTGTCCATGCCGGGGGTCGCGTTCCGGGTGAGCCAGGACGACAGGGCGGCGAACGAGGTGTCCCCGCGGGCGTCCTTGTAGAGCGCGGCGACGCCGGTGACGTGCGGCGCGGCGGCGGAGGTGCCGCTCAGTTCCCGGTAGCCGCCGCCCAGGTGGGCGGAGCGGATGTCGACGCCGGGGGCGTTCATCTTCACGCAGCCGCCCCAGTTGCTGAACGGGGCCAGCCGGTCCTTGCGGTCGACGGCCCCGACGGTGAACCCGCTCGGGGAGCCGGCCGGTGAGACGGTGCAGGCGTCGGCGCCGGAGTTGCCGGCGGCGACCACCGGGAACACCCCGGACGCGGCCAGGTCCGCCACCGCCCGGTTCACCGCGGCCGACCGGGGGCCGCCCAGCGACAGGTTGGCGACCGCGGGCCGGCGGGCGTGGTCGGCGACCCAGTCCATCGCGGCGATGACGGCGGAGTTGCTGCTCAGCCCGGCGCAGTCGAAGACCCGTACCGACACCAGCGTGGTCTTCCTGGCCACGCCGGACCGGGCGCCGCCGACCGTGCCGGCCACGTGGGTGCCGTGCCCGACGCAGTCCCGGGCGCCCCGGCCGTCCTCGACGAAGCTGGTCCCGGCCACGGCCCGGCCGGCGAAGTCCGGGTGGTTCAGTTCGATGCCGCTGTCGATGATGTACGAGCGGACCTTGGCGCCGGTGGCCTTGACCGAGTAGCGGATGCCGCCGGGCTCCCGGCTGTCGATGCGGGCCAGGTTCCAGGGGACCTCCGCGACCTTGGTCACCGGGCCGGCCGGGGGCGTGGCGGGCGGCAGGTCCTCGGGGACGGTGACGGTGGCGTCCTCCTCGACCGCCTCCACCCCGGGCTGGTTGCGGACCATGTCCAGCTGCGCCGGGCTGAGCCTGGCGGCGAAGCCGGTGTGGGTGCGGCTGTAGGTGTACAGGGGTTTGACGCCCGCGCGGGTGGTCACGGTGGCCGGGCTGGTCCCGGAGGAGAGCGAGACGATGTACTGCCCGGGGATGGCGCCCCGGACCGTGACCAGGGGCGCGGGGCTGGGCCGGGCGGCGTCCGGGACCGGCAGCGGCACCGGGGCCGCGGCGGCGGGGGCGGCGGTCAGCGGGACCGCGGTTATCAGGGCGGCGACGGCCGCCAGGGGAAAGGAAGGGCGCATGAGCGGGTTCCTTCGTGCGGATCGCTGAGACGGTCTCAGCACGTCCGGTCTATCGACGGCGTCCGGCCGCGGCACGGCCGGTTAGGCCGTTCGGCCGCCTGCGCCCCCGGGGCCGCCGCCCGCCCTGGGGCTCCGAGCCGGTATAGGGCCATCCGGGTGGTATGCCCGCATCCGTGTGGGGGTCCGGTCGTTCTCCAAGCGACCGCAGTTACCACTGAATCCAACGAAGGGGAGAGCTCGTGAAGCGACTCTCGAAAGCCGTAGTCCTGACCGCCACCGCGGGTATCACCGTCCTCGGTGCCGCGGGCGGTGCCGTGGCCCACGACGGCGGTCACGGGCACCAGGGGAAGAAGCCCCAGGGCAAGCACGCCAAGCACCAGAAGAGCCAGAAGAGCCACAAGGGCCAGAAGCACTACGCCAAGGGCGGCGGCTCCGGCTCGGACGCCAAGGCGGTGGCCGTGGGCTCGCCCGGCATCGTCAGCGGCAACGTGATCCAGGTCCCGATCGACATCCCGATCAACCTGTGCAACAACACCATCAGCGTCATCGGCGCGCTGAACGGCTCCGTGGGCAACGTCTGCATCAACAAGTGACACACGGCTCCTGAGCGGCCGTCCCGCATAAGCGGGGCGGCCGCTCTGCCGTGCCCGGACCGCCGCCGGACGGCCCGGCACCCCTCAGGCGGCCACCAGGGTGACCTCGGTCGCCTTGACGCTCACCCAGACCGCGGCGCCGTCGGCCAGGCCGAGTTCCGCCGCCGCCCCCGGGGTGATCTCCGCGACCAGGTCCGGGACGGGGCCGAGGCTCACCAGCACCCGGAGCCGGCTGCCGAGCGCGGTGATCTCCCGGACGTGGCCCGGCCAGTTGTTCCGCGGACTGCCGGTGGGCCGCTCACGGTGCAGCGACACCGCTTCCGGGGCGATGATCCCCAGCGCCGCGGAACCGGCGGGCAGCGGGTCCGCGGCCACCAGGCGACCGCCGCCGGGGAGCCGCAGGCCGTCCGCGGACGTGGTGCCCGCCCAGGCGTTGCGGCCGAGCATCCGGGCCACCCACGGGGACCGCGGGTGCCGGGTGACCTCGGCGGGCGAGGCGTCCTGCAGCGCCCGGCCGTCGTCCAGCACCAGCACCCGGTCCGCGAGCGACACCGCCTCGACCGGATCGTGGGTCACGATCAGGCAGACCCCGGTGAAGCCGCGCAGATGGGTGCGGAGGGTGTGCCGCACCCGGGCGCGGGTGGTCTGGTCGAGTGCCGCGAGCGGCTCGTCGAGCAGCAGCAGCCGGGGGCGCGCGGCGAGCGCCCGTGCGAGGGCGACGCGCTGGGCCTGGCCGCCGGAGAGCTGCGCGGGCCTGCGGTGGGCGAGGTGGCCCACCCCCAGCCGGTCCAGCCACTGCCGGGCGGCGGCGCGGGCCTCGGCGCGCGGCACGCCGCGGGCGCGCAGCCCGTACGCGGTGTTGCCCAGGGCGTTCAGGTGCGGGAACAGCGCGCCGTCCTGCGGGACCCAGGCCACCTGGCGCCGGTGCGGGGGCAGCCCGGTGATCTCGGTGCCGCCGAGCCGGAGCACGGCGTGCGCCCGGTCGGTCAGTCCCAGCAGGGCCCGCAGCAAGGTGGTCTTGCCGGCGCCGTTGGGTCCGACGACGGCGATGGTGGTGCCCGGCTCGGCGTCCAGGGTCAGCCGGTCGGCGCCGGTGACCTCGGCGTGCAGCGGCCAGCGCGGGGCGTCCGGGTCCGGGTCCGGCGCGGGGTCCGGCCCGGTCCGGTCCGCCGGGTCCGGGTGCCCGCCGCCGTCCGGCGCCGCGTCCGGCACGCCGTCCGGCGCGTGGCGGGGCGCACCCCTGGCCGTGCCCGTGAAACGGCCGCGCAGGGAGACCAGCACCACGGCGGCGATGACGAGCAGCAGCAGCGAGACCGAGGTGGCGGCCTCCGGTTCCTGCTGGAGGAGCAGATAGACCTGGAGCGGCAGCGTCTGGGTGGTGCCGGGGAGGTTTCCGGCGAAGGTGATGGTGGCGCCGAACTCGCCGAGCGCGCGGGCCCAGGTGAGCGCGGCACCGGCGATCAGGCCGGGGGCGACCATGGGCAGGGTGACGGTGAAGAAGACCCGCACCGGTGAGGCGCCCAGCGAGGACGCGGTCTCCTCGTAGCTGGGTCGCAGCCCGGCGAGCGTGCCCTCCAGGCTGATCACCAGGAAGGGCATGGCGACGAAGGTCGCGGCCAGCACCGCGCCGGAGGTGTGGAACGGCAGGGTGACCCCGAAGGTGTCCTCCAGCCAGGGGCCCAGCAGGCCCCGGCGACCGAACGCCAGCAGCAGCGCCACACCGCCCACGGTCGGCGGCAGCACCATCGGCAGCAGCACCAGTGAGCGTACGAGGGCCTTCCCCCGGAACGGGACGCGGGCGAGCAGCCAGGCGAGTGGCACACCCAGCAGCAGCGACAGCCCCAGCGCCCAGAAGGACACCACCAGCGAGAGCCGGAGCGCCTCGGTCGTCTCGGGCCGGGACAGGTGCGCGCCGAGGTCGCCCCAGGGGGTCCGGGACAGGATGCCGACCAGCGGCAGCAGCAGGAAGGCGACGGCCAGCACGGCGGGCAGCGCGAGGGTGACCGGGGCACGCAGCCGGGGCGCGCCGGTGCGGATGCGTCTCATCGTGTCCCCTGCCTGGTCGTTGCCTGTCCGGTGGCTGCTCGGTGCCCCGTGCCCGGCCGCGGGGCGGGGGTGCGTGCGGTGGCCGTCCGGCCCCCTGTCCGGACGGCCACCGCACGGGTCGTCACGGCTTCTGGAAGCCGGCGTCGCGCAGGATCCGCTGGGCCTCCGGCCCGCTGAGCCACGTCACGAACTCCGCCGCGGCCGCCGCGTGCGAGGACTCCTCGAGCGTGGCGGCCGGGTAGGAGGCGATGGCGTTCTGGTCGTCGGGGACGGTGACCGCGTCGACCTTGCCCGGTTCGGCCGCGGCGTCGGTGGCGTACACCAGCCCGGCGTCGGCCTCCCCCAGGGCGACCTTGGTCAGCACGGCCCGCACGTTGGGCTCCTCGGAGACCGGACGGACGTCCAGGTCCCGCTTGTCCAGGATCTGCTCGCTGTAGCGGCCGGCCGGCACCTCGGGCGCGGCGAGCACCACCTTGAGCTTGCGGTCGGCCAGGTCCGCCAGGTCGTCGATCTTCTCCGGGTTGCCCTCCCGGACGGCGATCACCAGGCGGTTCCGGGCGATGACGGTCGGACTGCCGGTGTCGGACCGCAGCCCGTCCATGGTCCGGGTGTCCGCGGTGACCAGGGCGTCGGCGTCGATGCCCTGCCTGACCTGGGCGGCCAGTTCCTGGGATCCGGCGAAGGAGAACTTCACCGTGGTGCCGGCGTGCGTGTCCTCGTACGCCTGGCCCGCGGTCTTGAAGACGTCGGTGAGCGAGGCGGCGGCGAGCACCGTCAGCTCGGTGCGGGAGGATTCGCCGCCCTTGGTGGCGTCGCCGTCGCCCTTGTCGTCGTCGCTGCCGCAGGCCGTGGCGAACGGCATGAGCAGGGCGGTGGTGAGTATCGCGACCGCGGCGCGTCGTCCGGGGAAGGTGCGGGGCATGGCAGATGTCTCCTCGGGAGAGTGGCCGGCGGCACGGGGCGGGCCCGGGCTGCCCGGCGGGATCGGGGACGGGCCGAGCGGCGCCGTGGACGGGCGGCGCCGCTCGGGGATGGAGATCGCCGCACCGGGGCGGCGGGGCGCGCCGGCGTCCCGGGATCCGCCGGGTGCCGGTGCCGGTGCCCCTGCCGGCGGGAGGTACGGGTGCCCGGCGGGCCGCCCGCCGCGGCGTCAGACGCGGTCGATGTGCACGCTGGTGGACTTCACCCGGGCGGTGGCCTGCATGCCGACCTCCAGCCCGAGTTCCTCGACGGCTTCCCGGGTGAGCAGTGACACCAGCCGGTGCGGGCCGGCCTGGATCTCGACCTGGGCCGCCACGTCGCCGAGCTTGACGGCGGTGACGATGCCGGGGAACGCGTTGCGGGCGGAGGTGTAGGGCGCCTCCTCGTCCTCGGCACCGGACTGGGCGAGGGTCACCGAGAAGGCGGCCAGGTCGCGGCCGTCGATGAGGCGCCGGCCGGATTCGTCGCGGTGGGTGGCGACCTTCCCGGCATCGGCCCAGCGGCGGGCGGTGTCCGGACTGACGCCCAGCAGACGCGCCGCCTGGCCGATTGTGTACTGCTGCATGTGCGGCACGATAAGTGGATAAGCCTTGCATCTACAACTCCCATCCCCCATCTTCATCGCAACCGCCAACCGGCTAGGACGAACCTACAAGGCGCGGGTGCCCGGATACCGCGACGCCCGGACCCCGCCGGCGGAGGCCCCGACGGGGCGTGGGCCGCCGCCGCGGACCGCCCCGGCCACGGCGGCCGGACCCCCGGTCACGCCACCGGGGACGAGCGAGGGGACGCGCGGCACCCGGCACCCGGCACCCCGGCACCCCGGCACGCCTGACGCGGCCCGGGAGAGGGCGAACCGGAAGAGGGAGAGAAGAGAGTGAAGAGGGAGAAGGGGGACGCGGGGCAGCGGGCAGCGTCACACAAGGAAGCGGTACCCGGGGAGGGGGATGCGCCGGGAAGCGGGGCAGCCGCGCGGACCGGGCCGGCCGGGCGGCACGGAACCGGGGAGCGCGGGGAACCCGAGAGCCCGGGGGCGGCGCCGAACGCGGGGAGGGGCCGAACGCTGGGTGGCACCGCACGCGGGGAGGGGCGGCGCGGCGGGGAAACGGGGGCGGGCCCCCACTCGTCCGTGAGGGCCCGCACCGCCTCGGTTCACCGGGCGGGGCGTCCTCATCGAACGCCCGACCGGTGGGGCGGGTGGGACTCGAACCCACGACCGACGGATTATGAGTCCGCTGCTCTAACCGGCTGAGCTACCGCCCCGTAACGGCGCGTCGCGTACATCTGTGCGCGCCGTCTGCCGCAGCATAGCCGCTCATACGATCTGCTGCCCCAGGGGGCCGCAGCGATCCGGCATGCTCGCCTTGAAGGACTTCGATCACCGGCGCGCGGTTCCCGGGGAAACGAAAAAGGACCCCGGCGGGGTCCTTTTTCTCTCTGCTCCCCCGACTGGACTCGAACCAGTAACCCTCCGGTTAACAGCCGAATGCTCTGCCAATTGAGCTACAGGGGACCGAGCTCCCCCGACTGGACTCGAACCAGTAACCTGCCGGTTAACAGCCGGCTGCTCTGCCAATTGAGCTACAGGGGATTGCTCCGTGTGCCTCGAATGCGCCTCCCTCCGGTCCCCCGGACGGCGCGCGCTCGCTGCGACACATACATTAGCGCAAGCAGGGGGGTGCTCCGCCAATCGGTATGCCTTGCGGTGACCTGCGCGTCGCCGGGGGGTAACACGAGCCCCGCGGGGTAGGCGGCAGGCACGGCCCCATCGGTACCCCAGGCGTGGACTACGGGAAGGCAGAGCGATGCGCTACCGGCTGACGTTCATCACCGGAGTGGCTGTCGGATACGTGCTCGGCGCGCGCGCCGGACGCGAACGGTACGAACAGCTGTGCCAGAGCGCTCAGCGGTTCGCCCGGAACCCGGCGGTGCGCAACACCGCCGAGGCGGCCGCGGTCAACGGCCGCAAGGCCGCCACCAAGGCGTTCGACAAGGTCGAGGAGCGGCTGCCGGACTCCGTGTCGGACCGGGTGCACGCGATGCGCGACCAGCGCACCGCCCAGGACGACGACTGGGGTACCTCCAACACCTGACCAAACCGCCGCCGGAGGCCCTCCATAGGGCATCATCGTTGGCTATGGGGATAGTCGCCGGATTGGACAGTTCGTCCGAGAGCACACGCATCGTCGTCTGTGACACGGACACGGGCGCGGTACTCAGGCACGGGTACGCCCCGCACCCCGCGACCGGCAGCGACGTGGACCCGCAGTCCTGGCTGCTGTCGCTGGGCGAGGCCGCCGAGGGCGGGCTGCTGGAGGGCGTGGAGGCCATCGGTGTCTCCGCGCAGCAGCACGGCCTGCTGCCGCTGGACGCGGGCGGGGTGGTGGTCCGCCCCGCGATGATCGGGAACGACCGGCGGGCGCAGGCCGCGGCGGCGGACCTGATCGACGCGCTGGGCGGCCGTACCGCCTGGGCGCAGGCCGTCGGCTCGGTCCCGCAGGCCGGGCTGGCGGTGGCGAAGCTGCGCTGGCTGGCCCGTACCGAGCCGGAGTCCGCCCGGCGGGTGGCGGAACTCCTCCAGCCGCACGACTGGCTGGTGTGGCAGCTGCTGGGGCGGCCCGCCCGCCGGACCACCGACCGGGGCGCCGCCTCCGGCACCGGCTACTGGTCGGCGGCGACCGGCGCCTACCGCACGGATCTGGTCGAGCTGGCGCTCGGGCACCAGGTCCGGCTGCCTGAGGTCATCGGCCCCGCCGAGCCCGCCGGCCACACCCCCGAGGGTCTGCTGATCTCCGCCGGGACCGGCGAGACCATGGCCGCCGCCTTCGGACTGGGGGTGGGCATCGGGGACGCCGTGGTCTCGCTGGGCGCCTCCGGGTCGGTGTTCGCGGTGCACCACGAGGCGCTCGCCGACCCGAGCGGCACCATCACCGCGTACGCGGACGCCACCGGCATGCACCTGCCCGTGGTCCACACTCTGAACGCGGTCCGGGTGCTGCGCGGCACGGCCGAGATGCTCGGCTGCGACCTGGAGGAGCTCTCCGCGCTCGCCTTGAAGTCCACGCCCGGCGCCTCCGGGCTGGTCTTCCTGCCGTATCTGGAGGGGGAGCGGACACCCCACCTGCCGCACACCGCCGGGACGTTGGCCGGGCTGCGCCGGGAGAGCATGAGGCCGGAGCATCTGGCGCGGGCGGCCTTCGAGGGCATGCTGTGCGGCCTGGCGGACGCCCTGGACGTGCTGCGCGGACGCGGCGTGGAGGTGCGCCGGATCTTCCTGCTCGGCCCCTCGGCCGAGCTGCCCGCGATCCGCGCCATCGCCCCGGCGCTGCTGGGCGCGCAGGTCGTGGTGCCGCAGCCCGCGGAGTACGCGGCGCTGGGCGCCGCCCGGCAGGCGGCCTGGGCACTGGGCGTCTCGCGCGCCACGCTCTCGCCGCAGCAGCCCCCGGCCTGGCCGTCGGCGGCCAGCCAGGTGTTCGAGCCGGCTGAGGAGCTGGCCGTCGGGCAGGCGGTGCGGCAGCAGTACGTCGCGGTCCGCGAGCAGACGCACCCCGGGGCGTTCGAGGCGGGGCCGGCGGCGGGCTGACCGCCCGGCGGCCCCCGCCCCGCGTTCGCCCCGGCCGGCGCGTTTCGCCCCGGCCCGCGCCCGCGCGCCGTCCCGTGCTGGGCGTCCCGGCCCGCGTTTCGTCCCGCCCGGCGCCTGCCTCGTCCCGTGCGGGGCGTTCCGGCCCGTGCGTTTCGTCCGGCCCAGCGCCCGGCCCGCCCGGTGCCCCCGCCCCCTGCGGGGTACCCCGGCCCGTGCGTTACGTCCGGCCCGGTCGCCGGTCCCTACGTCCTCGCCCCGCCCGGTCGTCGGCTCACGTCCCGGAGGGTCGGTCGTCACCGCCGCCGGACGTCAGATCGTCGATGATCCGGGACAGCGGCAGCGGCCCGCCGAGCGTGCGGGCGGCCACCAGGTCCTCGAAGCAGGGGTCGCACAGGGCGTAGCGGATCGCGAGACCGAGGTCGCGCACGGTCGGGTCGCGGTACCCGCACTCACGGCACTCCTCGACCTGCCCGCGCTCGGCTCGGCTCGCGTGTTCCGGCCGCCCGGAGCGGCGTGTGGCGTCGACCCCCATGTGATCAGGGTGCGGGACGAACCCCCTTCGAGGCCAGGGCGCCTGACGGCGGGCCACCCCGCCGGTGGTGCGCCGGGCCGCGCGGCGCCCCGCCGCACGGTGCGGCTCCCCCGGCCGTCCGGCGCGCCCCGGGCCGCCGACGCGCGCTCCGCGCCGCGCGCCACGGGCGCGCGGGCTGGCCGCCGGGTCACCGTGCGCTCCAGGCGCTGATGGCCGACAGCGGCACCCGGAAGAACTCGCCGAACGCGGCGGGCAGCGTCCACTCCCCGGACACCAGTTGGCAGTCCCGCAGGTGCAGGAAGGCCGGCGGACAGTCCCGCGGGCCCGCCGCCTCGCCGTCGAAGTCCTCGGCGAACCGCTCCACCAGCGGGTCGGAGTCCCGCAGCCGGGCCGCGACCTCCACCGCCCAGTCCCGCTGGGCCGCGATCCGGCCGGTGATCACGGCGCCGTGCGTCAGCACGGCGAGCCGCGGACCGGAGCGCTCCATCTCGGCGCGGTTGATCAGATCGATGAGGAGTTCGTCCCGGGTGTCCATGCCGCGAAACCCTGACGAGGCGGGTCCGGCGCCCGGCCGGCGCTCAGTCCAGGTAGCCGCGCAGCTGGTCGGCGAAGGTGTGCTCGCGGAGTTTGTTGAGGGTCTTGGACTCGATCTGGCGGATGCGCTCCCGGGTGACCCCGAAGATCCGGCCGATCTCCTCCAGGGTCCGCGGACGGCCGTCGGCCAGCCCGTAGCGCAGCTGCACCACCTTCCGCTCCCGCTCGCCCAGCGTGGACAGCACCGCCTCCAGGTGCTCCCGGAGCAGCAGGAACGCGGCGGACTCCACCGGCGAGGCGGCGTCCCCGTCCTCGATCAGGTCGCCCAGCGCGACGTCCTCCTCCTCGCCGACCGGGGCGTGCAGGGAGACCGGCTCCTGCGCCAGCCGCAGCACCTCGGTGACCCGTTCCGGGGTCAGGTCGAGGTGGGCGGCGACCTCGTCGGCGGTGGGTTCGCAGCCGCGTTCCTGGAGCATCCGGCGCTGCACCCGCACCACCCGGTTGATCAGTTCGACCACGTGCACCGGCACCCGGATGGTGCGGGCCTGGTCGGCGAGCGCCCGGGACATGGCCTGCCGGATCCACCAGGTGGCGTACGTGGAGAACTTGTAGCCGCGGGCGTAGTCGAACTTCTCCACCGCCCGGATCAGGCCCAGGTTGCCCTCCTGCACCAGGTCCAGCATGGTCAGCCCGCGCCCGATGTAGCGCTTGGCCACGGAGACCACCAGGCGCAGGTTGGCCTCGATCAGCCGCCGCTTGGCCATCCGGCCCAGCACGACCAGCCGGTCCAGGTCCAGCGCCAGGGCCTCGTCCAGCCCCGGGGTGCTGCTCAGCTTCTCCTCGGCGAAGAGGCCGGCCTCCACCCGCCGGGCCAGTTCCACCTCGTCGGCGGCGGACAGCAGCGGGATCCGGCCGATCTCCCGGAGGTACTGGCGGAACAGGTCGGAGGAGGGGCCGCCGGAGTCCAGGCGTACCACGGGTCCGACCGGGTCGGTTTCCTCCGGCACCCCGGCCGCCGGGCGGTGCGGCTCCCCGGTCTCAGGGCCGAGGCGCTCCGGCCCTTGCGGCTCGGGCCCGCCCGCCTCCGGTTCCCCGGCCTCGGGATGGCCCGGCGGGAGGCCCTGCTGCGGCACCGCGGGCAGGGCTTCGGCGGTGTGGGAGAGGGTCTGGGTCTGCACGGGGGCGACCTCCAGGGTGATCGCTGCTGAGGCGGCAGGACGATCGGGAACGGTGGGGCGGCCGAGCCGCCGTCCGTCCCGTACACGGTGAGCGGATCTGCGGGGGATTCCGGCCCGACCCGGCCGACCACCGCCGCGTTCCGAGGACTCGGGCACCGCAATCCAGTGTGGGGTACGACACAGGGCCGCCACGAGGGGCGTGCGCGCACTTTTTGCTATGCGCGGCGTGACCGGACGGTTACAGGGTGGTTGCCCCGCGCGGCGCGCCCGGGCGGCAGCCGCCGGGCACCCCCGGGGCGTGGGGCGGGGCACTCCGGGGGCGGGGGGCCGGGCACTCCGGGGCCGGGCACTCCGGGGCCGGGCACTCCGGGGCCGGGCACTCCGGGGCCGGGCACTTCGGGGCCGGGCACTTCGGGGGCGGGGGGCCGGGCAGGGGGCCGGCCGGTCCCGGCTCCGCCCGCTGCCCGGTCCGGCCCCGCCGCCCCGCCGCGCGCCATCCGGCTGCCGCGCGGGCAGTCGGAGCGGTTCGCGGCGGGGGCGGCGGCGCCCCGGGTTACGGCGGCGGGCGCCCCTGCCCGGCGAAGGAGCGCCCCCGGCCCGGCGGCCGGTGCCTCGTTCCGGTGGCCGGTGCCTCGTTCGGCGACGAGCGCCTGGTTTACGACAGGGGGCGCCCCAGGGCCGGCGGCGGGGGTCCCGGGTGGGCGGCCAGTGCCCGGGTTACGGCGGCAGGTGTCCCGGGTGGGCGGCGGCCAGTGCCCGGGTTACGGCGGCGGGCGCCCCGGGATCGGTGGCCGGTGCCCGAGTCACGGCGGCGGGCGCCCCGGGTCCGGTGGCCGGTGCCCGGCGGGTCAGCCCTTGCGGAGCACTCCCCCGTACTCGTAGATGCCGGTGTCCCGCAGGCCGGCCCCCAGATAGGGCCGCAGCTCCGCCGCGACCGGGGCCAGCGGCGGCTGGTCGGCGTCGGGGCGCCAGTGGTCCAGGTTGACCAGGCCCGGTTCGACCGGATCGAGCCCGTCGAGGAAGGCGTCCACCTCGGCCGGGGTGCGGGTCCGCCAGGGAATGCCCTGGTCCGTGATGTGCGCGGTCATCCCCGCCCCCCGGACCGGGTCGTCGGCGACCACCTGGGACAGGCACAGATGGCTGCCCGGCGCGGCCTGGTCGATGATCGAGCGGAGCACCCGCCGGGGCTGGTCGGCGTCGGTGAGGTGGTGCACCACGGAGAGGAACAGCACCGCCACCGGCTCGCCGAAGTCGATCAGGCGGCGTACCTCCGGGTGGTCCAGGAGCGCCTGCTGGTCACGCATGTCGCCGGTGATGACGGTGGTGCCGGCGTCGTCGGCCAGCAGGGCCCGGCCGTGTGCGAGCACGATCGGGTCGATGTCCACGTAGACCACCCTGGCGTCGGGGGCGAAGCGCCGGGCGACCTGGTGGACGTTGTCGTCGGTGGGCAACCCGCAGCCCATGTCGATGAACTGGCGGATCCCCGCCTCCCGCGCCAGATAGCGCACCGCCCGGAAGAGGAACCGGCGGTTCTGGCGGGCGATGTCCACACACTCGGGGAAGCTGGGCAGGGTGCCTAACAGGAAATCGCGGTCGATCTCGTAGTTGTCCTTGCCACCGAGCATCCAGCCGTAGGCCCGCGCCGAGGTCGGCCGGTCGTTGAGCCGCAACGGGATCTCGGGACGGTTCTCAGGGGTCACGCCACACTCTCCACCTTCTCCCGCCGGGCGCGGGGCCGGGTCACCGCACCGAGCCTACCCGGGATGATCATCGGCAGACGGCGCGTCCACCGGCGGACGCGCCGGCCGAACCGCCCGGCGCGCGGGGGCCGTTGAGGTCGGCCGGCGGCGCGCACCGGCAGTCGGCGAGGACGGGTCGGCGACGGTCGGCAGGCACCGGCGAGCGGCGGGAACGGGTCAGCGGCGGTCCGGGGGGCCGTGACCGGCGCCCCGGGCACTCCGCCCGTCGCTCCGGTCGCACCCGGGGCCCGGACGGCGAGCGGCCCGCCGGGGGCGGCGGCGACCGCCGGGGGTCGCGGCCGGGCCCGGTCAGAGCGCTGCCACGCCCCGCTCCCGCAGGGCCCGGCCGTACTGCTGGAGGACCCACAACTCGTTCTGCACCGCGTCCAGTTGACCCGGGTCGCCGTGCGCCCCGGCCAGCCGGGTGAAGGTGCCCTGGAGGTCACGCACCCGCTGGTTCACCGCGGCCAGCCGGACCGCGACCAGCTGCACGCCCGCGTACGCCTCGTCGGGGTCCCGGCGGGTGTGCGGCGGCTCGACGGCCAGCTCGGTCACCATGGCGCGCACCGTGTCGTCCGGGGCCGCGTCCCGGACCCGGGCCAGGTAGTCGCCGTCGGCGGTGCCCGCGCCGCCCGCGTCCTCGATGGCGCGGCGCACCGCGGCGTACGGAGCGGCGGTGAACTCGTCCACGCCGTACGCGTCGAAGGCCGGGGACACCAGGTCGGGGCGCTGGAGGGCGAGCTTGAGCAGTTCCCGCTCGACGCGGTGCGCGGGGCTGCGCAGGTTCAGGGCGGGGCCGCGGGGGGCGGGCGGGGCCGCCGGGGCCGCCGGCGCGGGGCCGCCGTGCTGGGCGGTCCGGGCGCGCTGGTCGCCGCGCCGGCCGGGGGACGCGCCGCGCTCCCGTGCCCAGCGGGCGAGCTGGGCGACGCGCTTGACCACGAACTGGGTGTCGAGGATGCCGAGCATCCCGGCGAGCGAGACGGCGTACTCGTGCTGGATGGAGCTGTTCTTGATGTTGGCGACGATCGGTGCGGCCTCCTCCAGCGCGGCGGCGCGGCCCTCCGCGGTGTCGAGGTTGTGCCGGGCCACGATGTGCCGGATGGCGAAGGCGAAGAGCGGGGTGCGGCTGTCCACCAGGGTCTTGACCGCGCCGTCGCCCTCGGCGAGCCGCAGTTCGCAGGGGTCCATGCCGCCGGGAGTGATGGCGATGGAGGTCTCGGCGGCGAACTTCTGGTCGTCCTCGAAGGCGCGCAGCGCGGCCTTCTGCCCGGCGGCGTCGCCGTCGAAGGTGAAGATCACCTCGGCGCCGGAGTTGTCCATCAGCAGCCGCCGGAGGATCTTGATGTGGTCCCCGCCGAAGGCGGTGCCGCAGGTGGCGATGGCGGTGGTGACCCCGGCCAGGTGGCAGGCCATGACGTCGGTGTACCCCTCGACGACCACGGCCTGGCTGGTCCGGGCGATGTCCTTCTTGGCGAGGTCGATGCCGTACAGGACGTGGGACTTCTTGTAGATCGGCGTTTCGGGGGTGTTCAGGTACTTGGGCCCGTTGTCGTCCTCGCGCAGCTTCCGGGCGCCGAAGCCGACCACCTCGCCGGTGATGTCGCGGATCGGCCACATCAGACGGCCGCGGAACCGGTCGATGGGGTTGCGGCGGCTCTCCTGGGCGA
This sequence comes from Streptomyces sp. NPDC018031, assembly GCF_044327625.1. Classification (NCBI taxonomy): domain Bacteria; kingdom Bacillati; phylum Actinomycetota; class Actinomycetes; order Kitasatosporales; family Streptomycetaceae; genus Streptomyces; species Streptomyces sp. NPDC018031. The sequence goes on from NZ_JBIRFT010000003.1 coordinate 443,131, forward strand.
GGCCCGAGACGATCAGCTCCTTGTCGGTGAAGCCGCGGCCGCGCAGGAAGCGCACCAGGTGGTCCCAGCCGGCCGGGCTGTAGCCGACACCGAAGTGCTGGGCGGCGGCCTGGTCGAAACCGCGTTCGGCGAGGAAGCGGCGGCCGATCTCGGCCTCCGGGCCGTCCAGCTGCTCGACGTAGAACTGGGCGGCCGCCTTGTGCGCCTCCACGAAGCGGGTGCGCTCGCCCTGCTGGCGGCCGGGGGTGGCGCTGCCCTGCTCGTAGCGGAGGGTGATGCCGGCCTGGGAGGCGAGCCGCTCGATGGTCTCGGCGAAGGAGAGGTGGTCGATCTTCATCACGAAGTCGACGGTGTCCCCACCCTCCTGGCAGCCGAAGCAGTAGAAGAGCCCCTTGCTCGGGCTGACCTGGAAGGACGGCGACTTCTCGTCGTGGAAGGGGCACAGCCCCTTCAGGTTCCCGCCGCCGGCGTTGCGGAGCTGGAGGTACTCGGATACCACGGCGTCGATCGGGACCGCGTCCCGGACCGCCCGCACGTCGTCATCGTTGATCCTGCCTGCCACGCGTGAATTCTACGGTGGGCCGGGGACACCGGGTCCGCCGCCGGGGCCCCGCCGCCGCGGGCCGCGGCGGCGGGGCCCCGGCAGGCCGGCGGCGGGACGCGCCGGAGCCAGGGCGGGCACCGCTGGAGCCGGGGGCGGGAGCGCCGGAGCCTGGCCGCGCGCCGCCGGAGCCAAAGCACACACCACCGGAGCCTGGGCGGGCACCGCCGAAGCCGGGGCGGGCGGGCCCGCCACAGCCTGGCCGCGCGCCACCGAAGCCGAGGCAGGCACCACCGAAGCCTGGCCGCGCGCCGCCGGAGCCAAAGCACACACCACCGGAGCCTGGGCGGGCACCGCCGAAGCCGGGGCGGGCGCGCCGGAGGCTCGGGGCGGCGGGCTCAGCCGAGGGAGTCCAGTGGCACGGACGGGTCGGCCAGGGCGACGGGGTCGAGCCGGGCGCCGGAGCGGATGAGCCGCTGGATGGATTCGGTGACGTCCCACACGTTGACGTTCATCCCGGCCAGCACCCGCCCCTCGCGCAGCCAGAAGCCGATGAACTCCCGCTTGCCCACGTCGCCCCGGCAGATCACCTGGTCGTAGGCGCCGGGCGGCGCGTAGCCGGAGTACTCCAGGCCGATGTCGTACTGGTCGGAGAAGAAGTAGGGCACCCGGTCGTAGGACACGTCCTGGCCGAGCATGGCGCGGGCGGCGGCCGGGCCTCCGTTGAGGGCGTTGGCCCAGTGCTCCACCCGCAGCCGGGTGCCGACCAGCGGGTGGTCGGCGGCGGCCGCGTCGCCGGCGGCGAAGACGTCCGGGTCGGAGGTGCGCAGCGCGGCGTCCACGGCGATGCCGCCGCCGTGCCGCCGGTCCACGATGTCCAGCCCGGCGGCCTCGGCGAGCGCGGTGCGGGGGGCGGCGCCGATGGCGGCGAGCACCGCGTGCGCCGGGTGCTCCTCGCCGTCGGAGGTGCGGGCGGCCAGCACCATGCCGTCCTGCCCGATGATCTCGGTGAGCCGGGCGCCGAAGTGGAAGCGGACACCTTGCTCGCGGTGGATCTCGGCGAAGAGGGTGCCGAGCTCCGGCCCGAGGACCCCGTGCAGCGGGGTGGGCTCGGGCTCCACCACGGTGACCTCGGCGCCGTAGCCGCGGGCGGCGGCGGCGACCTCCAGGCCGATCCAGCCGGCCCCGGCGATGACCAGCTGGCCGTTGTCCCGGCCCAGGGCGGCGAGCACGCCGCGCAGCCGCTCGGCGTGGGCGAGCCGCCGCAGGTGGTGGACCCCGGCCAGGTCGGTGCCGGGGATGTCGAGCCGGCGCGGTTCGGCGCCGGTGGCCAGCAGCAGCCGGTCGTAGTGGATGCGGGTGCCGTCGCCGAGGGTGACCGCCTTGGCGGCCCGGTCCAGGCGGACGGCGGGCTGGCCGAGGTGCAGCTCGATGTGGGCCTGGGCGTACCAGGCGGGCTCGTGCACGAAGACGCTGTCGCGGTCCTCGTTGCCGGTCAGGAAGCCCTTGGACAGTGGCGGTCGCTCGTAGGGGTGGTCGCGCTCGTCACAGATGAGGATCACCCGGCCGGTGAACCCTTCCGCGCGGAGGGTCTCGGCCGCCTTCGCCCCGGCCAGGCCCCCTCCGACGATGACGAATGTCAGGTGTGCGTCGACCACTTGCTGCCTCCTCGCCGCCGCGCGCAACTCTGCGTCCGGCTACCTGCTGGTCACTTGTCCCACCCGTGAGCGTCCCGCACCGAGCCGCCCTTAAGGAAGAGGCAGTACGCCGGACGGGCCAGTGGGCGGGGCCCCCGGCCCCGGCGTACGGCGGGGTCAGCCGGCCGGCGGTGCGGTCAGCCGGGCGTGCAGGGAGCGCGCCGAGGCGTCGGTGAGCGCCGCGATCTGGTCGACGACCACCCGCAGCCGGGCCGTGTCGTCCGCCGCCCGGGCGAAGAGCGACCGGAACTGCGGGTCGAGCCCGTCGGGGGCGCGGGCGACCAGCCGCTCGCCGAGTTCCGCGATGATGACGCGCTGCTCGGCCCGGAGCAGCTCCTGGTCCTCGCGCTGCATCACATAGCGGTCGGCGACCGCTTTCAGCACCGCGCACTCCAGCCGGGTGTCGCGCGGCACCACCAGTTCGGCGCGGTAGCGGGTGAGGCGGCCGGTCCCCCAGGTGGCGCGTGTGGCCGCCTCGGCGGCCAGGCAGAAGCGGCCGATCAGCTGGCTGGTGGCGTCCTTCAGCCGGGCCTGGGCGACCGCGGTGCCGTCGTAGCCGTGCGGCCACCACTCCTGGTCCAGCAGCCGGTCCAGCGCCGCGGCGAGTTCCTCGGGGTCGGCGCCGGGCGCGTACCGGTCGGCGGCGACCGCGAACACCTCGCGCCGCTCGGGTTCGGCGAGCAGGCAGGCCGGGTCGAGGTGGCCGGCGTGCAGGCCGTCCTCCACATCGTGCACCGAGTAGGCGACGTCGTCGGACCAGTCCATGATCTGGGCCTCGAAGCAGGTGCGTTGCCCCGGGGCGCCCAGCCGGATCCAGTGGAAGACCGGCAGGTCGTCCTCGTAGACGCCGAACTTCCGGGAGGCGGGGTCGGCGGGGTGGCCGCCCCGGGTCCAGGGGTACTTGGTGGCGGCGTCCAGGGCGGCCCGGGTGAGGTTGACGCCGACGCTCACCGCCTCGCCGGTCTCCGGGTCGGTGATGAACCGTTTCGGCTCCAGGCGGGAGAGGAGCCGCAGCGACTGGGCGTTGCCCTCGAAGCCGCCGCAGCCGGCCGCGACCTCGTCGAGCGCCTGCTCACCGTTGTGCCCGAACGGCGGGTGCCCCAGATCGTGGGCGAGGCAGGCGACCTCCACCAGATCCGGGTCGGCGCCCAGGGCGGCGCCCAGCTCCCGGCCGACCTGGGCGCACTCCAGGGAGTGGGTCAGCCGGGTGCGGGGGGAGGCGTCCCAGGAGTGCGCGCTGGTGCCGGGGGTGACCACCTGCGTCTTCCCGGCCAGCCGGCGCAGCGCGGCCGAGTGGAGGACCCGGGCCCGGTCGCGCTGGAACGCGGTACGGCCCGGCCGCTTGTCGGGTTCGGCGGCCCAGCGCTCGACGTCGGCGGCGTGGTAGCCGAGCGGGCCGGCCGTCCACGGCACACCGGCCGCCGGGGCCTCGACGCCCGAGGCGCCGGCGGCGCGGGCGGGCGGGCGCGAGCCCGGGGCGGCGGCGGGGGGACGCCCGGCGCCGCCGGGGTGGTCCTCGCGGCCGGTGTCGCTGGTGGACAGGGTGCCCGCGAGGTCGAACGTCGGCTCCTCGGCCGGGGCCGGCCGGGCGGGGCCGGGCGTCCGGGTGGACGGGGCCGGCCGGCCGTGGCGCGGCTCGCCGCGGCCGCGCTCACCGGTGCCGCCGGCCGGACCGGCGGGGTCCTCGGCGTCGTCGGGTCCTGCTGGATCGGGTGCCGTCGGTGATGTCCCGTTCATACAGCGACGGTAACCGCCTCGGGTGCGATGGGGGCGGTGGCGAGCGCCTCGGTGTACCGGTGCAGGACCAGTCGTGCCAGGGCCGGGTGGTCGCCCAGCGGGTCCGCCGCGACCCCCGGCGCGGCGGCGGCGCACTGCGCGGAGAACCGCCCGGGGGCGACGAAGCAGGAGGCCACGGCCGGCCGCGGGCGGCCGTGCGCGCCCAGCGCCCGTACCGCCCCGTCGACGGTCGGTCCGGCGCCGCCGGCGTAGCCGGGGAGCACCGGTATCCCGCCGAGCCGCCGGCTGAGCAGGGCGGCCGTACGGGCGGTGTCCAGGGCGGAGTCCGGGTCGCGGGAGCCGGCGGCCGCCAGCACCACCCCGGCCCCGGCCGCGGCGGGGGTCCGCCACCCGGCCTCGACCAGCCGGGCGTGCAGCGCCTCGGCGAGCAGCGGGTGCGGACCGAGCGGGCGGGCGGTCCGCAGCGTGAGCCGGGCGCCGGGGCTCCGGGCCCCGGGCACCGCCGCCGGCCGCGGTGCGGTGGCCCCTGCCGGCCCGGTGGCCCCCGCCGGTGCGGCGGCCCGGGCGGGCCGGTCCGCGGCGAGCGCCGCCGCGGCCATCGCCGGGAGGTCGTGCTTGACGTGGTACCCGCGCGACAGCAGCAGCGGCACCAGCACGGCCTCGCCGCGCAGCCCCGCCAGGGTCTCGGGGAGCAGCGGCCGGTCGATCTCGATGTGGCCGAGACGCACCGGCAGGTCCGGGCGGAGCGCCCGGACCCGGTCCAGCAGCGCGGTGACGGTGCGCAGCGCACGCGGGTCGCGGCTGCCGTGGGCCACGGCGACCAGGGTGGGCGGGCGGCGGGCGGTGCCCGGGCCGAGCCGGCCGAGCCGGGCGGAGAGCCGGGTGCTGATCTGGTTCATGAGCTGCGCCGTACTGTCGAGGGGGCCGGATCCGGCTGGACCGGCGGGGCCGGGGTGGGGCGACGCCGTCATGGAAGGAGCCTGGCAGCGGCACGTTGCCCCGCCGTTGCACCGCGGTGACGGGTGGTTTCGCCGACTTCACGGCTCCCCGCGGCCGGCGCTGAGGTGCGGTTACCGGGTCCGTAACGCGGGCGGGCCGCGGGTGTAACACGGGCGTAGCACGCTGCCGTCCATGAGCGAGGTCACCGACACCCACTGCCCGTACTGCTCCCTGCAGTGCGGGATGTCGCTGCGCACCGGCCCGGAAGCCGGCCGGGGCGGCGCCACGCCCCCCGGCGGCGGGCCGGCGGCGGGGCCGGACGTGGTGGAGGTGGTGGAGCGGACCTCGTTCCCCGTCAACCGGGGCGCGCTGTGCGGCAAGGGCCGCACCGCGCCCGCCGTGCTCTCCTCCCGGGTGCGCCTGACCGAGCCGCTGGTTCGACGACGCCCTGGCCCTGGCGGCCTGGAACCGGCCACCTGGGAGGAGGCCCTGGACACGGTCGCCCGGGGGCTGCTGCGGACCCGCGCGCGGTACGGCGCGGACGCGGTCGGCGTGTTCGGCGGCGGCGGGCTGACCAACGAGAAGGCGTACGCGCTGGGCAAGTTCGCCCGGGTCGTGCTGCGCACCTCGCAGATCGACTACAACGGCCGGTTCTGCATGTCCTCGGCGGCGGCCGCGCACCAGCGGGCGTTCGGCCTGGACCGGGGGCTGCCGTTCCCGCTGGCCGACGTGGCCCGCACCGGCTGCGTGATCCTGGTGGGCTCCAACCTCGCCGAGACCATGCCGCCCGCGCTGCGCTACCTGACCGAGCTGAAGGAGAACGGCGGCACGCTGATCGTGATCGATCCGCGCCGCACCCGCACCGCCGACCACGCCGACCTGCACCTGGCGCCCCGGCCGGGCACCGACCTGGCGCTGGCGCTGGGCATGCTCCACCTGGTGGTGGCCGAGGGCCGGGTGGACGAGGAGTTCGTGGCCGCCCGTACCAGCGGCTGGGAGGAGGCGCGGGCGTCGGCCATGGCCCACTGGCCGGAACTGGTCGAGCGGATCACCGGGGTGCCCGTCCCCGAGCTGCGGCGCGCGGTCGACATGTTCTGCGCCGCCGGTACGTCCATGGTGCTGACGGCGCGCGGCCCGGAGCAGCAGTCCAAGGGGACCGACACGGTCGGCGCGTGGATCAACCTGTGCCTGGCGACCGGCCGGGCCGGCCGCCCGTTCTCCGGCTACGGCTGCCTGACCGGTCAGGGCAACGGCCAGGGCGGGCGGGAGCACGGCCAGAAGGCCGACCAGCTGCCCGGCTACCGCAAGCTCACCGATCCGGCGGCCCGGGCCCATGTCGCGGCGGTCTGGGGGGTGGACCCGGCGGACCTGCCCGGCCCGGGGCGCAGCGCGTACGAGCTGCTGGACGCGCTCGGCGGCGACGCCCGGGACGGCGGGGAGCGCAGCCCGGCCGAGGACGGCGGGAGCCGGTCGGGAGGTGTCCGGTCGCTGCTGCTGATGGGTTCCAACCCGGTGGTCTCCGCGCCGCACGCCGGGCACGTGGAACAGCGGCTGCGCTCACTGGACTTCCTGGCGGTGGCGGACGTGGTGCTCTCCGAGACCGCCGCGCTCGCCGACGTGGTGCTGCCGGTGACCCAGTGGGCGGAGGAGACCGGCACCATGACCAACCTGGAGGGCCGGGTGCTGCTGCGCCGCGCGGCGCTGACCCCGCCCCCCGGTGTCCGCTCCGACCTGGAGGTGCTGCACGGCCTGGCGGCGCTGCTGGGCTGGGAGAAGGGGTTCCCCACCGACCCGGAGGAGGTCTTCGACGAGCTGCGCCGCGCGTCGGCGGGCGGCCCGGCGGACTACTCGGGGATCACCTACCGGCGGATCGCCGAGGAGGACGGCGTCTTCTGGCCGTGCCCTGAGGAGCCGGCGGACCCGGCGGACGGGACGGACCCGGCGGACGGCCGCGCCACCGGGACGGACGGGCGTGCCGCCGGGCCGGGCGGCCCCGCCGCCGGGACGGACGCCGCGGGTGCCGCCCACCGCCCGGGGCACCCCTCGGGCCCGGCCGGTCCTCCCCCGGCCCACCCCGGTACGCCCCGGCTCTTCCTCGACCGGTTCGCGACCGAGGACGGCCGGGCCCGCTTCGTACCGGTCGCCCACCGCCCGTCCGCCGAGGAGCCGGACGCGGAGTACCCGGTGCTGCTCACCACCGGCCGGGTGCTGTCGCAGTACCAGTCCGGCGCGCAGACCCGCCGGGTCGCGGAGCTGAACGCCGCCGCGCCCGGCCCGTTCGTCCAGTTGCACCCGCTGCTGGCGGAGCGGATCGGGGCGGCCGAGGGCGACCCGGTGGCGGTGGTCTCCCGCCGCGGCCGGGCCGTCGGTCCGGCGCGGATCAGCCGGGACATCCGGCCGGACACGGTGTTCATGCCCTTCCACTGGGCGGGCGAGGGCCGGGCGAACAGCGTCACCAACCCGGCGCTCGATCCCACGTCGCGGATGCCGGAGTTCAAGGTGTGCGCGGTGCGCCTGGAGCGGTGCGCCGGGTCATGAACCGGCCGGCGGGTCCGCCGGCGGGCAGAACTCGGCGGACACCACGTTCTTGCCGCCGCCGACGAAGTCGCCGTTGAAGTTCAGCGCGATCATGTGCCGGCCGTCCTTGGTGCCGAACGCCTGCGTCGAGGAGCCGTGGATGCCGCCGGAGTGGCCCCACACCTTGACGCCGCAGGTCGTCTCGTACTCGATGAGGCCCAAGCCGTAACGCTGCCGCGGCAGGTTGCCCTCGGTGGAGACGGTGGTCGTCATCTGGGCGAGCTGGGCGGGCCGCAGCAGCTTGCCGCGGAACAGCGCGGTGTAGAAGCGGTTCAGGTCCCCGGAGTTGGTGACCATCTCGCCGGCCGCCCAGGCCCAGGACGGGTTGAGCTCGGTGACGTCGTAGGTCTTCCCCGGGTCCTCCTCGAAGGTGGAGTAGTGCCGGGTGGGCGCGGGGATCTCCGGGTCGGTGCCGGGGAAGTGGGTGGCGCGCATCTTCAGCGGCCTGGTGATGCGCCGCTCGACCTCCTCGGCGTACGGGTTGCCGGTCACCTTCTCGATGATGAGCCCGACCAGGAGGTAGTTGGTGTTGGAGTACTTCCAGGAGGTGCCCGGCTCGAACTGCGGCGGGTTCTTCAGCGCGAGGGCGATGACCTGCTGCGGGGTCCAGTCGTCGTACCGGGTCTCCAGGAAGTCGATGCCCATCACCGTCTTCTGGAAGGTGGCGTCGTCGGTGAAGTTGAAGATGCCGCTGGTGTGGTTGAGCAGCTGGCGGACGGTGATCTTCGTGCCGTCGTGGCCGTTGCCCCGCACCAGGCCCGGCAGATAGCTGTCGACGGTGGCGTCGAGGTCGACCCTGCCCTCCGCCTGGAGCTGCAGCATGACGGTCGCCACCAGCGACTTGGTGGTACTGCCCGCCCGGAACCGGTCGCCGTTGCCGCGCGGCTCCCGCGTGGTGAGGTTCGCGACGCCCGCGGTGTCCTTCCACACGCCGTCCGCGTCGCGCGCCTCGGCCACGATGCCGGGCACACCCGCCGCGACGGCCGTGTCCATGGCGGCCCGGGTCGCGGCGTGCCCGCCGTCCTCCGCGGCGGCGGGTGCGGCGCCCGCCGCCGGGGCCGTCAGCACGGCCGCACCGACCGCCGCCATCGCGGTCACGCTCACCAGCGTGGTGCGTATCAGGCGTGTCGACATCCTCATCAACCCTCTCCGGTCCGGCCTTTGACGATCTTTCTTCCCGCACCACACACCGTCGGCCCGGGCCGGGACAACGCCTCGGCACAGAAAGTCGATCAATGTGTCAGGGGTCACACGCCGGGGTCCGGGCGCCGCCCTGACCGGTCATCCGGCCTGCGTCCGCCGCGCGGCGGGGAAGCCGTGGGCCCGGGCGCCGACCACCACGAGCAGGACCGGCACCAGCAGGACCAGGACGCTCCAGGGCAGCGAGCCGGCGCCGAGGACGTCCAGCAGGACCCCGCCCGCGACCCCGCCGCCGGCCATGGCCACGTTCCACAGGGTGACCAGCATGGCCTGCGCGGCGTCCGCCGACTCCCCGCCCGCGTCACCCGCGGCGGTCTGCAACAGCGTGGGGACCCCGCCCCAGCCCAGGCCCCACAGCGTCACCGCGACGTAGACCGGCGCGGTGCCGTCGGCGAACAGCGCCAGCACCGCGGCGCCCACCGCGACCAGCAGCGCGCCGGCCACCGTGAGGGCCCGCAGCCGGCGGTGGATCAGCACGCCCACGACCCAGATGCTCACCAGGGAGGCGGCCCCGAAGGCCAGCAGCACGAGGTCGGTGGAGCCGCCCATGCCCAGCCGGTCGAGGAAGGTGGCGATGTACGCGTAGAGGACGGTGTGCGCCAGCACGAAGACCAGGGTGACGAAGAGGACCGGCGCCACGCCGGGCACCCGCAGCGCGGACCGGACCGGGGCGCGGGAGTCCTGCCGCCGCCCGGGGTGGTCCGGGACGGCGGCGGCGATCCAGCCGAGCAGTACGACGGTGAGCGCGGTCATGCTCCAGAACGCCGCCTGCCAGCCGAGGGCCTGGCCGAGGAACGTCCCGGCGGGCACCCCCAGGGACAGCGCCACCGGGATGCCGGCCATGGCGATCGCGATCGCCTTGCCCTGGAGGTGTGCGGGTGCCAGCCGCCGGGCGTAGCCGGCCAGCAGAGCCCAGGCCAGCCCCGCGGCGACCCCGGCGACGAACCGGGCCACCATGGTGAGCAGGTAGTCGGTGGAGACGGCGGTGACCGTGTTGGCGAGCGCGAACCCGGCCATCGCCACGAGCAGCAGGCGCTTGCGCGGCCAGCCGGCGGTGGCCGCGGTGAGGGGGATCGCGGTGAGGGCGGTCCCGATCGCGTACACCGTCACGGTCTGCCCGGCCGCGGACTCGCCGACGCCCAGGTCGGCGCTCATCCCGGGCAGCAGACCGGCGGGCAGCGTCTCGGTGAGGCTGGTGACGAACACGGCGGTGGCCAGCGCGAGCAGCGCCGCCATGGGGAGTCGCGGATTCTCCGGCGGTGCGGCGGGGGCGGCCTGACCGGTCGTCGGCCGGGGGGTGTGAGTGGTCATGCCGCGTATGCTCGAACCATCACATTGATGTGAAGGTCAACGCGACCCCATGTGAGGTGGACCACATGCGCATCGGAGAGCTGTCGGAACGCACCGGCACGCCCCGCAGGCTGCTGCGGTACTACGAGGAGCAGGGCCTGATCGTCGCCGACCGCGCCCCGAACGGCTACCGCCGGTACGACGAGTACAACGTCGACCGGGTCATGCAGATCCGGGGACTGCTCGACGCCGGGCTGCCCACCCGCATCATCAAGCAGATCCTGCCCTGCCTCGACAAGCCGCGCGCCATCCACTTCCCCGACGCGACACCGGAGATGCTCGCCACCCTGGAACACGAACGCGACCGGATGGACCAGCGCATCCGCTGCCTGGAGCGGAACCGGGACGCCATCGCCGAGTACCTCGACGTGGTGCGCGCCAACCGGAGCCCGGAGGCGGCGGCCGGCCCGGTGGCGACCCCCTGAGAGCGGCCCGCCGGCCGGCCGCGCCGCCCTTCGGCGTGTCCGGGAACGCCCCGGCCGCGGCGGCGTCCGACGTTCCCGGTGCACCGGCGCAACCGGCGCATCCGCGGCATCCGGCGGCAGAACGCGACCGAGCCGGCCCCGGCCCGGCATTTCGCTGGACAACCCCCGGGCGCCGGTGATCACACTGGCCGCCATGACCACTCTGATCCGCCACATCACCGTCGACTGCGCCGACCCGTACGCCCTGGCCGGGTTCTGGTCCGGGGTCCTCGACGCCCCCATCTCCGACGAGGACCAGCCCGGTGACGACGAGGTCCTGGTGACCGCCCCCGGAGCCGGGCTGCTGTTCATCCGGGTCCCCGAGAAGAAGACCGTGAAGAACCGGGTCCATCTCGACCTCCAGCCCCAGGAACGCAGCCGCGACGAGGAGGTCGACCGCGTCCTCGCGCTCGGGGCCACCCTGGTCGCCGACCACCGCCGCCCCGACGGCAGCGGCTGGGTGACACTCGCCGACCCGGAGGGGAACGAGTTCTGCGTCGAGCGCAGCGCGTCCGAACGGACCGACTGACGCGGCGGGCGGACGAGGACGCACCGCCGTCCGGCCCAGGGGCCACCGGTCTTCCGCTCACATCTCCGGGGGCCGGTCCCCCGCCGGGCTTCGAGGCGCGTACGGGGTGCGTCGTCGGGCCCGCTCGCGGGCTCGATATCCCGCACGGGCTTCGCACCGGTCGTCCAGCGGTGGCAGCGGTAACAGGTTGCGAACGAGGCTCAGCCGGAGCGGGCGTTCGGCGTGGCTCGGGTGACGACGCGCAAGGCGACCGCGGCACTGCGCAGCGAGGGGCTGATCACGACGAGGCAACCGCGTGACTACGCAGCGCGCTACGGTTGCAACGACCGTGGTTTTCAAGAGCTTTAAGCGGCTGCCGTCGGAGGACCCAGTGGGCACACGCACGCCGAACGAAGGGTTGGCGAGGCTGTACCGCGAGACCGGATGGACGCTGCGGCAGTTCGTCCAAGCGGTGAACCGTCTCGGGACGGAGTGCGGGACCCCGCTGCGGTACCGCGAGCCGTCCGCTCATGGCTTGGGGGCAGCTTGCCCAAGGAGCCCGTCCCGGCGCTGATCGTGGAAGCCCTGGCCCGCCGGCTCGGACGACCGGTCACGATGGCCGAAGCCGGATTTCCGCACCCTCCGAGTGAGTCGAACAGCCATCCGGGCACCAGTACCGTTGAGGATCTGGTCGATCTCGGGAGGCAGGACGTGGTGGATCCGTCCCGTAGAAGCGTCATCGGCGCAAGCCTGTTTACCGTTGCGCTGACCATTCCGGATTGGCCCGACGTGGTGGGACGCATGGAAGCGGCACAGACGGGCGCGGCTCCACGCATAGGGATGCCAGAAGTCCATATGGTCACGGCCATGACGGAGCGAATTTCCGAGCTTGACGACCAGTTCGGCGGACGCCATGCGCGCCCCATGGCTGCCGCATTCCTGGTCAGCTCGGTTGCTCCCTATCTGCGGGCCGAGGCTCCCGAGAATGTCCGTAAGGCCATGATGTCGGCGGCGTCTGACCTTTGTTACCTCACGGGGTACATGGCGGTAGACGAAGGACTGCATGGGCTCGCACAGCGCTACTACCTGAAGGCGCTGGAGCTTGCCGGCGCGTCGGAAGACCATCTGACGTACTGCACCACACTCCGCGGGATGAGCGTCCAGGCTGTGGACCTCGGCCATGGTCGGACAGCGATGCGGCTTGCTGATGCCGCTGCTGCCGCGTCCCCTGCCGCCGGTCCGCGCATGCGTGCCTTTCTCGCGGGGCAGCAGGCCCATGCCGCTGCGCAGACCGGGGACCACGCACGCGCTCTGACCTATCTACGCGAAGCCGAAACGTCAATGGACAAAGCCGAGTCCAGGGAACGAGCATTCGGCTCCTATGACCCGGCAGCACTCAACTACCACACCAGCCAAGTGCGCTTCGAAATGGGGGACATGCGTGGAGCTGTCGAAGCGATGCAGCAGTCGGACAAGCTGCGTTATGACATCTACCGACGCACTCGCGTGAAAGAGCGTGCGATCCTCGCCGAGCGCCAATTCGCCGTTGGCCACCTGGAAGCGGCGTGCGCGACGTGGTCCAGCGCGCTGAATGACTACCCACTCGTCCAGTCCGGGCGAGCCGACCAGCGCATGAAGAAGATGCTCAGCCTGCTGCGTCCACACGTGAAGAATCAGGTGGCGCGAACGCTGCACGAGCGGGCAAGGACGATCGTTCCCGCTCACCTCCGGGGCTGACGCCGCATCGACCTCCACCGGAACGGTCTGATGAGCAGCGCAAGGCGCATCCGCTGGACCTCGCCGCGCCGGCCCGACCCGGAAGCCGCAGGTTCACACGCCCCTGCGGCACTGCTCGCACCGGCCGGAATACGCCCTCGTGGTCGCCGGTTGCAGCGGAACATGCACCAGCCTCAGGAGCCGCCCAGCGGCATACACCCACTGCTTGCCGGGCGCTTCAGCCCCTACCGGTTCGATCCGTCGGCGATTGTCGACGACCACGCCCTCGGGCTGCTGCTGGAAGCCGCGCGATGGGCACCGTCGGCAGGGAACTCCCAGCCGTGGGGCTTCTTCACCGGCAGGCCCGGTGAGCCGGAGCACGACCGGGTGCTCCCTCACCTCGCGCCGAGTTCGGCCCGCTGGGCGACGGATGCGGGCCTGCTCGTCGTCACGCTGACGCGTCGGCACGTCGATGGGACGCAGCTGCTCTACTCCGAGTTCGCGGACTACGACCTCGGCCAGGCCGTCGCACACCTGACCGTTCAGGCCCAGGCGATGGGCCTGGCCGCGCACCAGTTCCGGGCCTTCGACCTGGAAGGGCTCACCAAGGAGTTGGACCCCAACCCGGGCTGGATGATCGTCTCCATGGTCGCGGTGGGCAAGGCCGCCGACGGACCTCCGGAGGGGCGCGTCCGGCGCAGCGTCGCGCAGTTGCGCTCCGCGCCCTGGTCACCGGCGGAGTAGCAGCCGCGTCGTGATCACGGAGCGGCCCGGGCGAGGTCCTTGATCCGCATCATCGGCGTGCCGCGGATGGGGCCTGACCCCGTGGATACGATCAGCAAGCCACCAGCTGTCCGTATTGCGGCATTTCAGAGAGCCCATCGTACCCTGGGACCCGGAAGCCGCAGCCCGGACGTCATCTCTCTTCGCACGTAGTACGGGAATGAGCGTCGTTGACGATCCGGGAACTCGGGTCCACCAACGGCATCGTGGTGGACAGGCAGCACGCCGCCCCCGCTAACCTCCGGCATGGCTCGCGCAGTTTCCGCAACCGACGCTGAAGGGGCTGCCCGTGAAGGCCGACCACTCCACCCCCGTACTGGACATCCGCGTCGGCGGCTTCCGTATGACGATGCAGCGCGTGCCCGTGAAGCTCCTGACGCTGCTGACCGCTGCCGCGTGCTCGGGCTTCACTGCGTGGCTCACGAGCCGGTGACGTCCCGTTCGCCGGCTGGGGACACCCGGGAGCGGGGTTCGCGCCCGGGTGCCCGGCGGTTCACTCGTCGCGCCGTTCGGCCAGGGTGTGGGCGACGAGCGCGTTGGCGTGACCGTGGCCCAGGCCGTGTTCGGCCTTGAGCCAGGCGACGAGTTCCATGTGCTTGGTCAGGGGCGATGAGCGGATGAGGTCCTGCCAGTGCGCGATCGGGTGGCCGTACTTCTTCTCGATCGAGGGGAAGTAGCTGGCGGGGCCGTTCACCGGTGCGGTCATGTCGTGTCTCTCCCATGTGCGTCTCGAGTGGTCCGAAGGATCTTCGTGGTGCTCGCCGTCGAACGGCGGGCCGGGCCGTCGGTCACGGCCGGGCGGCCGGTGCCGGGCCGGACAGCCGGATGCTGACCGCCGTGAGCCAGAGGAGGCCGAGCCCCGCTCCGGCGGTGAAGGCCAGTACGGAGGCGGAGGAGGCGGCGAAGCCTGCGAGGACGCCGACCGGCACCAGCCGGCAGGCGACGCCCCATCCGCGTCGGTGCTGCGCCGTGAAGTGCCGGGCGAGCACGAGGAAGGCGGCGCACAGCGCGAGGAACCCGACCCCGGCGCTGAGCATGTGGAGGGCGCCCTGTGTGCTCAGTGAGGCCGGCGCGACCTCGGGGGCCCCGGCGGGGAATCCGGCGCCGGGGTCGGCCGGGAAGACGGCCGCGGCGAGGAACGAGGCGCCGAACAGGCCGATCAGGCGTGGCGCCCAGGTGCCGCCGGGGGTGTCGCGCAGTCTCTCCCGCATTCCGGCCGCGCAGGCGAGGGACAGGACCCCGGTGGCCACGAAGGCGGTGACCTGGATCCAGCCCAGGGAGCCGAGGCTGAGCTGGCTGAGCGCGTTGCGGGTGAAGTCGAAGCCGTCGCGGGTCAGGCCCTGGACCAGGCCGGCGCCGAGGAACAGCGGGCCTGCCGCGATTCCGCCGGCCAGCAAGGCGCGCTTCCCCGGTGCCGCGGAGGCGGCGGGCGCCGGCCCCGCGAGGGTGGAAGGAGTGGTGGTCGGAGCGGTGATCGTGTGGGTCATGGGGCTCTTCCTCGGTCGCTGCTCACCAATGCGAGAACTAGACGGTTCAGTACTCGGGAACTGGACGGTACAGTACTCACACAGGAACTAGACTGTCCAGTACTCTCGATCGAGGAGGTCGGCATGGAAGCGAACGAGCAGGGCAGGTCGGCGCGCAAGCGGCAGGCGATCATGGAGGCCGCGACCCGGACCTTCATGACGAAGGGGTACTCCGGCACCAGCATGGACGACATCGCCAAACAGGCTGCGGTGTCCAAGCAGACCGTCTACAAGCACTTCGCCGACAAGGAGAAACTGTTCGCCGACATCGTCCTGGCCACCACCGACCGCATCGACGGCATGGTCGACCTGGTGTCCGGCTTCCCCGCCGACGGGGACACACTGGAGGAGGATCTGACCCGGCTGGCCCGTCAGTTCCTGACCGCCGTCACCCAGCCCCAGGTCCTCCAGCTGCGGCGCCTGGTCATCGCCAACGCCGACACCTTCCCCGAACTGGGCGCCAGTTGGTACGAGCAGGGCTTCGAACGGGTGCTGGTCACGCTGGCGGCCACCTTCGAGCGCCTGGCCGACCGCGGGCTGCTCAAGACCGACGACCCGATGCTGGCCGCCCACCACTTCTCCGGGCTCCTGCTGTGGATCCCGGTGAACAAGGCCATGTTCACCGGCAGTTCTCAGCACACCGAGGCCGAACTCGACCACTACGCCGCGGCCGGCATCCGCGCCTTCCTCGCCGCCTACCGCTGATCCGGCTGACCCGGCGGGCCCCGGACGCGGGGTCAGCCGCCGTGGACGATCTCCCGCTCCCAGGCCCGGCGGGGCTGGGCGTGCAGTCGCCAGTAGTGCTCGGCGATGTCCTCCGGATCGAACGCCGTGCCCGGGGCCACCGGGCCGGCCACGGTCACGGTGGCCACGTGGACACCCGAAGGGCCGTACTCCTCGTCCAGGAGCGCGACCAGCGTCCGCACGCCGGCCTTGCCGAGGGACAGGCTCGTGTACTCCGCCTTGGGTTCGGGCATGCCGCCGGTGACGATGAAGGTCCCGTGCCCGCGGTCGGCCATCCCCGGCGCGACGTGCGCGGCGGCGGTGAGCGCTCCGACCACGTTGACCGCCCAGGCGTCCAGGTGGGCCCGTACGGACAACTCCCCGGGGGAGTCCGGCCGGATGAGCGCCGCGTTGTACACCACGACGTCCGGCGGCCCGAGTTCCTCCGCCATCGCGTCGAGGGCGGCCCGCAGCGCCGTCTCGTCGGTACTGTCGGCGACCCGCGCCGTGACGCGCGGGCCGACGGGCTCGACGGCGGCGGCCACCGCCGTCGCCGTCCGGCGGGTGCGGGCGATGACGCCGACGGGCATCCCCTCGCGCGCGAACCGGCGGGCGACCGCCTGCCCGATCCCCGTCCCCGCTCCGATCACCACGGCTCCCGGCATGACCGCCTCCTCATCACTCGTCAGTGGCTCGGAGTCACGCTAAGGTCTCACATCCATGTGAAGGTCAAGCGCGGGAACGGAAGCGCATGAAGATCAGTGAGGCGGCACGCCGGACCGGGGTCAGCCAGCGGCTGCTGCGCTACTACGAGGAGCAGGGGCTGCTGCGGCCCCGGCGGCTGCCCAACGGCTACCGCGAGTACACCGAGCGGGACGTGGCGGCGGTCCGGCACATCCGCGCACTGCTGGACGCCGGGCTGAGCACCGCCGTGATCGCGCCTCTGCTCGACTGCGTCCACGAGGGCCCGGCCGGCACGGTGCTGTCGTCGTGTCCGGGGACGGTCACCCGGCTCCGCCGCGAGCAGGCCCGGGTCGCCGAGGCGATCGGGCGGCTGCGGACCTCCCAGCGAGCGCTGGACTCCCTGCTGACCGCCGCCTTGCACGGCGCCGGGCCGGACGCACCCGCCGGCCCGGTCACGCGGCGCTGAGCACACCCGGGGCGACCGGGCCGGGTGCCGGGCGTCCGGTCCGCCGCCCGGTCAGGGGCGGAACGTCGCCCGCACCGCCTCGGCGATGCGCGCCCCCTGGCCCGGGGTGAGCGCCGGGACGTCGCCCCCGCCGAACCGGTCGGCGGCCCGCGCGTCGACCGCCGCCTGGTCCCCTTCGGCCCACCGGGCGTCGTTGCGGACGTTCTGCTTCCGGCTCACGGCCTTGTCCCCGTCGGCCGCCAGGGGCCGGGTGGACCTCCCCGGTGACACCCGCACGATCGGCACACGACTGCCACGCGGGCGGCACCCGCGGCGCGGGCCGGGCCGGGCCGCGCCCGTTCGGCGGCGGCGGCGTCAGTGGTGCCAGGCCCGGCCACCGGTGTTGTGGATGAAGCGCTGCAGCACCTTCAGGGTGGTCAGGTACTCCTCGTCGGAGATGCCCGCGTGCCGTTCCGCCCACAACCGGTCCTGGACCGCCGCGGCGCGGGCGTAGAAGTCCTCGCCCTCGGCGGTGAGTTCCAGGTGCCCGGCCGCGTCCTCGGTGAGCCAGCCGTGCGCGATCGCGGCGTCGATCTCCGATCCCAGCAGCCCGTCCCCCACGTCGAGGTAGCCCTCCAGGGTGGCGGTCACCTCGCTCCGGGTCCTGACCCGCTCCGCCCTGGCGACCTGGGCCAGCACCCACCACTGCGGCTGGGTGAGGCCGAGTTCGGCCAGTGTGGCGCGGGTCCGGTCGACGACCGCCTTGTACGCGGCCCAGCTCCAGTAGCCGATGGGCTGCTTGATCAGCTCGGTGTCGCTGTGCGAGTACTCCATGGTCCGCGCTCCCCGCTCGGGCCGGTGTCCGCCGGCCGGTGTCCGTGATGACACCACCGAACCTAGGACTTGAACCTTACTTGAGGTCAAGCGGAACGGTCAGCCGCGGTGCGCGTCGACCTCCCGGAGGTACCCGGCGCGGGTCTCCTCGTCCAGGAAGGAGGCGCGGAAGGAGTTGCGGGCCAGTTCCCGCAGCGTCTCCCGGTCCAGGCCGAGCGCGTCGCGCAGCGCGGTGAAGTTGTCGTCGGCGTAGCCGCCGAAGTACGCCGGGTCGTCCGAGTTGACCGTCACCAGCAGCCCCGCCGCCAGCATCGCCGGGAGCGGGTGGTCGGCGAGCCGGTCGACCACCCGGAGCCGCACGTTGGACAGCGGGCACACCGTCAGCGGCACCTGGTCCGCGACCAGCCGGGCGACCAGCGCCGCGTCCTCCAGGGAGCGCACTCCGTGGTCGATCCGGTCCACGCCCAGCACGTCCAGCGCCTCCCAGACGTAGGCGGGCGGGCCTTCCTCCCCGGCGTGGGCCACGCACTTGAGGCCGGCCTCCCGCGCGAGCCGGTACACCTCGCGGAACTTCGCGGGCGGGTTGCCCACCTCCGCCGAGTCCAGGCCGACCGCGGTGATCCGGTCCAGATACGGGCGGGCCGCCTCGAACGTGGCCAGTGCCGACTCGGCGCTGAGGTCGCGCAGGAAGCACATGATCAGACGGGTGGTGATGCCGTGCCGCCGGGGCGCCGCGTCCAGCGCGCGGCCGAGCCCGTCGATGACGGTGCCGATCGGGACGCCGCGGGCGGTGTGGGCCTGCGGGTCGAAGAAGATCTCGGCGTGCCGGACGCCCTGCTCGCGGGCGCGGGCCAGATAGGCGTCGGCGAGGTCGGCGAAGTCGTCCTCGGTGCGGAGCACCGCCATCAGCGCGTAGTACAGGTCGAGGAAGGACTGCAGATCGGTGAAGGAGTAGGCGGCGCGCAGCTCCTCCTCGGTGGCGAACGGCAGGATCACGCCGTTGCGCTCGGCGAGCGCGAAGGCCAGGCCCGGCTCCAGGGTGCCCTCGATGTGGAGGTGGAGTTCCGCCTTCGGGATGGCGCCGGAGGCGGCTGCGGAGGCGGGGCCGGGGGCGGCGGCGTCGGGGATGGGGGGCACGGCGGGCTGCACCTGCTCTGCGTCGGCCCGGGACCGGCCGGGACCGGTCGCCGGGGTCGGTGGAAGCGCCGCGCGCCCCCGGGGAGCGTCGCGGATTTCCGGTGAAAGCCCAGGATAGGCACGGTGGACCGGGCCTTCGCGGACGGGCTCACGGCGCCCCGGACGCAACCCGGCCGGGCCGGGGAGCGTCACACTCGGTGACGTCGATCAGAGGGGGCGGGCATGGAACCCACCGAGCCGGAGGAGCGCCGCGACCCGGCGGTGCGCACGGGCCCGGTCCGCGCGCGGCGGATCCGGCTGCCCCGCCCGCGGCTGCCCCGGACCCGGCGCGGGCAGCGGCGGGCCGTGCGGATCGCCGTGTCGCTGTGCGTGCTCGGCCTGCTGCCGGCGACCTGGGTGCGGCTGAGCACCGACGGGCGGGTCCACACCGTCGCCGACGTGCCGTCCGCCCCGGTCGCGATGGTCTTCGGGGCCGGCCTGTGGCGGGGGGAGCCGTCCCCGTACCTCGCCCACCGGCTGGACGCGGCGGTGGAGCTGTACGAGCGGGGGAAGGTCCGCGCGATCATGGTCACCGGGGACAACAGCCGGGCGGACTACGACGAGCCGGACGCCATGCGCGCCTACCTGGTACGCCACGGGGTGCCGGGCCGGCGGATCGTCAGCGACTACGCGGGCTTCGACACCTGGGACTCCTGCACCCGCGCCCGGCGGCTCTTCGGGGTGGACCGGGCGGTGCTGGTCAGCCAGGGCTTCCACATCCGGCGGGCGCTGGCGCTCTGCGAGGCCGCCGGGATCGACTCCCACGGCGTCGGGGTGGAGGAGCCGCGCGACGGCACCTGGCTGTACGGCGGGCTGCGGGAGGTACTGGCGTCGGGCAAGGCGGTGCTGGACGTGACGTTCCGGCCGGACCCGCACTTCCTGGGCCCGCGGGAGCCGGGCGTCGCGGACGCCCTGGCCGCCCCCTGACCCCGGCCGGGTGTCAGGCGATGGTGGTCTGCTCCAGCACCCAGCCGAGGTAGGCGTCGCTCCCGTGGGTCACCGGAGTCGCGATGATCTCCGGGTTGTCGTAGTCGTGCGCCTCCCGGATGTGCGCCTCCAGTTCGTCGTAGCGCGCCGCGGTGGTCTTGAACAGCACCTGCCACTCCGACTCGGTCTCGACCACGCCCTGCCAGCGGTACACCGAGGTCACCGGCTGGCTGATCTGCGCGCACGCCGCGACCCGCGCCTCCACCGCCCCGCGCGCCAGCGCCTCCGCCTTCTCGGGGCTGTCCGTGGTGGTCAGTACGGTCAGGAAGTCCGCCATGCCGCTGGTCCTCTCGTCCCGGGTGCGGGCGCCGCCGGCCGGCGGGCCGGTGTCCGACCGGGTCGGTCGGACGCCACGCACGGCCCGCGACTGGCGGGGTACACGCTAGCCGGTGACGATTGAAGACGTACCGCTGAAACGAGGATGGCCCATGGACGACCTCACCAAGCTCGCCCGCCACCACCTGGACCTGGCCCGGGCCGACCCGCACGGCCGCAGCGCCCACCTCTTCCTGCACGGCGGACCGCTGCGCCAGAGCGTGATCGCGCTGACCTCGGGCACCGAGCTGGACGAGCACAACGCGCCCCCGGCGGCCAGCCTCCAGGTGCTGCACGGGCACGTCCGGCTGACCACCTCCGGCAGCGAGCAGGACCTGATCGCGGGCCAGGTGCAGCTGATCCCCCAGGAGCGGAACGGGCTGCGGGCGATGCAGGACTCGGTGGTACTGCTGACCGCGGTGACGGCGACCACCGGCTGCCCCACCCCGGCCGGGTGAGGGGCGGCGCGGGCGCCGGGCCCGCCCCGCCACGCCTGCCCCGGCCGGACGGCCCGGCGGCGCCGGCGAGCGGCTCGCGGTGGCGGTCCGCCGGCGGCGGGCGGCGGGCCGCGCCTGCCGGTCGCGGAGCGCCGGCGCGCTCGCTGGACGCACGCGCATGCGCACGAGTCTGCCGCGCATGGTCCGGTCGGCCGCCCGCCGGTTGACTGAAGCCATGACGAACAGCAACGACATCCTGGTTCTGGGCGGCACCGGCAAGACGGGGCGGCGGGTCGCGGCACTGCTCGCCGAGCGCGGTGTGCCGGCGCGTGCCGCGTCCCGCGGCGGCGCCACCCGATTCGACTGGCTCGACGACTCCACCTGGGGCCCCGCCCTGGACGGCGCCGGCGCCGTCTACCTCGTGTACCTGCAGGATCTGAGCAGCCCGGACGCCCCGGGTCACATCCAGGCGTTCCTGCGGCTGGCCCGCGAGCGCGGTGTGCAGCGGGTGGTGATGCTGTCCGCCCGGGGGTGGGCGGGCGCCGGACCGGCGGAGGAGGCGGTGCGCGCGTCGGGGCTCGCCTGGACGATCCTGCGGCCCACCTGGTTCGCGCAGAACTTCAGCGAGGACATGTTCGCGCCGTACGTCCTCGGTGGCGAGCTGCGGCTGCCGACGGCGGCCGGGCGGGAGCCGTTCATCGACGTGGCGGACGTGGCGGAGGTGGCGGTGGCCGCGCTCACCGGCGACGGGCACGCCGGGGAGGTCTACGAGCTGTCCGGGCCCCGGCTGCTGGGCTTCGGGGACGCGGCGGCGGCGATCGCCGCGGCGACCGGCCGGGAGTTGCGCTACACCCCGATCTCCTCGGAGGAGTTCATCGCCGACCTGATCGCTGCCGGGCTGACCGCCGAGGAGGCCCCGGTCGTCGACGGGCTGCTGGGCATCATCGCCCGCGACGAGAACGCCTATCTGTCCGACGGCGTGCGCCGGGCGCTGGGCCGGGAGGCGCGGGACTTCACGGCGTACGCGGCGGACACGGCGGCCGCGGGGGCCTGGCGGGGCTGAGCCCGCCCCCGCGCTCCCGCCGGGGCCGCGGGCCCCGGCCCGGGGCGTCCCCGGCACCGGCGGCGGGTCGGCCACCGGCGGCGGGCGGGCCGGGGCACGGCCGCCCGGTCACGCCAGCCACTGGTCGTACGCCAGCTTGCACACCAGCGACACGACGACCACCACCAGCACCGCCCGTACGAAGCCGCTCCCCCGCTTCAGCGCCATCCGCGCGCCGACGGTGCCGCCCGCCAGGTTGAAGACCGCCATCAGCGCGGCCAGCCGCCACAGCACCGTGCCCTGGACGGCGAAGGTGACCAGTGCGCCCAGATTGGTGCAGACGTTGACCACCTTGGCGGTCGCGGAGGCGGTCACCAGGTTCATCCGGAGGGTGGCGACCAGCGCGATGACCAGGAAGGTGCCGGTACCGGGGCCGAACAGCCCGTCGTAGAAGCCGATGCCCCCGCCCGCGACGAGGATGCCGGCGATGATCCGCTGGCGGGTGACCGGGCCGGTGGCGGGTGCGGTGCCGAACGCGGGCCGGAGCAGGACGAAGGCGAGCACGGCGAGGAGCACGCCCATGATGAGCGGCCGGAGCACCTCGCTGTCGATGCCGGCGGCGAAGAACGCCCCGGCCAGCGAGCCGAGGGCGGCGGCCAGCCCGATCCGCACCGCGGCGCGGACGTCGACCAGGCCCTTGCTGACGTAGGTGGCGGCCGCCGCCGAGGTGCCGACCACCGCGACCGCCTTGTTGGTGCCGAGGATGTAGGCGGGCGGCAGACCGGGGACGCCGACGAGCAGCGCGGGGAGTTGGAGCAGCCCGCCGCCGCCCACCACGGCGTCGATCCAGCCGGCCGCCGCGGCGGCCAGGCAGAGCAGCACGATCGCGGTCATGGATATGTCAGGCATGATCGCGACCCTAAGCCGCCCCCGGCGGCCGGCCGTCGCGGGCCCGCCCCCGGGACACCGCCGGGCCGGGGCCCGCGGTGGCCGCGGGACGCTCACAGCGCGGCGCGCCGGGCGCTGAGGGCAGCGTTGCCGCGCGGAAACGGAGGTGATGCCGCCGGGAAACAGGCACATCGCACGCTTCCAGGCATGAGGGTGACTGGAGAGCCGGACGACTGCCACCGGGTGGTGGTGATCGGCGGCGGCATGGCGGGGGCGCGGCTCGCGCAGCAGCTGGCCCGGGTGCCGGAGGTGGCGCTGACCGTGGTCGGCGAGGAGCCGCACCCGCCGTACAACCGGGTGCTGCTCGCCGAGGTGCTGGCCGGGCGGTACGCGCCCGAGGTCATCGCGCTGCCGGCCGCCCCGGCGGACCGGCTGAGCGGGGTGCGCGCGGTCCGCGTCGACCGGGATCGCCGCGTCGTGCGGGTGGACGACGGCCGCGTGGTGCCGTACGACACGCTGGTGCTGGCCACCGGCTCCAACCCGGTCCTGCCGCCGCTGCGCGGACTGTTCCGCCCCGACGGCGGCGCCCCGGAGGCGCCCGGCGGCGGCCGGGAGCTGCCGGCGGGCGTGCACGCCTTCCGGACCATGGACGACTGCCTGGCGCTCGGCGCGGCGGTGCGGCCCGGTTCGCGGGCCGTGGTGATCGGCGGCGGCCTGCTGGGGGTGTCCGCCGCCCGTGCGCTCGCCCAGCGCGGCGCCCAGGTGGTCCTGGCGCACCAGGGCGAACACCTGATGGAGCGCCAGCTGGACAGCGGCGCGGCACGGCTGCTGCACGACCACATGTCGGCGCTCGGCGTGGAGGTGCACACCGAGTGCCGGGTGCGCGGGCTGCGGACCGGACCGCCCGGCCGGGACGGCGAGGCGGCCGCGGCGGACGCCGGGGCCGCGCCGCCCGCGGGCACCGACCCGGCGGGCGCCGGGCGGCCGCCGGTCGCGGTACGGGCCGTGGAACTGGCGGACGGCTACGCCCTCGACGCCGACCTGGTGGTGCTCGCCTGCGGCGTACGGCCCCGGGTCGGGCTGGCCCGGGCCGCCGGCATCACCACGGCACGCGGTGTGGTGGTCGACGACGAACTGCGCACCAGCGACCCGGACGTGTACGCGATCGGTGACTGCGCCGAGCACGACGGGGTGCTCTACGGGCTGGCCGGCCCCGCCCAGGAACAGGCCGATCTGCTGGCCCGGGTGATCGCCGCGCGGGTCGCCGGCCCGCCGGCCGCGGCCGGTCCGGCGGGAGCCGGCCGGCCCCGCTACACCGGCACCCGGGCGCTCACCCGGCTCACCCTCGCCGGCCCCGGCCCGGCACCCGGCGCGGACGCGGCGGCGCCCACCGCCCCCGGCGTACTCGACCTGGCCGCGTTCGGCGATCCGACGCCCGGGCCCGGCGACGACGTCGTCCGTCTCTCCGACGCCACCCGCAACGCGTACCGGAAGGTCGTGGTCCGCGGCGACCGGCTGGTCGGCGGCATCCTCTTCGGCGATCTCGGCACCGTCGGCGCGCTCGCCCGGACCTGGGAGGGCGACGAGCCGCTGCCCTCCGCCCCCCTTCTCCACCTGCTCACCAACGATGGAGGCCCTCGATGACCCCACGGACCCAGCCGACGAAGCCGACGCCGGCGGACCGGACAGCTCCGGCGAAGCCGACGATCGTCCTGGCCGGGCACGGCATGGTCGGCCAGCGATTCCTCGAGGCCCTCGCGGACCGGGGCGTCACCGGCGCCGCGCGCGTGGTGGTGTTCTGCGAAGAGCCCCGTCAGGCGTACGACCGGGTCCAGCTGACCTCGTACTTCTCCGGGCGGACGGCCGAGGACCTGTCGCTGGTGCCGGACGGCTTCATGGCCCGGCACGGCATCGAACTGCACCTGGGCGACCCGGTGGAGGCGGTGGACCGGCAGGCGCGGACCGTCACCTCGCGGGCCGGGGTGACGGTCGGCTACGACACCCTGGTGCTGGCCACCGGCTCCTACCCGTTCGTGCCGCCGGTGCCCGGCAAGGACGCCACCGGCTGCTTCGTCTACCGCACCATCGAGGACCTCCTCGCCATCGAGGAGTACGCCACGGGCCGCCGCTCCGGTGTGGTGGTGGGCGGCGGGCTGCTCGGTCTGGAGGCGGCCGGAGCGCTGAAGGGCCTCGGGCTGACCACGCACATCGTGGAGTTCAACCCGCGGCTGATGGCCCTCCAGGTCGACGAGGGCGGCGGGGCGGCGCTGCGCCGCACCGTGGAGGAGATGGGGCTGGTCGTGCACACCGGCGTCGGCGGCAAGGAGATCGCCGTGGACGGGGACGGCGCGGTGGCCCGGATGGAGCTGTCCGACGGTTCGGCCATCGACACCGACCTGGTGATCTTCTCGGCGGGCGTGCGGCCCCGGGACCAGCTGGCCCGGGAGTGCGGTCTGGACGTCGGCGAGCGGGGCGGGATCACCGTCGACGAGCGGTGCCGGACCAGCGACCCGGCGGTGTTCGCGATCGGCGAGTGCGCGCTGGCCTCCGACGGCCGGGTGTACGGACTGGTGGCGCCCGGCTACGAGATGGCCGAGGTGGCGGCCGGCACCATCGCCCGGGAGCGGGCGGCCGCCGGAGCCGCCGCCGCGGCGGACGCCGGTTTCACCGGGGCGGACACCTCCACCAAGCTGAAGCTGCTCGGGGTGGACGTGGCCTCGTTCGGCGACGCGCACGGCGCCACGCCCGGCTGCCTGGACGTCGTGTACGCCGACTCCCGCGCCGGCGTCTACAAGAAGCTGGTGATCGGCTCCGGCGGCGAACTGCTGGGCGGGGTGCTCGTCGGGGACGCCGACGCCTACGGGACGCTGCGCCCGCTCACCGGGAGCGTGCCGCCGGTCGCCCCGGAGCAGCTGGTACTCCCGGCCGGACTCGGCGCGCCCGCGGCGATCGGCCCCTCCGCGCTGCCCGACGAGGCGGTCGTCTGCAACTGCCACAACGTCACCAAGGGCAGCATCCGGTCGGCGGTGACCGAGCACCGGTGCACCACCGTGCCCGAGGTGAAGAAGTGCACCAAGGCGGGCACCGGCTGCGGCAGCTGCGTGAAGGTGCTCACCACGCTGGTCAACGAGGAGCTGGAGGCGAGCGGCGTCAGCGTCGACAAGGGGCTGTGCGGCTGCTTCGCCTACACCCGCGCCGAGCTGTACGAGATCGTCCGCAGTCTGCGGCTGACCAGCTACGCCCAGCTGCTGGACAGCCACGGCCGGGAGGAGGCGCGGCGCGGCGACGGCTGCGAGGTCTGCAAGCCCACCATCGGGTCGATCATCGCCTCGCTCGCCCCCACCCTCGGCGCCAGCGGTTACGTCCTGGACGGCGAGCAGGCCGCCCTCCAGGACACCAACGACCACTTCCTGGCGAACCTCCAGCGCAACGGCTCGTACTCGATCGTGCCGCGCATCCCCGGCGGTGAGATCACCCCGGAGAAGCTGATCGTGATCGGCGAGGTGGCCCGGGACTTCGGGCTCTACACGAAGATCACCGGCGGTCAGCGGATCGACCTGTTCGGCGCCCGGGTGGACCAGCTGCCGGTGATCTGGGCCCGGCTGGTGGACGCCGGTTTCGAGTCGGGGCACGCCTACGGCAAGGCGCTGCGCACCGTGAAGTCCTGTGTGGGGCAGACCTGGTGCCGGTACGGCGTGCAGGACTCGGTGCGGATGGCCATCGACCTGGAACTGCGCTACCGGGGGCTGCGGTCCCCGCACAAGCTGAAGTCGGCGGTGTCCGGGTGCGCCCGCGAGTGCGCCGAGGCGCGGGGCAAGGACTTCGGGGTGATCGCGACGTCCAACGGCTGGAACCTGTACGTCGGGGGGAACGGCGGCGCCGACCCGCGCCACGCCGACCTGCTCGCCCAGGACCTCGACGACACGGAACTGGTCCGGCTCGTCGACCGGTTCCTGATGTTCTACATCCGCACCGCCGACCGGCTGGAGCGCACCTCCGCCTGGCTGGAGCGGATCGAGGGCGGCCTGGACCACGTACGGGACGTGGTCGTCCACGACTCGCTGGGGATCTGCGCGGAGCTGGAGGCGCTGATGGCCGACCACGTGGCGCACTACCGGGACGAGTGGGCGGCCACCCTGGAGGACCCGGAGCGGCTGCGCCGGTTCGTCTCGTTCGTCAACGCCCCCGACGCGCCCGACCCCACCGTGCGCTTCGTGCCCGAGCGCGACCAGGTCAAGCCCGACCTGACGCTGCTGTCGGGCCCGAGCATCCCCGTCCGTACCGAACGCGCCCTGGAAGGGAGCACCAGCCGATGACCCTGGCACCGGAGAGGACCTCCGTCCGCGTCGAACTCCTCGTCGACCAGCGCTGGTTCGCGGTGTGCGAACTGGCCGATCTCACCCCGGGGCGCGGCGTCGCCGCGCTGCTCCCGGACGGCACCCAGGTCGCGGTCTACCTGGACCGGGCCGGTCGGGCCTACGCGATCGGCAACCGCGATCCGTTCACCGGCGCCCAGGTGCTGGCGCGCGGGCTGCTCGGCGCGGCCGGCGGACGGCCGTTCGTCGCCTCGCCGCTGCTCAAGCAGCGTTTCGACCTGGCCACCGGGCGCTGCCTGGACGACGAGACGGTCACCGTCACCGCCTACGAGGTGCGCACGGTCTGAGCGGCGCGGCCGGCGGCGGTCCGGCCGTCGGCGGTCACCGGCCCGGCCCGCGGCCGTCGGCGGGGCCCCCGGGCCGGCCGCCGCGCGGACCGCCGGGGCCGGCCGTCCCGAGCAGCCGGCGGGCGCCGTCGCCGTCGACCCGGTCGCCCACCGCGGCGAGCACCGCCGCACCGCAGCGCAGCAGGCCCCGGCGGCGGGACAGCCGCGCGCCGCGGTCCAGCTCGTGCCAGAGCAGCGGGTTCGCGGCCAGGACCTCCGGATCCAGCTCCACCCGGTGGCCGAGGACGTCGCGGAGGACCAGCCGGGGGGCCACGCCCTCCGGGCGGCTGACCGAGGTCAGCAGGTCGGTGCGGACCAGCCGCTCGCGGAACATCCCGCGGCTGGCCAGCACCCCTCCCCCGCGGTGACCCGCGGCGGGTACAGCACCGACACCTGGCACACCGCGATCGCCACCCAACAGGCGGTGCGGGGCGGGGTGAGGGTGCCCACCGAGAGATCCAGCAGCACCAGGGCGGCCAGTACGGCGCACGAGGAGCCCACCGCCGTCCGCACCCGGCCCGGCCAGTGCCGGTCCCGGGCGAGCACCGGCCGGGCCGGGCGAGCGGATGCGCCCGGCCCGGCGGGGGCCGTGGCCCCGGCGGTGTCGTCGTTGTCGTCATCGGCAGCCGGGCCGCGCCCGGATCCGCGTCGCATGTCCCGGACGGTAGGGCAGGTGTTCGGGTCGGCGCCCGGGGGTTGACGCGTCGCTGACCTGCCGTTGACCGAACTTGACGCGACGTTGACAGGCGTCGGTCGACCCGCCGCACACCCGCCCCACCGGCCCCGCCCGTCATGGGGTGCGCACCGGCGGGCCGGCCCGGCGCCGACCCGCCGGCCCCCGCCCGGTCCGCCCGGTCCGCCGACCTCCGCCCGCCCGGTGCGCCCGGCCCACCCGGTGCGCCCCGTCCGCCCGGCCCGCCCGGTCCGCCCGGTTCACGGGTACCGGCCGGGGGCCCCGGCCGGTCGGGCGGTCACACGTACATACGTCGGCAATGCCCCTGTCGTAATCCCCCTCCATGGTTGATCGTTGAGACGTACGGCGCACGCACGGCTCGATCTGACAGCGAGGGGGCACCGCCATGTCCATCAGTCGTCGGGGACTGCTCGGTTCGGGCACCGCGATCGCGTTGTCCGGCGCACTGGCCGCCTGCGGCTCGAACACCGGCCGGGACGACGGCGGTCCGGGTGGCCGGCCGCGGCTGGAGCAGTGGTACCACCAGTACGGCGAGCCGGGCACCCAGCAGGCGGTGGAACGGTACGCCGACGCCTACCGCGAGGCGGACGTCCGGGTGCAGTGGCGGCCGGGCAACTACGACCAGCAGACCGCCGCCGCCCTGCTCACCGACTCCGGCCCGGACGTCTTCGAGGTCAACGGGCCCACCCTGGACCAGATCCGGGGCGGCCAGGTGGTCGAGGTGACCGACCTGCTGGACGGGGTGCGCGAGGACTTCAACCCGGCGGTGCTGGCGCCCAAGACGTACCGGGACCGGATCTGGGCCGTCCCGCAGGTGGTCGACACCCAGTTGCTGTACTACCGCAAGAGCCTGCTCGCGAAGGCCGGGGTAGAGCCGCCGAAGACGCTGGACGCGCTGATCGACGCCGCCGCGGAGCTCACCACCAGGGACGTCAAGGGGCTCTTCCTGGGCAACGACGGCGGGCCCGGGGTGCTGATGGCCACCCCGCTGTACGCGGCGGGCCTGCCGGTGATCACCGAGGACGGCGCGGTGGGTTTCGACGACCCGGCGGCGGCCCGCACCCTGGGCAAGCTGCGCCGGCTGCACCGGGACGAGTCACTGCTGCTGGGCGCGCCGTCGGACTGGTCGGACCCGTCGGCCTTCGTCCAGGGGCTGACCGCGATGCAGTGGTCCGGGCTGTGGGCGCTGCCCCTGATCAGGAAGGAGCTGGGCGAGGACTTCGGGGTGCTGCCGTTCCCGGCGGACGGCGCCGGCGGCGCACCGGCGGTGCCGGTGGGCGCGTACGGGTCGGCGGTCAGCGCGCGGAGTGCGCGCCGGGCCGAGGCCAAGGCGTTCGTGAAGTGGCTGTGGGTGGACCGTACCGAGTACCAGGAGGACTTCGCGCTCTCCTACGGGTTCCACATCCCGGCCCGGCTGTCGCTGGCGAAGAAGGCGGCGGCGCTGCGGGAGGGGGCGGCGGCCGAGGTGGTGCGGTTCACCACCGACCACGGGTACGCCCAGCCGCTGCTGTGGACCACCGCGAGCCAGACGGCGTTCAAGGACGCCCTCAGCCGGATCCTCAAGGACGGCGCGGACCCGGACGGTGAGCTGCGGTCGGTGGTGCGGAAGACCGAGGCGGAGCTGCGGCGCGTCCGGAAGGGCGGCTGATGGGACCGGTGCTGCGGGACCTGCCCGGGGAACGCCGCCGGCCCGCCCCGCGCGGGGTGCCGGCCGGCCCGCGGCGGCGGTCGCTGCGGCGCAGGCTGCTGGGGCCGCACAACCGCCATCTGTGGTTCTGGGTGTTCGTCGGGCCGTTCGCGATCGGGCTGACCCTGTTCACCTATGTGCCGCTGGGCTGGAGCCTGTGGCTCAGCTTCTTCGACGCGCACAACACCGTGTCGCCGTCCGCCGCCGACTTCGTCGGGCTGGACAACTACGCCACGATGCTGCGCGACGACGCGTTCACCGACAGTCTGGTGACCTTCGGGCTGTTCACCGCCTTCATCGTGCCGGCGACCTTCGTGCTGTCGCTGGCGCTCGCCCTGATGGTCAACCGGCTCCGGCGGGCCCAGGCGTTCTTCCGTTCGGTGTTCTTCCTGCCGGTGGCGTGCAGCTATGTGGTGGCGGCGCTGATCTGGAAGATGTCCATCTTCAACGGGGTCCGCTTCGGGCTGGCCAACACGGTGCTGGACTGGTTCGGGATGGACCAGGTCGCCTGGCTGTCGACCACCGACCCGCCCTGGTACTGGCTGGTCATCGCGACGCTGCGGCTGTGGCTCCAGGCGGGCTTCTACATGGTGCTGTTCCTGGCCGGGCTGCAGCGGATCTCGCCCCGGCTGTACGAGGCGGCGGCGGTGGACGGCGCCCGGCCCGGCTGGCAGACGTTCCGCCACATCACGTTCCCGCAGCTGCGCGCCACCTCGGTGGCGGTGGTGCTGCTGCTGGTGATCAACGCCTTCCAGGCGTTCGACGAGTTCTACAACCTGCTCTCGGACGCGCGGGGGTACCCGCCGTACGCCCGGCCACCGCTGGTCTACCTCTACTACACGGCGCTGGGCCAGGAGCAGAACCTGGGTCTGGGCAGCGCGGGCGCGGTGATCCTGGCGCTGATCATCGCGGTGGTCACGGTGGCGCAGGCCCGCTGGTTCGGCCTGGGCCGGAAGGAGGAGTAGCCGGTGCGGGACGCCTGGGTACGGGTGGGGCGGGCGCTGCGGCTGGTGCTGCTGGTCACGCTGGCCCTGCTCTTCCTCATCCCCTTCTACCTGCTGGTACGCAACGGTCTGGCGCGCGAGGCGGACATCACGGCGGCGGACTGGACGTTCTTCCCCCGCGACGTGCGGTGGTCCAACGTCGGTGAACTGTTCGACGACCCGAGCGTGCCGATGGCGCGGGCGTTGCTGAACTCCTCGCTGATCGCGGTGGCCACCACGGTGGGGACCCTGCTGCCGGCCTCGCTGGCCGGCTACGGGCTGGCCCGGATCCCGTACCGGTACGCGAACGCCGTCTTCTACTGGATCCTGGGCACCCTGATGGTGCCGGCGGCGGTCACCTTCGTACCGAGCTTCGTGCTGGTCTCCTCGCTGGGCTGGATCTCCACGATGCGCGGTCTGGTCGTGCCGACGCTGTTCAGCGCCTTCGCCGCGTTCGTCTTCCGGCAGTACTTCCTCGGGTTCCCCAGGGAGCTGGAGGGCGCGGCGCGGGTGGACGGGCTGGGCTACTGGCGCACCTTCTGGCGGGTGGTGGTGCCCAACTCCCGTCCGGTGTTCGCGGCGGTCGGCACCATCGTCTTCATCGGGTCGTGGAACTCCTTCCTGTGGCCGCTGGTGATCGGGCAGGACCGGGACGCCTGGACGGTGCAGGTGGCGCTGTCGACGTTCACCACCGCGCAGACGGTGCGGATCCACGAGCTGTTCGTGGCCGCGGCGGTGTCGATCCTGCCGCTGCTGGTGGTCTTCCTGCTGCTGCAGCGGTACATCGTGGCCGGGGTGGAGCGTTCCGGCATCGACGACTGAGCGCGGCGGGCGGTGCGGTGGTGCCGGAGGCCCGGGGCCGAGCGGATGGTGCGCCGGGTCCGGGGCGCGGGTGTCAGCGGGTGGCGGGGCGGCCGAAGGTTGCTCCGGGGGCCGTGCCGGGGCCTCGGAATCATCCCCGCCACTTCACCGCTTGTTGAAGTCATGTCAACTCTGCGCTTCTAGGGTCCCCTCCACGTCACCTCGCCGCCGACCGGCGCCGAGGCCAGACCTCACCTCGTGGAGTGACCGTGGAACGTCGCACTTTCCTGCGCGGAGCGGTGATCGGCACCTCGGCCGCCGCCTTCGGCGGCACCCTGATGCACGGCGCCGCCTACGCGGCCCCGGCGCAGCCCGGCTCCGGCCCGTACGGAGCGCTGCGCCCGGCCGACGCCAACGGCATCCTGCTGCCCAGCGGCTTCACCAGCCGGGTCATCGCCCGGTCCGGGCAGCGGGTCGGCAGCACCTCGTACACCTGGCACAACGCGCCGGACGGCGGCGCCTGCTTCGCCGACGGAGCCGGATGGATATACGTCTCCAACTCCGAGATCAACCCGGGCGGCGGGGCGAGCGCGGTGAAGTTCGGCTCCACCGGTGCCATCACCGGCGCGTACCGCATCCTTTCCAACACCCGGCAGAACTGCGCGGGCGGCCGGACCCCGTGGAACACCTGGCTGTCCTGCGAGGAGGTCAGCCTCGGCGCGGTGTACGAGACCGACCCGTTCGGGGTGCAGCCGGCCGTCCGCCGGGACGCGATGGGCAAGTTCAAGCACGAGGCCGCCGCGGCCGACCCGGTGCGCAGGGTCATCTACCTGACCGAGGACGAGAGCGACGGCTGTCTGTACCGGTTCACCCCCACGACCTGGGGCGACCTCTCCTCCGGCACCCTCCAGGTGCTCAAGGCCGGCACCGCCACCTCCGGCTCGTACACCTGGGCCAACGTGCCCGACCCGGACGGCTCCCCCACCGCGACCCGCAACCAGGTCTCCGGCGCCAAGCGGTTCGCCGGCGGTGAGGGCTGTCACTACGCCAACGACACCGTGTGGTTCACCACCAAGGGCGACAACCGGGTCTGGCAGCTCAACGTGGCCGCCGGCACCTACGAACTGGCCTATGACGACTCCCTGGTCTCCGGCACCCCGCCGCTGACCGGCGTCGACAACGTCACCGGCAGCTCCTCCGGCGACCTGTTCGTCGCCGAGGACGGCGGCAACATGGAGATCTGCATCATCACCCCGGACGACGTGGTGGCCCCGTTCCTGCGGATCTCCGGGCAGTCCGGGTCGGAGATCACCGGCCCCGCGTTCTCCCCGGACGGCAAGCGGCTGTACTTCTCCAGCCAGCGCGGCACCACCGGCAGCTCCTCCGGCGGCATCACCTACGAGGTGACCGGGCCCTTCCGGTCCTGACCGGTCCTCACCGGGCCGGCCGGAGACCGCTCACCGGCCGCGCCGCGCGGGGTGCGTCATACGCGCCGGTGCCGCCGGGCCCCGCCCGGGTCCGGCGGCACCGGTGGTCCGGCGGGCCACCGGCGGCCGCGGGTCAGCGCTCACCGGACGCCGGAGGCCCCGGACGCCGCCCCGGCGAGCTCGACCGAAGATTCGTTCATGCGCTCCACCGGCGCACCACCGCGCAGCAGGGCGGCGCCCAGCGGGGTGAGCGTGTGCAGCACCGCACCGCCCTGCCGCAGCGTCAGCAGCAGCCCGGCCTCCCGCAGCACCGTGGCGTGCTGGCTGGCGGAGGCGAGTGACACCCCGACCCGGCGCGCGAGTTCGCTCGTGGTGCAGCCGCCGCCGACCCCCTGGAGCACCGCGGACCGGGTCTGCCCGACCAGCTTGCTCAGCGAACCGGTGCGCGCGGCGACCGTCGGGGGCTGCCGCAGCGGGCGCGGCGGGGCGCAGGCGGGGGTGTGCTCGACAGGGTAGACCAGCACCGGCGTCAGTTCGGGGCTGAAGAACGTCACCGGGGTGCGCCGGCAGAAGAAGGACGGCAGCAGCAGCAGGCCCCGGCCGCCGAGGAAGAGGTCCCGGTCCACCGGGTAGTCGACCTCCAGGACCGGGGAGCGCCACCGCATGGTGGGTGGCAGCGAGGCGAGCAGCCCGTCCGCGCCGCCGTCCAGCAGCGCGCGTCCCCGGGTGGCCCGGTCGGCCTCGATGCGCGCCTGGATGTGCTGCCAGTACGGGGCGATGGCGGCCCGGTGGTAGGCGCGCAGGGCGCCGATCAGCCGGTCGAGGGCGCGGCTGCCGCCGTCGGCCAGGTCGTGGATCCAGCCCGGCAGCAGCGGGCGGCCGGCGGCGAGCCGGCCGATCTCGGTGCCCAGCCGGGCGCCGGGGGTAGCGCGCAGCGCCTCCATCGCGGTGTCCGCGCCGATTATTCCTTCGGCAGGTGTCAGGAAGTCGGGGAAATAACCGCGGAGCGGAATCAGGGGCGCGAGAAGGCGCGTTTCACCGTTCAAACGGGTGCGGGTTTCGGAGCGCCATTCTCCGTATACGAGCTCCCCCTGTTTGTCCCGGAGCCGGTGGAAACTGAGGACGGTTTCCCAGAGAGCGTCCGGACGGGTCGCCATCCGCAACCGCGCCAGATCGAGTCCGCTGAAGTGAACGCGTAGCACCAGACCCCCACAAAAGTGACATCCGTGGCCACCCCCCGATCACGGACGAGTATGCACACTAACACAGGCAGTCACCACGCCCTTTTGGCCACAGTTGAAACGGGTCGCGGGATCAGTGTGACAAGCGGAATGCTGTAACCAGGAAAGCGCGGGTAAACACCACGATGACAGTGGCGTACGTCCGCAATTCAACAGGCGGTGCTCAGGTCCCGGATGCTCGTTCCCGTGGGGGGTGACGAGTGCGTACCGGCCGCTGAGCACTTTGTTGCCGCTCGGGCCGATGCGGGCGGCAACAGCTCCCGTGGGGGGAGTGAGAGGGGGCGGCACCTCCGCACAGAGTGCCGCCCCCTTGCAAGCCGGAGCCGCGGCCGGGGGGTGAGGGTCAGAGCGTCCCCGCGACGGCTCCGGTGGCTGGGCCTCCAGGGGGCCGGGCCCCCTGGAGTTCGATTCCCGTCCTGACGTTCAGCCCGCCTCAGCGGCTGTCGCTGCCACTGCTCTGCGCCGCCGCCCGGCCGGCCTCCAGCCGCGCCACCGGGATCCGGAACGGCGAGCAGGAGACGTAGTCCAGGCCGACCTCGTGGAAGAAGTGGACCGACTCCGGGTCGCCGCCGTGCTCGCCGCAGACGCCGAGCTTGAGGTCGGGCCGGGTGGCCCGGCCGGCCTCCGCCGCCGAGCGGACGAGGGAGCCCACACCGTCCCGGTCGATGGTCTCGAACGGACTGACGCCGAAGATGCCCTTCTCCAGGTAGGCGGTGAAGAAGCTCGCCTCCACGTCGTCCCGGGAGAAGCCCCACACGGTCTGGGTGAGGTCGTTGGTGCCGAACGAGAAGAAGTCGGCGGACTCGGCGATCTGACCGGCGGTCAGCGCGGCGCGCGGCAGCTCGATCATGGTGCCGAGGGTGAGCCCGAGGGTCACTCCGTGGGCCTGCTCGACCTCCGCGATGACCTGCTCGGCCTCCTCGCGGACGATCTCCAGCTC
The DNA here is from genome assembly GCF_044327625.1 of Streptomyces sp. NPDC018031. NCBI lineage: Bacteria > Bacillati > Actinomycetota > Actinomycetes > Kitasatosporales > Streptomycetaceae > Streptomyces > Streptomyces sp. NPDC018031. The sequence continues at coordinate 478,175 of NZ_JBIRFT010000003.1, forward strand.
CTGCACCGTGCCGACCAGCGGGATCATGATCTCCGCCCGCGGGTCGCCATTGGCGGCCACCCGCTCGGCCGCGGCCTCCGCGATGGCCCGCACCTGCATGGTGAACAGGCCGGGGATCACCAGGCCGAGCCGGACGCCGCGCAGACCCAGCATCGGGTTCTGCTCGTGCAGCCGGTGGACCGCCTGGAGCAGCCGCAGCTCGTTCTCGTGGGCCTCCTCGCGGGCCTCGGCGAGGGCCACCCGCACCGACAGCTCGGTGATGTCGGGCAGGAACTCGTGCAGCGGCGGGTCGAGCAGCCGCACGGTGACCGGCAGCCCGTCCATCGCCTCGAAGAGCTCGACGAAGTCGCCCTTCTGCAGCGGCAGCAGGGCCTGCAGGGCCTGGCCGCGCTCGTCGTCGGTGTCGGCGAGGATGAGCCGCTCGACCAGCTCGCGCCGCTCACCGAGGAACATGTGCTCGGTGCGGCACAGGCCGATGCCCTGGGCGCCGAACCGGCGGGCGCGGGCGGCGTCCTCGGCGTTGTCGGCGTTGGCCCGTACCCGCAGCCGGCGTACCCGGTCCGCGTAGGCCATGATCCGGTGCACCGCCTTGACCAGCTCGTCGGCGTCCTCGGCGCCGGCGTGCATACGGCCTTCGAAGTACTCCACGACGGGCGACGGGACGACCGGGACCTCACCCAGGTACACCGCGCCGGTGGAGCCGTCGATGGAGACGACGTCGCCCTCTTCGACGACCGTGCCGTCGGAGGCGGTCATCCGGCGCCGCTTGGTGTCGACCTCCAGCTCCTCGGCGCCGCAGACACAGGTCTTGCCCATGCCGCGGGCCACCACGGCGGCGTGCGAGGTCTTGCCGCCGCGGGAGGTCAGGATGCCCTCGGCGGCGATCATGCCGTCCAGGTCGTCGGGGTTGGTCTCACGGCGGATGAGGATGACCTTCTCCCCCGACCGCGACCACTTGACGGCGGTGTAGGAGTCGAAGACGGCCTTGCCGACCGCGGCGCCCGGGGAGGCGGCGATGCCGCGCCCGATCCGCTCGGCGTCCGCCTTCTCGTCGAAGCGCGGGAACATCAGCTGGGCGAGCTGCGCGCCGGTGACCCGCTGCAGCGCCTCCGCCTCGTCGATCAGGCCCTGGTCGACCAGCTGGGTGGCGATCCGGAACGCGGCGCCGGCGGTGCGCTTGCCGACCCGGGTCTGGAGCATCCACAGCTTGCCGCGCTCGATCGTGAACTCGATGTCGCACAGGTCCTTGTAGTGCGTCTCCAGCGTCTCCATGATCTGCATCAGCTGGTCGTACGACGCCTTGTCGATGCCCTCCAGGTCGGCGAGCGGGACCGTGTTGCGGATGCCCGCCACGACGTCCTCGCCCTGCGCGTTCTGCAGGTAGTCGCCGTAGACGCCCTGGTGGCCGCTGGCCGGGTCGCGGGTGAAGGCGACACCGGTGCCGGAGTCCGGGCCGAGGTTGCCGAACACCATGGAGCAGACGTTGACCGCGGTGCCCAGGTCACCGGGGATGCGCTCCTGGCGGCGGTAGAGCTTGGCCCGCTCGCCGTTCCAGGAGTCGAAGACCGCCTTGATGGCCAGGTCCATCTGCTCGCGCGGCGCCTGCGGGAACTCGCGGCCGGTCTCCTTGGCCACGATCTCCTTGAACTGCCCGACCAGACCCTTGAGGTCCGCCGCGTCCAGGTCGACGTCGACCGTCACGCCCTTGACGCGCTTGGTCTCCTCCAGCGCCTCCTCGAAGAGGTCGCCGTCGACACCCAGGACGGTCTTGCCGAACATCTGGATGAGGCGGCGGTAGGAGTCCCAGGCGAACCGCTCGTCGCCGGCCTGGGTCGCGAGCCCGGCCACCGACTCGTCGGAGAGCCCGATGTTGAGGACGGTGTCCATCATGCCCGGCATGGAGAACTTGGCGCCGGAGCGGACGGAGACCAGCAGCGGGTCGTCGGCCTGGCCGAGCTTCTTGCCCATCTTCGCTTCGAGGGCCTCGAGGTGCGCGCTCACCTCGTCACGGAGTGCCGCCGGAGCCTCGCCGCTCTCCAGGTAGACCCGGCACGCATCGGTGGTGATGGTGAAGCCCGGAGGGACGGGAAGGCCCAGGTTGGTCATCTCGGCGAGGTTGGCACCCTTCCCGCCGAGCAGGTCCTTCAGATCCTTGTTGCCCTCGGTGAAGTCGTAAACGAACTTCTGCTGATCTTGTGTTTCCGACACGGGACTCGAACTCCTCCGGACGGCTGCCCTGACGGCGAGGAACATACCCAGATCGAAGGTGTCTGGGTACGTCCACTCGGCTGTCATACGGCCGTAACCACCCGTCCGCCGCTAGATCGAAAGTCATCCCGGGGGCCGACACCATCAGGCCATGCGTTCAAGAGATGAACACATCATCACGCTGAGATGAGGAACGGGCGATCACTTTTGACACAGCGTGACACCTGAGTGCCGGACTCGAAGATTTCAAGGGTGGCACCCAGTGCCACCCTTATGAAAGGTGCACCCTGTCGAGTTCCGCTCATATGAGCAAACCCGTCATCAGACGTGGCGAGAATCACGCCTTGCCGCCTGGCCGGATTCCATCATCCGGACCCGTAACAGCGGCGGAACAGCGGCGTCATCCGCCCGATGTGTCCAGCTCTGCGTCTTCGGTGACGCACACGCGCTCGTTCGGGTCGTCCAGCCAGCCGTCCGGGAGGACCACCCGGTTCCGCCCGGAGGTGCGGCCCCGGGGACCATCCGCGCCAAGGGGCCATTTCTGGTCCAATTCGAGCCCGCTCATAAGAGCGTCCAATTCGTCCAGAGATGAGGTGATAGCCAGGCGCTTCCGCGCATCGGAGCCGATCGAGAAGCCCTTGGTGTACCAGGCGACGTGCTTGCGGAAGTCGATGACACCGCGCTCCTCGTCCTGAAGCCACTCCGCCAGCAGTTCCGCGTGCCGCCGCATCACCGCGGCGACCTCCCGGAGCGTCGGCGCGGCGGGGCGCCGGGCCTCCCCGTCCGCGCCCTCGAACGCGGCGACCAGGTCGCCGAAGAGCCAGGGCCGGCCCAGGCAGCCGCGCCCCACGACCACCCCGTCGCAGCCGGTCCGGCGCATCATCCGCACGGCGTCCTCCGCCGACCAGATGTCCCCGTTGCCGAGCACCGGGATCTCCGGCACGGTCTCCTTCAGCCGGGCGATGGCGTCCCAGTCCGCGGTGCCGCCGTAGTGCTGGGCCGCGGTGCGCCCGTGCAGGGCGATGGCCGTGACCCCCTCCTCCACCGCGATCCGGCCGGCGTCGAGGTAGGTGATGTGGTCGTCGTCGATGCCCTTGCGCATCTTCATGGTCACCGGCAGCGGTCCGGCGGCGGTGACCGCCTCCCGGAGGATGGCGCGGAGCAGGTTCCGCTTGTACGGGAGCGCCGAGCCGCCGCCCTTCCGGGTCACCTTGGGCACCGGGCAGCCGAAGTTGAGGTCGATGTGATCGGCGAGGTCCTCGTCCACGATCATGCGGACGGCCTTGCCGACGGTCAGCGGGTCGACCCCGTACAGCTGGATGGAACGGGGCTTCTCGGAACCGTCGAAGTGGATCAGCCGCATGGTCTTGGCGTCCCGCTCGACCAGGGCCCGGGTGGTGATCATCTCGCTGACGAACAGCCCCTTGCCGCCGGAGAACTCCCGGCACAGGGTGCGGAACGGCGCGTTGGTGATCCCGGCCATCGGGGCGAGCACCACCGGCGGCTGGACCAGGTGCGGTCCGATCCGCAGCGCGTGCTCCCCGGCGGGCGCCTCCGGACGGGGTCCGGGGGAGGTCGCCGGGGGATGGTTCGTCAGGCTCATGGGGACGGCTTCCTCGGGTCGTGGCCGGGCGCGGCGGAGGGTACGGACGGCAGGACGGATCCTCCATTGTCCCGCACCCCGCCCGGGGTCCCGCCAGGGCCGGACGTCCCGGGCCCCGGCCCTGCTCGCGCACGGGCCGTCCGGTGCGGACCGCCCCCGTCGGGCTTGCCGGTGCGGACCGCCCCCGCCGGCGCGGCTCACCCCGGCCCCGGCCCCCGTCTGCCCGGCTCCCCCCGGCCCCGGCTCCCGTCGGCGCCGCGTGTACCGGCCCGGACACCGTCGGCGCGGCGCACCCCCGCTCGTCACCCGTCGCCCCGGTCCGGCCCCCCGGCCCGGCCCGGGGGGCCGGACCGCCCGCGGCACCGGCGGCACCCGGTGTCACCGGGCGGCGGTCAGGACGGCGGTCGGCCGCCGTCCGCCCGCAGCCCGCGCAGCAGCCGGTCCAGCGCCCGCTCGGTGTCCGCCGGGGCCCGGGGATCCGCCGACCGGGCCAGCCACAGCGCCGCCTCGTTCATGGCCCCCGACAGCAGCCGGGCGAGCGGTTCGACCGGCTGCCCGGGGATCAGCCCGGCCGCCACGAGCCCCTCCAGGGCCTCGGTCAGGTGGCGGGCGGAGGAGTCCTCGTCCATCGCCCGCCACTCGTCCCAGCCCAGTACCGCGGGCGCTTCCACCAGCACGATCCGGCGCACCGTCGGATCGGCGGCCGCGGCGAGGAAGGCGTGGCACCCGGCCCGCAGCTGCTCCCAGGGGTCCTGGTGGGCCTCCGCGGCGGCCGCCACCCGCACCCCCAGCTCGCCCTGCACCTCGGCGACCACGGCGCGGAACAGCCCCGCCTTGCTCGCGAAGTGGTGGTAGGCGGCGCCCTTGGTGACTCCGGCGGAGCGCGCCACCTCGGCGAGCACCACGTCGTGGTAGCCGTCGCCGGCGAACCGCCGCCGCCCCTCGGTCAGCAGCGCCCGCCGGGTCGCCGCCCGTTGCTCGGCCCGTGTGGCAGCCATCCTCATCCGTCCTTCCGTTCGCATACCCGGAGTATGCTAACGTCCCGTTCACATACCTCGGGTATGCGAAACTGCCGACGCGATACGGGAGCCCCGCCATGAAGACCGAACTCAGCAGCTTCTATCCGGTGATCGCCACCCGTGACGTGGCCGCGGCACGCGACTTCTACACCCGCCACTTCGGGTTCGAGGCGACCTTCGAGTCCGACTGGTACGTGAGCCTGCGCCGCCCGGACGCGCCGCACTACGAGCTGGCCCTGCTCGACCACACCCATCCGACCCTGCCCGAGGGCCACCGCGTCCCGATCGGCGGCGGCCTGCTGCTGAACTTCGAGGTGGCCGACGTGGACGCCGAGCACCACCGGCTGGTCCGGGAGGCGGGTCTGACCGAACTCCTCACCCTGCGCACCGAGGAGTTCGGCCAGCGGCACTTCATCGTGGCCGCCCCGGACGGCGTGCTGATCGACATCATCACCGTCACCCCGCCGACCGCGGAGTACGCCGCGCAGTACGCCGCCGGCCAGGCACCCGGGGCCTAGCGCGGGTCTCCTTCGAGACGGTGATGTCCCGCATCGGCATGCCTCGCACGGGCCCCGGCCGGAACCGGCCGGGGCCCGTCATCCGTCATCGTGTCTCGCCGGGCTTGTCCACGGTTGCCTCGACCAACGCCGCCAGCTCATGCTCGAACCGCGGATCGGGCCCGAGCCGCGTGGCATCCCAGCCGGTCCCCCGGAAGGCATAGGTCTCGGGGTCCAGGAAGAGGTAATCGGCCGTGTCCTTGCCGGGGCCCCGGTGGACGTACCTGACGGCCAGGCTGCTCCGGCCGGCGGCGTCGTCGACCCGCTGTTCCAGCACTTCGACTCCGGGAACGAGGGCGAGTGCCCGGTACAGGGCCGCGTTCAGCTCGGGCGGCAGCGCGACCCCGTAGGAGAGGATGTTGGAGAGCCTTCGGAAATCGAGGGCCTTCGGCGGCCCGGTCTTCTCGTCGAGGAATGTGTCGACGAGGGTGTCGAAGGACGCGTCGGAGTGGACCCGCGCCAGCAGCTTCCGCGGGTCGGTGGGCAGTTTGACGATGTCGTCATACCACTGTTCGTAGGATTTGGGCCCCTCGACCTTGTGGCCGGCCGACGGGGTGTCGTCCACGACAACGATCTTGCCGTGGCGGCGGTAGGCGTACTGCTTCCCGTCGTACCTTTCCCAACCCTCGTCCTCGAAGTATCGCGGCGTCCGGACCGCCGTCTTGTTGTAGATCCACTGGTCGGAACGCGGCCGGGTGACCTTGTGGTCCCGCACCGAGTCGGCGGCCCGCTCCATCACCTGGGCCACGTTCACGGTCCGCGCCTGGGGTTCCCGGGCCGCTCCCTGGTCCCCGGGCGTGACGGCGAGCAGGCCGGCGACCACGCTCGCCGCCACCGCCGCCGGGATCGCCAGCCGCCAGGGCCGCCCTGACCCGGTCAGCCATCGCGGGGCCCGGCCGCGGTCCGGCCCGTCCGCGGCGGCCGCCGCGGCGAGGAGGTCGCGGCGGCCCTGGGCCAGCCGTGCGACGCCGGGCTCCGGCGCCGATGGCCGCATGTCACGTACTGCCTGCAGTTCATCCATGGGTTGCTACCTCCTGGACAAGAGTGGGGTCGATTCCGCCGAGCGCCTGGCGCATCTTTCTGCGGGCCCGGTTCAGCCGGGACCGCACGGTGCCCACCGGGATCCCGAGCGCCTGGCCGACCTCGTCATAGGTCAGTTCGGCCCAGGCGATGAGCAGCAGCACATGGCGGTCCCCCGCCGACAGGGCGGCGAGTGCCGCGGCGAGCTGCTTGCCGGACGCCTGCGCGCTGACCCGTCCGTCGATCCGGTCGGTGTACGACTCGGCCACCGGGTCCACACCCGTACGGGAGAGAGCCCGGTAGGCGCGCACCTCGGCCCTGCGGTGCTTGCCGATCAGGTTGGCGGTGATGCCGTACAGCCACGGCAGGGCGTCGGGGCGGCTCAGGTCGTAGCCGCCGCGCCGGCGGAAGGCGATGAGAAAGGTGTCGGCGACGATGTCGTCGGCGAGGTTCTGGCCGAGACGCCGCGTCACATAGCGGTGGAGAGTGGCCGCGTGGCGGTCGTAGAGGGTCGCGAAGACCTCCGGGCTCGCCGCGGACTCTTCGATCAGTGCGGCGTCGTCGGTACGTGCCCGGTCTGGCGCGAGCCGGGAATGGGCGGTCACTGATGCTCCGTTCGTTCCGTCGTCCCGGGACTGAACCCTGCCGAGACGTTCACCCCCTTTTCCCCGAACCCCGGACCCGGGTTCACGGGGGCGTCGGGCCGTTGGAGCGGGCGGCCGCCCGGGGCACGGCGCCGGCTCGAACCCCTCGTGGCTGCGGGCGAGGCCGAGCGAGTCGGAGCAGCGGTGGGCCTTGGTGCGGCGCTTGTCGCTGGTGAGCCGGACCAGGGGTGCGGCCGCGGGCGCGGGCGCGCTCGATGGCCCAGTGCGGCAGCTCGCGGCCCAGCCCGCCGCCGCGGCGGTCGGGGATGCGGACCGCCTCGGTCAGGGCGCGCTCCTCGCCGCGGCGGTCCAGGCGCGGGGCCCTACGCCGACCGAAGACGAAACCCGGCGGGCCGGTGTCGGGCGCCGGTCACCGCCCGGCGGTGGGCCGGGGCGCCGGACGCGGCCGCCCGACCGGACCGGATGGTGGCCCGGGGCCGGCCGTCATCCGGTCCGGTCGGCCCCGGCCTGGCGTGCGCACAGTCCGCCCAGCCGCTCCAGGCGCTGCCGGGACTCCTCGTCCACCGGGGTGTAGGCGAGCAGCCGGGGGCCCGCGCCCGGCCCGGTCCACAGGCCGGTGTAGCTCATCCGCAGCAGCCCCACCCGCGACTGGCGGAAGAACTTGATCTTCTCCGTGGGGCGCAGCACCTCGTGCCGCTCCCAGATCTCCCGGAACTCCGGGGACGCCTCCCGCAGCCGGGCCAGCAGCGCCTTCCACGGGGGCTCGGCCAGGTGCTCGGCCATCGAGGCGCGGAACTTCGCCGCCATCGCCCGCAGCGTCTCGTCCAGGTCGACCAGGCTGGCGCGCCACTCCTCGTTGGTGAAGGCGAGCCACAGGCAGTTGCGGTCCTCCGGCGGCAGCGCGTCCAGGTCGCACATCAGCCGCCCGTAGGTGGTGTTGTAGGCGAGGATGTCGAACCGGCTGTTCTGCACGCAGGCCGGGAACGGGTCGAGCTGGTCGAGCACCATCCGCAGCGCCGGCGGCACCCCGGTGCACTCGCCGCCGGGTGCGGGGTCGGCGGCACCGCCCAGCGCGAACAGATGGGCGCGCTCGCTGCGGTCCAGCAGCAGCGCCCGCGCGATGGAGTCCAGCACCTGGGCGGACACCTGGATGTCCCGACCCTGTTCCAGCCAGGTGTACCAGGTGACGCCGACGGTGGAGAGCTGCGCGACCTCCTCCCGGCGCAGCCCCGGGGTGCGCCGGCGGGGGCCGCGCACCAGCCCGACCTGCTCGGGGGTGATGCGCTCGCGGCGGCTGCGGAGGAAGGCGGCGAGTTCGGCGCGGCGGACCGCGGCCTCTGCGGACCGGACGACGGTGGTCATGGTCCCAGGGTGCACCGCCCGGCATCCCGTTGCCAGGTAGTCGTTGTACCAGGATAAGAAGACTCTGGTACCTGGTTGAGCGGAACGGGAGGGTGCTGGGGTGAGCGAAATCCGCGTACACCCTTCCGTCTCCCGACCGCCTCCGGCCAACCCGGAGGACGCGCCGGGCCTGTCCCCGCTGGGGCTGGCCACCGTACTGCTCGGGGCCGCCCTGCCGCTGATCGACTTCTTCATCGTCAACGTCGCGCTGCCCGCCATGGGCCGGGACCTGCACGCCGGCGAGGCCATGCTGGAACTGGTGGTGGCCGGCTACGGCGTCGCGTACGCCGTACTGCTGGTGCTCGGCGGGCGGCTCGGCGACACCTTCGGCCGCCGCCGGCTCTACCTCGCCGGGATGGCGGCGTTCGGGGTGACCTCGCTCGCCTGCGGGCTGGCGCCGGACGCGGGGAGCCTGGTGGCGGCCCGGGTGGCGCAGGGCGCGTCCGCCGCCCTGCTGCTCCCCCAGGTGCTGGCCACCATCCAGGCCACCACCAGCGGGCCGCGCCGGGCGCGGGCGCTGAGCCTGTACGGGGCGACCGCGGGGCTGTCCATGGTGGCCGGGCAGATCCTGGGCGGGCTGCTGGTGGCGGCGGACGTGGCGGGCACCGGCTGGCGGGCGGTGTTCCTGGTGAACGTGCCGGTCGCGCTGGCCGGGCTGGCGCTGGCGGCGCGCACCGTGCCGGAGACCCGGTCGGAGCGGCCGGCGCCGGTCGACGTCCCGGGCACGCTGCTGCTGGGCGGCTCGCTGATCGCCCTGCTGCTGCCGCTGACCGAGGGCCGGGCGGCCGGCTGGCCGGTGTGGACCTGGCTCCTGCTGGGGCTGTTCCCGCTGCTGGCGGCGGCGTTCTGGGTGGTGGAGCGGCGGGCCGACCGGGACGGCATCGTGCCGCTGGTGCCGCCGAGCCTGCTGGCGCTGCCGGGGCTGCGCCGGGGCCTGGGGCTGGTGCTGCCGTTCTCGACGGGCTTCGGCGGCTTCATGTTCGTGATCGCGGTGGCCCTGCAGCAGGGGCTGCGCTTCGGGCCGGTGGCGGCCGGGCTGGCGCTGGTGCCGATGGCGGCGGCGTTCTTCGCGGTGTCGCTGGCCGGGCCGAGGCTGGTGGCCCGGTTCGGCTCCCCGGTGGTCACCGTCGGCGGGCTGATCCAGGCGCTGGGGCTGGCGGTGCTGGCGGTGACCGTGCTGCGCGGCTGGCCGGACCTGTCCGTCGCCGAGCTGGCGCCGGGGATGCTGCTGGCCGGGCTCGGACAGGGGCTCCAGCTGCCGGTGCTGTTCCGGATCGTGCTGGCGGACGTGCCGGCCGAGCGGGCGGGCGTGGGCAGCGGGGTGATGGTCACCACCCAGCAGTCGGCGCTGGCGCTGGGGGTGGCGACGCTCGGCACGCTGTTCCTCTCCCTGGAGCCGTCGGTGGGGATGCGGGACGCGCTGCTGTGGACGCTGGGGGCGCAGCTGGCGGCGGTGGTGCTGACGACCGGGCTGAGTCTGCGGCTGCCCCGCACGGTGATCTGAACCCCGGCCGCACGACCGGGCCTGCGGATCACCGGGGGCACCGGGGTCGGGCCCGGGTCCCGGCGACCGGATCCTGGGGTCTCGGTCCCGGCGTCCGGGTCCCGGCGTCCGGGTCGTGGGGGCCGGGGGTTCACCGCGGAGCGCGCCGGTCCGTCCGCCGGGCCGGTCGGGGCCGCCGCCCCGGGGCCCGGGCACGGCGAGGCCCCCGGTTCCACGGGGGAACCGGGGGCCTCGCCGACGCCGGGGGCGGTCAGCAGCCGATCAGTCGGCCGCCCAGGTAGCTCTGGATCTGGTCCAGGGAGACCCGCTCCTGCTTCATGGTGTCGCGCTCGCGCACGGTGACCGCGTTGTCGTCCAGGGTGTCGAAGTCGACGGTGACGCAGAACGGGGTGCCGATCTCGTCCTGGCGGCGGTAGCGGCGGCCGATGGCGCCCGCGTCGTCGAACTCGATGTTCCAGTGCTTGCGCAGGTCGGTGGCGAGCCCCTTGGCCTTCGGGGACAGCTCCGGGTTGCGGGACAGCGGCAGCACCGCGACCTTGACCGGCGCCAGGCGCGGGTCGAGGCGCATCACGGTGCGCTTCTCCATCTTGCCCTTGGCGTTGGGCGCCTCGTCCTCGACGTAGGCGTCGAGCATGAAGGCGAGCATGGCGCGGTTGACACCGGCCGCGGGCTCGATGACGTAGGGGGTCCAGCGCTCGCCGGCCTCCTGGTCGAAGTACGACAGGTCCTGGCCGGAGGCGGCGGAGTGCGCCTTGAGGTCGTAGTCGGTGCGGTTGGCCACACCCTCCAGCTCGGAGAACTCGGTGCCGCCGAAGTTGAAGCGGTACTCGATGTCAGCGGTGCGCTTGGAGTAGTGGGACAGCTTCTCCTTGGGGTGCTCGTACCAGCGGATGTTCTCCTCGCGGATGCCGAGGTCGCGGTACCAGCTCCAGCGCTGCTCCATCCAGTACTCCTGCCACTGCTCGTCCTCGCCGGGCTTGACGAAGAACTCCATCTCCATCTGCTCGAACTCGCGGGTGCGGAAGATGAAGTTGCCCGGGGTGATCTCGTTGCGGAAGGACTTGCCGACCTGGGCGATACCGAACGGGGGCTTGCGCCGCGAGGTCTGCTGGACCTGCATGAAGTTGGTGAAGATGCCCTGCGCGGTCTCGGGGCGCAGGTACGCGACCGAGCCGGAGTCCTGGGTCGGGCCCAGGTGGGTGGAGAGCAGGCCGGAGAACTGCTTGGGCTCGGTGAAGCCGCCCTTGTTGCCGCAGTGCGGGCAGTTGATGTCGGCCAGGCCGTTCTCGGGGGCCTTGCCGTGCTTGGCCTCGTACGCCTCTTCCAGGTGGTCCGCGCGGAACCGCTTGTGGCAGGAGGTGCACTCGGTGAGCGGGTCGGTGAAGGTGGCGACGTGACCGGACGCCTCCCAGACCTCACGGGCCAGGATCACCGAGGAGTCGAGGCCGACGACGTCGTCGCGGGAGGTGACCATGGAGCGCCACCACTGCCGCTTGATGTTCTCCTTCAGCTCCACACCGAGCGGCCCGTAGTCCCAGGCGGCCCGCTGACCGCCGTAGATCTCGCTGCAGGGGTAGACGAAGCCACGGCGCTTGCTGAGGCTGACGATGGTGTCGATCTTGTCGGCGGCCACGGTGCTCTCTTCATTGATGACGACGAAGCAATGCCTCAGATTACCGGCGCGTGCACCCCCTGGATCAAATCGAATGGGTACGAGCGGTCACCGACCGCTCTTGTTGACAATGGTTTCCAATTTTGTTGAAAATGAGAGTCATGAACGTACGCCGCCTGATACCCACCGCCTCCCTCGCCGGAGCCACCGCGCTCGCCATGGTCGCGCTGTCCGCCTGCGCCGCCGACGAGTCGTCCGGGCGGACGAAGGACGGCAAACTGGATGTCGTGGCGTCGTTCTACCCCATGCAGTTCCTCGCCGAGCGGATCGGCGGGGAGCACGTCGAGGTGACCGCCCTGACCGAGCCGGGCACCGAGCCGCACGACCTGGACCTCAAGCCGCGGCAGATCGGGCGGCTGAGCGACTCCGGGCTGGTGGTCTACCTCAAGGGCGTCCAGCCGGCCGTGGACGACGCCATCGCGGAGAACGGCCCGAAGCACATCGCCGAGGCCACCTCCTTCACCGAGCTGGAGGACCACGGCAGCGCCGTCCACGGCCACGACCACGGCGAGGAGCACGGCGAGGAGCACGGCCACGACGACGACGGCGCCGCGGACCCGCACGTCTGGCTGGACCCGGTGAAGTACGCCGAGGTCGCCGAGGGCGTCGGCAAGGCGCTGCAGAAGGCCGACCCGGACCACGCCGCGGACTACCGGAAGAACACCGCGTCCCTGGTCAAGGAGCTGAAGGCGCTCGACGCCGAGTTCGAGAAGGGGCTCGCCGGGCGCGCCACCGACACCTTCATCACCACCCACTCGGCGTTCGGGTACCTCGCCGAGCGCTACGGCCTGGCCCAGGAGTCGGTGTCCGGGCTGGACCCGGAGTCCGAGCCCAGCCCGGCGCGGATCAAGGAGCTGCACGAGGTCGCCGAGCACGACAAGGTCGGCACCGTCTTCTTCGAGACGCTGGCGAGCGACCGGACCGCGCGGACCCTGGCGGACGACCTCGGCCTGAGGACTGATGTACTCGACCCCCTGGAAGGCATCACCGACGAGTCCGAGGGCGACGACTACTTCGCGGTGCAGCGCGCGAACCTCGAGGCCCTGCGGCAGGCGCTGGGCGCCAAGTGATGGAGGCGGCACACATGGAGGAGCCGGTCATATCCCTGAGCGGGGCGACCGCCTCGCTGGGATCCCGACCCGTACTGCGCGGCATCGACCTGGCCGTGCACCGCGGCGAGGTGGTCGCGCTGCTGGGGGCCAACGGCTCCGGCAAGTCGACCGCGGTACGCGCCGTGGTCGGCCAGGTCCCGCTCACCGGCGGGGAACTGCGGCTGTTCGGCAGCCCGCAGCGGCGCTTCCGCGACTGGGCGCGGATCGGCTACGTCCCGCAGCGCACCACCGCGGCCAGCGGGGTGCCCGCCACCGTCCGCGAGGTCGTCTCGGCCGGCCGGCTGGCCCGTACCAGGCTGGGACTGCCGCGCAAGGCCGACCGGGCGGCGGTGCACCGCGCGCTGGAGCTGGTCGGCATGGCCGACCGGGCCCGGGACTCGGTGAACGCGCTCTCCGGCGGCCAGCACCAGCGGGTGCTGATCGCCCGCGCGCTGGCCGGTGAACCGGAGCTGCTCATCATGGACGAGCCGATGGCCGGGGTCGACCTGGCCAGTCAGGAGATCCTCGCCGGGACGCTGCGCGAACAGGTGGCGGCGGGCAGCACGGTACTGCTGGTGCTCCATGAACTCGGCCCGCTGGAGCCGCTGATCGACCGCGCGGTGGTGCTGCGCGACGGGTGTGTGGTGCACGACGGCCCGCCTCCCGAGGCGGTCGGGCAGCATGCGCTGCCGGGCCACGACCATGTGCACCCGCACGCGCCGCACGACGCCGAACCGATCCGGACAGGGCTGCTGAGCTGATGGAATTCCTCGACTACGCCTTCATGCAGCGCGCCTTGATCGCGGCCGTGCTGATCGGCGTCACCGCGCCCGCCGTGGGCATCTACCTGGTGCAGCGGCGGCAGGCGATCATGGGCGACGGGATCGGCCACGTCGCTCTCACCGGCGTCGCCCTGGGCTTTCTGACCGGCGCCAACCCGGTGTGGACCGCGGTCGCCGTCGCCTCGCTCGGCGCGATCCTGATGGAGCTGATCCGCTGGTACGGCAAGACCCGCGGCGACCTGGCGCTGGCCATGCTCTTCTACGGCGGGATGGCCGGCGGGGTGCTGCTGATCAACCTCGCGCCGGGCGGCTCCAACGCCAACCTCACCACGTACCTCTTCGGGTCGATCACCACGGTCTCGCAGGAGGACGTGGTGGCCATCACCGGACTCGCCGCCTTCGTGGTCCTGGTCACCATCGGCCTGCGCCGCCAGCTGTTCGCGGTCTGCCAGGACGAGGAGTTCGCCCGGGTGACCGGCCTGCCGGTGCGGCTGCTCAACCTGCTGCTCGCGGTGACCGCCGCGGTGACCGTCACCGTCGCCATGCGGGTGGTCGGGCTGCTCCTGGTCAGCGCCCTGATGGTGATCCCGGTGGCGGCGGCCCAGCAGGCCACTCGGGGGTTCGCGATGACCCTGGCGCTGGCGGTCGGCATCGGTGTGACCGTGACCCTCTCCGGCACCGTCTACTCGTACTACGAGGACGTGCCGCCCGGGGCGACCATCGTGGTGCTGGCCATCGGCGTCTTCGGGGTGATCACCGCGCTCGCCGCGCCGTTGGCGAGGCGGCGCGCCCGGCGGGCGGAGGGCCCCCGGGAGTCGTGCACCCTGGACTCCGGGGCCGCGCCCGGCCGCCGCTCCGCGGAGGACGACGTCCGGGTCCAGCCCGGCTGAGTCCGGCCGCGCCCGGGCCGACCCGGCCGGACCGGCCCGGACCCGGTCCAGCCGGGTTCGGCCCTGCCGCAACCTGTCACCTGGCACAATGACCACGCAAGGTGCGAACAGGTGAGACGAGCAGGCGAGCTTGAGGAGGCAACTGTGGCGACCGCGGGTCCCCCAGTACGCGGCCGGTCCACCAGGCAGCGCGCGGCGGTAGCGGCTGCGCTGGACGAGGTGGACGAGTTCCGCAGTGCGCAGGAGCTCCACGACATGCTCAAGCACAGAGGCGATTCGGTCGGCCTGACCACGGTGTACCGGACGCTTCAGTCCCTGGCCGACGCGGGCGAGGTGGACGTCCTGCGCACCACGGACGGCGAGGCCGTCTACCGGCGGTGCAGCAGTGACGACCACCACCACCATCTGGTCTGCCGGAGCTGCGGCAAGGCGGTCGAGGTGGAGGGTCCGGCGGTGGAGAAGTGGGCCGACTCCATCGCCGCGGAGCACGGCTTCGTGGACGTGGCGCACACCATCGAGATCTTCGGCACCTGCGGGGAGTGCGCGGCGGCCGCGAAGGAGTAGCGGCCACCCGGCCGGACCGCGCGGGGTGCGCCCTCGCGCGGTGACCGCGCGGTTCCAGGGTCCTACGGGCCGTGGCCGTCCTCGTCCCTCGGGGCGGACGGCCGCGGCCCGCGGTCGTTCCCGGCCGGGGCGTCCCGCCGGGGGGTGGTACGCCGACGGTCCGGGCGCCGCCGGACGCCCGGACCGTCGAGGGCTCGTACCGTCAGGCGCCCAGCCGCTGTGCGCTCACGATGAGGTAGCCCAGCTCGGGCATCTCCATGCTCTCGGTGTCGGCCGGCTTCAGCTTGGCCATCATCTCCTTGCCGATCTTGGCCTCCAGCTCGGCCATGTTCTTCATGGCCGCCTCCATCAGGCGCTTGGTCGACTGCTTGGAGGTGTTCTCGCTGACGTCGAGCACCTCGGTGCAGCGCAGCCCGGCCTCCCGCAGCACCGCGGGGTAGTCGTCGAAGGACGCCGGCGGCTGGGTGAGGTAGGACTGAAGGATCTTCTCGATCACCGGGCGGCGCTCCTCGGTGATCGGCTCCCGCTCGAAGTTGTCGGTCAGCGTCAGCCGGCCGCCCGGCCGCAGCACCCGGGCCGCCTCGGCGAAGGCCGCGGCGCGCGAGGGCATCTGCATGACGGACTCCAGCATCCACACCGCGTCGAAGGAGGCGTCCTCGAAGGGGAGGGCCATCGCGTCGCCGTGCTGGAAGCCGACCTTGCCGCTCACGCCCTCGCTCTCGGCGAGCGCGTTGGCCTTCTCGACCTGCTTGACGCTGACGTTGATGCCGACGACCTCGGCGCCGGTGGCCTTGGCCAGCCGGACGGCGGGGCCGCCGACACCACAGCCGATGTCGAGCACCCGGTCGCCGGGGCCGACGCCGAGCCGCTTGATCATCATGTCGGTCAGCCGGTCCGCGGCGTCCGGGAGGGAGGTGGTGTCCTCCAGGCTGTCCCAGTAGCCGACGTGGACGTTCGGCCCGTACAGGGCGGCGTCGAAGGCGCCGGCCAGCTGGTCGTAGAAAGCGCCGACCTGAGCGGTCACCGACGGGGCGGATTCGGACGTCGTCATTCTTTTTCTCCTGCTGTGGGTATTTCCATGGAACGTGTGGAACCTACGGAACCTAAGGGCATTTCAGGTGGTCGCGAGCCTAGCAGCATGCCCCGCCCGGGAGGCATGCTGCCGCCGGAATTATCAATTCCGTTCCATCTGCTCGGCCAGCCAGTCGTGGACCGCTTCCGCGGCCGTCGGCGCATGGGTCTCCAGCATGGTGAAGTGGTCACCGGGAACCTTGACGGTGACGTGCTCCGGACCCCATATCGAGGATTCCGGGACACCGGTGGCGGGCGCGGAATCCGCGCTCGCCGGGATGGACTCCTCGGCCTCGACGGAGAGCACCGGGACGCCCACCGGAACCGGCGCCCAGTCCGCGAACAGCCGCATGTAGGCACCCATGGCGGTCAGCCTGGTCTCGTCCATCGCGCCGAACATCTTCTCCCGCTCGAACATCTTGCCCGTGAGCGTGGACTGGACATATCCCAGCGCCTCACCGCGAGGTGCGTAGGTGTCCATGAGGACGACCCCCGCGACGGGATTTCCGCGATCCCGGAGGAAATGCGCGACGATATGCGCGATCCATCCCCCGGACGACCGCCCGACAAGCGCGAAGGGATTGTCTCCGGCGCACTTCAGTACCGCTTCCGCCTGCATTTCCGCGATGGCTTCGATATTCGCCGGGAGCTTTTCCCCCCTGACGAATCCGGGCTCCGGCAGCACCGCCACATCGCGGCGCCCCCGGAAACTCGCGGCGAACCGGGCGTACTCCCGCGGCCCCGAGATCGCGACCAGGGACGGGAAGCAGATCAGCTGCGGTGCCGTGCCGCCCCGGGACAGCCGCACCACCTTGGGGGCGGTGCCGACCTCCGCCGCGGTACGGAACGAGGGGCGCAGCCGGGCCGCCGCCATCAGCAGCTGGGTGCCGGCGACGTGCTCCCCGTCGGCGACCGCCTGCCGGAACAGGCCCTCGATGGTGGAGCCGGTTTCGACCGGGGCGGCCGCCGCGGCCTGGCCCGGGTGGGTGCCGCCCGGAGGCGTTCCGGGAGCGCCTTCCTGCTCCGGGCCGCCGGAGGCGCCACCGGCCAGCTGCCCGCGCAGGTACTCCGCGAGGGCTTCCGGCGTGGCCTGGTCGAAGACCGCGGTCGGCGGCAGGTTCAGCCCGGTGGCCTGGTTGAGCCGGTTGCGGATCTCGACCGCGGTCAGCGAGTTGAGGCCGAGTTCCAGGAACGACCGGCCGTCCTCGACCGCCTCCGGAGAGGCGTGCCCGAGCACCGTCGCGACCTGGGTCCGGACCAGTTCCAGCAGCACCTTGGTGGCTTCCGGCGCGGCCAGTCCGGCCAGGCGCCGCCGCAGCGACTCCTCCGGCTCCACCTCGGCCCTGGCCGCCGCGGCGCGGCGGGCCGGGACCCGTACCAGGCCCCGCAGCAGCGGCGGGACCCCGCCGGTGCCGGCCTGGGCGCGCAGCGCCGCGAGGTCCAGCCGGACCGGCACCAGCAGCGCGTCCTCGACGGTGGTGGCGGTGTCCAGCAGGGCGAGTCCCTCCTCGGAGGTGAACGCCGCCACGCCGGCCCGGTTCATCCGCCGCACGTCGCTGTCGTCCATGGTGCCGGTCATTCCGCTGCGCTCCGCCCACAGGCCCCAGGCGAGGGAGGTGGCGGGCAGGCCGGCTGCCCGGCGGTGGGCGGCGAGGGCGTCCAGGTAGGCGTTGGCGGCGGCGTAGTTGGCCTGCCCGGCCCCGCCGAAGACGCCCGCGGCGGAGGAGAACAGCACGAACGCCGTCAGCTCCAGCCCGGCGGTCAGCTCATGGAGGTTGACCGCCGCGTCCACCTTGGGCCGCAGCACGGTGTCGACACGCTCCGGGGTCAGCGAGCCGATCACCCCGTCGTCCAGCACACCGGCCGCGTGCACCACTCCGCGCAGCGGGTGCCCGGCCGGGATCGAGCCGATCAGCCCGGCCAGCGCGTCCCGGTCCGCCGCGTCGCACGCCGCCAGCGTCACCGAGGCGCCCAGTGCGGTCAGTTCGCGTTCCAGCTCCACCGCGCCGGCGCTGTCCCGGCCGCGGCGGCTGAGCAGCACCAGGTGCCGTACCCCGTGGGCGGTGACCAGGTGCCGGGCCACCAGACCGCCGAGCACACCGGTGGCGCCGGTGATCAGCACCGTGCCCGCCGGGTCCCAGACCGCGGACCCGGTGGCGGCATCGGTGGCGTCGTCGGTGGCGGGCCCGGGGGTGCCGGCGACCGGCACCCGGCCGAGCCGCGGCGCGGTGACCGCACCGGCCCGGACCGCCAGCTGCGGTTCGCCGGTGGCCAGGGCCGCGGGCAGCGCGGCCCAGGACGCTTCCGCGCCGTCGAGGTCGAGCAGCACGAACGCGTCCGGGTTCTCGGACTGGGCGGACCGCGCCAGCCCCCACACGGTGGCGAGCGCCGGGTCGGCCAGGGGCTCCTCCGGCCGGACCGCCACCGCGCCGCGGGTCACCAGCACCAGCCGGGAGCCGGCGAACCGCGGGTCGGCGGGCCAGGACTGGATCAGGGCGAGCGCCCGGTGGGCCAGACCGTACGCGGCGGGGATCGGTCCCGGCGCGCCGCCGGTCCCGGGGTCGGTGTCGCAGGCGGCGAACACCAGCTCCGGTGCGGTGCCGTCCGGGCCGATCGCCGCGGCGAGGGCCGCCAGGTCCGGGTAGCTCGCGACGCGCGCGCCGGAGTGCGCGAGCGCTCCCGCCAGACCACCGGTCGCCGCCCCGCCGGTGCCGCCGTCGTCACCGAGCACCGCCCAGTGCGCCGCGGCCCCGGACCGGTCGCCGCCGGTGACCGGCACATCCGCCCAGTCCAGCCGGAACAGCGACTCGTGGAAGGCCCGCGGGGCGCTGCTCAGCTGCTCCCGGGAGACCGCCCGCACCGCGAGCGAGTCCACCGAGACGACCGGCCGGCCCTCGTCGTCGACGGCCAGCACGGACACCGCGTCGTCACCCGCGGACGCCATCCGGATCCGCAGCGCGGACGCGCCGGAGGCGTGCAGGGCGACACCGCTCCAGGAGAACGGCAGCCGGACCTGGCCGGCCGGTGCGCCGTCGCCGCCGGGCCGGCGGACGAAGCTGCCCAGGCCCATGGCGTGCAGGGTGGCGTCGAGCAGCGCGGGGTGGACGCCGAACCGGCCGGCGTCGGCCCGCTGCTCCTCGGGCAGTTCGATCTCGGCGTACACCGCCCCGTCGCTCCGCCAGGCCGCCCGCAGCCCCTGGAACACCGGCCCGTAGCCCAGGCCGCTGCCCGCGAAGCGCTCGTAGAGGCCGCTCACGTCGACCGCCTCGGCGCCCCGCGGCGGCCATTCCCGGAGGGCCTGGACGGCGGGCACCGGGCCGGGGGCGGCGAGGAAGCCGGTGGCGTGCCGCACCCAGGGGGTGCCGGCGGGCTGCCCGGCGCCCGCGCCGGGCTCGTCGTACCGGGAGTACACGCTCACCGTGCGGCGGCCGGTCTCCTCCGGGCCGCCGACGACCACCTGCAGCCGTACCGCACCGCGTTCGGGCAGTACCAGCGGCGCCTCCAGGGTGAGTTCCGCCACCTGGCCGCAGCCCACCGCGTCGCCCGCCTGGACGGCGAGTTCGACGAACGCGGTGCCGGGCAGCAGCGCCATGTCGGCCACCGTGTGGTCGGCGAGCCAGGGGTGGGTGCGCAGCGAGAGCCGGCCGGTGAGGAGGAAGCCGTCGGAGTCCGGCAACGGCAGCGCGGCGCCCAGCAGCGGGTGCCCGGCGGTCTCCAGCCCGGCCGCGGTGACGTCGCCGGGCTCGCCGCCGGTGGACTCCAGCCAGTACCGCTCGCGCTGGAACGCGTAGGTGGGCAGCGCCACCCGGCGGCCCCCGGTGCCGGCGTACGCCTCCGGCCAGTCGACCCGGGCGCCGGCCGCGTGGGCCTCCGCCAGCGAGGTCAGCAGCCGTTCCCGGCCTCCCTCGCCGCGGCGCAGGGTCCCGACGGCGACCGCCCGGGCGTCGACGTCCGCGGCGGTCTCCGCGATCCCGACGGTGAGCACCGGGTGCGGGCTGACCTCGATGAACAGCCCGTGGCCGCGGGCCAGCAGGGTGCGCACCACCGGGTCGAAGCGCACGGTCTGCCGCAGGTTGCGGTACCAGTACCCGGCGTCCAGCGCCGCGGTGTCGACCTCCTCGCCGGTGACGGTGGAGTGGAACGGCACGGTGGCGGGGCGCGGGGTGATGCCCGCCAGGGCGGCGGTCATCTCGTCCCGGACCTGCTCCACCTGCGCGGAGTGCGAGGCGTAGTCGATGGGGATGCGGCGGGCCCGGACCCCGTCGGCCTCGCAGGCCGCCAGCAGTTCCTCCAGGGCCGCCGTCTCGCCGGAGACCGCGACCGAGGAGCCGCCGTTGAGCGCGCCGATCGAGAGCCGGTCGCCCCAGCGCTCCAGGCGGCGCTCGACGTCGGCCGGCGGCAGGGACACGGCGACCATGCCGCCCTGCCCGGAGATCGCCAGCAGCGCCCGCGCCCGCAGGGCGACGACCCGGGCGGCGTCCTCCAGGGACAGCGCGCCCACCACCGTGGCCGCCGCGATCTCGCCCTGCGAGTGGCCGACGACCGCCGCCGGTTCGACGCCGTGGGAGCGCCAGACCTCGGCGAGGGCGACCATCACCGCCCACAGCGCGGGCTGCACCACGTCGACCCGCTCCAGCGAGGCCGCGCCGGGGGCTCCGCGCAGCACGTCGACGAGCGACCAGTCGCCGTACCCGCTGAGCGCGACCGCGCACTCGTGGATCCGCTCGGCGAACACCGGCGAGGAGTCCAGCAGTTCACCGGCCATGCCGAGCCACTGCGAGCCCTGGCCGGGGAAGACGAACACCGGCCGGTCGGCCGCCGAGCCGGGGGCCGCGGTGCCCCGCACCAGACCGGGCGCCTCCCGGCCCTCGGCCAGGGCCCGCAGGCCCTCGGTGAAGCCGGCCCGGTCCCCGGAGATCACGACGGCGCGGCGGTCGAACGCGGCCCGGGTGGTGGCCAGCGAGTGCCCGATGTCGGCGACCGACGCCCCGGGGTGCTCGGCCAGGTGGGCCAGCAGCCGCCGGGCCTGGGCACGCAGCGCCGCCTCGGACTTGGCGGACACCGGCCAGGGCAGCGCGACGGGTCCCTGGGGGACGTCCGTCACGGGCGCTCCGGTCCCGCCGCCGGCCCGCGGCCCGGCCGCGGTCTCCGGGTCCGGGGCGGCAGCCCGCTCCGGGTCCGGGACGGCGGCCGGATGCGGCTCCGGGAGGGCGGCCGGGTCCGGGTGCCGGAGTGCGGCCGGGTCCGGCCCCTGCTCCAGGATGACGTGCGCGTTGGTGCCGCTCAGCCCGAACGACGAGACGCCCGCCCGGCGCGGACGCCCGGTCTCGGGCCAGTCGACCGCCTCGGCCAGCAGCCGCACCGCCCCGGCCGACCACTCCACGTGCGGGGAGGGCGCGTCGACGTGGAGCGACCGCGGCAGCATGCCGTGCTGCATGGCCAGCACCATCTTGATGATGCCGGCGGCGCCGGCGGCGGCCTGGGTGTGCCCGATGTTGGACTTGACGGAGCCCAGCCACAGCGGGCGGTCCTCGGGCCGGTCCTGGCCGTAGGTGGCCAGCAGCGCCTGCGCCTCGATGGGATCGCCCAGCGTGGTGCCGGTGCCGTGCGCCTCCACCGCGTCCACCTCGGACACCGCCAGCCCGGCGCCGGCCAGCGCCTCCCGGATCACCCGCTGCTGCGACGGTCCGTTGGGGGCGGTGAGGCCGTTGCTGGCGCCGTCCTGGTTGACGGCCGAGCCGCGGACCACCGCGAGCACCGGGTGGCCGTTGCGGCGGGCGTCCGACAGCCGCTCCAGCAGCACCATGGCCGCGCCCTCGCCCCAGCCGGTGCCGTCGGCGGCGGCCGCGAACGGCTTGCAGCGGCCGTCCGGGGCCAGCCCGCGCTGCCGGCTGAACTCCACGAACGTCGCGGGGGACGACATCACCGTCACGCCGCCGGCCAGCGCCAGCGAGCACTCCCCCTGGCGCAGCGCCTGCGCCGCGAGGTGGAGCGCCACCAGCGAGGAGGAGCAGGCGGTGTCGATGGTGACGGCCGGGCCCTCCAGGCCGAAGGTGTACGCCACCCGGCCGGACGCGATGCTTCCCGATCCGCCGGTGGCCAGGTAGCCCTCGACGCCGTCCGGGACGCTGCGCAGCCCGGACCCGTAGTCGTGGTACATCAGGCCCGCGAACACGCCGGTGCGGGACCCGCGCAGGCCCGCCGGGTCGACACCGGCCCGCTCGAACGCCTCCCAGGAGGTCTCCAGCAGCAGCCGCTGCTGCGGGTCCATGGCCAGCGCCTCGCGCGGCGAGATCCCGAAGAAGCCCGCGTCGAAGTCGCCGGCCCCGTACAGGAAGCCGCCTTCCCGGGCGTAGCTCTTGCCGACCGCGTCCGGGTCCGGGTCGTACATGCCGTCCACGTCCCAGCCGCGGTCCGCGGGGAACGCGGCGATGGCGTCCTCCCCCGCGGAGACCAGCCGCCACAGCTCCTCGGGCGAGCCCACGCCGCCGGGGAACCGGCAGCTCATGCCGACGATGACCACCGGGTCGTCGTCCGCCGCCGCGCCGGTGGCCGGGGCCGGGGCCCGGACGGCGGCCTCCCCGCCCGCGAACAGTTCCTGGTGCAGGTGCCTGCCCAGGGCCGCCGGGGTCGGGTGGTCGAAGACCAGGGTGGCGGTCAGTCGCAGCCCGGTGGCGGTGTTGATCCGGTTGCGCAGTTCCACCGCGGTGAGCGAGTCGAACCCGAAGTCCTTGAACGCCCGCTCGGCTTCGACCGCTTCGGGTGCGGCGTGCCCGAGCACCACGGCCACCTGCGCCCGCACCAGGTCCAGCAGCGCCCGCTCCCGCTCGGCGGCGGACAACCCCGCCAGCCGCTGCCGGAGCGCGCCGCCGGCGCCCCCGGCGCCCTGCGCCGCCGCCCGCCGTGCCGGAACCGGCACCAGCTCGCGCAGCACCGGCGGCAGCGGCCGGTCGGCCGCCCGGGCGGCGGTGCGGAGTGCGGCGGTGTCCAGGCGGACCGGTACCACGACCGGCTCGTCCCCGGCACACCCCGCGTCGAACAGGGCCAGCCCCTGGGCGGTGGACAGACCGGTGATCCCGGCCCGCCCCATCCGCCGCACATCAGCCTCGGCCAGCCCACCGGTCATCCCACCGGCCTGCTCCCACAACCCCCACGCCAACGACACCGCCGGCAGCCCCGCACCACGCCGGTAGACCGCCAGCGCGTCCAGGAACGCGTTCGCCGCCGCGTAGTTCGCCTGCCCCGCACCCCCCAGCGTCCCCGACACCGACGAGAACAACACGAACGCCGACAACGGCAGACCCGCCGTCAGCTCATGCAGGTTCACCGCCGCGTCCACCTTCGGACGCAGCACCGCATCCAGCCGCTCCGCCGTCAGCGACTCCACCACACCGTCATCCAGCACACCCGCCGCATGCACCACACCCGTCAGCGGATACTCCGCCGGCACCCCCGCGATCACCGCCGCCAGCGCACCCCGGTCCGCCACATCACACGCCGCCCAGGTCACCGACGCACCCAGCGCCTCCAACTCCCCGGACAACTCCACCGCACCCGGCGCACCCGCCCCACGACGACCCACCAGCAACAAACGCCGCACCCCACACTCGGCCACCAGATGCCGCGCCACCACACCACCCAGCGCACCACCCGCACCCGTCACCAGCACCGTCCCCTCCGACCCCCAGGGAGCGGTGCCGTCGGCCGCGGCGGACCCGACCCGGGTCAGCCTGGGCACCAGCAGCTGCCCCGCGCGCACCGCCAGCTGCGGCTCCCGCGACGCCGGCGCCGTCAGCAGCGCTTCCGCCGCGTCCGCCGTCCCGGCGGTGTGCGGCTCGTCGGTGTCCACCAGCACGAACCGGTCCGGGTGCTCGGCCTGCGCGGACCGCAGCAGCCCCCACACCGCCGCGGACGCCAGGTCGCGCACCGGCTCGTCGGCACCGGCCGCCACCGCGCCCCGGGTCAGCACGACCAGCCGGGAGCCGGCGAACCGCTCGTCGGCCAGCCAGGCCCGGACCAGCTCCAGTGCCCGCCGGGTGGCGGCCCGCACGGCGGCGGCGTCCGGCGCACCGGACGCCCGTGTCCCGTCCGGCTCCGGCAGGAACGAGGTGAACACCACGGACGGCACCGGCGTCCCCGCGTCGACCGCCCCGGACAGGGCGGCCACATCCCCGTCCCGGTACGTCCGGGCCTCCACGCCCACGGACTTCAGGGCCACCAGCAGCTCGGGCAGGTCGCCCAGGACTGCGGCACCGGCCCACTGGTCGGCAGCGGCCTCGGCGACCGGCAGCGCACGCCAGCCCAGCCGGTACAGCGAGTCGCCGGCCGAGCCGCGCGCGGCACCGATCTGTCCTGGCGAGACCGGGCGGGTGGCCAGCTCTTCGACCCGGCCGACCGGCGCCCCCGCGGGGTCGGTCAGCTCCAGCGACAGACCGTTCCCGTCCGCGCCGGTGGGGGTGAGCCGCACCCGCAGCGCGGAGGCGCCAGCGGCGTGGAACTCCACTCCCCGCCAGGAGAACGGCAGCCGGAGCTCCGGCTCGTCCGGCCGTTCCGCCCCGGGCCCGGCGTCCGCGACTCCGGCGGCGCCCACCGCGTGCAGCGCCGCGTCCAGCAGCGCCGGGTGCACCCCGAAGCCACGCAGCTCGGGTCCCGCCGGCTCCTCCGGCAGCGCCACCTCGGCGAAGATCTCCCGGCCCCGGCGCCACACCGACTCCAGGCCCTGGAACCACGGCCCGTAGTCCAGACCCGCTTCGGCGACATACGCGTAGAAACCGTCGACCGGCACCGGCTCGGCGTCCGCCGGCGGCCACTCGCCCGCGGCGCCGGAGTCCGGCCCCGGGACCGGGTCCGCGACGGCCGGTGCCACCGTGCCGGTGGCGTGCCGCACCCAGGACGCCGCTTCGTCGTCCAGCCGCGAGAAGACGCCCACCGGCCGACGGCCGGTCGGGTCGGCGTCACCGACCGACACCCGCAGCTGGACCGCGTCCTGCTCGGACAGCAGCAGCGGGGTCTCCAGGGCGAGTTCTTCCAGCCGACCGCAGCCGATCCGCTCCCCCGCGAACAGCGCGAGGTCCACGAACGCCGTCCCCGGCAGCATCGCCGTGCCCAGTACGGCGTGGTCGGCGAGCCAGGGGTGGGTCCGCAGGGACAGCCGCCCGGTGAACAACCAGCCGTCCGACTCCGGCAGCGCCACCGCCGCACCCAGCAACGGATGCCCGGCCGCACCGATCCCCACCGACGCCACATCCCCGGCCACCGGCACCGACTCCAACCAGTACCGCTCCCGCTGGAACGCATACGTCGGCAGATCCACCCGACGCCCCACCACCCCGGACGCGGTCAGCAACCGCGACCAGTCAACCCCCGCACCCCGCACGAAGATCTCCGCCAACGCCTCCGCCAGCGAACCCGCCTCCGCACGGTCCTTCCGCAGTACCGGCGCGAACACCGCCTCCGGCACCGACTCCTGGCCCATCGCCGACAACACACCGTCCGGACCCAGCTCCAGGAACGTCACCACCCCGGCCGCGTCCAACGCCTCCACACCCTGCGCGAACCGCACCGCCTCCCGCACATGCCGCACCCAGTACCCCGGCGAGCACAGCTCCTCCGCCGACGCGACCTGGCCGGTCACGTTGGATACGACCGGGATGGAGGGTTCGGCATACGTCAGGCTCTGGGCGATCTGCTCGAACTCGGCCAGCATCGGCTCCATCAACGGCGAGTGGAACGCATGTGACACCCGCAGCCGACGCGTCTTCACGCCCTGCGCCGACAGCGCCTCCGCGACCTCCACCACAGCCGCCTCGACACCGGAGAGCACCACGGACGCCGGACCGTTGACGGCCGCGATGCCGACCTCATCCTCACGGCCGGCCAGCAGCCCCCGGACCTCTTCCTCCGTGGTGTTCACCGCGATCATCGCGCCACCAGTGGGCAGGGCCTGCATCAGCCGGCCACGCGCCGCGACCAGCGCACACGCGTCATCCAGCGACCACACCCCCGCCACATGCGCCGCGGCCAGCTCACCGATGGAGTGCCCGCCCACGAAGTCCGGCACCACACCGAAGGACTCCACCAACCGGAACAACGCCACCTCGACCGCGAACAGCGCACACTGCGTGAACACCGTCTGATCCAGCAACCCCGCATCCGCAGAACCGGACTCGGCGAAGACCACCTCACGCAACGGCCGGTCCAACACAGCGGCACCATCACCGGCACTGATGGCGTCGAACCGGGCGCACACCGCGTCGAAGGCATCCGCGAACACCGGATAGGCCGCGTACAGCTCCCGGCCCATCCCGGCCCGCTGCGAGCCCTGGCCGGAGAACAGCACCGCGGACTTGCCCGGCACCACCGTGCCCAGCACCACACCCGGCACCGGCTCACCCGACACCACACCCGAAAGCCCCGACACAAACCCCTCGCGGCCATCAGCCAGCACCACGGCCCGGTGCTCCAACACCGACCGCGACGTCACCAGCGAATACGCCACATCCCCCACCGGCACACCCGCACCGGAGACGAACGACCGCAACCGCTCCGCCTGCCCCCGCAGCCCCGCCGCGGACCGCCCGGACACCACCCACGGCACCACCACACCCGCCGCAGGCGCCGCCTCAGCCGACTCGGCCTCCACCGGCACCGGCTCCACCGGCGCCTGCTCCAGCACCACATGCGCATTGGTGCCACTGATCCCGAACGACGACACACCCGCCCGACGCGGACGCTCCACCTCCGGCCATGCCTCGGCCTCGGTCAGCAGCCGCACCGCACCCGCGGACCAGTCCACGTGTCCGCTGGGCTCGTCCACATGCAGGGTCCGCGGCAGCACGCCGTGCCGCATGGCCAGCACCATCTTCATCACACCGGCCACACCGGCCGCGGCCTGCGCGTGCCCGATGTTGGACTTGATCGAGCCCAGCCACAGCGGCTCGTCGCCGGACCGCTCCTGGCCGTAGGTGGCCAGCAGCGCCTGCGCCTCGATCGGGTCACCCAGCGTGGTACCCGTGCCGTGCGCCTCGACGGCGTCCACCTCGGCCGCGGTCAGACCCGCACTCGCCAGCGCCTGCCGGATCACCCGCTGCTGCGACGGACCGTTCGGCGCCGTCAGACCATTGCTCGCGCCGTCCTGGTTGATCGCCGAACCCCGCACCACCGCCAGCACCGGGTGCCCGTTGCGGCGCGCGTCCGACAGCCGCTCTAGCAGCAGCACGCCGACGCCCTCGGAGAATCCGGTACCGTCCGCCGCGTCCGCGAACGCCTTGCAGCGCGCGTCCGGGGACAGCCCGCGCTGCCGGCTGAACTCCACGAACAGACCCGGTGAGGACATCACCGTCACACCGCCGGCCAGCGCCAGGGAGCACTCGCCCTGCCGCAGCGCCTGCGCGGCCAGGTGCAGCGCCACCAGCGACGAGGAGCACGCGGTGTCCACCGTCACCGCCGGCCCCTCGAACCCGAAGGTGTAGGAGACCCGGCCGGAGACGATGCTGCCGGCGCTGGGGTTCCCAGGGCCGCCGTCGGGGCCCTGCTGGAGCCCGTAGTCGTGGTACATGACGCCGGCGAAGACACCGGTCTGGCTGCCGCGCACGCTCTCCGGGTCGATCCCGGCCCGCTCCAGCGCCTCCCAGCTGGTCTCCAGCAGCAGCCGCTGCTGCGGATCCATCGCCACCGCCTCACGCGGCGAGATACCGAAGAACGCCGGGTCGAACTCACCCGCGTCGTAGAGGAAACCACCCTCCCGGGCGTAGCTCTTGCCGGGGACGCCGGGGGTCGGGTCGTACAGTTCGGCCTCGTCCCAGCCGCGGTCCTGGGGGAAGCCGGCGATGGCGTCGCGGCCCTCGCTGAGCAGCTGCCACAGTTCTTCGGGGGTGCGCACGCCGCCGGGGTAGCGGCAGCTCATCGCCACGATGGCGATCGGCTCGTCATGGGCGGCCGAGGTCCGGCCGGTGGCCGGTGCGGCGCCGTCCGCGGTCCGCGCCCCGACCAGGTCCCGCCGCAGCTGGAGGGCGAGCGCCGAGGGCGTCGGGTAGTCGAAGACGAGGGTGGCGGGGAGCCGCAGCCCGGTGGCCGCGTTGAGCCGGTTGCGCAGCTCGACGGCGGTCAGCGAGTCGAAGCCCAGCTCCTTGAAGGCCCGGGTGGCTTCGACGGTCTCGGTCCCGGTGTGCCCGAGGACCTCGGCCACATGGGTGCGGACGAGGTCGAGCAGCAGCTCCTGCTGTCCGGCTTCCGGCAGTCCGGCCAGCCGTCGGTCCAGCTGGGACCCGCCCGCGCCGCCGTCGGCCGCGTCGGCCGCGCGCCGCCCGGGGACGCGGACCAGGCCGCGCAGCAGGGCCGGCACGCCGCCGGACAGGGCGCGGGCGCGCAGGGCAGGGATGTCGAGGCGGACCGGCAGCAGGGTGGCCTGGCCGGCGGTGCCCGCGGCGTCGAACAGCGCCAGTCCCTCGTCGGAGGTGAGGGCGGTGATGCCGCCCTGGCGCATGCGGCGCACGTCCTCGTCGTCGAGGTGGCCGGTCATTCCGCTGCGTTCGGCCCAGAACCCCCAGCCGAGGGAGGTGGCGGGCAGGCCGGCTGCCCGGCGGTGGGCGGCGAGGGCGTCCAGGTAGGCGTTGGCGGCGGCGTAGTTGGCCTGGCCGGAGCCGCCGAAGGTGCCCGCGGCGGAGGAGAACAGCACGAACGCGGTCAGCGGCAGCCCGGCGGTGAGCTGGTGCAGGTTGATCGCCGCGTCGGTCTTGGGGCGCAGCACCGTGTCGACCCGGTCGGGGGTCAGGGATTCCACCACGCCGTCGTCCAGCACTCCGGCGGCGTGCACCACGCCGGTGAGCGGGTGCGCGGCGGGAATGGCGGCGATCAGCGCGGCGAGTGCCGCACGGTCGGAGGCGTCGCAGGCGGCGATGGTCACGGCGGCGCCGACGGCGGTGAGTTCGGTCTCCAGCTCGGCCAGTCCGGCGGCCGCCCGGCCGCGGCGTCCGGCGAGCACCAGGTGGCGCACGCCGTGCCGGGCGACCAGGTGGCGGGCGATCAGGCGGCCGAGGGTGCCGCCGGCGCCGGTGACCAGCACCGTGCCGGTGCTGTCCCAGGTGTGGCCGGCCGTGCCGCCGGTCTCGGTGCCGGCCGGCTCGTCCGGGCCGGCCGGTTGGGGGGCGGTGGCGCGGGCCAGCCGGGGGGCGAGCAGGGCGCCGTTGCGGACCGCGATCTGGGGTTCGCCGGCGAGGACGGCGGCGCGTACCGCATCCGGGAGGGCCGTCGTGGCGTCGTCGGCGCCGTCCGTGTCGATCAGGTCGATCAGGACGAAGCGGTCCGGGTGCTCCGACTGGGCCGACCGGACCAGGCCCCAGACGGCGGCCGCCGCGGGGGTGTCGAGCCGGTCGCCGTCGGCGGCGGCGACCGCGCCGCGGGTGAGGAACGCCAGCCGGGAGTGGGCGAACCGCTCGTCGGCCAGCCAGGTCTGGATCAGCTGGAGCGCGTGGTGGGTGACGGCGCGTACCGCGGCGGGCGCGCCGGCGGAGTCCGGGCCGGGGACGGCCGGGGCGAGCGGCGCCAGCACCGTGCCGGGCAGCGGGAGACCGCGGTCCACGGCCTCGCCGAGGGCCGCCAGGTCGGGGAAGTCCCCCACGTGCCCGGTGACGGCGTCGCCGACGAGGGCGGGGCCGCCGCCGATGACGGCCCACACCTCCTCCGGCTGTGCGCCGATGATCCCGGCCGGGCCGCCGGGGGCGGGGGCGATACCGCTCCACTCCACCCGGAAGAGCGATTCATGGCGGGTGCCGCGGGCGGCGCTCAGCTGCTCCGCCGAGACGGGCCGGGTGACCAGGGAGTCCACGGTGGCCACCGGGGCGCCGGTGGCGTCGGCCACCAGCAGTGCCACCGCGTCGGTGCCGGTGGGGGTCAGCCGGACCCGCAGGTTGGCGGCGCCGGTGGCGTGCAGCGACACCCCGGACCAGACGAACGGCAGGCTGGGCCGCCCGGCGGGGGCGGCGTCGGTGCCGCCGGTCCGGTGCGCGGGGCCCATGGCGTGCAGGGCGGCGTCCAGCAGCGCCGGGTGCAGGCCGAAGCGGCCCGCGTCCGGCCGCTGCTCGTCGGGGAGGACGACCTCGGCGTAGACCTCGGCGCCGCGCCGCCAGACGGCGCGCAGGCCCTGGAAGACCGGGCCGTACTCCAGTCCGGCCGCGGCCAGTCGGTCGTAGGCGTCCGCGGTGTCCACGACCTGGGCGCCGATGGGCGGCCACTGGGCGAGGTCCGCGGCCTGCGCGGCGGGGGTGGCGGTGGAGGTGGCGGTGGTGGTGAGGACGCCGTCGGCGTGCCGGGTCCACGGCTGCTCGGTGTCGCCGGCCGGGTCCTCCGGCCGGGAGTACACGCTCAGCGAGCGGCGGCCCGACGCGTCGGGCCCGCCCACTGCCAGCTGCACCTGGACGCTGCCGCGTTCGGGCAGGACCAGCGGTGCTTCCAGGGTCAGTTCCTCCACCCGGTCGCAGCCGGCCGAGTCACCGGCGCGCAGCGCCAGTTCGACGAAGGCGGTGCCGGGCAGCAGCACGGTGTCGGCCACCGCGTGGTCGGCCAGCCAGGGGTGGGTACGGAGCGACAGCCGGCCGGTGAGCAGGAAGCCCTCGGCGTCGGCGAGGGCGACCACGGCGCCCAGCAGCGGGTGGTCCATGGCGCCCAGGCCCAGGCCCGCCGCGTTCCCGGGGCCGGCGGCGGTCCCGTCGGACTCCAGCCAGTAGCGCTCGCGCTGGAACGGGTAGCCGGGCAGCGGGACCCGGCGGCCGCCGGAACCGGCCAGTACCGAGCGCCAGTTCACCCGGGCGCCGGCGTTGTGGGCTTCGGCGAGGGAGAGCCAGAAGCGTTCCAGGCCGCCCTCGTCGCGGCGGAGCGAGCCGATGACGGCCGCTTCGGTGCCGGTGTCGCCGGCGGTCTGCTCGATACCGAGGGTGAGCACCGGGTGGGCGCTGGCCTCGATGAACAGCTGGTGTCCGTCGGCCAGCAGCAGCCGCACCGTCTCGTCGAACCGGACGGTCTGCCGCAGGTTGCGGTACCAGTAGTCGGCGTCCATGACGGAGGTGTCGATCACTCCGGCGGTCACCGACGAGTAGAACGGCACGGCCGCGGGCCGCGGGGTGATGCCCGCCAGGGCGCCGATCACCTCGTCGCGGATCCGCTCCACCTGCGCGGAGTGCGACGCGTAGTCCACCGGGATGCGGCGGGCCCGGACGTCCTCGGCCTCGCAGGCCGCCAGCAGCTCCGTCAGCGCCCCGGGCTCGCCGGCGACCACCACCGACGAGGGTCCGTTGACGGCCGCGACCGACAGCCGCCCGTCCCACCGCTCCAGCCGGGCGGCGACCTCGGCCTGCGGCAGGGACACCGACACCATGCCGCCCTGACCGGACAGTGCCGGCAGTGCCCGGGCGCGCAGCGCCACGACCTTCGCCGCGTCCTGCAGGGTGAGCGCGCCCGCGACGGCCGCGGCCGCGATCTCGCCCTGCGAGTGGCCGATGACCGCCGCCGGTTCGACGCCGTAGGAGCGCCACAGCTCGGCGAGCGAGACCATCACCGCCCACAGCGCGGGCTGCACCACGTCGACCCGCTCCAGCGAGGCCGCGCCGGGGGCTCCGCGCAGCACGTCGACGAGCGACCAGTCGGTGTACGGGGCGAGGGCCGCGGCGCACTCGTCGATCCCGGCGGCGAACACCGGGGAGGAGTCCAGCAGTTCCGCGGCCATGCCGACCCACTGCGAGCCCTGGCCGGGGAAGACGAACACCGGCCGGTCGGCCGAGCCGGAAGCGGCCGTGCCCTGCACCAGGCCGGGCGCCCCCCGGCCCTCGGCGAGCGCGCCGAGGTTGTCCAGGAGCCCGGCCCGGTCGGTGGCCAGGACCACGGCGCGGTGCTCGAACGCGGCCCGGGTGGTGGCCAGGGACACCGCGATGTCGGCGTCGGTCAGCTCCGGCCGCTCGTCGATGTGGGTCAGCAGACGGGCGGCCTGGGCGCGCAGCGCGGCGGTGGACTTGGCCGACAGCAGCCAGGGCAGGGCGGGCGGGGTGGACTGCCCGGTCACCGCGGAGGGGGAGACCGCGCCGCCCGGCCCGGTGGCGGAGCCGTCGGCGCCGTCCCGGTCGTCCGCCGGGGGCTGCTCCAGGATGATGTGCGCGTTGGTGCCGCTGATGCCGAAGGACGACACGCCCGCCCGGCGCGGCTCGTCGCGGTCCGGCCAGGTCCGGGCCTCGGTGAGCAGCCGGACCCCGCCGCTGGACCAGTCGACGTGCGGGGTGGGGGCGTCCACGTTCCGGGTCTGCGGCAGCACGCCGTGGCGCATCGCCAGCACCATCTTGATGATGCCCGCGACGCCGGCGGCGGCCTGGGTGTGCCCGATGTTGGACTTGATGGAGCCCAGCCACAGCGGGCGGTCCTCGGGCCGGTCCTGGCCGTAGGTGGCCAGCAGCGCCTGCGCCTCGATCGGGTCACCCAGCGTGGTGCCCGTGCCGTGCGCCTCGACCACGTCGACCTGCTTGGCGGAGAGCCGGGCGCCGGCCAGCGCCTGCCGGATCACCCGCTGCTGCGACGGGCCGTTCGGCGCCGTCAGGCCGTTGCTGGCGCCGTCCTGGTTGATCGCCGAGCCGCGGACCACCGCGAGCACCGGGTGGCCGTTGCGGCGGGCGTCCGACAGCCGCTCCAGCAGCAGCATGCCGGCGCCCTCGCCCCAGCCGGTGCCGTCGGCGGCGGCCGCGAACGGCTTGCAGCGGCCGTCCGCCGCCAGCCCCCGCTGCCGGCTGAACTCCACGAACGTGCCGGGCGTCGCCATGACGGTGACCCCGCCGGCCAGCGCCAGGGTGCACTCGCCCCGGCGCAGCGCCTGCGCGGCCCAGTGCAGGGCCACCAGGGAGGAGGAGCAGGCGGTGTCGATGGTGACGGCCGGCCCTTCGAGGCCGAAGGTGTACGCGACCCGGCCGGAGGCGACGCTGCCGGCGGTCCCGTTGCCGAGGTAGCCCTCGACGCCGGGGGGCACCGAGGTCAGGCCGGAGCCGTAGTCGTGGTACATGACCCCGGCGAACACGCCGGTCCGGGAGCCGCGCAGCTCCGCGGGGTCGATCCCGGCCTGTTCGAACGCCTCCCAGCTGGTCTCCAGCAGCAGCCGCTGCTGGGGGTCCATGGCGAGCGCCTCGCGCGGCGAGATGCCGAAGAACGCCGGGTCGAACTCGCCCGCGCCGTGCAGGAACCCGCCCTCCCGGGCGTAGCTCTTGCCGGGCGTGCCCGGGTCCGGGTCGTACAGGCCCTCGACGTCCCAGCCGCGGTCGGTGGGGAAGCCGGAGATCGCGTCCGTGCCGCCCGCGACCATGCGCCACAGTTCCTCGGGGGTCCGCACGCCGC
Organism: Streptomyces sp. NPDC018031; assembly: GCF_044327625.1. Lineage (NCBI taxonomy): Bacteria > Bacillati > Actinomycetota > Actinomycetes > Kitasatosporales > Streptomycetaceae > Streptomyces > Streptomyces sp. NPDC018031. The sequence goes on from NZ_JBIRFT010000003.1 coordinate 511,523, forward strand.
CCGGGTAGCGGCAGCTCATCGCCACGATGGCGATGGGCTCCCGGTCGGCGGCCTCCACTTCCTGGAGGCGTTCCCGGGTCTGGTGCAGGTCGGCGATGGCCCGCTTGAGGTAATCCCGGAGCTTGTCTTCGTTGCTACTCATCGCGCTTTCCCCCATGAGATTACGGTCGGCACTGCTCTGACGCCGGGTTCGGGAACTCCGGCGCCGGTGTCAGGGACCGTGTGACTGTGCTGTTCCGGCAGCTGTGCCGATTCCGTTCAGGCAATTCCGAGATCCTGGTCGAGCATGTCGAAGAGTTCGTCGTCGGTCGCCGAGTCGAGCTTGTCGACGAGGCTGCCGCCCTGGCCGTCGTCCGGGGCGGCCGGGCCGCCCGCCGGGTCCTCGGCGTCGCCGTACTTCGCCAGCAGGTCCCGCAGCCGGGCCACCACTCCGGTGCGCCCGATCTCCGCCCAGTCCATGCCGGCGAGTCCGGCTTCCAGCCGGTCGAGTTCGACGGAGACCGGGACCCGGGCCGTCGCGTCGTCCGTCAGCAGGGTGCCGTGCAGGTGCTGGGCGAGCGCCAGCGGGGTCGGGTAGTCGAAGACCAGGGTGGCGGTGAGCCGCAGCCCGGTGGCGGTGTTGATCCGGTTGCGCAGTTCGACCGCGGTGAGCGAGTCGAACCCGAAGTCCTTGAAGGACTTCTCCGCCTCGATCGCCCCGCCGGTGGCGTGCCCCAGGACGGCGGCCACATGGCCGCGCACCGTCTCCAGCAGCAGGCGTTCGCGGTCCGGGCCGGAGACCTCCGCCAGCCGCTTGCGCAGCGCGGCGGCCGCGTCCGCGTCGGTGCCGGGGCCGGAGTCACCGGCGGACCGGCGGACCGGGACCCGGACCAGCTCCCGGAACAGGTGCGGTACCGGCCGGCCCTGTTCCCGGGCGGCGGTGCGGAGTGCGGCGGTGTCCAGGCGGACCGGGACCACGACCGGCTCGTCCCCGGCACACCCCGCGTCGAACAGGGCCAGCCCCTGGGCGGTGGACAGACCGGTGATCCCGGCCCGCCCCATCCGCCGCACATCAGCCTCGGCCAGCCCACCGGTCATCCCACCGGCCTGCTCCCACAACCCCCACGCCAACGACACCGCCGGCAACCCCGCACCACGCCGGTAGACCGCCAGCGCGTCCAGGAACGCGTTCGCCGCCGCGTAGTTCGCCTGCCCCGCACCCCCCAGCGTCCCCGACACCGACGAGAACAACACGAACGCCGACAACGGCAGACCCGCAGTCAGCTCATGCAGGTTCACCGCCGCGTCCACCTTCGGACGCAGCACCGCATCCAGCCGCTCCGGCGTCAGCGACTCCACCACACCGTCATCCAGCACACCCGCCGCATGCACCACACCCGTCAGCGGATACTCCGCCGGCACCCCCGCGATCACCGCCGCCAGCGCACCCCGGTCCGCCACATCACACGCCGCCCAGGTCACCGACGCACCCAGCGCCTCCAACTCCCCGGACAACTCCACCGCACCCGGCGCACCCCCACCACGACGACCCACCAGCAACAGACGCCGCACCCCACACTCGGCCACCAGATGCCGCGCCACCACACCACCCAGCGCACCACCCGCACCCGTCACCAGCACCGTCCCCTCCGACCCCCAGAGGGCCGGGCGGTCCTGCGGGCCGCCGCTCCGGATCCGGTGCAGACGCGGCACCAGCACGGCGCCGGAACGCAGGGCCAGCTGCGGCTCGTCGGACGCCACGGCGGCCGGCAGTGCCGCCGGCGACGCGGGCCGGTCGTCCATGTCGACCAGCACGAACCGGTCCGGGTGCTCGGCCTGCGCGGACCGCAGCAGCCCCCACACCGCCGCGGACGCCAGGTCGCGCACCGGCTCGCCCGCACCGGCCGCCACCGCGCCCCGGGTGATGAGCACCAGCCGCGAGCCGGCGGTCCGCTCGTCCGCGAGCCACTGCCGGACCAGGCTGAGCGCCCGGCCCGTCGCGGCCCGCACGGCGGCGGCGTCGGTCCCGGCCTCAGCGGTCAGCGGGACGGCCACCAGCTCCGGCAGCGGCTGCCCGGCCGCGGCCAGCTCGGCCAGCCCCGGCGCCGAGACCACCTCCGGCGCACCGGCGCCGCGCAGCGCTTCTGCCAGTTCCGTGGCAAAGGCGGCGGCACCGTCGTCCAGTACCGCCCAACGGGCCGCGGCCACCGGCCCGGTGGCCGGCGCGCCGATCCACTCCACCCGGAACACGGACTCGTCCGCGCCGCCCCGGGCCCCGTCGATCTGCGCCCGCGACACGGGGCGCGCCACCAGCGCGTCGACCGTCACCACCGGCCGGCCGGCCTCGTCGGACACCAGCACCGCGACACCGTCGGCACCGGCCGACGACAGCCGCACCCGGACCACCGATGCCCCGGTGGCCTGCAACGACACCCCGCTCCACGCGAACGGCAGGCGGACCTGCCCGCTGCCGGAGCCGTCAGCCGCAGCGGAGGCGGCGGAGGCGGCGGACAAGTCGGAGGCGGCGGACGCGTCCGGCGCCGGGGCCACCGCGGCCTCGGAACCGGTGTCCTGCCCGGCGGCAGACCGGAAGCCCGCCGCGTGCAGCGCCGCGTCCAGCAGTGCCGGGTGCACCCCGAATCCGGCGGCGGCCCGCGGCTCATCGTCGGGCAGCGCGACCTCGGCGAACACCTCGTCGCCGCGCCGCCAGGCCGCCCGCACGCCCTGGAACACCGGCCCGTAGCCGAGGCCGCCCAGCGCGAAGCGCTCGTACATGTCCTCGGTACCGACTCGCTCGGCCCCGGCGGGCGGCCACGCGGCCAGCTCGGCCGCGCCGGCCGCCAGGGCGGGCTCGGCCGTCTCCACGGCGAGCGAGCCGGTGGCGTGCCGGATCCAGGGCTGCTCGGAGTCCTCGGCCTCCTCCCGGCGGGAGTACACGTTCACCGGCCGCCCGCCGTCCGCCTCCGGACCGCCGACAACCAGCCGCAGCTGAACGGCGCCGCTCTCCGGCAGCACGAGGGGCGCCTCCAGCACCAGTTCCTCGAGCCGTCCGCTCCCGACCCGCTCCCCCGCGAACAGCGCGAGATCCACATAGGCGGTGCCAGGCAGCACCGGTGCGTCGAGTACGGCGTGGTCGGCGAGCCAGGGGTGGGTCCGCAGGGACAGCCGCCCGGTGAACAACCAGCCGTCCGACTCCGGCAGCGCCACCGCCGCACCCAGCAACGGATGCCCGGCCGCACCGATCCCCACCGACGCCACATCCCCGGCCACCGGCACCGACTCCAACCAGTACCGCTCCCGCTGGAACGCATACGTCGGCAGATCCACCCGACGCCCCACCACCCCGGACGCGGTCAGCAACCGCGACCAGTCAAGCCCCGCACCCCGCACGAAGATCTCCGCCAACGCCTCCGCCAGCGAACCCGCCTCCGCACGGTCCTTCCGCAGTACCGGCGCGAACACCGCCTCCGGCACCGACTCCTGGCCCATCGCCGACAGCACACCGTCCGGACCCAGCTCCAGGAACGTCACCACCCCGGCCGCGTCCAGCGCCTCCACACCCTGCGCGAACCGCACCGCCTCCCGCACATGCCGCACCCAGTACCCCGGCGAGCACAGCTCCTCCGCCGACGCGACCTGGCCGGTCACGTTGGATACGACCGGGATGGAGGGTTCGGCATACGTCAGGCTCTGGGCGATCTGCTCGAACTCGGCCAGCATCGGCTCCATCAACGGCGAGTGGAACGCATGCGACACCCGCAGCCGACGCGTCTTCACCCCCCGAGCCGACAGCGCCTCCGCGACCTCCACCACAGCCGCCTCGACACCCGACAGCACCACGGACGCCGGGCCGTTGACGGCCGCGACCCCCACCAGGTCCTCACGGCCGGCCAGCAGCCCCCGGACCTCTTCCTCCGTGGTGTTCACCGCGATCATCGCGCCACCAGTGGGCAGGGCCTGCATCAGCCGGCCACGCGCCGCGACCAGCGCACACGCGTCATCCAGCGACCACACCCCCGCCACATACGCCGCCGCCAGCTCACCGATGGAATGCCCGCCCACGAAGTCCGGCACCACACCGAAGGACTCCACCAACCGGAACAACGCCACCTCGACCGCGAACAGCGCACACTGCGTGAACACCGTCTGATCCAGCAACCCCGCATCCGCAGAACCGGACTCGGACTCGGACTCGGCGAAGACCACCTCACGCAACGGCCGGTCCAACACCGCATCGAAACGGGCGCACACCGCGTCGAAAGCATCCGCGAACACCGGATAGGCCGCATACAGCTCCCGGCCCATCCCGGCCCGCTGCGAGCCCTGGCCGGAGAACAGCACCGCGGACTTGCCCGGCACCACCGAACCCAGCACCACACCCGGCACCGGCTCACCCGACACCACACCCGAAAGCCCCGACACAAACCCCTCGCGGCCATCAGCCAGCACCACGGCCCGGTGCTCCAACACCGACCGCGACGTCACCAGCGAGAAGGCCACATCCCCCACCGGCACCTGCTCACCGGAGACGAACGACCGCAACCGCTCCGCCTGCGCCCGAAGCGCCGGCCCGGTCTTCGCCGACACCACCCACGGCACCACCACACCCGCCGCAGGCGCCGCCTCAGCCGACTCGGCCTCCACCGGCACCGGCTCCACCGGCGCCTGCTCCAGCACCACATGCGCATTGGTGCCACTGGCGCCGAAGGAGGACACGCCGGCACGACGCGGGCGGCCGGTCTCCGGCCACGCGATGGATTCCTGGAGGAGCTGAACGGCCCCGGCCGACCAGTCGACATGGGTACTGGGCCGGTCGATGTGGAGGGTCTGCGGCAGTACGCCGTGCCGCATCGCCAGCACCATCTTCATCACACCGGCCACACCGGCCGCGGCCTGGGTGTGTCCGATGTTGGACTTGGCCGAGCCCAGCCACAGCGGCTCGTCGCCGGACCGCTCCTGGCCGTAGGTGGCCAGCAGCGCCTGCGCCTCGATCGGGTCGCCCAGCGTGGTACCCGTGCCGTGCGCCTCGACGGCGTCCACCTCGGCCGCCGACAGACCCGCACTGGCCAGCGCCTGCCGGATCACCCGCTGCTGCGACGGACCGTTCGGCGCCGTCAGACCATTGCTCGCGCCGTCCTGGTTGATCGCCGAACCGCGCACCACGGCCAGTACCGGGTGCCCGTTGCGGCGCGCGTCCGACAGCCGCTCCAGCAGCAGCACGCCGACGCCCTCGGAGAAGCCGGTGCCGTCCGCCGCGTCCGCGAACGCCTTGCAGCGCGCGTCCGGGGACAGCCCGCGCTGCCGGCTGAACTCCACGAACAGGCCGGGGGTGGACATGACGGTGACGCCGCCCGCCAGGGCCAGGGAGCACTCGCCCTGCCGCAGCGCCTGGGCCGCCAGGTGCAGCGCCACCAGCGACGACGAGCACGCGGTGTCCACCGTCATGGCCGGTCCCTCGAACCCGAAGGTGTAGGAGACCCGGCCGGAGGCGACACTGCCCGCTGTTCCGTTGCCGATGTATCCCTCGACGTCTTCGGGTGCGGTGTGCAGGCCAGAGGCGTAGTCGTGGTGCATGACGCCGGCGAAGACACCGGTCTGGCTGCCGCGCACGCTCTCCGGGTCGATCCCGGCCCGCTCCAGCGCCTCCCAGCTGGTCTCCAGCAGCAGCCGCTGCTGCGGATCCATCGCCACCGCCTCACGCGGCGAGATACCGAAGAACGCCGGGTCGAACTCACCCGCGTCGTAGAGGAAACCACCCTCCCGGGCGTAGGTGGTGCCCCGGTGGTCGGGGTCGGGGTGGTGCAGGGTGTCGAGGTCCCAGCCACGGTCCTCCGGGAAGCCGGACATGGCGTCGCCGCCCCGGGCGAGGAGCTGCCAGAGGTCCTCGGGGGTGCGGACGCCGCCGGGGTAGCGGCAGCTCATGCCGACGATCGCGATCGGATCGTCGCCGTGCACGACCACCGGAGCGGTTGCCGACGGACCGGGGCCCCGCTCCCCGTCCACGACGAGTTCGGCACGCAGGTGCCGGGCGAGCGCCGAGGGCGTCGGGTAGTCGAAGACGAGGGTGGCGGGAAGCCGCAGCCCGGTGGCCGCGTTGAGCCGGTTGCGCAGCTCGACGGCGGTCAGCGAGTCGAAGCCCAGCTCCTTGAAGGCCCGGGCCGGGTCGACGGTGTCGGTGCTGCCGTAGCCGAGGACGGCCGCGACCCCGGTGGTCACCAGGTCGAGGAGGGCACGCTCCCGCTCGGTCTCGGTCAGGCCCGCCAGCCGCCGCTTCAGTTCGCTGTCGGCACCGGCGTCGCCGCTCCGCGCGGTCCGGCGGGTGGCGGTGGGGACGAGCTTGCGCAGCAGGGGCGGCACCGGGCCGGTCCCGCCACGCAGCGCCGCCGGGTCCAGCTTGGCGGGTACCAGGAGGGCCCGGCCGTCCGTGGCCGCCGCGTCGAGGAGTTCCAGGCCGAGTTCGGAGGAGAGCGGCAGGACTCCGCCGCGGGACATGCGGTTCATGTCGGTGTCGCCCAGGTGCCCGGTCATCTCACTGCGCTGGGCCCAGAAACCCCACGCCAACGACACACCCGCCAGACCCCGAGCCCGCCGGTAGGACGCCAACCCGTCCAGGAACGCGTTCGCCGCCGCGTAGTTCCCCTGCCCCGCCGCACCGAACGTCGCCGCCGCCGACGAGAACAACACGAACGCCGACAGACCCAACCCCGCCGTCAACTCATGCAAGTTCACCGCCGCGTCCACCTTCGGACGCAACACCGCATCCACCCGCTCCGGCGTCAACGACTCCACCACACCGTCATCCAGCACACCCGCCGTATGCACCACACCCGCCAGCGGATACTCCGCCGGAACCCCCGCCAGCACCCCGGCCAGAGCCTCCCGGTCAGCGACGTCACACGCCGCCACCGACACCCACTCCGCACCCAGACCCAGCAGCTCCGACTCCAGCTCCACCATCCCCGCCGCAGCCCGCCCACGACGACTCACCAGCAACAACCGCCGCGCACCATGCACCACCACCAGATGCCGCGCCACCAGACCACCCAGCACCCCACTCGCACCCGTCACCAGCACCGTGCCGTTCGGGTCCGGGAGGAGGGGGCCGGGCTCCGGGGCGGCCGGTACCCGGGTCAGGCGCGGTGCGCGGATGACGCCGGCCCGCACCGCGAGCTGCGGTTCGTCGGATTCGCCGGTCGCGAGCAGCGCCGCGAGGGCGGTGGTGGAGGAGGTCTCACCGTCCACGTCGGCCAGGACGAACCGGCCCGGGTGCTCGGTCTGGGCGGAGCGCACCAGGCCCCACAGCGCGGACGACGCGGGGTCGGTCACCTGCTCGTCGGGGCCGGCCGCCACCGCTCCGCGGGTCACCAGGACCAGCCGGGAGCCGGCCGTCCGCTCGTCGGCCAGCCAGCTCTGCAGCAGGGTCAGCGCACGGTGGGCCGCCTCCCGGGTGGCGGCGGGCAGGTCGCCGTCGGCGGACGGGCCGGAGGCCGGCCCGAAGGGGGCGATGACCAGGTCCGGCACGGTCCCGGTGCCCGGTCCGGCGGGGGTGTCGGCTCCGGTCGGCGGCAGGCCGGCGGTGAGCGACGGCAGGTCCGGATGGGCGGCGACGGTGTGTCCGGCGGCCGTCAGGCCGGTGGCGAGGCCGAACGAGTCCGCGCCGGCGATCGCCCAGCGCGGGGCCGGGGCCGCGGGCGCCGGTGCGCCCCGGTCGGCGCCGGACGGCGCCGGAACGGTCACCCAGTCCAGCCCGAAGAGCGCGTCGTGGGCGGCCCGGCGGCCGGCCGGCCGCATGCTGTCGACGGGGCGCGCGACCAGTGAGTCGACGGAGACCACGGGAGCCCCCGAGCCGTCGGCGACCAGCACCGACAGGCCCTCGCTGCCGGTACGGGTCAGTCGTACGCGCAGGCGGTCGGCGCCGGTGGCGTGGAGCGTCACGCCGCTCCAGGCGAAGGGCAGCCGGGCGGCCTCCGGGGTGGCGGCCGTGGCTCCTTCGGCTCCGGCCATGTGCAGCGCGGCGTCCAGCAGGGCGGGGTGCACCCCGTAGCGTGCGGCCTCGCTCCGCTGGGCGTCCGGCAGGGCGACCTCGGCGAAGATCTCGGTACCGCGGCGCCAGGCGGCGCGCAGGCCCTGGAACACCGGCCCGTACTCCAGGCCGATCGCGGCGAGCCGGTCGTAGAGGCCCTCGATGCCGACGGGTTCGGCGCCGGCGGGCGGCCACACGGTGAGCGCCGCGGCGTCCGCGGGGACACCGGTGGCCGGGGAGCCGGTGGTCAGGGTGCCGGTGGCATGCCGGGTCCAGCTCTGGTCGGCCGGGCCGTCGGTGGCGTCGGGACGGGAGTAGACGGTCAGGGCCCGGTGGCCCGCGGCGTCCGGTCCCTCCACCACGAGCTGCACCTGGACGGCGCCCTGCTCGGGCAGTACCAGGGGCGCTTCCAGGGTGAGTTCCGCCAGCCGGTCGCAGCCCACCTGGTCACCGGCGCGGATGGCCAGCTCGACCAGGGCGGTGCCGGGCACGAAGACACTGCCCAGCACGGCGTGATCGGCGAGCCAGGGGTGGCTGCGCAGGGACAGCCGGCCGGTGAGGACGAGTCCGTCGCTGTCCGCCAGGGACACCACCGCGCCGAGCAGCGGGTGGTCGGCGGCGCCCAGTCCGGCCGAGGCGACGTCGGCCACCGCCGAGGCGGTGGGCTTGACCCAGAAACTCTGCCGCTGGAAGGGGTAGGTGGGGAGGGGCGGGAGGGCGTGGGCGGCCCGGCCGGTGCCGTCCCCGAAGACGGTCTGCCAGCTCACCGGCGCCCCGGCCGTGTGGGCCTCGGCGAGTGAGGTCAGGAACCGGTCCAGCCCGCCCTCGTCGCGGCGGAGGGTGCCGATGGCGGCGGCCGGGACGTCGGCGTCCTCGGCGGTCTGCTCGATCCCCATGGTCAGCACCGGATGGGCACTGGCCTCGACGAACATCTGGTGCCCGGAGTCGAGCAGCAGGCGGACGGTCTCGTCGAAGCGGACGGTCTGCCGCAGGTTGCGGTACCAGTAACCGGCGTCCAGCCCGGCGGTGTCGACCTCCTCGGCGGTCACCGTGGAGTAGAACGGAACATCCGACGACCGAGGAGTGATCCCGGCGAGCGCGCCGGTCACCTCCTCCTCGATCCGCTCCACATGCGCCGAATGCGAGGCGTAGTCCACCGGCACCCGCCGCGCCCGCACACCCTCGCCCTCACACTCCGCGAGCAGCTCCTCCAACGCCTCCGGATCACCGGACACCACCACCGACGACGGCCCGTTCACCGCCGCGACGGATATCCGCCCCTCCCAGCGCTCCAGCCGGGCGGTGACGTCGGACTGCGACAGGGACACCGACACCATGCCGCCCAGACCCGACAACGCCAGCAGCGCCCGGCTCCGCAGCGCCACCACCCGCGCCGCGTCCTCCAAGGACAACGCACCCGCCACCGCCGCAGCCGCGATCTCACCCTGCGAATGACCGATCACCGCAGCCGGCACCACACCATACGAACGCCACAACTCCGCCAGCGACACCATCACCGCCCACAACGCGGGCTGCACCACATCCACCCGCTCCAACGACGCCGCACCCGGCACCCCACGCAACACATCCACCAACGACCAGTCGATGAACGGCGCCAGCGCCGCAGCACACGCCTCGACCCGCTCCGCGAACACCGGCGAAGCATCCAGCAGACCCGCGGCCATCCCCACCCACTGCGAACCCTGACCGGGGAAGACGAACACGGTGCGGTGTCCGCTGCCGGGACCGGCGTCGCCGCGGACCAGGCCGGGGGCGTCCCGGCCCTCGGCGAGTGCTTGCAAGGCAGCGAGGTGGCCGTCCCGGTCGGAGGCGACGGCCGCCGCCCGGTGCTCGAAGACGGTTCGGGTCGTGGCGAGCGCGGAGCCGACGTCCTGGGCGGACAGCTCCGGATGCCGGGCCAGGTGGGCCAGCAGCCGCTCGGCCTGGGCGCGCAGCGCCGCCTCGGACCTGCCGGAGAGGATCCACGGCAGCGGCCCGGTAAGGGCCGGAGAAGCGGTTCCGGGGGCGGCGGTGGGCGAGGCGGGTCCGGCGGCCTCGGTGGTGGCCGGGGCACCGGACGCCTCGGTGCCGCCGTCGGTTTCCTCGGCGGCCGGGGCCTGTTCCAGGACCACGTGCGCGTTGGTGCCGCTGACCCCGAACGCGGACACCCCGGCCCGGCGGGGCTCGTCACGCTCCGGCCATGCCTCGGCCTCGGTGAGCAGCCGCACCGCGCCCGCCGTCCAGTCCACGTGCGGCGTCGCCGCGTCCACGTGCAGCGACTGCGGCAGCACACCGTGCTGCATGGCGAGGACCATCTTGATGACGCCGGCTACACCTGCGGCGGCCTGGGTGTGCCCGATGTTGGACTTGATGGAGCCCAGCCGCAGCGGCCGGTCCTCGGGCCGGTCCTGGCCGTAGGTGGCGAGCAGCGCCTGCGCCTCGATGGGGTCGCCCAGCGTGGTGCCGGTGCCGTGCGCCTCCACCGCGTCCACGTCACCGGCCGTCAGCCGGGCGTTGGCCAGCGCCTGGAGGATGACGCGCTGCTGGGAGAGCCCGTTGGGGACGGTCAGGCCGCTGCTCGCGCCGTCCTGGTTGACGGCCGAGCCGCGGACCACCGCGAGCACCGGGTGGCCGTTGCGGCGGGCGTCGGACAGCCGCTCCAGCAGCAGGACGCCGGCGCCCTCGCCCCAGCCGGTGCCGTCGGCGGCGGCCGCGAACGGCTTGCAGCGGCCGTCCGGCGCCAGCCCGCGCTGCCGGCTGAACTCCACGAACAGACCGGGGGTGGACATGACGGTGACACCGCCCGCCAGGGCCAGCGAGCACTCGCCCTGCCGCAGCGCCTGCACCGCCAGGTGGAGGGCGACCAGCGACGACGAGCAGGCCGTGTCCACCGTCACGGCCGGGCCCTCGAGCCCGTAGGTGTAGGAGAGCCGGCCGGAGACGACGCTGGCCGCACTGCTGGTGGCGAGGTAGCCCTCGACGCCCTCGGGCGCCTGCCGCAGGGCGACGGCGTAGTCCTGGCCGTTGGTGCCCATGAACACGCCGGCCTTGCTGCCGCGCAGCGCGGCCGGGGTGATCCCGGCCCGTTCCAGGGTTTCCCAACTGGTCTCCAGCAGCAGCCGCTGCTGCGGGTCCATGGCCAGGGCCTCGCGCGGCGAGATGCCGAAGAACGACGGGTCGAACTCGCTCGCGTCGTGGAGGAAGCCGCCCTCCCGCACATAGGAGGTGCCCGTGCTGTCGGGGTCGGCGTCGTACAGCGCGTCGAGGTCCCAGCCGCGGTCGTCCGGGAATCCGGAGACCGCGTCCGTGCCGCGCGACAGCAGGTCCCAGAGCGCTTCCGGGGACTGCGCGCCACCGGGGAAGCGGCAGCTCATCGCCACGATGGCGATGGGCTCCCGGGCCTTCTCCTCGACGTCACGCAGCCGGCGCTGGGTCTGGCGGAGATCCCCCATGACCCGCTTCAGATAATCGACAAGCTTCTCTTCGTTCGACATCAGCGCCGCCCCCTCGAAGAAACCAGACACGGAGAAACCAGACAGTTGCTCATCTCAGGCGTCCCCGAGTTCCCGGTCGATGACGTCGAAGAGCTCGTCGACTGATACCTCATCAAGATCGTAGTTGACCTCGTCGCCCGGTGCGTTGTCACCCTCGTCGAGCTTGGCCAGCAACGCCTGGAGCCGGACGGCCGCCCTGGACCGGGCGAGGTCGTCCAGCGGAGCCGCGGAGATCGCCGACTCCAGCCTGTCGATCTCCTCGTTCAGCGAACGGGCCGGCGTGTCCGCCCCGACCAGCTCCGCCTTCAGGTGACCGGCCAGCGCCGACGGCACGCCGTAGTCGAAGAGCGTGGTCGGCGGCAGCCGCAGCCCGGTGGCCGCGTTCAGCCGGTTCCGCAGTTCCACCGCGGTGAGCGAGTCGAGGCCCATCTCGAAGAAGCCCCGCTCGGCTTCGACGCCGTCGGGCGACGCATGGCCGAGCACCGTGGCGGTGTGGGTGCGCACCAGGTCCAGCAGGACCCGGTCCCGTTCGGCGTCCGCCAGTCCGGTCAGGCTGCGCACCAGCGCGGACCCGTCGGACGGCGCGGCGTCCGCGGCACCGTCCCCGGGCCCGGTACGGCGGCTCAGCTGCCGCACCTCGGGGAGTTCCGCGAAGAGCGGGCCGAGGCGCGTCGCCCCGAGCGCGGGTACGAACCGCTCCCAGTCGATGTCGGTGACGGCCACACACGCCTCGTCCTGGTCGACGGCCCGTTGCAGCGCCGCGATCGCCAGTTCGGGGTCCATCGCCGGCAGCCCGAACCGCTCCATCCGGCTGCCGGCCGCGTCCTGCGCCGCCATCCCGCCGTCCGCCCAAGGGCCCCAGGCCACAGAGGTGGCGGGCAGGCCCGCGGCGCGCCGCTGTTCGGCGAGCGCGTCCAGGTAGGCGTTGGCGGAGGCGTAGTTGGCCTGACCCGCCGCGCCGACGGTGCCGGAGAAGGACGAGAACAGCACGAACGCCGACAGGTCGAGCCCCGCGGTCAGCTCGTGCAGGTGCCGGGCGGCTTCCGCCTTGGACCGCAGCACCGTCTCGAACCGCTCCGGGGTCATCCCGTCGAGCACACCGTCGTCCAGCACACCCGCGGTGTGCACCACGCCGGTCAGCGGGAACTCGCTCGGGATCCGGGCCAGCAGTGCGGCCAGCGCCTCCCGGTCGCCCACGTCGCACGCGGCGACCGTCACCCGGGCGCCGAGCGCCGCCAGCTCCGCACGCAGTTCCTCGGCGCCCTCGGCCGCCGGGCCACGCCGGCTGGCGAGCACCAGATGGTCGGCGCCGTTACCGGCCAGCCAGCGCGCCACATGGGCGCCCAGCGCCCCCGTACCGCCGGTGACCAGCACACTGCCGGACGGCCGCCAGGCCGCCCCGACCGGCCGGGCCGGAGCACGGCCCACCCGGCGCGCGAACACCCCGGCCGGGCGCACCGCGACCTGGTCCTCGCCGGTCGCCCCGGTGAGCACGGCGGCCAGCCGCTCCACGGCCCGGCCGTCCAGCTCCACCGGAAGGTCGATCATGCCTCCCCAGCGCTGGGCGAACTCGGCCGCGGCGACCCCGCCCAGGCCCCACAGCTGCGCCTGCTCGGCGCTGTGCGGGACCTCGGAGGCGTTGACCGCCACCGCACCCCGGGTGACGCACCACAGCGGCGCGTCCAGGTCGGTGTCGTTCAGCGCCTGCACCAGCGCCACGGTCAGCGACAGCCCGGCCGGGACGGACGCGAAGCGCGGGTCCCGGCCCTCGGCGAGGCCGAGCAGCGACAACGCGCCGTCGAAGCCGGTACCGGCCTCGCTCATGGCCTTCCGCAGCCGGTCGGCCACGGTCTCCCGGTCGGCTTCGGCAGCGGTCAGCCGCACCGTCACCAGCCGCGCGCCCAGGGCGTCCAGCTGGGTCACGCACTCGGTGACCCAGGGGTCCTCGGCCGATCCGGCGGGCACCACCAGCAGCCACGGGCCGGACAGCACCGGGGCGGCCGGGTCGGTCACCGGCGACCAGTTCACCCGGTACCGCCAGGCGTCCACCCGCGACCGCTCCCGGCTCTGCCGGCGCCACGCCGTCAGTGCCGGCAGCACGGCCGCCAGCGACTCACCGGCCGTGCCGCCCGCTGCCGCGTCCGTGCCCGCGTCCAGCGCCAGGGTTTCCGCGAGCGCCGGCAGGTCGCCGCGCTCCACGGCGTCCCAGAACCCGCTGTCCGCGCCGTCGGCGCCGCGTTCGGCCCCGATCGGCCGTCCGGCCGGGGCGGGGGCAAGCCAGTACCGCTCCCGCTGGAAGGCATACGTCGGCAGATCCACCCGACGCCCCGCCACCCCGGACGCGGTCAGCAACCGCGACCAGTCCACCGGCAGGCCCCGGACATACCCCTGCGCCAGAGCCTCGGCCAACCCGTGCGCTTCGGCCCGGTCCTTGCGCAGCACCGGCGCGAACACCGCCTCCGGCACCGACTCCTGGCCCATCGCCGACAACACACCATCCGGACCCAGCTCCAGGAACGTCACCACCCCGGCCGCGTCCAGCGCCTCCACACCCTGCGCGAACCGCACCGCGTCCCGCACATGCCGCACCCAGTACCCCGGCGAGCACAACTCCTCCGCCGACCCGACCTGGCCGGTCACGTTGGATACGACCGGGATGGAGGGTTCGGCATACGTCAGGCTCTGGGCGACCTGCTCGAACTCGGCCAGCATCGGCTCCATCAACGGCGAGTGGAACGCATGCGACACCCGCAGCCGACGCGTCTTCACCCCCCGAGCCGACAGCGCCTCCGCGACCTCCACCACAGCCGCCTCGACACCCGACAGCACCACGGACGCCGGGCCGTTCACGGCCGCGACCCCCACCAGGTCCTCACGGCCGGCCAGCAGCCCCCGGACCTCTTCCTCCGTGGTGTTCACCGCGATCATCGCGCCACCAGTGGGCAGGGCCTGCATCAGCCGGCCACGCGCCGCGACCAGCGCACACGCGTCATCCAGCGACCACACCCCCGCCACATACGCCGCCGCCAGCTCACCGATGGAATGCCCGCCCACGAAGTCCGGCACCACACCGAAGGACTCCACCAACCGGAACAACGCCACCTCGACCGCGAACAGCGCACACTGCGTGAACACCGTCTGATCCAGCAACCCCGCATCCGCAGACCCCGACTCGGACTCGGGCTCGGCGAAGATCACCTCACGCAACGGCCGGTCCAACACAGCGGCACCATCACCGGCACTGATGGCGTCGAACCGGGCGCACACCGCGTCGAAAGCATCGGCGAACACCGGATAGACCGCATACAGCTCCCGGCCCATCCCGGCCCGCTGCGAGCCCTGACCCGAGAACAGCACCGCGGACTTGCCCGGCACCACCGAACCCAGCACCACACCCGGCACCGGCTCACCCGACACCACACCCGAAAGCCCCGCCACAAACCCCTCGGCACCCTCCGCCAGCACCACGGCCCGGTGCTCCAGCACCGACCGCGACGTCACCAGCGAATACGCCACATCCCCCACCGGCACCTCGGCAGCCGAGTCGGAGCGCAGGTGCGACAGGAGTCGCCCGGCCTGCGCACGAAGCGCCGGCCCGGTCTTCGCCGACACCACCCACGGCACCACCACACCCGCCGCAGGCGCCGTCTCCGCAGAGTCGGCCTGCACCGGAGCCGGCTCCACCGGCGCCTGCTCCAGCACCACATGCGCATTGGTGCCACTGATGCCGAACGACGACACACCCGCCCGACGCGGACGGCCGGTCTCCGGCCACGGGACCGCGTCGGCGAGCAGTTCCACCGCTCCCGCGGACCAGTCCATGTGCGGGGACGGCTCGTCGATGTGCAGGGACTGCGGCAGCGTTCCGTGCTGCATGGCGAGGACCATCTTCATCACACCGGCCACACCGGCCGCGGCCTGCGCGTGCCCGATGTTGGACTTGATCGAGCCCAGCCACAGCGGCTCGTCGCCGGACCGCTCCTGGCCGTAGGTGGCCAGCAGCGCCTGCGCCTCGATCGGGTCACCCAGCGACGTGCCGGTGCCGTGCGCCTCGACGGCGTCCACCTCGGCCGCCGACAGACCCGCACTCGCCAGCGCCTGCCGGATCACCCGCTGCTGCGACGGACCGTTCGGCGCCGTCAGACCATTGCTCGCGCCGTCCTGGTTGATCGCCGAACCGCGCACCACGGCCAGTACCGGGTGCCCGTTGCGGCGCGCGTCCGACAGCCGCTCCAGCAGCAGCATGCCGACGCCCTCGCCCCAGCCGGTGCCGTCCGCGGCGGCCGCGAACGGCTTGCAGCGGCCGTCCGCCGCCAGCCCCCGCTGCCGGCTGAACTCCACGAAGGCCACCGGGCTGGCCATCACGGTCGCGCCGCCGGCCAGTGCCAGGGAGCACTCGCCCTGCCGCAGCGCCTGCGCGGCCCAGTGCAGGGCCACCAGGGAGGAGGAGCAGGCGGTGTCCACGGTCACCGCCGGGCCTTCCAGGCCGAGGGTGTAGGAGATGCGGCCGGAGGCCACGCTGCCCGCGTTGCCGGTGAGCAGGAATCCCTCGGTGGCCTCCTCCGCCTGCTGCACGGCGTGGCTGTAGTCGTGGTAAGTGAGTCCGCAGAACACGCCGGTCTGGCTGCCGCGCACGCTCTCCGGGTCGATCCCGGCCCGCTCGAACGCCTCCCAGCTGGTCTCCAGCAGCAGCCGCTGCTGCGGATCCATCGCCAGCGCCTCACGCGGCGAAATACCGAAGAACGACGGGTCGAACTCGCCCGCGTCGTAGAGGAAACCGCCCTCCCGGGCATAGGTCTTCCCCGGGGCGTCCGGGTCCGGGTCGTACAGCGCTTCGACGTCCCAGCCCCGGTCGGTGGGCAAGCCGCCGATCGCGTCCCCGCCCTCGGCGAGCAGCCGCCACAGTTCCTCGGGGGTGCGCACACCGCCGGGGAAGCGGCAGCCCATGCCCACGATGGCGATGGGGTCGTCGTCGGACGGTGCCGTGACGGTGGACACCGCCGCGTTGCCGGCCACGGTCTCCGGCCCGTCGGGGTCCTCGCCCACGAGTTCGGTGTGGAGGAAGCGCGCCACCGCAGTGGGTGTCGGGTGGTCGAAGACGAGGGTGGCGGGGAGCCGCAGTCCGGTGGCCGCGTTGAGCCGGTTGCGCAGCTCGACGGCGGTCAGCGAGTCGAAGCCCAGCTCCTTGAAGGCCCGGCCGGCCTCCACCGCGTCCGGGGACTCGTGGCCGAGTACCGAGGCCACACTGCCGGAGACCAGTTCCAGCAGCGCACGGTCGCGCTCGGCCCGGGAGAGTCCGGTGAGCCGGCGGACCAGTGGCGACGTCTCGTCCGTGCCGTCCACGGCCGCCGCGCCGACCACCCGGCGTGCCGGGAGGCCGAGGAGGCCGCGGAGCAGCGCGGGCATCGGGGTGGTCCTGGCGTGTGCGCGCAGCGCGGCGATGTCGAGGTGCGTGGGCACCAGCAGCGCCTCACCGGTGGCCTGGGCCGTGTCCAGGAGGGCGAGGCCCTCCTCGGAGGTGATCGGTGTCATTCCGAAGCGGGACATGCGGTTCATGTCGGTGTCGCCCAGGTGGCCGGTCATCTCACTGCGCTGGGCCCAGAAACCCCACGCCAACGACACACCCGCCAGACCCCGCGCCCGCCGGTAGGACGCCAACCCGTCCAGGAACGCGTTCGCCGCCGCGTAGTTGCCCTGCCCCGCCGCACCGAACGTCGCCGCCGCCGACGAGAACAACACGAACGCCGACAGATCCAGCCCCGCCGTCAACTCATGCAAGTTCACCGCCGCGTCCACCTTCGGACGCAACACCGCATCCAGCCGCTCCGGCGTCAGCGACTCCACCACACCGTCATCCAGCACACCCGCCGTATGCACCACACCAGTCAGCGGATACTCGGCCGGAACCCCCGCCAGCACCCCGGCCAGAGCCTCCCGGTCAGCGACGTCACACGCCACCACCGACACCGACTCCGCACCCAGACCCAGCAGCTCCGACTCCAGCTCCACCATCCCCGCCGCAGCCCGCCCACGACGACTCACCAGCAACAACCGCCGCGCACCATGCACCACCACCAGATGCCGCGCCACCAGACCACCCAGCACCCCACTCGCACCCGTCACCAGCACCGTGCCGTCGGAGTACCGTGCCGGGTCGCCGGCGAGTGCGGCGGCCGGGTCACCGGCCGGTGCGGAGGCGCTGCGTACCCGGGCCAGCCTGGGCACGGTCACCGTGCCGGACCGGAACGCCAACTGGGGCTCGTCGGAGGCGAGTGCCCGGGCCAGCGCGTCGCCGGGGACGTGCCGGCCGTCCAGGTCGAGCAGTGTCAGCCGCCCGGGGTGCTCGGACTGGGCCGCCCGGACCAGACCCCAGACGGTGGCCGCGGCCGGGTCCGTGACGTCCTGGTCGGACCCGGCGGCCACCGCGCCGCGGGTCACCACGACCAGCCGGGAGCCGGCCGGCCGCTCGTCGGCCAGCCAGGTCTGGAGCGCCGCCAGCACCCGGTGCGCGCCCTGGTGGGCGGCGGAGACGATGGCGGCCGGCTCCGGCGACTCCGCCTCCGGCAGGCAGGGCAGGAACACGATCTGCGGCGCGGCCGGGCCTGCCTGGGCCGGCGACGCCAGGTCGGCGTGACCGCGGAGGGCCCGTCCGGCCGGGGCGGTCAGACCGGTGGCGGTCCGGAAGGCGTCGGCGTCCATGCCGATGATCGCCCACGCGGTGCCGGTGTCGCCGCCCTCGGTGACCGCGGTTCCGGTGTCACCGCCGTCGGTGTCCGCGATGCCGGAGTTGCCGGCCTGCGGGCCGGGGGTCACCCACTCCACCCGGAACAGCGACCGGTGGGTCTGCCATCCGCCGGTGAGCTGTTCCCGCGGCACCGGACGGTCGGCCAGCGCCTCCACCGAGGCCACGAGCCGTCCGGTGTCGTCGGCGGCCAGCACCGTGAGGTCACCGGTGGCGCCGGTGGTGAGCTTCACCCGCAGCGTCATGGCACCCGTCGCGTGCAGGGACACCCCGCGCCACGCGGACGGCAGGCGGATCTGGCCGTCCGTCGCGGTGGAGGCGTCCTGTGCCGCGTGCAGCGCGGCGTCGAGCAGGGCCGGGTGCAGGTGGAAGCGGGCCGCCTCCGCCGGCTGGCCGCCCGGCAGGGACACCTCGGCGAGGATGTCCGTGCCGTGCCGCCAGGCCGCGGTCAGGCCCTGGAACGCGGGCCCGTAGCCGAAGTCGCCGGCGGCCAGCGTCGCGTAGTGGCCGTCGATGTCGATCGGCTCGGCCCCGGCCGGCGGCCACTGGGCGAACTCCTCGGCCTCCGCCTGCGGATACGGCTGTCCTCCGGTGGCCAGCAGGCCGGTGGCGTGCCGGGTCCACGGCAGGTCCGCCGGGGCGTCCTCCGTGCGGGAGTGCACGGTCACCGGCCGGCGCCCGGAGTCGTCCGGGCCGCCGACCATGAGCTGTAGCTGCACGGCGCCCTGCTCGGGGAGGACCAGCGGGGCCTCCACGGTGAGTTCGTCGATCCGGTCGCACCCGACGGAGTCGCCGGCGCGCAGGGCGAGTTCGACGAACGCGGAGGCGGGTAGCAGCGCCGTGCCCGCGACCAGGTAGTCGGTGAGCCACGGGTGGGTCCGGGTCGAGAGGCGGCCGGTGAAGAGGTGGCCTTCGGTGCCGGGCAGCGCGACGGCGGCGCCCAGCAGCGGGTGGTCGGCCGGGCCGAGCCCAGCCGAGGCCACATCGCCCGCGGTCACGGTGGGCTGCACCCAGAACCGCCGGCTCTGGAAGGCGTAGGTGGGCAGCGTGATGTGCCGGACGTCGGTCCCGGCGAAGAGCTGCCGCCAGTCGACCGGGGCGCCGGCCACGTGCGCCTCGGCGAGCGAGGTGCGGAACCGGTCCAGCCCGCCTTCGTCGCGGCGGAGGGTGCCGATGGCGGCGGCCGGGACGTCAGCGTCCTCGGCGGTCTGCTCGATCCCCATGGTCAGCACCGGATGGGCACTGGCCTCGACGAACATCTGGTGCCCGGAGTCGAGCAGCAGGCGCACCGTCTCGTCGAAACGGACGGTCTGCCGCAGATTGCGGTACCAGTAACCGGCGTCCAGCCCGGCGGTGTCGACCTCCTCGGCGGTCACCGTGGAGTAGAACGGAACATCCGACGACCGAGGAGCGATCCCGGCGAGCGCGCCGGTCACCTCCTCCTCAATCCGCTCCACATGCGCCGAATGCGAGGCGTAGTCCACCGGCACCCGCCGCGCCCGCACACCCTCGCCCTCACACTCCGCGAGCAGCTCCTCCAACGCCTCCGGATCCCCGGACACCACCACCGCGGAGGGTCCATTCACCGCCGCGACGGATATCCGCCCCTCCCAGCGCTCCAGCCGTTCCGCGACCTCGGACTGCGACAGGGACACCGACACCATGCCGCCCAGACCCGACAACGCCAGCAGCGCCCGGCTCCGCAGCGCCACCACCCGCGCCGCGTCCTCCAACGACAACGCACCCGCCACCGCGGCAGCCGCGATCTCACCCTGCGAATGACCGATCACCGCAGCCGGCACCACACCATACGAACGCCACAACTCCGCGAGCGACACCATCACCGCCCACAACGCGGGCTGCACCACATCCACCCGCTCCAACGACGCCGCACCCGGCACCCCACGCAACACATCCACCAACGACCAGTCGATGAACGGCGCCAGCGCCGCAGCACACGCCTCGACCCGCTCCGCGAACACCGGCGAAGCATCCAGCAGCCCCGCCGCCATCCCCACCCACTGCGAACCCTGACCAGGGAACACGAACACCGGCCGGACACCCTCACCGGCCACACCACGCACCACACCCGGCACCTCCCGACCCTCGGCCAACGCCGAAAGCCCCGCCAGGAAACCCTCCCGCTCCCCCGCCAGCACCACCGCACGGTGCTCGAAGAGCGACCGGCCGGTGGCCAGGGACGCTCCGATCTCGAAGGGCGAGAGTCCGGGGTGCTCGCTGAGGTGGGCCAGCAGCCGCTCCGCCTGCGCGGGCAGCGCGGCGCCGGTCTTGGCGGACACCACCCACGGGACGGGCGCGGCCGGTACCGCGTTCGCCGGGGCCGTCCGGTCGCCGGGGTCGGTGGCCGGGGTCTCGTCATCGGCCGGGGCCTGTTCGAGGACCACGTGCGCGTTGGTGCCGCTGACTCCGAACGCGGAGACACCGGCCCGGCGGGGCTCGTCACGCTCCGGCCATGCCTCGGCCTCGGTGAGCAGCCGCACCGCGCCCGCGGACCAGTCCACGTGTCCGGTGGGCTCGTCCACGTGCAGCGACTGCGGGAGCACGCCGTGCTGCATGGCGAGGACCATCTTGATCACACCGGCGACGCCGGCGGCGGCCTGGGTGTGCCCGATGTTGGACTTGATGGAGCCCAGCCGCAGCGGTTCGCCGTCGGGACGCTGCCGGCCGTAGGTGGCCAGCAGCGCCTGCGCCTCGATGGGGTCGCCCAGCGTGGTGCCGGTGCCGTGCGCCTCCACCGCGTCCACGTCGCCGGTCGACAGACCGGCGCTGGCCAGCGCCTGCCGGATCACCCGCTGCTGCGAGGGACCGTTCGGCGCGGTCAGACCGTTGCTGGCGCCGTCCTGGTTCACCGCCGAACCGCGCACCACCGCCAGCACCGGGTGCCCGTTGCGGCGCGCGTCGGAGAGCCGCTCCAGCAGCACCATGCCGACGCCCTCGCCCCAGGCCGTCCCGTCGGCGGCCGCCGCGAACGGCTTGCAGCGGCCGTCCGCGGCCAGCCCGCGCTGCCGGCTGAACTCCACGAAACCGCGCGGCGAGACCATGACGGTCACACCACCCGCGAGGGCCATCGTGCACTCGCCCTGCCGCAGCGCCTGCGCCGCCAGGTGGAGCGCCACCAGCGACGAGGAGCACGCGGTGTCCACCGTGACCGCCGGGCCTTCGAGGCCATAGGTGTAGGAGATGCGGCCGGACACCACGCTGGCCGCGTTGCCGGTGGCGAGGTAGCCCTCGGCGACCTCCGGCGCCTGGTCGAGCAGCGTCACGTACTCCTGCCCGTTGGTTCCGAGGAACACCCCGGCGCGGGTGCCGTGCAGCGTCGCCGGGTCGATCCCGGCCCGCTCCCACAGCTCCCAGCTGGTCTCCAGCAGCAGCCGCTGCTGGGGGTCCATGGCCAGCGCCTCGCGCGGGGAGATGCCGAAGAACGCGGCGTCGAAACGGTCCGCACCGGTGAGGAAGGCACCCTCCCGCACATAGCTCTTGCCGAGTGCCTCCGGGTCGGTGTCGTAGAGGCCGTCGAGGTCCCAGCCGCGGTCGGCGGGGAACGGGGAGACCGCGTCCCGGCCGGACACCAGCAGCTGCCACAGGTCCTCGGGGCTGCGCACCTCACCGGGGAAGCGGCAGCTCATGGACACGATCGCGATCGGGTCGTCGTCCACGGCCGGGGCCGGGACCAGGGCGGCGGCGTGGCTGTCGTCCCGGGCGCCCAGCAGTTCGTCCCGCAGGTACTGGGCGAGCGAGGTCGGCGTCGGATAGTCGAACACCAGCGTGGCGGGCAGTTGCAGCCCGGTCGCGGCGTTCAGCCGGTTCCGCAGGCCGACCGCGGTGAGCGAGTCGAAGCCCAGCTCCTTGAACGCGCGGGCCGCACCCACCGTGTCCAGACCGGCATGCCCCAGCACGACCGCGACGTTGGCGCGCACCAGGTCGAGGAGTTCCCGCTCCTGGTCGGCGGCGGGCAGCCCCAGCAGCCGCTGGACCAGGGCGGAGGCTCCGCCGGGCTGGTCGGAGCCGTGGCCGGGGTCGCCGATGCCGGACAGCCGTCGCAGCTGCGGCAGGTCGGACAGCAGCCGGCGCAGCAGCGCCACGTCGAAGGCGCCGAGGAACCGTTCCCACTCGACGTCGAGGACCGCGAGGAAGGTGTCGTGCTGCTCCATGGCCTGCTGGAGGGCGGCGAGCGCCGCTTCGGGGGCCATGGCGGTCAGGCCGCCGCGCCGGAGGGTGCGTTCCACCTCGCTGCCGCTGGTGGCCATGCCGCCGTCGGCCCACGGGCCCCAGGCGATCGAGGTCGCGGGCAGGCCGGCGGCCCGCCGCTGCTCGGCCAGGGCGTCCAGGTACGCGTTCGCCGCGGCGTAGTTGGCCTGGCCCGCGCCGCCGATGGTGGCGGACGCGGAGGAGAACAGGACGAAGGCGGTCAGGTCCAAGTCCGCGGTCAGCTCGTGCAGATGCCGGGCCGCTTCGGCCTTGGACCGCAGCACGGGCTCGAACCGCTCCGGCGTCAACGCGTCCAGCACACCGTCGTCCAGCACACCGGCCGTGTGCACCACAGCCGTCAGCGGCACCTCCACCGGGATCCGCGCCAGCACCCCGGCCAGCGCCTCCCGGTCACCCGCGTCACACGCCTCGACCGTCACCCGCACACCCACACCGGACAGCTCCGCGACCAGCTCCCGCGCCCCGGGAGCCGCCACACCCCGCCGGCTCACCAGCACCAGATGCTCAGCCCCGTGCCGCGCCAGCCACCGCGCCACCTGCCCACCCAGCGCACCGGTACCACCGGTGACCAGCACACTCCCCGACGGACGCCACTCGGCCACCCCGGCCCGGGCCACCGCCCGCACCAGCCGCCGCGCCAGCACACCCGAAGAACGCACCGCCACCTGCGACTCGGCCACCACACCGGCCAGCACCGCCGCGAACCGCCCCGCGGCCCGCCCGTCCAGCACCTCCGGCAGATCCACCACACCGCCCCAGCGGTCCGGCAGTTCCATCGCCGCGGACTGGCCGAGGCCCCACAGCTGGGCCTGGCGCAGGCTGCGCGGCGGGTCCGCCTCACCGGTGGAGACGGCGCTCCGGGTGACGCACCACAGGGGGGCGTCGATTCCAGCATCGCCCAGCGCCTGGACCAGGGCGAGGGTCAGGGACAGTCCGGCGGGCACCGAGGGGTGGCCCGGGTCCTGGCCTTCGGTCAGGCCTAGGAGGGACACCACTCCGCTGAACGGCTCGGTCCGCTCGGCCGCGGCCTGTCGCACCAGTTCGGTCAGCGCGGCCCGGTCACCACCCGCCGCACACTCCACCACCACCGGCCGGCCACCGTGATCGGCGACCGCCGCCACACTCCACGCGACCCACTCCGCACCCGCCGCACCAGCCGGCACCACCACCAGCCAGTCACCCGGAACCACCACCGCACCGGCGTCCGGCACCGGCGACCACGCCACCCGGTAACGCCAGCCCTCCACCCGCGACCGCTCCCGGCTCTGCCGACGCCACGCCGACAACACCGGCAGCACCGCCGCCAACGACTCACCAGCCGCCGCATCACCCTCCGCGTCCAACGCCAACGCATCACTCAACGCCGGCAGATCAGCCCGCTCCACCGCATCCCAGAACGCCGCGTCCACACCCTCCCCGGACACCACATCCCCAGCCACCGGCACCGACTCCAACCAGTACCGCTCCCGCTGGAAGGCATACGTCGGCAGATCCACCCGCCGCCCCACCACACCGGACGCGGTCAGCAACCGCGACCAGTCAACCCCCGCACCCCGCACGAAGATCTCCGCCAGCGCCTCCGCCAGCGACCCCGCCTCCGCACGGTCCTTCCGCAGCACCGGCGCGAACACCGCCTCCGGCACCGACTCCTGGCCCATCGCGGACAGCACACCATCCGGGCCCAGCTCCAGGAACGAGACCACATCCCGCCCGGCAAGCGTCCGCACCCCATCGGCGAACCGCACCGCGTCGCGGACATGCCGCACCCAGTACCCCGGCGAGCACAGCTCCTCCGCCGACGCGACCTGGCCGGTCACGTTGGATACGACCGGGATGGAGGGTTCGGCATACGTCAGGCTCTGGGCGATCCGCTCGAACTCGGCCAGCATCGGCTCCATCAACGGCGAGTGGAACGCATGCGACACCCGCAGCCGACGCGTCTTCACCCCACGAGCCGACAACGCCTCCGCGACCTCCACCACAGCCGCCTCGACACCCGAGAGCACCACGGACGCCGGGCCGTTGACGGCCGCGATGCCGACCTGATCCTCACGGCCGGCCAGCAACGGCAGCACGTCCGCTTCCGGCACCGCGACCGCGATCATCGCGCCCCCGGCAGGCAGGGCCTGCATCAGCCGGCCACGCGCCGCGACCAGCGCACACGCGTCATCCAGCGACCACACCCCCGCCACATACGCCGCCGCCAGCTCACCGATGGAATGCCCGCCCACGAAGTCCGGCACCACACCGAAGGACTCCACCAACCGGAACAACGCCACCTCGACCGCGAACAGCGCACACTGCGTGAACACCGTCTGATCCAGCAACCCCGCATCCGCAGACCCCGACTCGGACTCGGGCTCGGCGAAGACCACCTCACGCAACGGCCGGTCCAACACCGCGTCGAACCGGGCGCACACCGCGTCGAAAGCATCCGCGAACACCGGATACGCGGCATACAGCTCCCGGCCCATCCCGGCCCGCTGCGAGCCCTGACCCGAGAACAGCACCGCCGACTTGCCCGGCACCACCGAACCCAGCACCACACCCGGCACCGGCTCACCCGACACCACACCCGAAAGCCCCGACACAAACCCCTCGCGGCCATCAGCCAGCACCACGGCCCGGTGCTCCAACACCGACCGCGACGTCACCAGCGAGAAGGCCACATCCCCCACCGGCACCTGCTCACCGGAGACGAACGACCGCAACCGCTCCGCCTGCCCCCGCAGACCCGCCGCGGACCGCCCGGACACCACCCACGGCACCACCACACCCGCCGCAGATGCCGCCTCCGCAGGCACACTCTCCGCAGGCTCAACGCCCGGTTCCCCGGAGCCGGCCTCCACCGGCACCGACTCCACCGGCGCCTGCTCCAGCACCACATGCGCATTGGTGCCACTGATGCCGAACGACGACACACCCGCCCGACGCGGACGCTCCACCTCCGGCCACTGGACCGCCTCGGCGAGCAGTTCCACCGCGCCCGCCGTCCAGTCCACGTGCGGCGACGGCTGCTCGACGTACAGGGTCTGCGGCAGTACGCCGTGCCGCATCGCCAGCACCATCTTGATCACACCCGCCACACCGGCGGCGGCCTGGGTGTGCCCGATGTTGGACTTCACCGAACCCAGCCAGAGCGGGCGGTCGTCGCCGCGCTCCTGGCCGTAGGTGGCCAGCAGCGCCTGCGCCTCGATCGGGTCGCCCAGCGACGTGCCGGTGCCGTGCGCCTCGACGGCGTCCACCTCGGCCGCCGACAGACCCGCACTCGCCAGCGCCTGCCGGATCACCCGCTGCTGCGACGGACCGTTCGGCGCCGTCAGACCATTCGACGCACCATCCTGGTTGATCGCCGAGCCGCGCACCACCGCCAGCACGGTGTGCCCGTTGCGCTGGGCGTCGGAGAGCCGCTCCAGCAGCAGCACGCCGACGCCCTCGGCGAGGCCCATGCCGTCCGCGTCGGCCGAGAACGCCTTGCAGCGGCCGTCGGCGGCGAGGCCGCGCTGGCGGCTGAAGCCGATGAACGAACCCGGGTTCGGCATGATCGCCACACCGCCGGCGAGCGCGAGGGAGCACTCGCCCTGCCGCAGCGCCTGCGCGGCCAGGTGGAGCGCCACCAGCGACGAGGAGCACGCGGTGTCCACCGTGACGGCGGGGCCTTCCAGGCCGAGGGCGTAGGCGATCCGTCCGGAGACCACGCTGGCGGCGCTGCCGGTCATCAGGTGGCCTTCGGAGCCCTCCGGGGCTTCGTGGATGCGCGGGCCGTACTCCTGGTAGTTGGATCCGATGAAGACGCCGGTGTCGCTGCCGCGCAGGGCGAGGGCGGCGATGCCGGCCCGCTCCAGCGCCTCCCAGCTGGTCTCCAGCAGCAGCCGCTGCTGCGGGTCCATGGCGACCGCTTCCCGTGGCGAGATGCCGAAGAAGTCGGGGTCGAAGTCGCCCGCGTCGTAGAGGAAGCCGCCCTGGCGCACATAGGTCTTGCCGGGGGTGTCGGGGTCGGGGTCGTAGATGCCGTCGAGGTCCCAGCCGCGGTTGGTGGGCAGGCCGCCGATGGCGTCACCGCCGGACATGATCAGCTGCCACAGCTCTTCGGGGGTGCGCACGCCGCCGGGGTAGCGGCAGCTCATCGCCACGATGGCGATCGGCTCGTCGTCGGCCGGGGCGGCCGGGGCGGTGGCCGGGATGCCGGGGTCCGGGGCGCCGTCGGTGCCCAGGAGTTCGCCGCGGATGTGCTCGGCCAGCGCGGTGGCGTTGGGGTAGTCGAAGGCGAGGGTGGCGGGGAGCCGCAGCCCGGTGGCCGCGTTGAGCCGGTTGCGGAGTTCCACGGCGGTGAGCGAGTCGAAGCCGAGGTCCTTGAAGGCGCGGCCGGTGTCGACCGCGTCCGGGGCGGTGTGCCCGAGTACCGCGGCGACCTGGGTCCGGACGGTCTCCAGCAGCAGGTGGCCGCCTTCGGCCGGGCTCATGCCGGTGAGCCGACGGCGCAGCCGGGCCGCGGCGTCGGAGGCGTCGTCGGACGGTCCGGTGTCGGCCGCTTCGCTGATCCGCCGGGCCGCGGGGAGTTCCGCGAAGAGCGGGCTGGGGCGGGCCGAGGTGAAGACCGGGAGGAAGCTCTCCCAGTCGATGTCGGCGATCGCCGGACAGGTCTGGTCGTGGTCGAGGGTCTGCTGGAGGGCGCTGATGCCCAGGTCGGGGTCCATGAAGCGCAGACCGCGGCGGCGCAGTTGGTCCAGGTCCAGGCCCTCGGGCAGGTCGTCGCCGGTGGCGTCCCAGACGCCCCAGGCGATGGAGGTCGCGGTGCGGCCGCGCTGCCGCCGCTGTTCGGCGAGGGCGTCCAGGTAGGCGTTGGCGGCGCCGTACGCGCCGTGGTCGCCGACGCCCCAGACGCCGGAGACGGAGGAGAACAGCACGAAGGCGTCGAGTTCGGCGTCGCCGAGCAGGGCGTCGAGGTGGGCGGCGCCGGCGACCTTGGCGCCGACGACGTCGGCGAAGTCGGCGAGGGAGGTCTCGGCGAGTCCGGCGAGGTCGATGAAGGCGGCGGCGTGGATGACCGCGGTGAGCGGGTGCTCCTCGGGGACGCCGGCGAGCAGGTCGGCGACGGCTTGCCGGTCGGCGACGTCGCAGGCGGCCACGGTGACCCGGGTGCCCCGCTCGGTGAGTTCGGCGACGAGTTCGGCCGCGCCGGGGGCGTCGGGGCCGCGGCGGCTGGTGAGCAGCAGGTGTTCGGCGCCGTTGCGGGACAGCCAGCGGGCGAGGTGGGAGCCGAGGGCGCCGGTGCCGCCGGTGATCAGCACGGTGCCGCGGGGCTGCCAGGAGCGGGCGGGGCGTTCGTCGCCGAGCGGGGCGGGCGTCAGCCGGCGGACCATGATGCCGG
Organism: Streptomyces sp. NPDC018031; assembly: GCF_044327625.1. Classification (NCBI taxonomy): domain Bacteria; kingdom Bacillati; phylum Actinomycetota; class Actinomycetes; order Kitasatosporales; family Streptomycetaceae; genus Streptomyces; species Streptomyces sp. NPDC018031. The sequence continues at coordinate 539,362 of NZ_JBIRFT010000003.1, forward strand.
AGCCCCGGACCGCGATCTGGTCCTCGTCGGTGGCGCCGCCGAGGACCGCGGCGACGCGGGCCCGGGCGCGCTGGTCGAGGTCGGCGGGGAGGTCGAGCACGCCTCCCCAGCGGTCGGGGAGTTCCAGTCCGGCGACCCGGCCCATGCCCCAGGTCGCGGCCTGGGCGGGGCTGGTGAGCGGGTCGGAGCTGCCGACCGACACCGCGCCCCGGGTGGCACACCACAGGGGGGCGTCGATCCCGGCGTCCCCGAGGGCCTGCACCAGGGCGAGGTTGCCGGCCAGGCCGCGCGGGGTGGCCGGGTGGTCGGGGTGCGGGGTCTCGTCCAGGGCGAGCAGGGAGAGGACGCCGGCCGGGCTCTGGTCGGCGACGGCCGCGCGGAGGCGGGCGGCGAGGGCCGTCCGGCCGGTGTCGTCACCGTCCGGGGCGGCTTCGGTGCCGGTGCCCGGGGTGATGAGCAGCACCTGGGCGCCGTGCGTTTCGAGGGCGGCCCGGGTGCCGGTCAGCAGGTCCGGGTCGGCTCCGTGTCCGGGGGCGACGAGCAGCCAGGTGCCGGTGAGCGACGGCGCGGGCACGTCGGTCATCGGCCGCCAGCCGACGCGGTAGCGCCAGGTGTCGACGGTGGATTCGGCGCGGCGGAGCCGGCGCCACTGGGACAGGGCGGGCAGTACGGTGCCGAGTCCGGCCTGGTCCTCGGTGGAGTCCAGGTGCAGGGTGGCGGCGAGGGCGTCGGCGTCCTCGCGTTCGACGGCCGCCCAGAACTCGCCGAGCCCGGCGTCCTCGTCGGGGCCGGTCGCGGTGCGGTCGCCGGCCGGCCCGGACTCCAGCCAGTACCGCTGGTACTGGAAGGCGTAGGTGGGCAGCGCGACCCGCTGGGCGTCGCTGCCTTCGAAGACGGTGCGCCAGTCGACCGGCGCGCCCGCCGTGTGGGCTTCGGCGAGCGAGGTCCAGAACCGGTCCAGGCCGCCTTCGTCGCGGCGCAGCGAGCCGACCGCCACCGCGTCCGCGCCGGTGTCCTCGGCGGTCTGCTGGATGCCGACGGTCAGCACCGGGTGGGCGCTGGCCTCGATGAAGATCTGGTGGCCTGCGTCGAGCAGCAGGCGGACGGTCTCGTCGAACCGGACGGTCTGCCGCAGGTTACGGTACCAGTACCCGGCGTCCAGGCCGTCGGTGTCGGTCTCCTCGGCGGTGACCGTGGAGTAGAAGGGGATGGCGGAGAAGCGGGGGGTGATGCCGGCGAGGGCGCCGGTCACCTCGTCGCGGATCCGCTCGACGTGCGCCGAGTGCGAGGCGTAGTCGACGGGGACGCGCCGGGCGCGCACGCCGTCGCCCTCGCACTCGGTGAGCAGTTCCCGCAGCGCCTCCGGGTCGCCGGAGACGACGACCGAGGACGGCCCATTGACCGCGGCGACGGAGATCCGGCCGTTCCAGCGCGCGATGCGGTCCGCCACGTCCCGGTGCGGCAGCGGGACGGAGACCATGCCGCCCTGGCCGGAGAGGGCCAGCAGCGCCTTGCTCCGCAGCGCCACCACCTTCGCGGCGTCCTCCAGCGACAGCGCGCCGGCGACCGCGGCGGCGGCGATCTCGCCCTGTGAGTGGCCGATGACCGCCGCGGGTTCGACGCCGTGGGAGCGCCACAGGGCGGCGAGCGAGACCATCACCGCCCAGAGCACCGGCTGGACCACGTCGACCCGCTCCAGCGACGCCGCGCCGGGCGCCTCGCGCACCACGTCCATCAGCGACCAGTCGGTGTGCGGGGCGAGGGCCGCCGCGCACTCCGCCAGCCGCGCGGCGAACACCGGCGCGGTGTCCAGCAGTGCCGCGGCCATGCCGGGCCACTGGGAGCCCTGGCCGGGGAAGACGAAGACCGCTTCGGCGCCGGGGCGGGCGACTCCGGTGACGAGGCCGGCGGCGCTCTCCCCGGCGGCGAGTTCGCGCAGCGTGCGGGTGGCCTGGTCGAGGTCCGCGGCGAGCAGTACGGCCCGGTGCTCGAACACCGAGCGGGTGGTCACCAGGGACAGGCCGATGTCGGCCGCGGTGGCCGGGGCGGTCCCGGCGGGGTTCCCGAGCTGGGCGAGCAGGCGTTCGGCCTGGGCGCGCAGGGCGGCCTCGGACCGGCCGGAGAGCACCCAGGGCACCACCGGAAGCGGCGCGGCCGGGGCGGCCGGGGTCTCCGGCTGCCGGGCCGGGTCGGCCGGGTCGGCCGCCTCCGGCGCCGGGGCCGGGGCCGGGGCCTGTTCGATGATGGCGTGCGCGTTGGTGCCGCTGATGCCGAACGAGGAGACACCGGCGCGGCGCGGCTCCTCGCCCTCGGGCCACGCCACGGCCTCGGTCAGCAGCCGGACGGTGCCGCTGGACCAGTCCACGTGCGGGGTGGCCTCGTCGAGGTGGAGGGAGCGCGGGACCAGGCCGTGCCGCATGGCGAGCACCATCTTGATCACACCGGCGACGCCGGCGGCGGCCTGGGTGTGCCCGATGTTGGACTTGAGCGAACCGAGCCGCAGCGGCCGGTCCGCGGTGCGTTCCCGGCCGTAGGTGGCGAGCAGCGCCTGTGCCTCGATGGGGTCGCCGAGCTTGGTGCCGGTGCCGTGCGCCTCGACCACGTCGACCTGGCCGGCGGTGAGGCCGGCGTTCTCCAGCGCCTGGCGGATCACCCGCTGCTGGGACGGGCCGTTGGGGGCCGACAGGCCACTGCTGGCGCCGTCCTGGTTGGTGGCGGTGCCGCGGACCACCGCGAGCACCTGGTGCCCGTTGCGCTGGGCGTCGGAGAGCCGCTCCAGCAGCAGCATGCCGGCGCCTTCGGCCGGGCCGAAGCCGTCGGCGGAGGCGGCGAACGGCTTGCACCGGCCGTCCGGGGCCAGGCCGCGCTGCCGGCTGAAGCCGACGAAGGTGCCGGGGGTGGCCATCACGGTCACGCCGCCGGCGAGGGCGAGGTCGCACTCGCCCTGCCGCAGCGCCTGCGCGGCGAGGTGCAGCGCGACGAGGGAGGAGGAGCAGGCGGTGTCGACCGTGACCGCCGGGCCCTCCAGGCCCAGGGTGTAGGCGATGCGGCCGGAGACCACGCTGATCGCGCTGCCGGTGACCAGGTGTCCTTCGACCTCGTCGGGGGCCTGGTGGACGCGGGGGCCGTAGTCGGGGGCGACGGCGCCGACGAAGACGCCGGCCCGGCTGCCCTTGACCGACGCCGGGTCGATGCCGGCCCGCTCGATCGCCTCCCAGCTGGTCTCCAGCAGCAGTCGCTGCTGGGGGTCCATGGCGAGTGCCTCGCGCGGCGAGATGCCGAAGAACTCCGGGTCGAAGTCGCCCGCGTCGTGCAGGAAGCCGCCCTCGCGCAGGTACGAGGTGCCCGGCCGGTCGGGGTCCGGGTGGTACAGCCCGTCGAGGTCCCAGCCGCGGTCGGTGGGGAACGGGGAGATCGCGTCCCGGCCGTCCCGCACCAGGTCCCACAGGTCCTCCGGGGACCGGACGCCGCCGGGGAACCGGCAGCTCATCGCCACGATGGCGATCGGCTCCCGGCTCGCGGCCTCCATCTCCTGCAGGCGGTGCCGGGTCTGATGCAGATCAGCCGTCACCCGCTTGAGGTAACCGAGGAGCTTGTCTTGATCGGTCATCAGAACCTCGCGAGATCGTGCGTCAGGGAATTCGAGTGCTGGGGGTACGGGCCGGGGCCCCGGCGCGGGGCCGGGGCCGGTCCGTCGGTGCCGGGCCGGTGCGCGGGGCCGGGCGGGGTGCCGGGCGGGGGTGTCGGGGTCATGAGCCGCCGAACTCCGCGTCGATGAACTTGAAGAGTTCGTCCGCGGTCACCGACTCCAGTTGCTCCGCGACGTCCGCCGGGTCGGCTCCCGGCCCGGCGGCGGGCGCGGGGCCGGCGCCGGTCGCGGGCTCCGAAGCCGCCTCGGCGGCCGGACCCGCGGGCCCGGAGGCGTCCGGGCCGACGGCCGCTGCCGGGAGGTTCTCCCAGCCGGCCAGCAGGGCCTTCAGCCGGCTGGTGACCGCCTCGCGGGTGGCGTCGTCGGGCCGGGCGGAGGCGGTGAGCACCGCTTCCAGCCGGTCGAGTTCCCCGGTGAGCGAGCCGGTCCGGTCGCCGGCTTCCCCCGGTGCCGCCCGGTCCGCTCCGGTGGGTTCGTCGGTGCCGGCCGCTGCGGCGGGCGGCGCGATCTCCTCCCGCAGGTGCCCGGCGAGCACCGCGGGCGTCGGGTAGTCGAAGATCAGGGTCGGGGGCAGCCGCAGTCCGGTGGCCGCGTTGAGCCGGTTGCGCAGCTCGACGGCGGTCAGCGAGTCGAAGCCCAGCTCCAGGAAGCCCCGTTCCGGGTCGACGGCGTTGGCGGTGCCGTGTCCGAGGACGGTGGCCGCGTGGTCCCGGACCATGCGCAGCACGACGCGCTGCTGCTCGGCCGGGGTCAGGCCGGTGAGCCGCCGGCGCAGCGCGTCCGCCGCGTCCTGCGGTTCGGCGGCGGTCTGCGCGGTGCGCCGGGCCACCGCCGGTGCGGCGGCCGCGGACTGCTCGACCAGGCCGGTCAGCAGGGCGGGCACGGCGCCGGGGCGCTGGGCGAGGGCGGCGGGGTCCAGCTGGACGGGGACCACCAGGGGTTCGCCGGAGGTCCGTGCGGCGTCGAAGAGCGCCAGCCCGTCCGCGGAGGACAGCGGCCGGATCCCGTCCCGGGCCAGCCGGGCGAGGTCGGCTGCCGCGAGGTTGCCGGTCATGTCGCTGCGTTCGGCCCACAGGCCCCACGCGTAGGACACCGCGGGCAGCCCCAGCGCACGCCGGTGCGCCGCCAGCGCGTCCAGATA